>NZ_LWBS01000422.1 GCF_001652265.1 Rhizobium leguminosarum
GCGCAATCACCGCCCACTGCTGATCATCAAGCCAGAACTCTCCTGCCATCATCAAAACTCCCATTGTCATCACAATGAATCACAGCGATCCATTTTGATCAATGGCTTGATTGGGTTTGGAGCCTAGGGCGCCGACGATCATCAACACGGCTGTCGGCCTTCGTGGGCCGAAACGTGAATAGCTTGCGAAAGTATTTTTTGGCCAGGCTTTTAAGGGGCACTCGCAGCGGAACAAGTTGACGTTCTCGTCCTTAGAATTCCCGGCCTAACCTCGAGAGGACTGTTGGATGCGGCGGCAAGCGCATGGCGGATAAGCCAGCGATCCAGGCGGCGGTTACACGTAAGGGTGAATGTAGACGAAGCCGAACGCAAGACATGCCGCTGCTACGACTGGGTCCATCGCGCGCCGCGCGGCGCGGTCAGAAAATGCGATCAGGCCGCCCACCAGGCTTTCCAGATCCTCATACCGCGCGCTGATGCGGGACCCAACTGTGAAAATCCTCCACGACTTGCGCAAACCTATCACCTCTCCTTCCTTTTTATGAACACCATTCTCCGGCAAGGGAGCAAGCCCTTGCTCTCACCCTTGAGCTAGCGACGGGCGGCGAGGCTTGCCTTTTGCGGCTGCTCTACAAAGATGAACGGGTTCGGTCTGTTCCTGATGTCGCTCCCACGCGCGTGATGAAGATCGTCGCGCCGGTTCCCCATACCTGATGCAGAAAGGCGCAATGCGTCAGGCCGGTAGCGCCGTGCTGGAGTTCGGGACGAGGAGGCGGGTCAGGGAAGACGGCGCCTCTTTCGACCGAGATTCTGGAACAGACCGGCTTAAATCGCTTACCGGCCATCGGTTCCGCCGAGGTTGTCCTTGCGATTTATGTATGTTTCGGCTTTATCCACCACGCGTTCCTTGACGGCATCATGGACATCGGAGGCAACTTCCACGGTCCTGTGGTAGACTTCTGACGCTACCTCTTTACTCTGCTCGAGAACGTCCTCCGCCTGATGGCTGAGGGTGTCTTTCGTGCTATCTGCGGCTTCGCCGACCAAGTAATCTTCGGTGTCAGTGTGCGGCAGCGCCGCGCCGATCGCTGCACCGACAGCGAAAGCCAGAGCACCGCCGACCAGCGGCTGGTCGCGGAAATGGGTGAGGATTGCCTGGTTGAGCTCGCTCGGTTGCTCCTGAAGACTCGTCGCTGCCGAAGAGGATCGGCTGGATAGCGAACTGGCAGCGCCAGACGCACGCGTACTGAGGTCGCTCACGGCATTTTTCGCCTGCTCCCATTTCTCCGCCGCCCAGCCGGTTGCGGCGTCGAACATTGCGCCGGTCTCGTCGATGATCCGATCGATCTGGTTTCCGCTATCATCGGCGAAACCGCGATAAGTCTTACCTGCCTCGTCGATGAAATGACCAGCACGGCGCCCTGTTTCGTCGGTCAATGCTTTCAACCTCCTGCCGGATTCATCCGCAAAATGGCTGTAACGCGCTCCGTTTTCGATTTCCGGAGGTCCAATCCTGCGGACCTGACCACTGGCCGGATAGAGAGGATATTCAGGTTCGTCCCGCCAAGTCGTTGGGTCGCCTGAGGGTGGACTGCCTTTTGCCATGAGCCAGGCAAGGCTTACGCCCATCAGCGCGACTGGTAGAGGGTTCTCCTTGAGGGCGTGGCCAAGGTTGCTGACGAACTCGCCGCCGCCGCTTCCCTTTGCGTATGCAATGACCTCATCGATGAGCTGGCCTGGTGACATCCGTTCCTGGATTGCGTCAATCCGATCGCCAATCCGGCGGCGGTCCTGGTCTATCTCCCGCTGAAGGTCGGCGGATGTTTTCTCCATTTGGTTTTCCATCAGATTTTGTCCTTCACAACATCAACGTCGCGGCGAAGCGAGGTCGCAGTTCGATCCAGTGTCATGTTGTTGCCGCGAAGTGCGGCGAGCCCCCGGGAGACCATTGCCCACGCGATGCCGGCAATGATGATGCCGACGATCAGCGAGGCGAGCGCGCTGGCAGTGGTTTCGGTAAATCCCTGTGTCAAGAGGAAGGCGGCGAGACCGCCGACAAGGGCACTCAGCAGGACGCCGACCGCCCCGATTGCCAGGACCAATCCGAACAGGAGAATCTCCACGCCGCTGAGCGCCTGCGAAAGTTTTTCCGAAGCCTCCGTCTTGGCAAGATCGATTTCCTTGCGGAGCAGGCCCGTGACATCACCAACGAGGCCACTGACGAGTTCGGAAAGAGGTATGTTCTCTGAAGATTTAGCCATTGTTCTCGCCTCCGGTCGTTGCGGTGCCGGGGCGGCGGCCAATCGATGGTTCGCGCGGCGCGGCAGTTGTTTGCCTTTTCGCGGACGCTGTCAGGAAGCGGCTTGCGGCCAGGCCTGCAAGTGCGGCCATGCCGAGAAAGGCGAGCGGTTGTTTGCGCCCGAAATCCTCGGTCATGGTGGCGATCTCGCCGATGTCCTTGCCTTCCATCCGCCGAGCGACAGTCTGCACGCTCCGCCCGATTTGCCTGGCGTATCGTCCGACTTCTGCCTGACCGGAGCTTTCCATTTCGGCGCCAGCCTTCTCGAGCGCCGTTGCAACACCGCCGACCTGGCGAGCGGCAAAGTTGGTGCGTTCGGAAATGACTTCCTTGGCTTTCTCGACGGCGGTGTCGGCGCCTTCCCTGATCGTTTCCTTGGCGGCGGAAACATCCGCGCTCACCTTCGCTTCCAGATCGGAAATGGACGTGCGCGTTCCCGGCGAAGAACCGGAACCTGGGGATGAGGACGGTGTCTGCGCGGACGCGTCTCTGCCTACCTGGTCTGTGAAATCGTTTTGCATGTCTAACCTCCCATTTGGTGCCGGCGATTGCCGCATCTCCGAACTATGGGTGGCCCGCTTTGTTCCCTGTAAGCGCTGTCAGACGTTCCTCCGTGGCTCAGAACTCGTAATGGCTGCGACTGAAATGAAGAAGAGCGGTCCTCGGACCTCTATTCCGCTGAGGTCTTCGCCATTTCCCGTTCTTAATTTCTGATCGGCGTGACGATGGAGGCCGCGATGTAGCGCTCCTCCCCTTCACCGTCGTTGAAGTAGTAGACGGCCAGTATGGACGCTTGATCGCGCTTCACGACGCGAGGATAACCGAGATCAGCCGTGCCGCCGTCGCTCCGAATGGTCTTCTCGGCGCTCCATGTTCTACCGTCGTCGGAGCTCACGCGCATCCTGATGCCAAATGGCGGATCACGGTAACCATAGACGAGCAGAAGCATACCGTCGATCCGCCCGAGAGCGGGCGGATTGCCATTGCTGCCGGTGTCATCGACGATGCAGCCTTTCGGCGTCCAAGTCCTCCCTTGGTCGTCGGAGGTGAAGGCTTCTATCCAACCCTTGTCGCCGCCTGTCCCCATGCGGCGCGTCAGCGTCAAAATGGTCCCACTCGACAGTGTCGTCGATGCCGGCATGATCGAATACCCGTCGGGTTCTGGACCGACAAAGCCTTGATGGACGAAGGTGCGTCCGCCGTCCGCCGTGCGTGCGCAAAACACCCTGCCTTCCGCACCATCCTCTTTGGAGGTGCTCAGCATGAAGAGCGCATCGTCCCGGCCAAGAGGAACGATATCGGTGCGCGCACAGATCGGTATGTCCAGACCAGTGAAAGGATATGGACCTTGCCACGTCAGTGCCCGATCCCGGCTGACATAGAACCAGCTCATAGCATCGCCGCACACATCGGTTCTGGCGCACAGAATGACCGTCTCAGGGTCGAGGAAATCTATGGGATCATCCAGGGGGCAGAGGTCGTCATTGGCTGACAGACGGGAACGAACCTTGAGATCGGCGTTCAAGTGTTCATCGGCCGAAAGTGACAGCCCACCTGGCACATGGCCGGAAAACGGCTCGCTCATCCAGGTCAAGCCGCCGTCCAGGCTGCGTGTCTGCCAAGGCACGAACGGGTAATCACGGTTTAGTTCGTGAAGCGCCCCTTGCGCGCCGAGTTTGCCGCGCGCGAAAACGGCGACCACTTCGTCACCCCATGACCACAGACCATAGTTCGCGGGCCAACCTGCGAACTCGCCCCGTTTGCGGTAGACCTCGAGGTTGCGGGAGTGCGTGTTCATGGGGGCTCCAGGCTGTCAGAGCATCTCGACTGGAAGCGCCCGCACCAGCAATTCATCCTGTCTGAGCAGCGGTTCGAGGTTGCGACGATATTGGTGCCACCAGGCCTTATCAAGAGTGTCCACCTTGACTTCAATTACGATGACGTCATCCTCTTCCGCGCCCTCGCCGTTGGACCAAAGCCCTTTTGCCGGCGGGTTGAGATATGTCGTCGCCCCGCCATGCCGTTCCGTCATCTCGCGCTGAACTGTCGCGATGACGTCTTCTACGTCGATCGCCGCTTGCGGCGCTGCCGGAATAAATACCTGTATCAAATGCATGTCGAGTTCTCCTCGTCGCCAGGCATCGAAGATTTGACGGCGTTCCGTTGGTTTGGCGGTCCGCTTGCGGAACCGTGATGCTCTTACGGCCGCAAGCAGGAGGGCGACATGATTGCCAGCGCTGAAAGGCCCTTTCTGCCACGCTGCGAACGGTGGTCGTTGATCCTCAGGATTGCGCAGGCGTTTCGCTTGACGATGTTCTCCGGCAGATCCTCGCGGAACATGACGACCGCGCCAACACGTTTCGCCACCTATCAAAAAGATGACGAGGGAACCACGCCCATAGTTGGCACAGATGGCTCCTGCTTCGGCCTCTTTACGTCTTGCTTATCGCAGGCACTCAATGCTTCGCGCACTTCATTCTCGTCCCAACCCGCCTCGATGGCTGAAGCCACGAGCGTCTCGATTTTCTCGGTTTCCGAGGCCTGCGAAGTCTCGTCCAGGTGGCGCCTGGCAGTTTCAAGACATTGACGGAGGTTCGGAGCGCGGTTGGCGTCTTCACGGTGGTAGCTCGGCGATGCGACATAGGTCATTTGGAAGCTCCTTGCTGATCAAGAGGAACACCTGAGCAGAATGGCGGTTCCACCGCCTGACTGATTGAACCGAGCCTACGCTCCTCGCGAAAACCGCAAGTGTTCAAGCTTGCCTGCATAAGGAATCAAACGAGCGCAAAGGCCTGGTCTCGGCGGCGGAACAAGCAGTCTCGCCTTCAATCTCGAATCGCATGATCCACCATCCCGTTCGGCGCGTGCGAACATTCCTTTCCCGACATTCGATTGAATTTGCCAGCGGAGGACTCGTTGACATTTCACCAATCTGAGCCTGCTCTGTTGGCAGGTGCCTGGACGCGTGGCTGGCGGAAAAGGCCGAGACGGGTCTTAATGACCTGGGGCCTGAAAAAACATCTGGCTTCCCCGGTACGTCCACGGGAAGGTCGACGATAAGACTTTTGTTATCGATGCTTATTCAGCGGCCTGCTGCGGGTGAAGAATGAGGGCCTTCGGCATGGCGATCCGGACCAGAAACTCGTAGTCATCAACCATACGATGGACCTCCGATCCGGTGCTGGCGACAGTCCAATAGTCGCGGGCGGCCCCGAAAACGGTCGAAATTTGCACAACTTCCCAGGCGCTTCCCACTTCCCGGCGCCTGGCCCAGTAGAAACACTCTGATTCAAGACTGGACAACTCAAGCATCCGCGAACTCCCAAATCGCCTAACTCGCATCCACGCTAAAACGTTCGTTGGAGCGGGGTTCAACTTAAGACAGCCAATCCGACCGATGGTGACCCTACATGATCGTCCAGCGGCTGTCATCGCGCGTTGCAAGAATCCCCAAGCGATTGCGAAGCCGTCCTCGTCGACCTATTGCAAGGCTCAGCCCCAAACGAGTTTGCGGAAAGCGCTGGTACCGATTGCCGCTAAGGCCGACTGAAGAGCGGAATTCCGCTCTTCATGATGGCCAGAGTCAGCGAGCAATTTGTCGACGGCGACGCTCAACGGCTTTTTGTCTTGAATGCTTAGTAGAAGGGCATGATGAATCGGCACCGATCTTGACTGCGCCGGTCGCCAGGATTTAGCTCCACCCGGTTGACCTAGCTTACGCATGCATCTGCCCGCAGACCGCAAGGCTCTCACGCATTGCCTTCACTCGCATTTCGGCATCTTCAAATGAATAGGCCCAGATCTTGGCAGACCAAGTCGATAGGTCCATCTCGTATTCAAGTGGGAAGAGATACATTACCTGCCCGTGGTCGTCCGTTCGGACGAATCGAGCGTCAGGCCGTTCGCGCATGTCGCGGAATTTATCGAAACTGACTACGCTCATATCGAACTCATCCGACACCGGGGCATGATGGCTTGCCGTCTATCGCCGAGGCCGGGTGCAAAAGCCGAACGATGAACGGCCGCCATGAGGCGGCCGTGAAGGCGCGTTGCCGTATCAGGCCGCTCGCTTTCCCTTGGCATTTGCTGAGGCCTCGGCAATCTGCGTGAGTTTCTTGTCGGTCGCCTCTTCTTCCGCAAGCGTTGCCTGCAGCAGCGGGACGGCGTCCTTGAGGCCGAGTTGCTTTGCCCATGCGATCAACGTGCCATAGCGAGCGATCTCATAATGCTCGACGGCCTGCGCAGAAGAGATCAGACCGGCATCGAGGGCAATCGTCCCCTTGAACTCCTCCATGATCTCATCAGCTTCGGCGATGATGCCTTGAATGGCTTCGCAGGTCTTGCCGCGTGCCGGCTTGCCGATGATTTCAAACACCTGCTCCAGACGTTCGACCTGGGCTTGGGTCTCGTCCCGATGCTGCAGGAAACCGGCCTTGCCTTCCTCCGACTGGGCGGCGCGGGCCATCATCGGCAGGGCCTTCAGGATCTGTTTTTCGGCGTAGTAAATGTCCTTGAGCGTGTCGAGGAACAGATCGTTCAGCGTCTTCTCGGTTGCCATTGAGTCCTCCTATGGCGTGTTGATAAATGAGCTCTCGCTGGGTCGAACGTTTCAGCGCGGAGATGACGCCCCGATATCGGAGGCGCCATCTCGGTCCGGCCAAGGAGGAGACCGACTTAGTGGGTTGCCGTCGGCGATAGTTCAAACATTTGTCGCCGTTTGTTGTTCCTCACTTCCCGGTTTTTTCACGAGGTTTGGCCCGGTACAAACGGAACTCTTCGAATAACGTGAATGTTATCAATGTAGTGCGGCATCGCGCAAGAACGATTTGTGTCGGAGCGTCGTTTCGAGTCCGGATCGTGTCGCCTTCCAGCGATGCCTTTGGACGAACCGCCACCGGTTCCCGGCATCTTCCGCGCTCTGTCGCTTTGGAAGAGGTCTGCCGATGAGCGAAACGAGATGTTTGTCCGATATCGCACAGCAACGATCCGGAAGTTCGGGACTTTCCTTCTCATCCCAGGAGAGAAAAAATGACGTCTCTATCTTCACCACGTCCTGCGTCACATTGCGAAGAAACATCCCCGATCGAGTTGGAGATTGTCGAATTGACACCGGCGTTGCGCGCCTTTGCCCGAAGATTTCTGCGCAGTGAGGACGACATCGATGATCTCGTGCAGGAAACGCTGCTGAAGGCATTGAACTCAATTCATCTCTACCATCCCGGCACCTCTCTCAAATCCTGGCTCTTCACCATCCTTCGAAATACGTTCTGCAGCAACTATCGTCGCCAGCAGCGCGAGCCGGTCG
This sequence comes from Rhizobium leguminosarum, assembly GCF_001652265.1. Taxonomy (GTDB): domain Bacteria; phylum Pseudomonadota; class Alphaproteobacteria; order Rhizobiales; family Rhizobiaceae; genus Rhizobium; species Rhizobium leguminosarum_D. Next base: position 7,605 of record NZ_LWBS01000422.1, read on the forward strand.
GAATGGATGTGACGATGGAGCAAGTCGCAATCGCGCCAAGCCAGGAGTGGGCGCTTCGCGAGCGCGAACTGCGACAGGCATTGACGCGCCTCTCCGACGAAAGACGCCGTGCCCTGACGCTGGTGGCCGCCGGAACAAGCTATGAAGAGGCCGCCAGGATCTGCGGCTGCCGGGTTGGCACCTTGAAAAGCCGCGTCAGCCGCGCCCGCGAAACCCTGCAATCGCTGCTTGGGAACCAACTCATCGACTGATCGCGCTCCTGTTCCGCCGGCCGCCAATCAGCAATCATCACAAAGCCGTCCGTTTATGCGGCTGAGCATCTGCAGCTACATGGCGTATCCGTCGAGGCTCCCGCACCGCACGTTCGGGACGCCGCCCTTCGCCGGAACATACCTTTTCTTTTGAGGTTCGGTGGCTTCAGCTTTTTCCGAACTCTAGGGAGACAAAACATGGATAGGAATGAACCTGGCAAAGGTCTCGCGGTGATCACCGGCGCCTCGACGGGCATTGGCTATGAACTTGCCAAATGCGCGGCGCAGGGAGGCTATGATTTGATTATCGCCGCCGACGAGACACGCATCCAGCAGGCAGCGGCGAGCCTGAAGGAATTTGGCACCTCGGTCCAGGCGATCGAAACCGACCTTTCCACCGAAGACGGCGTCGACCAGCTGATGGAAGCCATCGAATCTTGCCGGCGTTCGGTCGATCTGCTGATGGCCAATGCCGGGCGCGGCCTCGGCAAGGGTTTCCTCGACCAGGATTTTGCGGAAGCCCGAAAAGTCGTCGATACGAACATCGTCGGCACCATCTATCTCGTCCAGCAGGTCGGCAACCTGATGCGCAGCCGCGGGGAGGGTCGCATTCTGCTGACCGGCTCCATGGCCGGCTTCATGCCCGGTTCCTACCAGGCCGTCTACAATGGAACGAAGGCCTTCATCAGCAGCTTCTCCTTCGCGCTGCGCGAGGAATTGAAAGAGACTGGCGTGACCGTCAGCTGCCTGATGCCCGGCGCGACCGATACCGAATTTTTCGAGCGCGCCGATCTCATGGATACCTCCGTCGGACAGGCCAAGAAGGATGATCCGGCTGACGTCGCCAAGATCGGCATCGACGCCATGATGGACGGCGAAGGCGATGTCGTCAGCGGCTGGAAAAATAAACTGCAGGCAGCCGTCGCCAATGTGACGCCGGCAAGCATTCTTGCTCATCAGCATGCCAAGATGGCTGAACCAGGTTCGGGCAAGGAGTAGATTGACCCCACGCGTCGATCCAGACGAGATCGAAATAAACGTCTAAGCCGGTCGGGCTGCCGCTCACTTTTCACGCGGCTGCTTCAACCGCCTTCCCGCCGCGACCATCTTGCCGTTGCGACGTGACGTGATGCCTTCCAACAGAGTTCGGGCGGCATTGCGCACCTCCTCCTGAAAGACTTTATCTCTTTCGAAAGCATCGTGGCTGGTGGCGTAGGGCTCCCAATAACCGATGTAGCGTTCGACCTCGGCCAAAGCTCCCGCCGGGATGAGGTCCATCGACGTCAGCCAGCTCGAGACGCTGCGGCGAACATTTTCGACCCCTTCGGTATCACCGTGGATGACGACCGAAAACAGGCGGCCGGAAAGATGGCGCGGATAGTCCCATCCCTGCATCTCAAGCTCCTTGGCCTCCTTGGCATGTTTGCCATGTGTGCTTGTCGGGTCCGGATTGCCGCCGTCGGCGCAGACAAGCCGGTCGATCATCAGTTTCAGCGGCGAGGGCGTCTGGTACCAGTTCACCGGGCTGACGATCATGATGCCATGGGCCTCGACCCACATCGGGTAGATGTCGTTCATCCAATCGTGGATTTGTCCGAGCGAGTAATTCGGATAACAGGAGCACGGCCAGTGACAGAGTGCGGCCGATGTCGAGAAGCACGCCTTGCACGGATGGATCTGTCTACCGTATTCGGAAGCGATGCGACTGAGATCGAGGACGCTGACCATGACGCCGGCGGCGGCAAACACCTCCTTGGCGATTTCGACCATCCGAAAACTTTTCGAAAGCTCGCCCGGACAGCTATGTTCGCTTCGCGACGAACCGTTGATGAGGAGGACGCGCAATGGCGCGCTCTCATCCTCGAAGCGCCCTTGCGCAGCGCGGATCTCGTCTCTCGCCGCAAGCCAATCGGTGGCGAGATCATAGTCGGGATCGGCAAAGCCCGGTCCGGCCTTCCTCGTTATCGGGCTCTTTCGCGAATGGGCGTAAGCATCCCATGCGGCCGCGGCGATTTTGCCGAGTTCATCTTCCAAAGTCTCGTACGCCCGATCCTTGAACTGGCTCAGGAAACGCTTCTTGAATTCGCTCTCATCGAGACGAGGGCTTGGGCTGCCTTTTCTGGGTTCAAGGTCAGGTGCGGTTGCGGCTGGTTCGTCGGGCATGGGGCCTCCACGCATCTATGCGCTCGAAACAACGCAGTGAGTCAGCTTCTGTTCCGCTGCCTCCAAGCGGCATGCGTCTATCGGGGATCGGTGGTTCAGGCCGGAACAATCGGCCGTTGTGCCGGTTCGGAAATAACGCCGATCGGATATCCCATGCAGCAAGGGGGCTTTGGGGTCATGAATTCTCGCAGCCAGGCCGTCTTTTCCAACGCAAGACCCGTCGGCTTCGCCCGTATAAATCGCGCCAGCTGGATCGACACATTGCGCGTGTCATGGTTCCGACGGCTGCCAAGCTTCGACGCTGCCGGGATTGCCGTTTTCCGGACGCTTGCGCTGCTTGCCTGCCATCCGAGCTACTGGGCCAGTGCCGTTGACGAAGTAAAAGATCCCGAACCTGATCGTCCGTTCACGGGCAATTGCCTGCTCGAGGCTCTGCGCCTCTGGCCGACGACACCCGTCATTCTCAGATAGCTGACCGAAGATATCAAATCCGGCGACAGGACCGTGGCGCGCGGCACGGGCGGCACTATTTTCGCGCCCTTCTTTCATCGAGACCCCGAGCTGGCTTATGCAAACCGAATGGAGCCGAGCATCTGGGGGCCGAACGACACCGTGCCGACAGTCGGATTCGTGCCTTTCAGCGCCGGTGCTGCCATTTGTCCGGCCCACAATCTCGTACCGACGATTGCTAGCTTTGCCATCGGCGCGCTGTTGTCGGGGGGCTAATATCACGCTGCTTCAGCCGTCTCTGACGGTCAACGACCTGCCCGGCACCTTCAACCATTTCGATACTCGGCTACGGCTGAGCAGGTAGTGGGTTGGAGCCCGTGCGCCACATGCTGCGGCAGGCTTTCTGCCTCGTTGAAATCCATTTCTTGTCGCAGTGACGGTTTGCAGAAACGATGTTGTTTCAGGACACAGCTACCGGCGGCGGCTCAACCGCATAATGGCGTCGGCCTCGTCGGCACAAATAGACCTCGCGTTCCGGATGGTCGTCAATTCGAAAGCCGGTGCTGCGCAGCATTGCCTCGACCGCCGCCTGGTTGGGAATGAACCAGTTTGTCGGATCGGACGCGTACCTTTCCTCGACAAAGAAAAGCTTCGGATATTCAGGCTGGTCGAAGATGTTCCATTCTGAAAAGTCGTAATCTTCCCTAAGGTCGGGAATGCGCTCGTCGCCGCGCTGGAGGCATTGGAACAGCATCATGTCGCCGACAGCGTGCTCATAGAGAAGATCCAGCGCCAGCAGGGGGTGGCGCAGATGGTAGAGAACGCCCATGAAGATGACCAGATCGAATTTTTCACCCAGTCGGGCGACGTCATAGACCGACATCTGCCGGAACTCGATGTCCGCTCTCGCTTGTTCCGCCGCGAAGCGGGCCTGCGCGAGATAACGCGGGTCGGAATCGATGCCGACGACACGGGCGGCGTTGCGGCGTTTCATCTCAAGGGCATAGAAGCCGGCGTTGCAGCCGACGTCGAGCACACTGAGGCTGCTGAGATCGACGGGCAGTACATGCTGGAATCCTTTCCACTTGAAGGTGGGATAATCTCCGAGGAAATGATCGGCCGCTGTCATGTGGCCGCCGATGTTCAAATTCTGAAACCACGGCCCGAGTTCCTGAATCCGCTTTAGCAGGTCCTGATCTCTCGTCGGCTGTGCTGCATCCATCTCGGCTCTCCTTTGTCATTTATCGCTCGCATGTCAGACGCCGATAGTGGTGCGTCCGTCTTTTGCACGAAGCCGCCAATTCGAGCGCCGCGTCACCTTTGCGCCATCGTAGCCGCCTTCACGACGGGTTGCGGCGATGAACCAATCGGCCGTGAGGCGCAGACCTTCGGCAAGCGAGATCGTCGGCTGCCAGCCGAGAAGATCGTTTGCCCGCGATATGTCGGGCCGTCTGCGCTGCGGGTCGTCTTGCGGCAGCGGCTTGTGGACGACAACGGATGTCGACGGCACCATGGCCAGCACCATATCGACCAGCTGGTTGACCGTGAACTCGCCCGGATTGCCAAGATTGACCGGGGCGCCCGGATTGGGCTCGACGTCCATCAGCGCCATCAAGCCTGCGACGAGGTCGCTGACGAAGCAGAAGGAGCGCGTCTGCTCGCCGCTTCCATAGATGGTGAGTGGTGCGCCGGATATGGCTTGCACCAGCAGATTGGAGATGATCCGCCCGTCGCTCGGCTGCATGCGCGGCCCATAGGTGTTGAAGATGCGGGCAACACGTGCGTCCACCTTGCCGGCCCGCAGCGTATCGAAGCAAAGTGCTTCCGCCGCCCGCTTGCCTTCGTCGTAGCAGGCGCGCGGGCCTATGCAGCTGACATTGCCGCGGTAGTCCTCCGTCTGCGGATGCTCGACGGGATCGCCATAGACTTCGCTCGTCGACGCCTGCAGGAGCAAGGCATGATGCTGTTCGGCCAGCGAAAGCAAATTGCCGGTGCCAGCTACGCAGGTCATCATCGTATGCACCGGGTCCGCCTGATATTGTGGGGGCGATGCCGCACAAGCGAGGTTGTAGATCTGGTCCAAAGGCTCGTCGAGGCTATAGAGATGGCAGATGTCCTTTTCGATCAAACGGAACTTCGGATGGTTGATCAACGGCCGGACATTATCCTCCGATCCGGTGATATAGCTGTCGACACAGATCACCCGGTCGCCGCGTGCCAGGAGCGCATCGCATAAATGCGAACCGACGAAACCGGCTCCTCCGGCGACAAGCACAGTCTTCACTCTTCCGTTTCGCGTCCTTTGCAGCATCATGCGTCTCCTAGGCTGAAATGGATTGAGGTTCGGGGGCGCTGTCGTTCACCCCTTCTTCTGGCAGTTCTCGCAAGGCGGCGGCGAGTTCACGAGCCCGCACCTCGCCGGTATGGCGCTCAAGCACCGTCGCCCTGGCGGCCGATGCCAGCGCACGACGCCCCTCGGGAGAAATTGTCGTCAGGGCGTCGATCACATGCTCCGATCCTTTGGCGATGACGATTGCATGACCGTCGGCAAAGAGTGCGTCCAGGCCGCGCCAGTCGTCGCTGATGATCGGCGTGCCGCAGGCAGCGGCCTCGAATAGCCGCACGCTCGGCGACCAGCCCGCTTCAATCATGTCGCTTCGCGTGACGTTGAGCGTAAAACGCTGCCGACTGTAGAAGCTTGGATGATCGGCAGGTGGAAGGTGCTCGATCCGTTCGACGTTTGTCGGCCAGTCGATATTCCCGGGATATTGAGGACCGGCAACCACGAAGCTCAGATGCGGCAGCTGCCTGGCAGGCGCAACCAGCAGCCGCTCCAGCGTTGGCTGCCGGTCGGGGCTATAGGTGCCGAGATAGCCGAAGTCCCAGCGGAACGGCTCGCCCGTTGCCTGATATCGGCCCGCTTCGACGGAGCAGTAGAGAGCGATCGCCTTGCGCGCGCCGTATCGGCGTTCGAGCCGCGCCAAAACCTCTCCGCCGGAAAACGAGAAGTAGGCGTCGAAGGTCGCAAGCTGTCGGCGCGCCACATATTCCTCGTCGCCGCGGTCGAGTTTCGCCAGCGTGACCGGCGTGTCGATGTCATAAAAGCACAGCCGTCGCGGCTTAAGGGCGGCGATCCTGTCGATAACCGCCACGCCGGATGGAACGTAAGACCCAATGATGACCGCGTCCGCCGCCGTTATCCGATCGGAATGGTTTTCGATCATCTCGTCGATATCGCTGTAGTGGACGAGCTGGCAGAAGTCGGGCTCAGGGAGATCTCTGTGCGCTGCATACCAGGGCACGTCGCGCTCCAGGAACAGCACCCGGTGCCCCTCAGCGTGCAAGCCGCCGATGAGGGCGCGGAAGGTCGTTGCGTGACCGTTGCCCCAGGACGACGACAAGGAGAGGCCGAGGATGACGATATCAAGAGGACTGGTCATGCGGCGGCCTCCGCTCGCGTGGCCCGGGCGCGGAAGATGGCATCGGCGGTCTCGGCGCGATTGCTATAGGTATGTTCGGCAAGCACGCGTCTCAGCGCCCGCCGTCCGATCGCCCTGGCCTGCGGCCATGTCAGGCCGGTTAACAGATCGGCGACATCCTGACCGTCGCGCGCCACCAGGATTTCGTCGCCGGGTTTGAGAAACAGGTCGATGCCCTGCCAGTAGTCGGTGATCAGGCAGGCGCCGGCGCCGGCGGCTTCGAAAACGCGGGTTGCCGGCGAAAATCCGTTTTCGGCCATGCTGGCGCGGGAAATATTGAGCACTGCCTTCGACGTCGCGTTGAAAGCATTGTGGTCACGGGTCGGGACATGCCCGATGTGAACGATGTTCGAAGACATGGCTTTGTCGCTCCAGCCGGACCCGCCGAGCAGAAAGTGTTGCTGCGGCAAGCGGGCAGCGGGCTCGAGGAAAAATTGCTCGACCCGCGCTTCGCGGTCAGGCAGCCGGTTTCCGAGAAAGGCAAGATCCGCGGTGAACCGCGCCCCTTCCTGCACCGGATGATGGGTTTGAGGATCGAGCGCGTTATAGATCGGCACACAGTCGGCTGCCCCGAGGCTGCGATAAGCGTCGACCACTGGATCACCGCCACCATAGGTGAGGACCAGGTCGATCCGGCCCAAGGATTTGCGAAGCGGGTGCTCGGAGTTCTGCCGCAGCTCGGAAAGCGTTGCCGGCGCATCCACATCCCAGAAGATTTTCAGAGCCCCTTGCCTGGCATGGCGAAGGACCTCCTGCAGCAGGAGATCGTCCTCGAAACCGACGCCGCTGGCCTTGACGACGATATCGGCCTCGGCCGCAGCCGCCGTCACCTCCTTTAGCGCCTTAGTGGTGCCTTGGTAGACGACGACCTTGCACCATTCCGGCGGATCGATATCGCGGTTTTTCTGCCGGTCGTAGACGTCCGGCTCGTAAAAGGTGATGTCGTAGCCCTTCTGTGCCAAAGCGCGCAGCAGGCCGCGATAGTAAGTGGCGGCACCGTTCCAGTAGGCGGAAACCAGGCTTGATCCGTAAAAGGCGATTTTCATTCGGCAGCCTCCTTGGCTGGCAGTTGCCCGACGACGCCGGCATTGCCGCATTGCTTCAGAATCGAGAAGAGTTCATCGACGCGATGCCGGCAGGTGTGCCGCGCCCGGATCGTCTCGAGGCCGGATGTGACCAGCGCAGCCGCGAGAGCATCGTCCGTCAGCACCTCGCGCAACAGGCGCGTCATCTCCCGGCCATTCTCGGCGACGAGATAATCCCTGTCCGGCCTGAAAAGCGCCTCGGCATCGTGCCAGGGTGCTGAGATCAGCGGGATGCCGCAGGCCAGCGCTTCGAAGACACGGATCGTTGGAATGCCGGGGAGGTTTTCGACATAGGGGCGCCGCGGAATATGCACGGTCACTTTGTGGCCGGCGAAAGCGAGCGGCGCCTCTGCATTGGCGATCCAGCCGCCATAGGCGATGCCTGCATCCTCAAGAGCGTCAAGCGCCTGTTTGGGGTAGCGCACACCGCGAACGGTCGTCCTCAACCCGAGCTCACGCGCGGGGCGGACGAGGAATTCCATCAGCTCGGCGGAGCGCTCGTCGTCGCCCCAATTGCCGATCCAGATGAGATCCTCGGTCTTTTCGATTTCCAGTTGGGGACGAAACAGCGCGTCGTCAGCCGCCTCATGCCAGGTAAAGACCGATCTGCCCCAACCGGCCTGCAGATAGCGCTGCCGCAGCGTCTCGCCGAAGGCGAGCACGCCGTCATAATCTTCAAGCGTCAGTCCGGCGATATCGCCTTGTGCCGAGACGGCGCGGTGATGTGTGTCGTGGAACAGCAGGGTGAAATTGGCGCCGCTGCGCCGGGCTCGGCCGATGCGTTCCACCAGCGCCGGCTCCGTCCATTCATGGACGACAACGACGTCGGCTTCGGCGATCGCCGCCTCGTGATCGAAATGCGGTCCGTAAATTATCGAACGGAGCTGCGGGAACAGTTTGTGAAATTTCTCGACCGCCCTCGGCCCTTGATCGCTGAGCAGGTTGCTCCGGCTCCAGGATTCCTCAGGTTCGAGCGCTAGCGCCTCGTGATGGCGGCGGGTCAGCTCCCGCATGATGCCGCGCACGAAGTGGGCGTTGCCATGGTTCCAATCGGAAACCAGCGAATGGGTGTAAAACAGGAATTTCATATTTGCTCCGCCGTTGCCGGGGTGAAAGTGTCGTTCATCAATTGCGCGTATGTTTCGATCATCGATGCCGCCTGGCGTTCCAAACTGAAGCACCGCGATCGCTCCAGCGATCGCACCACGAGTTCGCCGCGCAATTGCTCGTCTTCGCTGAGGCGCATGCACGCTGCTGCCAAGGACTGGGGATCATGCGGATCGAAGAACAGCGCGCATCCGTCCCATAGCTCGCGATAGGTTGGGATATCAGACAGCACAAGAGCTGCGCCGCATCGCGCCGCCTCCAGAGCGGTCAGGCCGAAAGGCTCGTAAACGGATGGCGATACGACAATTTGCGCACGCTGCATCAAGGCGATGGTCTCCGAATAGGGCAGCGGCCCGCGATCGTCGGCGTCATTGAGATGCAGTCGCTGCCCGTTGGGAGCAGGGCAAGAACCGGCCATGACGACGGGCAGAGGCATCACCGCTGCCGCCCTGTCGAGCACAGCCCCGTTCTTTCCCTCGTCCCACCAGCGACCGGCCGCGAAGACAAAAATCTTCTTTGGACGCTGGTTGGATCCCACACGGCTGGCATTGTGGACCACCTTCAGCCGGGAGACAGGACCATAGGCGGCCTGCAGCGCATCCGCATGGCTCTTGCTCGGCGACAGCACCGCATTGGCGCGGTCGAGGCCTTCACGATTTGCATCGCGTTGCCATCCCCAGTCCGGCGGCACCGGCGTCCGGCGCACCGCGGCAAACCACGTGACGACGCAGGAATGGGAAACCACGACAACTGGCAGCGGCGTATCGATCCCGGCAGCCTGGGACGGCAGATTGAGATGCAGCAAATCGACGCGATGGTCTCTGGCCACTCGAGAGATGTGGGCGGGAGCGGCTGATATCTCAGCCCTGCTCGCCGCCATCCAGTCGAGAGGGGCGTCGAGCCACACCAGTTCTCCGAGCGCTTTCGCCTCTGCGGTCTGCGTTGCCGACGGTGCGGGTCCGAGGCCTGCAAAGACGATTTCCATCCCCTGGCACCGAACCCCGGCGGCGAGATCCATCGCATAACGCCAGACGCCGCCAACCGCATCGAGGGTCATCAATATCCGGGTTCGTCGACGGATCATGCGGAGACCTTTCGATCGCGGCGCAGGTTCGGCCGGCCGCCGAAACGGTTTTCGATGAGCCACTCGGCCAGATGCTGGAGTCCGCTTTCCCATCCGACACGCGCGCTCCAGCCGAGCGTGTGCTGGAGCGCGCGGGTGTCTGCGACGAAGAAATACTGGTCGCCGGCCCGCCAGTCGTCGAAGGAGGTCTCGACCGGGCGGCCAATCAGCTTGCCGATCTCGCGCAGGACTGCGAGCACGCTGACGGCATTCGCTGGACCGCCTCCGAGGTTGAAGACGCGGCCCTTGATCCCGTCAATGCCATCGAGGACGCTGCGATAGGCGGCAATCGCATCCGCGACGTGCAGAATATCGCGAACCTGCTTGCCGTCGCCGTAGATCGAGACGGGCTCTCCGGCGAGCGCCCGGATCAGGAAATGCGCCACCCAGCCCTGATCCTCGGTGCCGAACTGGCGTGGGCCATATATGCAGCTCATCCGCAGCACGGCCGTCGGGATGCCGAAGGATTTCGCATAATCCAGCACATACTGGTCGGCCACGCCTTTCGAGCAGCCATAGGGGGTGCAGAAATCGAGCGGCCTGTCTTCGCCGATCCCGTATGACCGCACGGTCGCGTCGACCGGCAGGTAGCGATCCTCGGCCTCACGCATGGCAAGGTCGTCGAGCCCGCCATAAACTTTGTTGGTGCTGGCAAAGATCAAGGGGGCGCGGCGGCCGGCCTTGCGTACCGATTCCAGCACATTGATCGTACCGCGCGCATTGGCCTCAAAGTCATCGATCGGATGGATGAGGCTTGTGGTGACGGCGGTCTGGGCGGCGAAATGAAAGACCGCCTTGGCATCGGCAAAGGCTGCTTCGATGCTTCTCGCGTCGCGCACGTCGGCAAGCACCGGATGTACATTGGAGCCATGTCTTTCGGTCAGCCAGCCGAGATTCTGATCGACACCCGGCCGGCCGAGATTGTCGAGCACTACAACGTCTTCACCGTCCTGAAGGTAGCTGTCGGCAAGGTTTGAGCCGATGAAGCCGCAGCCTCCGGTGATGACAATCGGGGCGGCTCCCTTGGCGACGTTGGGGGTGGCGAGCCGGGCGACCTGCTCGAGCCGTTCGACGCCGCCTTCCATCAGCAGGCGTGCGAGCAGCTTCGGCTGGTTCTCGTGGGTGACGGCACCGAGATGGTAATGCCGGGGGTCGAACCAGAGGCCTTCCTGCACCGGCACATCCGGCGGGACATCCCGCCAGGAATACCAATACATCCGGTCGGCCGGCACGCTCAGAGCCTTCACGAAACGCCGTGCCTGTTCCATCTCGTCGTTGCGCCAGGTCGAATAACCGGTTTCGGTGATCCAGATCTCGGCCTTGTCGTTGAAGTGGCCGATAATTTTCCGCATCTCGCCGAGATGCATGTCCCAGCCGCCCCAGGTGCCTTCCTCACTGTCCCATGTGCCTGGGAAACCGTGGAAGCCGACGGCATCGACGACGCCGAGCACGCCGCGCTCGCCCATCAGGTTGAGCCAATAGGGATCAAAGGGGCATGGTCCGCCGAGCACCGGCTTCCAGCCGCGATGTTTGGCCCAATAGGCGGCGGCGCCGACCATCTCGCAAAACAGCAGGAAGTCCTTGTCTTCGCGCCAGTCCCAATCGAGCAGGTTGTTGGGCTCATTCCACAATTCGATGTGGCTGAAATACCGACCATATCGGGTGAGCACGTGGTCGACGAAGTCGGCATAGGATTTGAGATCGGCCGGTGCGCCGGAGGACCGTCCTGTCCGCGACAAGGACGGCGGCGTGTAGTGAAGGCAGGGCAGGAGATCGATCTCGCGCCCAAGTTTCGGGATCAGCCAGTCAAACCACGCTTCGCCACCCGGAGTGAGATATTCGGCCCATGACAGATGCGTGCGCAAGTAGCTGGCGCCGCTTTTTCCGACGTCTGCCATCGTCTGCGACGTCCGCTCGTATTCGCCTGGGCGGAACCACTCGACGAAGCCGTAGGATCTTGAGGACGTGCCGGTGCCGGCGGAGAATGCGGGTATGGTCATGATACCAGCCCTCTTTCCTCCAGCTGTCGTTTCATCTCCGCGCCGCGATCGATCGCTGCGGAATGTCTCACCCAATCGACGAAAGGTCCGAGCGCGTTTTCCAGCTTGAAGCGCGGCTCGAAGCCGAGCAGCTCGCGCGCCTTCGCGATATCCGCAAAGCAATTGCGGATATCGCCGGAGCGCGCCTTGTTCATGATCTCGGGCCGTATTTCCGGCACGCCCATCGCATCGGCGAGAAGCGTTGCGACCTCAGCGATCGTGTAGGCCTGGCCGCTGCCGATATTGATGACATGTCCCGGCGCATTGGGTTTTTCGAGCGCCAGGCGGAAGGCGCGCGCCACGTCGCGCACATGCACGAAATCCCGCCGCTGCTCGCCATCTTCGAAGATCATCGGCGGCTGGCTATTGGCGAGCCTGGAAGCGAAGTTTGCCAAGACGCCGGTATAGGGGTTGGACAAAGCCTGGCCGGCGCCGAATACGTTGAAGAGACGGAGCGCCACCGCCTCGACGCCATAGGCTTCGCCAAAAATCAGGACCTGTTTTTCCTGCGCATATTTGGTCAGCGCATAGATCGAGGCGAGATCAACGGGCTTTTCTTCATCCGTCGCAACCGGCCTCAGGACTTTGCCGTCAGCGCCGCGCAGGTTCCATTGGCCGGCCTTGATCTGGTCGCCGCGTCGCCTGACCAGATCGAGCTGCGCGCCGTCGGCGTTTTCATATCGGCCCTCGCCATAGACACTCATGGATGAGGCGACGACAACGCGTTTGGGCAGGCGACCGATCATCGCCTCCAGAAGGACAGCCGTGCCAAGATCATTGCCGCCGACATATCGGGCGATCTCGTACATCGACTGTCCGACGCCGACCTCCGCAGCGAGATGGATGACGCCATCGGCACCCAACAAAGCCCGTTTGACCGCAGTCTTATCCCTCACGTCGCCGCGCATGATTTCGGCAGCCTCGGGCATCGCCGTTTCAGCATCGCCGTGAACCTGATCGATCAACGCATCGAGGACCCGCACCTCATAGCCGTTGTCGAGAAGCTCCTCGACGACATGTCTTCCGATGAAGCCGCAGCCGCCAGTTACAAGGATCATCGCCATCTGATTTCTGTCCGCTCAAGTTGAAGATGACCTGCCGAACCAAGCGCGGCGAAGATTGTTCCGGCTTCAATGTCATCTTCTTTGACATGTTCTTTGACATCATCCGGAACATCTGGCGGCGTCGTTGGTTCGGCGGCCAACTCGTGAGCGAAATATTTCGTAAGATTGGGAAGCGGCGACGTGGTGAGAGGTCGGTGGTCGGAATCGGAGCCACACTGCGGCAACGACGTCTGCCGACACGTGGGTCGGCTGTATCAGATGAAAGGAGCAACTCATGAACATGTTGCCAAGAGCGGCCGAGGGAGCGATCCGGGCGGCGATCATCACCGGCCCCGGAGAAGTGTCCGTCGAAGAGAGACCTTTTCCCCAGCCAGGGCCGGGCCAAGTCAGAATCAGGCTCGAAGGATCGGGCGTGTGCGCCTCCAATCTTGCGCCCTGGGCGGGGCCAGAATGGATGACCTTTCCGACGGAGCCAGGCGGTCTCGGTCACGAGGGTTGGGGCAGGATCGATGCGCTTGGAGACGGGGTGTCTGGCCTCAATCTGGGAGACCGGGTCGCTGCGCTCTCATATCATGCCTACGCCACCCACGATATCGCGGATGCCGACATGGTCGTGCCGCTGCCGCCGGCGCTCGACGGCCAGCCTTTCCCTGGCGAGCCGCTTGGCTGCGGGATGAACATATTCCGGCGCAGCCGCATCGAGGCGGGTCAGACCGTCGCCATCATCGGGATCGGATTTCTCGGCGCCTTGCTGACGCAGCTTGCCAGCGGCGCCGGCGCGCGCGTCATCGCCATCTCGCGCCGTCCGTTTTCTCTCGAAATCGCCAAGCGCATGGGCGCCGCCGAGACGCTGGCGATGGACGACCACTGGCGGATCATCGAAGTTGTAAGAGAGTTGACCGACGGTGCTTTCTGCCACCGCGTCATAGAGGCTATCGGCAAGCAGTGGCCGCTTGATCTGGCCGGCGAACTGACCGCCGAGCGCGGCCGACTGGTGGTGGCCGGATACCATCAGGACGGTCCGAGGCAAGTCAATATGCAGCTCTGGAACTGGCGTGGCCTCGACGTCATCAATGCTCACGAACGCGATCCCAGGATTTATATCAGCGGCATACGCGAGGCGATCGAAGCAGTCGTTTCCGGCAGGCTCGATCCGTCATCGCTCTATACCCATGTCTATCCGCTCGAAGGCCTGGGCGAAGCGCTCGACGCCACCCGGGACAGGCCGGATGGTTTCCTCAAGGCGATGGTGACGTGCTGATGAATAGGATGGTAGATCGCTCCCTGCAGACGCGGGTCAAGCCCGTGAGACTCGGCTTCCTCGGTATCGGCTGGATCGGCAGGAACCGAATGGAGGCAATTCTTCGCACGCGGATGGCCGAAGCCGTTGCCATCGCCGATCCCTCCGAGGAAATGATAACAGAAGCCCTGCGCCTCGCGCCCGATGCGGAAATCGTCGGCGGTCTCGATGCGCTCCTGTCGCTCGACCTCGACGGCGTCGTCATCGCGACGCCGAGCGCTCAGCACGCCGAGCAGTCGATCCGGGCGCTGCAGGCCGATGTTGCCGTATTTTGCCAGAAACCGCTCGGCCGATCCGGGGCGGAGGCGGAAGCGGTCGTGGCCGCCGCCAGATCAGCCGACAAGCTGTTGGGCGTTGATCTCTCCTATCGTTATACGCAAGGCATGCAGCGCATCCGCGATCTGATCAGAAATGGCGAGCTTGGCACGGTCTTCGCCGCCGATCTAGTCTTCCACAATGCCTATGGTCCCGGCAATTCCTGGTTTTACGACAAGTCGCTGTCGGGTGGAGGATGCGTGATCGACCTCGGCGTCCACCTCATCGACGTGGCGCTCTGGTGCCTCGACTTTCCGCAGGTCACCGACGTCACGAGTACGCTGATGAAAGGCGGCGAGCCGATCAGCGCAGCGGGGGATGTCGAAGACTTCGCCGTCGCCACCCTGACGTTGACAACTGGCGCGGTCATCCGCCTCGCCTGCTCCTGGCGGCTGCAGGCAGGATGCGATGCGGTGATCGGCGCCGACTTCTTCGGAAGATCCGGGGGTGCATCTTTCAGGAATGTCGGCGGGTCGTTCTATGACTTTGCGGCCTATCGCTTCCGCGGCACGTCCGCCGAAGAACTTGCCCTGCCTCCCGACGACTGGGGCGGCCGGGCGGCAGCGGACTGGGCGGCTCGGCTCGCCAGTGGTCAGGCTTATGATCCGTCCTGTGAAAGTCTTGTCGAGGTCGCCGAAATTATCGATAGCATCTATCGGCACGCATGAAGCAGCGGCGTCGGCCCGGCCGGATGAAATTGTTTGTAGTCAGCGCTGAATCGGCTGGAACCGCCGAGCCTCTTGCCGGTTTTGGCGGTCGCAAATCATCTGCGGGATGGACATGGCCTCTCGACCAGCACGGAAGACGTCGAAGCCGCGGGCAGCCTCGAGCGATATGCTCGTCCGCGGCAAAATTCCTGTCTGGATCGTCAAGGCGCTTCTCTCCAGCGGTATCAAACGGGTCAGTAAATTGTCTTCGATGACCGACGATGAACTTCTGGCGCTTCCCGGCATCGGGAAGCGGGCGATCGAACTGATCCGATCGTCTCAGAGGGCCTGCGAAAGCGGGGGGAGCCAGGCTCGGGGATCGCCTGTTCGTCGATGAAATGAGCGGCGCTGGTCAAACGCGGAACTCTCCGCCTTCACACAGGTTGGATTTGCTTAAACATGGAAGCATTCAATGTCGGCACCGAAATCCGAGCAGCAGCAGAGCACGATATCCAGACGTCTCGACCGCAACATCGAGGCTCTCCTGAAGCGGCGGGAGCAGGAGGCGCGGCAATCGAGCCGGCAGGAGCGGGCGGCCGATGCCATTACCCGTTTCGCGGGATCGATGATGTTCGTCTACCTGCACCTGCTGGTCGTCACGCTCTGGATCGTCGTCAATATCGGCCTGCTTCCGCTCATACCCGCCTTCGACCCATCATTCGTCATTCTGGCGATGGTCGCGTCCGTCGAAGCGATTTTCATCTCGACATTCGTGCTGATCAGCCAAAACCGTATGGCGGAGGCCGACGACAAGCGCGCCGATCTCAATTTGCAGATCTGTCTTCTGGCAGAGCATGAGGCGACGGAGGTGTTGACCCTGGTCTCGGCTATCGCCGAGAAGCTCGGCGTCGAAATCGAAATGAGAGAGGAGCTTGAGGAACTGAAAGAGCAAGTGACGCCGGAGGAAGTGCTGGACGAAATAGAAGACAAAATGCACCGGCGGGGAACCAGAAGCCCGCCGCCAGCGTAAAACTGCGCCATGATCCGCCTTATTATCCGCTCCACTATCGCGTGATCGGAAAGAATTCCGGCGGGATCCCACCGCATCGCTGCGACCGCGGAACAACGGTTCCTTTCGGGAGTTTGGCAGCAGAATTGCCCGCTGTCGATCCAACCTTCCGGTGCCAAGATCGGACGTCCGACCGGCGGCTGGTCCGCTGGGGCATCAGCAGCAGTTGCGAAGTAAATTTCGGGATAGTTCAGACCATGACGGCAAAACCCAGAAGAACGCCGAAAATCGGATTTGACAGCGGGCCAGCGGGCGGATGGGCCTCGGCGAAATCGGTGGGAGAAATTCTTATCCGCGAACATATCCCCATCTCGGGCCCAGCGCTCTTGGCGCATCAGAACAAGCCGGATGGATATATGTGCGTGAGCTGCGCCTGGGCCAAACCTGCCAAGACCCATCCGCTCGAATTTTGCGAGAACGGTGCCAAGGCGACGACATGGGAGACGACGAACCAACGAGCAGATCGGACTTTTTTCGCAGCGCATACCCTGACCGAACTGGAAAGCTGGCGCGATCACGACCTGGAGGAACAGGGGCGTCTCACCCACCCGATGCGATGGGATCAGACGGCGGATAAATATGTTCCGGTTTCATGGGCTGCCGCTTTCGAAGAGATCGGCCGCGAATTGCGGGCGATTTCGCCGGAGAAAGTGGACTTCTATACGTCAGGCAGGGCTTCGCTCGAGACATGCTACATGTACCAGCTCTTCGCCCGCATCTTCGGCAGCAACAACCTACCCGACTCCTCCAACATGTGTCACGAGAGTTCATCCGTCGCGCTGCCAGAAAGCGTCGGCGCTTCCGTCGGCACGGCGGTCCTTTCCGACTTTCAAAATTGCGACTGCATATTCTATATTGGCCAGAATGTCGGAACGTCGTCGCCACGTCTGCTGCATGACCTTCAGGATGCGGTCGACCGTGGTGTTAAGATCGTAACCTTTAATCCGCTCAGAGAACCGGGGCTACTGCGCTTCATCAATCCGCAGGCGCCGAGCCAAATGCTGACCGGTACGGAAACGCCGATTTCCAGCGAATATTATCAAGTCAGGAACGGTGGAGACGTCGCGGCAATCTTTGGCGTCTGCAAGGCTTTGATAGAAGCCGACGACGCCCTGCATAGTTCCGGCCACAGCAGAGTCGCGGGGTCCGATGCAGTGCCGGGCGATCCTGCCGATGCGGCAGCCTTTGCCTTTGCGGCCTCGATGCGGGCAGTCGATAGAAAACACGTCCTCGACCATGATTTCATCACCGAACACACCTCCGGCTTCGAGGAACTCGCCGCCGCTGCGAGGCGGTATCAGTGGCCGGAGTTGGAACGGGTATCAGGGTTGACCCGCGAGCAGATGACGCACGCGGCCCGTACCTATGCCGCTTCCGATGCGGTTCTTATGGTTTATGGGATGGGACTGACACAGCATGTCATGGGCGTCCAAAATGTTCAGATGGTGGTTAATCTTGCCCTTTTGCGGGGCAATATTGGCAAGCCCGGCGCCAATATCTGCGCCGTCAGAGGCCACTCCAATGTCCAGGGGCAGCGCACGGTCGGCATAACTGAAAAGCCGGATCTTGTGCCGCTGGACAAGCTGGCGGAACTTTATCATTTCGATCCGCCGCGCTGGAAAGGTCACACGACCGTCGATGTCTGCAAAGCCATTCTGGGCGGCGAAAGCCGGGCCTTCGTCGGCCTCGGCGGCAATTTTCTACGCGCAGCCCCTGAGACGGAGGCGATGGAAGCTGCATGGCGAAAGCTACGCCTGACCGTGCAGATTGCCACTAAGCTTAACCGAAGCCATGTCATCCATGGCGAGATCGCCTACCTTCTTCCGTGTCTTGGCCGATTGGAGATCGATAAGCAGGCAAGCGGCCCGCAGGCGGTGTCGATGGAAAGTTCGGTGGCACATTTCCACGGCTCGCGGGGCAGGGCGACGCCGGCCAGCCCAGACCTGCTGTCCGAGCCGGCCATCATCGCCGGCATGGCGAAGGCCACGTTGCCGGAAAGCCCCGTGCCTTGGGATAGCTGGGTTGCGGATTATTCCGAGATTCGCGATGCTATCGAGCGGACATATCCGGAGACCTTCAAGGGATTCAACCGGCGGCTCTTCCAGCCCGGCGGTTTTCCACGGCCGCTGCCGGCCAGGGAACGCCGCTGGGTGACTCCGAACGGCAAGGCGAATTTCATTACCCCGCAACGGCTTTTTCCGCAGTTCGAAAGTGCTGGCGACGAACGAGTTCTTCACCTTACGACCTTACGGTCAAACGATCAGTTCAACACGACGATCTACGGTTATAGCGACCGCTTCCGCGGCGTCGACGGTACGCGCCGCGTAGTTTTTTTGAACGCCGCCGATATTGCCCGGTTGGGTTTTGTCGCCGGAGACTTTGTCGATCTGTCGACGGCCATTGAGCCTGAGACCAGACGCATGATCTCCGGCTTCAGAATTGTCCCCTGCGACATTCCGGTCGGATGTTGCGCAGCCTATTACCCTGAAGCCAATCCGCTGTTTCCACTCAGCCATCACGACGAGAAAGCCAAAACGCCATCTTACAAGCTGCTGCCCGTCCGGCTCAGCCGATGTGAAGCAGCGCCACTTGAGTGAATGAGCTTGGAAACAGGATGATATAGCGCCGATCGGCCCAAAACCGACTTCTGTTTCAAGATATATCGCTGGAGCATGATGTCATCTGAAATCCGATCATGCGTTCGGGATCATGCTCTAGAGGATCAAGCGATGCCGGAGAAGATTTTGAAGGGGAGCCTTGGCTGGTATTCGAGCATCTTAGTTTTAATCCTTGCCATCACTCTGGCCGCCGCCGTCGGCTGGTTGCGGGAGCCGAGGCAGTACCGTGTCGACCCGCCGGTAGCGGCGGCGCTGGACGGTATCCGGTTGATGGCAAACGGGATCAGCGGCGCGCCTCCGGAAATCTATTTTGCCGTCAACAAGCCTTATGAGGCGACTGGCTACGACCTCAGTCAGGGCAAACGGCTCTACGCCTGGTTCGGTTGCCCCACCTGTCACGGTGACGGTCGAGGTGGCTCTGGTCCGTCCTTCCTCGACGGATGGTGGCTCTATGGCCCTTCAATGGTGTCGATCGTCGCCTCCATTCGCGACGGACGGCCGCATGGGATGCCGGCCTTCAAAGACAGGATGACGATCGATCAGATCTGGCAGCTCGCCGGCTATGTCAAGACGATCGGATCCTATTCCGCCAACCCTGTCGCCCCCGGCCGCGATGACGATCGATACACGCGACCGGCCGAAAACCGGGCGCCCGCCGCCATATTTTTCGAGGAGGGCCCAATCTCGTTGCACACTGAGCAGGGGCTATCACCGTGAAGGTTTTCCATCTGCCGCTCGCGTTCTTGATCGCGCTTTCTGGGTGCAGCAGCGTCCAATCGGTCCTCAACGCTCAAGGTGAGGCGGCCATCGCGCTAAAGAACCTGATCATCTTCATTGCGTTGGTGGCGGCCGCCATCTGGCTCGCGGTGGTGAGCTTCATGGTATTCGCGCTGGTGCGCCCCAAGGGCCAGACCACAGGCCACGATCACCGGTCGGAGCGGATGATGACGATTGCCGTGGCGACGGCCGCAGCCGCCACCGCCATCATCGTCGGCATCCTCACCGTCGCAAGTTTCTATACGACACGCGCCTTGAACAGTGGTCGAGACGCCGATGTGACGATCACCGTCCGAGCGCAGCAATGGTGGTGGCAGTTCATCTATACCGGTCGGGATCAAAAACAGCTATTCCAGACGGCGAACGAGTTGCACATCCCGGTCGGCAAAACCATCCGCCTTCGCCTTCAGGCAGCCGACGTCATTCATTCCTTCTGGGTGCCGAGCCTTGCAGGCAAGTTGGATCTTATCCCGGGGCGGGAAAATATCCTGACCTTGCGGGCTGAAAGGCCGGGCGTCTATCGCGGCCAATGCGCCGAATTCTGCGGCCTTCAGCATGGCCACATGGCCTTCATCGTCCTCGCCGAAGACGACGCCGGCTATCAGCATTGGCTGGCCGGGCAGCAGCTGGACGGCGCAGCGCCGAGCGCAGCCGAGGCGATCGCCGGCCAATCGGTCTTTCTGGCAAAGCAGTGCGCCGCCTGTCATGCGATCCGCGGAACGCCGGCGTCGGGATCGACCGGACCCGATCTCACCCATGTCGGAAGCCGCCGTACCATTGCAGCCGGCCTGCTCGAAACCACCCGTGGCTCGCTCGCCGCCTGGATTGCCGATCCCCAGACGCTGAAACCCGGAAACAACATGCCGATCGTGCCGCTGACGGCCGATGAGCTGCGGCAGCTTTCCGCCTATATGGAAAGTCTGCGATGAAACAGGACCAAGCCCCGGCCGTACCGATCGACATCGAACTCGCCGACGCCGAAGTCGAGCGCCACCTTGCCGCTATCTGGGGGGCGGTTCCAGGCTTCTGGGGCGCTGTCGCATCCGTTGATCACAAGGTCGTTGCCCGACGTTATATCGTGACGGCCTTCATCTTTTTCATCCTCGGCGGATTGCTGGCGCTTGCCATGCGCCTGCAGCTGGCGCAGCCGGAAGCGCGATTGATTAGCCCCGATCGGTACAACCAGATCTTCACCATGCACGGGACCAACATGATGTTCCTTTTCGCGGTGCCGGTGATGGAAGCCATGGCGGCTTATTTCGTTCCTCTCATGGTCGGCACACGTAATATCGCCTTTCCCAGGCTGAATGCCTTCTCATACTGGATGTTTCTCTTCGGAGGCATACTTCTCTGGCTGTCTTTTGCCCTCGACACCGCCCCGGATGTCGGATGGTTTGCCTACGTGCCGCTGTCGGGGCCCGAATATGGACCTGGCAAACGCGCCGATATCTGGGCGCAAATGATCACCTTCACTGAGGTCTCGGCGCTCGCCGTCGCCGTTGAGATCGTCGTCACCGTCTTTAAACAGCGGGCACCAGGCATGTCGTTGGACAGGATCCCCGTGCTGGTCTGGGCGATGCTCGTCATGTCGTTCCTCGTCATCATGGCCATGCCGGCAATCATGTTCGCCAGTTCGACGCTGATCCTAGACCGCCTGGTCGGAACCCAGTTTTATAATCCGGCGGAAGGAGGCGACGCACTGCTGTGGCAACATCTGTTCTGGTTCTTCGGTCACCCCGAGGTCTACATCATCTTTCTCCCAGCCGTGGGAATGGTATCGACCGTTCTGCCGGCTTTCGTCGGGCGCCCGCTCTTCGGTTACATGCTGATGGTGATGGCGCTGATTGCTACCGGCGTGCTCTCCTTCGGCCTCTGGGTGCATCACATGTTCACGGTTGGATTGCCCCGGCTCGGAGAGAGCTTCTTCACCGCGTCCAGCATGGCCATTTCGATTCCGGCCGGTATTCAGATCTTTTGCTGGCTGGCGACGATGTGGGCGGGGCGGCCGGTCTTTCGAACGCCACTCCTATTTGCCATCGGCTTCATCGTCACATTCGTGATCGGCGGCCTGACCGGCGTCATGGTGGCCTCGGTTCCCTTCGACACCCAGGTGCACGACACTTATTTCGTCGTCGCGCATTTCCACTACGTGCTGATCGGTGGCGCGGTCTTCCCGTTGATTGGCGCCGTCTACTACTGGTTTCCCAAGATGACCGGCCGGATGATGAGCGAAAGGCTGGGCCGCTGGGCGTTCTGGTTGATCTTCATCGGTTTTCACCTGACGTTTTTTCCAATGCATATACTCGGACTGGTCGGCATGCCGCGCCGCGTCTACACATATCAGCCCGAGCTTCCCTGGGCCGGTTTGAACCTTTTCATCAGTCTGAGTTCGGTCGTCCTCTCACTGGGTTTCCTGGTTTTCTTCATCGACATCGTCCGCAGTTGGCGAAGCGGACTGCCGGCCGGCTCCAATCCCTGGAGTGCAACGACCCTGGAATGGGCGACATCTTCGCCGCCGCCGCCCTATAATTTTCGTCGCATTCCTGTGGTCGATGCACGCGAGACGCCTTCGCCCGACGATGGTGAGCTGTCTGTTGCAAGCGGGCTGAGTACGGATCGCCGGGAGCTTCTGGTGACCAGCGTTGTCGAAGCGCTGCCGGAGGCGCGCGAGTCGTCGCCGCCTGACAGTGTCTGGCCGCTATGGGCGGCCGTCGCCACCTCGGTCATGCTGATCTGGTCGATATTTTCACCCTGGGCCGTTGTCTGGGGCTCCATTCCAATCGCAGTCACGCTCATTGGATGGTTCTGGCCCAAGGGCAACCCGGAGGATGAGTCATGAAGGATCGGATCGTGCTCGACGTCTCGAGACTGCCCTTGCACGGGATGGGTACCGCCTCACCGACCTGGTGGGCAACGGGAGCCTTCATGCTCATCGAAGGATCGGGCTTCGGTTTGGCGATTGCCGTCTATTTCTATCTGATGAGCCTGGCCCCGCAATGGCCGATCGATGCACCGCCACCCGACTTGCTGGCCGGTACTTGCCTGACAGGGCTGCTTCTTATCAGCGTGATTCCCAACGTGGTGGTATCGCGTTGGGCGAAGCAGAAGAAACTAAGGAGAGTGCAGATCGGTCTCGTGGTGATGTCGCTCTTTGGCATTGCCCCGCTTGCTGTGCGCGTCTTCGAATTTCCGGCTCTGCATATTAGTTGGGATAACAATGCCTATGGCTCAATCGTCTGGACCCTGCTCGGGCTGCATACAACCCATATTCTTACCGACCTTATCGACACGCTGGTGCTGACATGTCTGATGTTTTCCCGGCACGGCGACAACGCTCGTCGTTACGGCGACGTTCAAGACAACGCGCTTTATTGGAACTTTGTGGTCATGACCTGGCTTCCGCTCTACCTCTGCATCTATTGGGTGCCTCGCCAATGAATGTCGCAGCAGCAAGAATATCCGGATTGACGTTATCGCCAGCCGCCTGGGCGGCAAGCAGCCAGTTGGGGCAGATGCTCCCCTACACCGACTGCGACGTCGGAACTGGTTGGATCATATTCGTGACCTTTCTGGCGGTCGCGCTGGCGCTCGGCGGCGCGCTGATTTCATGGCAGAGCCATGTTTCGACAGCCTCGCGTAGTGCCCGCTTCATCAGCAAAGTCGGGGTTATGGTTGGATCCATCTTTTCCTTTGCGCTCATTCTACAGGGAGCAGCGACGTTGCTGATGAATCCATGCGCACGATGATCAACGTCATCCTGACGATTCCGGCGGTGTGGTCGTCGACATGGCGATCTCGCGGAGCAACGCCGTAGACAGAGGAGGCGCCCATGCAGGTCGCTTACGCTCGCCTTAGCTATGTCCTGGCCGGCCTCGTGGTGGCGCTGGCCTTGATCGGTGTCGCAGCAAATTTTGTCAAAGGCCGGGAGAGGCGGCAGGCGGTCGCGATCGCCTTGACATCAGGCGATCCCACGCGGGCGCCTGAGATTTTCCGCCGCTATGGATGCGGGGGATGCCACCTCATCCCGGGCGTTCCCGGCGCCGACGGGAGGGTCGGCGGGCCGCTGACGGATCTGCGGCAACGCGTCTATATCGGCGGTGTCGTTAACAACACGCCCGAGAACCTGGTGCAATGGATTGTTTTTCCGCAACGGTTTTCGGCGAATTCGGCCATGCCGGCAACCGGGATTTCCGAGGCCGAGGCAAGGGATCTCGCCGCCTATCTCTATGGGCAGTAACTCAAGGATGCGGCGTCGGCCGAGGCGGCAGCGACTTGACGTAACGCGCAATCTCATCGCGATCGCCTTGCGGCAACTGGGCAGTGTTGACGACGACATCCGCCATCGACGAGCCGACCCGGCCATGGTCCGGCGTCTCACCGGTGCTGAGCATGAGGGCGATCTGGGCCTCGGACCAGTGGCCGATCCGGCGCGGCGTGATGTTCGGCACAAAGCCGGTACCCTCGGGGTCCGGCCCTCCGGCAAAGCGCGTCGACGGCTTAATGGCGCCGAACATGTTCCGGGTCGAATGACAGTCGGCGCAGTGGCCAAGCGTTTCGACCAGATAAGCGCCGCGATTGTCAGCGGCGTCACCACCGATCGTCGCCTCGGACCTGCCCTCGTGGAAGAACAGCAGCTTCCAAAATGCCAGACTACGGCGAAATCTGAAGAGCAGCGGCAGGTCGTGTGGCGGGGCGCGCCCAGCCACCGGCGGCAGCGTTCGCAGGTAGGCGTAAAGATCCCTCACATCGTCGAGCGACATGCCGGTATAGCTTGGATAGGGGAATGCCGGATAGTAGTGCTCGCCACGGGGAGATACGCCGGCAATCAATGCATTGGCGAGATCGGCTACCGACCACTCTCCGATTCCGTCCGTTGGATCCGGCGAGATGTTCGGCGGCCTGAATATTCCGAACGGTGACGCGAGAGCCAGACCGCCACCTAATTTCAATCGGTCGGGCTGGCCCGGGGTAGCGTGGCAGGAGGTGCAGTCGGCGGCCAGAAAAACCAATTTTCCTTTCGTTGCGTCGCCAGCCGTCAACGCGGCGGTTTTCGGATCGAAGCGCGGATCAGCATCGGTGATGTAGCGAAAGAGAAAAACCAAGACCAAAGCGCAAGCCAGAACCCCGGCCATAAGCCCAGTTGGTAGGGGCGACAACAACCTGCGCAAGCGATGCGCTACGCCGCGAAGACAGTCATCGACAGTAGAAAAACTGCTCACAATGTTCTTTCCGCCAGCCCACAGTTCACGGCGTGCCCGGCAAATCGGTCGTAGTTTCGGATATTTCCTGTTGCTGTTCGCCGGCGATCATCATCTCGCGAAGCGGCGAGCGGGATATGTTTGCCTCGATCGCCTCATGACCAGGCGTCTCGGGAAGAGCACGGCATCCTAGGCGGCATCATCGGCTCGTATTGGTCGACGAAGGCTTGGACGACGACAGGCCCGGCAACTGAGAAAGCTTCAGTCAAAGTCGGTTCGATCTGATCGAACTGCCGAATCGTGAAGCCGCGGCCTCCCATTGCTTCTGCCGCAAGGGCGAAATCGATCGGTGCCAACTCGCAGGCGAATTGCGGGTTTCCGAGAAACATCATCTGTTCCCAGGCAATCTGATTGAGCATGCCGTTGCAAATCACCAGCAATTTCAGCGGGAGAGCGAGACGGACGGCGGTCGAGAACTCTCCGAGCTGCATACCGAACCCGCCATCGCCGACGACCGCGTAAATCGGCCGTTTCGGATCGGCAACGCCAGCGGCGATCGCATAAGGCAGGCCGGAGGCCATCGAGGCGAGCGCGCCCGAGACGGCGAACCGGTTCCCCGTGCCGAGGTCAATGTGGCGGGCCGCGAGTTCGGTGTTCTGGCCGGAATCGGCTACGAGGACACCATCAGGTGCAATGCGATTGCCGAAGGCGCGGACCACGGCCTGTGCCTTCAAGGGCGCGCTTCGCTCCGTCTCCATCATTTCCATCTTTCGGCGCCAGCCGGACATTGCTGTTTGCGCCTGTTCCAGAAACGAGCGATCCGTCTTCCTCCTCAGCCTGACATTGAGGAGCCGCAGCGTTTCCCTGGCCTCGCCCACCAGGCCGGCATCGATGGGGAAGCGCAGGCCCATCCGCTGGGGGTCACTGTCGACCTGCACGCCACGGGCGGCTTCGGGTCGCGGGTAATATTCGATATAGGGAAAGGAGGAGCCGACGATCAGCACGGAGTCGCATTGCTCCATGACCTCTTGCGACGGTCCGGTGCCAAGAATTCCGATTCCGCCGGTGGTCAATGGATCGTCGTCGGCGAGAGCCGTTTTGCCGAGCAGGGCTTTGGCGACCGGCGCGGCGAGCAGGTCGGCAGTCTCGCGCAATTCCTCTTGGGCGCCGACGGCACCCCGGCCGGCGAGGATGGCAACCTTGCGGGCGCCATTCAATATCTCGGCGGCATGATCGAGCTCGCTATCGTCGGGCACTTGGCGGCCGCGGAAAAAGCGGTTCGGCACGTGTTTTGGCCGGTTTCGTTTCGAGCGCGCCTTCGAGTTCATCTCCTGGACGTCGTTAGCAATGGAGAGATGCGCAACACTGCGGCGCGAAAGCGCCGAACGACAGGCGAGGCTGGCGACATTTTCCATATGCGAGGCATCACTGACATGCGCATTGTAGATAGCGACATTGTCGAAAACGCGGGTCAGGTCGACGTCCTGCTGGGTGAAGGTCTCGATCAGGTCGTGAAACTGCGTTCCGGTGATCGCAAGCACCGGCATCTGGTCGAGCTTGGCATCGTAGAGACCCGTCAGCAGATGCGTGCCGCCCGGTCCAGACGTCGCAAGGCAAACGCCGAGATTTCCGGTGAACTTGGCGTAGGCACACGCCATGAAGGCGGCCGATTCCTCATGCCGGACCTGGATGAAGCGGATCTGATCCTGGCGCTTGCGCAACGCCTCCATGATCCCGTTGATGCCGTCACCAGGAAGGCCGAAGATAACCTTAACGTCCCACTCGATCAGCGTGTCTATCAATATATCGGCGGCGTTGGGCATCGAACTCGTCCTTTGCTTGTCAAAGACCGCAAACTTGCGTCGCAATAAAAGGTTCCGAGCTTGCGTCCTTGGGCCAGCACCCGAATATGCCAGGCAGATCCGCCGCCTCACATCCTATGCGCCAAGCCGTAGACGAGTATCGTGACGTAAAGCAGGAAGGCGATCGCGGCCACGGTCGCGATCAAGTCGACGGCAATCCGCCCGCCTTTCAGGCTGTTTCGCTGCTGTTCGGCAGTGGGACGGGTAGCCTGAATGGGATCGGTTCGGGGCTTGTCCATCAAGGCCTCGCTTCCGTCGAGACCTGCGCGGGCTCACCACCCCTGCCGCCTGCCTTAAATGAGATGATTGAGCCAAATACGATCAAAAGCCCAACTAACGTGATGGCGCCGATGTAGATGATCAAAGCCCGACCGTCCGATTCCTGGTTCATCTGCCTCTCCCTTGGTTCGCCAAACCAAAGAACAACGGCAATGTTCCCG
Source organism: Rhizobium leguminosarum (assembly GCF_001652265.1). Classification (GTDB taxonomy): domain Bacteria; phylum Pseudomonadota; class Alphaproteobacteria; order Rhizobiales; family Rhizobiaceae; genus Rhizobium; species Rhizobium leguminosarum_D. The sequence goes on from NZ_LWBS01000422.1 coordinate 34,592, forward strand.
CCAGATGGCCCTATCGCGTCTTTTTGCTTTCCCTGCAGCCATCGACCACAATCGACGTCGGCCCCTGACGTATGCAGCGCATAACTTCCGTCAGCAATGTCGCTGGCTCGCAGGGTTTTTCCAACCACACGCCCTCGGAAAATGATAAGGCATCCGGGTGCATCTTCCGCTGAGCGCCGGTGTAAACGATGAATGGGATATGGCGGTCGCGCAAAGATCTGGCAATCGCTCTAGCAACACCGTCTGTCAATTCGATGTCCATCACCACGAGATCGGGATCGTTCGCTGTCAGCCACTCTTCGGCTGCTCGACAAGACGACACTGTCTCTATCCGATCGAAGCCGGCGCCATGAAGGATGTTTTCCACGTCCATCGCGATGAAAATCTCATCCTCCATCAGAAGGATGGACGTCGTCCCTGCAACGTTCATGGCCAAACTCCTAAAATGCGGAATGATACAATAGACCTTTCATAGCGAAATGCGGTCTTCGTGCGCTATCGCACCGTCATCCTACCTCGATCCTACCTCGCGTTTTCAGCTGCCCATGTCGTTACACGACATCAGTACCGACGCGACTTGATCGCTCCTATTCCTCCTCAGATTTACAAACAAGCGTCGGAAGCGGACTGTTCCAGCGCGGCATGATCACGGACGATGACCATCCGCCCTCCGCGTCATTGGCAAAACACGCTATCGGCTGGAACTTTCCGTCCTGGAATCGGTTCGACGCCGTGCCCGAGAGACCGCGGGCCGAAATCGAACGGAGGTTTCCATGACGACCGCAAATACGACGACCGATCATTCGGCAATTCGCAAATGGGTGGAAGCGCGCAAGGGACAACCCTCCCGTGTCAAAGGCGCCAAGCAAGGTGGCATATTGCGGATAGACTTCGGAGAGCCGGAAGAGAACCTGGAAAAGATCTCCTGGGACGAATTCTTCGCCATTTTCGATGAAAACGAGCTGGCCTTTCTTTATCAGGACAAGACCGAGGATGGGACGAGCCGGTTCAACAAATTCGTCAGCCGAAAATGACTGGCTGATATCGTCGAGTAGGCCGTGCTGCCATCTCTATGTTCGCCAGGAGCTAAGGCGCACCGGTGACGCGCCAGATCGTGTCGCCGACGTCGTCGGCGATTAACAGCGCCCCGGTCTTGTCGACGGCAAGACCGACCGGCCGACCGTGTGTTTCGTCCTCGCCCTGCAGGAAGCCGGTGACGACATCCTCCGGTTTGCCGCTTGGACGCCCTTCCTTGAAGGACACATAGACGACCTTGTAGCCGTTGAATTGATAACGGTTCCAGCTTCCATGTTCGCCGATGAACGCTCCGCCTTGATATTGCGCCGGCAGATTTTGTGCGGTGTAAAACACCATGCCGAGAGGCGCCACATGGGAGCTCAGCGCGTAGTCGGGAACGATCGCCTTGGCGACAAGGTCAGGCCGTTGCGGCTTGACCCGCGGGTCGACATTCTGGCCGAAATAGCTGTAGGGCCATCCGTAAAAGCCGCCATCCTTGACCGAGGTCATGTAGTCCGGAACCAGATTGGGGCCGAGTTCATCACGTTCGTTGACCACGGTCCAAAGAGCATGGGTCTGTGGTTCCCAGCTCAATCCGTTGGGATTGCGCAAGCCGTCCGCAAAAACGCGGTGGCGACCCGTCTGTCTGTCGACCTCCCAGATCGACGCACGATCCTTCTCCGCCTCCAAGCCATTCTCTGTGATGTTACTGTTCGAGCCGACGCCGACATAGAGCAACCGGCCGTCCTCACTGGCAACGAGGCTCTTCGTCCAGTGGTGGTCGATCGGTCCACCCGGAAGTTCCGTCAGTACCGTGCCCGGCGCACTGATCTTGGTTTCACCCGGTTGATAGGGATAACGGATGATCGCGTCGGTCGCCGCGACGTAGAGATCGTTATCGACAAGCGCCACGCCGAATGGCGAGTTGAGATGATCGAGAAAAGTCTCCTTGACCTCGGCCACGCCATCACCGTCGGCATCGCGAAGCAAGGTGATGCGGTTGCTCCCTTCGGTGCTCGCCTTGCCGCCTGACGTTGCCATTGCCTCGATCCATCCCATGACAAGGTCCTTCGGACGCTTGATGGCCGCCTCCGGAGGCGCGACCGATTCGATCGCGAGAATGTCGCCATTCGGCAGCAGGTAGACGGCGCGAGGGTGCTTCAGTCCTGTGGCGAAAGCCTTGATCTGAAGACCCTTCGGAACCATTGGCGTCTCGTTTTCCTTCCACCCGACGACCGAGGCGATATGCATCGGCGGGAGGAGATATTGCGATTGTGCCGGCAGTTTCGGATTGGCACCGATTTCGCTGCTAGGATCGGCTTCATCGTCGCTGCAGGCTGTCAGACCGAGGCCGCAACCGCAAAGCAGCGAGAAGGCCAGGACACTGAGATTGCGGAAGAGAAAATATCGGTTCATCAGACGGTGTCCTCAAAATACTGCCGCTCAACCATCCGCCCAAGAACAGCATTGATGACAATGACGACCACCGTCACCGCCGACAGCGTCAGGCCGGTCGGAACCACGGATGTCCATGCGTCGCGGCTGTGAACCAAGGCGTTGAAGAGCGAGAGTATGAAGGCCGCGAGATTGCCGAGCGTATAGAACACTCCGACGCCCCATCTCAACGACAGCTGTCCTGTCACGACATCGGCAATGCCTCCGATTGCGGCAATTCCGCCAAGCGACAGGCCGGCGGTGAGCAGCCATGACGAAAAGTTCGTCCACATCATCTCCGCCGTCCGCCAATAGGCGATATCCGTGGCCAACGCTCCGACAAAACACGCCGCTGAAAAATGAAGTGGGACGGCGCGATACGAGTGAGAATAGATGAGTATGCGCGAAGAAGGGGTTGGATAGGTCATGTCTTACATCCATATGGGGCGCTCAGGTGCAGCTAACCTTCACCATTGCGAATTGTTCCCGTAAAGGGTGTCGTGGCTCATGCAACCGCGCGGTGGCGCGGGTCCTTGAGAGGCGTAAAGCACGCTTTGCACTTTGAAGTTCGACTTAATCTGATGTTTGATCATTGCGACTGAGAAGAGTTATGCCGAGGGTCCAAATCGCGTTTGGCTCTGCCTTGGTGTGCTCCTGGAGGGCGGATTGTCCGAGATCCTGATCTCGATGCCATCTTGGCGCTCCCCGATCCAACCTTGAGACCGACTACTCCGGCCCAAATAACCCTCGTGGCGCGGCCGCTTTCACGGGAAAGGCGCTGCCGACGAGGGGTAGCCGACGGGCCGTCATTCGAGCGGTTTGGGCCCTCGAAACCGTCAGGCCCTCTTGTTCACAGCGAATAGGGTCGCGCAGACTTCGAACCGTCTGTACGCTATGGCACAGTGCATTGCTCAACGATTCTAGATGGTTAGGTTCACCCAGCAACGGGCGAATGACGGTCGTATGTGGACGAAACATGAATGACGAGCAATTGAATTTTAGAAATGAGCTGTTGCGGACCATGGGCCCACAAGAGCGCGATCTGATCGTGCCTCATATGGAGCCAATCACTCTCGATGTCCCCTTGATCCTTGAGATGGAGAATACGCCGGTCGGCGACATCTATATCCTCGAGGCTGGGCTTGCATCGATCGTGGCAAGATTTCCGGGCGGGCGCGATATCGAAGTGGGCATCGTCGGCCGGGAGGGAATGATAGGTGCTGCCGTGATGCTCGGCGGTGATCAATCCGCCAACCGGACATTCATGCAGGTCTCGGGCCACGGGTTCAAATTCGCGGCACCCATCCTTTCCGCGGCCATGGAAGAAAGCCGCGCCTTGCGCAACCTGCTTCTCGCATATGTCCAGGCGCTGCTTGCGCAAACGACGTCGACGGTGCTGGCCAACGGTCATGCCAAACTCGAGGAGCGGCTCGCACGGTGGTTGCTGATGGTCCATGACCGGACGGACGGCTTGACGATATCCCTGACTCACGAGTTTCTCGCCGTGATGCTGGGGGTCCGCCGCGCCGGAGTGACGGTCGCGTTGCATCTGCTGGAAGGCAAAGGTCTGATCCGGTCCACCCGAAGGCAGATCGCCATTCTTAACAGGCGTGGTTTGATCGAAGAGGCGCATGGCTCCTACGGGGCGGCGGAGGAGGAATATCGACGGGATCGGCAGTCCACTTGCGCGTTGAGCGATCTGTTGATCGCACCTGGTCGTGATCGGTGGTCAGCGGCGGCGCTTGCGGACCGAGGCCAGGCGACCCATCGAAAGCAGTTTGTTCTGGTCTGCCACTCCATGTCGGTAAAGGCTGATCAGCAATGCCGCGATCTCCTGCGTCTCAGGCGCTCGCAGAGGCTTTCCCGTCTCGCGACATATGGTGTTCAAAATCGCCCGCAGATGACTGAGGTCAGCTGAACCAAGGGCCATCAAGTGAGCAGACTGAGAATCGAGCATAGTGCCTTTCCCCGAATAAAGGCTTCGCATTATGCAGCCATCATCATGAGGTCCGCACACGCCTAGCGCAACGCTGCGTACGCAAGCGCACGGATCTAGTGATAGTAACCCGAACCGGGTCCGAACAATGCGGCGACGATCGCGTTGATATCGGCGGGGCGATCGCTGAAGACAAAGCCGGCTGAGAGCGCTTTGGACCGATGCCCTTGAGCGAAGACGAAGGGTATTCGCCGCGTCTCCAGCCATTCGTTCATTGTCAGCATCGCCTGGTCGGAGATGGTGACGTCGATGATCGCGGCGTCGCATGCCAAGGTTTCATCTGAGCTATGCATCGCGACCACATCGACGCTGCTGATGATAACCACGGCTTGGCGGGCGGCCCATGCCTCTTTGACGCCGTCTGAGACAAAGCCCGGTCCTCCGATGATGACGATCGTCTTTCCAGCGACCGGACTGAGCGATTTCATAGCGGACGCCTGCAAAAGTCGTTTGGACCGTGATCATGCCGCCAAATGGCATTTCAGGCCGCTCTGGCAGGGCTGTGGGTATCATATTCAAGCTTGCCATACCATGTTCATTTAATCCGCCGAACCCGATCGTCGCGTTGGTTCCCTGGTCGACGGCGAGGTGAAAGGGATCCGGACTCGTACGGTTCCGCACCAGCGGTTGAAATCGAAAATTTGGAATTTTAGGATCGCCTCATATGCCTGGGAGGAACACGATGACGCAGCACTCTGGAATTACGAAGCCGGCTCTGCAGCCTAGTGATATCGCCATGTTGCAGGCTGTTTTGCAGGGATGGTGTCAAGAGAAATCATGTGGGATTGCCAGTCCGGCGGCGCAGCATGTTGCGAGGGAACTTGTATCTTGGTTCGAGTGCGGCATTAGAGACCAACGCAAACTCAGTGGCCTGATGCGATATATGCATATGGATTTCGGTAGCGTATCGACCTCGACGAAAGCACCGCGTTGCGAAACGCTGCGGCCTGCCGTCAACATTGGCGTGACCAGTGTGCCGTGATGGACAGACTTCTCTGTTTCAAGGCGATCGCCGCGGATCCGGCCGCGCTCGATGCCGTCGATCGGCAGATTGTTGTGCGGCAGATTGTTGTTGAACTTCAAGAAATCTGCGATGGCGACGCTGCAGGCGGCGGTGCCGGCCGATACCCGGCGCTCATTCGTCTGCTTCAGACGATCCGCGCTTCGATGCTATCGATCGCCAGAGCCGACGACGAGTGTTGGCAGAGGATCGTTGATGAGCTCCTCCAGCTTCGCGCGACAATGGTTGATTTGAAGGCCGGCCAGAGCGGCAGGATTTCCCATTGAGGCGCCTAAGATAATCGTGTGCAGGACTCTCTTGATCGTCGCCCGCTATCTTCGAGTCGAGACAGCAGGCGAGATTTTCTAAGGAACTGACCCAAATTTTATGCCGGAAATTCCGCAGCCAGGCATAAGCGACAGGAATTCACGCGTGAGTGGCAGATCGTTTCCGACCAGGCGGTCATTGCACATCAGCAGCCAGCGAGCGAGCCGCTCGTGCATGTTGTAGCGCCCGTTGGCGAGAGCCGATTGGGACAGCTGTATGTCGCAACAATGCAGTCGTTGAGGAACAGATCGTTGACCGCTGGAAATTCAGCTGACACCCGCTTGAGGGGTTTCGACGGCGACCAGCAGGCCGGAGCCGGCGACTTGAAGGAAGGTCCGGTTGGGTGTCGTAGCGGTCTTCAGCACCACATGGGCTCCCGCCATGCCCTCATCTCCGACATGCCCGACCTCGCCAGCTTCGTCTTCGGCGCTGGTCGCCACCATCGACGCCAGACCCTCCTCGATGAAACAGATATGCGCATTCGGCTGATCGGATTCGACCAGGACATGCCTCGTCGGCAGGTGGACCGTTTCGGCATCTGCAGTGAGCAGGTCGAAGGCATCGGCGGGCAGAGCCTTCAGCAACAAGTTACGAACGTTACCCTGTTCGAGTGCGGACATGCACGTCTCCTTCGGGAGGGAGCCCGCGCTCATACCAGCAGCCGTCGCGATCGTGGCAATGATCAGCTTATGCGTCAAAAAGGCTGGTATAGCCATATTCGGGAGGGACTTTGTGCATTTGACAATTCCGACACAAGGCACCAGAGTCGTTATGGATTACAAGCGGATCAAAAATCGAGCGCCCGGCCGGTGATCCTCGATCTCAAGTTCTGCCTTCAGCTGCTGCACGAGACCCCGTACGACCCTCATCCCCAGGCTTTTGCCGTCGTTTTCAAGGTACGAAAATTCCGCCGGCAGTCCTTTCCCGCCATCGGCGATTTCAAGGAGGATTTCGTCGTCAGTACTGTGAGCGCTGACGGTGACGCGGCCGGAGGCGCCGGGATAGGCGTGTTTGAAGGCGTTTGTCGCCAGCTCGTTGACGAGAAGGGCGATCTGGATCGCGCGATCGGCATCGACGACGCATGGCTCCACGTCAACGGACACGTCATGGTGCGAGGCTGATTGCTGCAGGCGTTGGCAGAGGTTCGACAGGAAATCCGCCAGATCCACCGTCTCGATATGCGGCTGACGCCACAATTGATGGGCTATGGTTCCAACGCGCGCCTCGGCATCGGTGAGTGCGCGTCCAACCTCCGGCTGTTGTGTCAAGCGAGCCTGCATCGCCATGCCCGCTACCAGCATCAGGCTGTTTTTGACGCGTCGGCTGATCTCGCGCATCATGACCTGCTGATGTTCATCGGCAAAATGACGCTCGGGGTCGTCGCGCAAGAGGTTTTTCGCACCCGCGCTCCAGGTGGCTACCGTGCCATCGAGGGCCGTGGGGAAGATAGCATAGTCCAGGGCGCTCTCGACGATATGCCGATAGACGTCGGTGTCTTCACCCGGAAAGACATATCGATCCATGCCGGTGAGCTCCATCCGCAAAGGCTCCTAATGTCCGGACGCCTGACTCTCAAGAGGGAGGAAGGTTCCTGGAGCATCTCCACCTTCTCCCAATCGCGGAAATGCTCCATCTCCTTGTACAACTTCGACGCAATCGCAGAAGGTCCTACTTGTTGAGCTCCTCCGCCATCTGCAGATGATGTTCAAGCGCAGGCTTCGTGCTTGCCGCCCAAGCTTTCAGCTCCGGATTGTCGCCGCCTTCGCCATAGCGCTTGAAGAGGTCGACTGCGTCCTCGTGCGCGGATTTCTGATCGGAATGATACTGCTTGAGGAACTCATCGCCTTGAAGACCCTTCAGCTTGTCGAGCATGTCCTGCTGGCCGCTAGTCATGGCGGCTGGCAGCTGCGCCTGGACTTTGCCGCCGGTGATCAGCGCCTTGAGCTCGCTGCTCGTCTTCTCGTGATCCGTCACCATCTGTTTGGCAAAGGCTTTGGTTGCAGCATCGCCACGCTCGAGTGCCAGCTTGCTGGATTCGATCTCGAACATATCGCTGGTGGCGGCCTCCTGCACGAAGTCCGCGGTCTTCGGTGCAACGCCGATCAGCGAGTTGACTCCAGTCTTTTCCGCGGCTGATTGGGCCATGACGGGTCCAGCAAGCGAAACCGCGATTGAGGCGATGATGATTTTCTTCATGGTCTGGTCTCCTGGTTGGTGGCATCAGAACTTCAAAAGCGCCAAACTGTTCCCAGCCCGCTCAGCAATTGTCACCGCGCTGGCCTCATGAGACGCGAACGGCATGCCTGCCGTCGGGCGGCTGCACGAAGAGACCACGACGGCGCGGCGCTGCTTCGCCAAAGTGCTTCCCGACCTTGCGACGAAGCCTAACGCGGCAATCTGGCCGCAACTGGGTTCCGTCCGGCCAGGAGCCCACCGTCCGGCCGGGTGATGGCTTGAGCGATCCTGAACAGGAAGGCTGCGGCCAAAGGCAGTGATGCGGGAATCCACATCAAGAGACCTGCGAGTTGCTGATCTTCAAGCGGCGACAGGCCATAGGCCGGCGCCGTCAGGAAGTGAGGACTGAATAGGGGGTGGGATGCGAAGGTCAAGTAGGCGCCGAGCGCCGTCATCTGCAGAAGGGTCGCGGCGCAGACCACAAGTGCGCCGCCTGAAGGCCGTCGAGCATCGAGGATCTCCTTCCACAGCCACGCCGCCGACAGCAAAAGCGGGATTTCCATGATCCAGTAGGGAATGCTTCCCGAGAGAGCCCAGGCGTAGGGCAGGGGCAAATGCCATAGCCAGAGCATCGTCGTGTGAAAGACGAATATGAAGATCGACGGCACTCGATCCAGAAGCATCGGGTGGCTAAAGACAAAGCGCCACGCGAGCGGCGCAACGAGCGAGATCAGTACAATATGATGAACTGCCCTGGCCGAGAACAATGCTGAACTGAGCGCACAAAGCGGGGAAACGAAAGCGACAGCGAAAAGAGCGATGGCGACAAGCCACTGCCCGACGCGCTTGTCCCGACGCGCCGGCAGCCAGGTTAACGCCGCCACAATGCCGATCGCAAGCAGCAGGTAGGGGTCGAAATTCCAGTCCGACATTAGCAGCTGAGGTGCCGGCGCGCTGCCACAGTACGGATCGAGATTGAAAGTCATTTCATGCCCGCCATGTCGATTCGGCCGCTAAACAAGCCCAAGGCGGATTTGTTCCCGCCAAATGGATCCGTCTCCCTTTCTGATGGAACAACTCCCTCGGATCACGGTTTGGCTGTCTTGAGTTTCAAGACCAGGGACGAAAAAGTCGTCTCGCGGACGTTTCCAAAACCGAAAGCGTTACAACGCGGCGTGTCCGGTTTGCGCTCGGGATTGAAAGGCGGAAGGACGACATGAAAGATATCGAAGACCGGAATAAGCTGCGCCCACCGGAGATGGAGCTCGAGCCGATCCGGTCCGAAGGTGAAGACCCTGGTGCAGTTGTCGGCAAGCGCGTTAAAGCGCGAGCCGGCCATCGTTCGGAGAGATCGCCTGCGACGCGACGCGCCCAGCCGGACAATGAAAGGGTAGAAGGATTGCCCGAAACAGACGCAGGAGACAGCCTGGCAACGGCGCCACCTGTGATGAAGCGCGACTGAGCGTGATCCTCCTCGGCCGGATGGAAACACAGGCGATCACGATCGCATCCAGTCTTTTGGGGGGATTAGCAGATAGTGCGTGGGGCTGGCCCGGATGACACGGAACCTATTCGTTTTTGGAACTTTGAAGAAAGGCTTCCCTCTTCATGAGCAAGGACTTTCCCGCGCCAGGTTTCTTGGAATTTTCCAGACCCGGGAATGTTATCCGATGCTTATTGCCGGCCCTTGGTTCGCTCCGATGATGTTCAATGAACCAGGCATTGGCTACCGCGTCGTCGGTGAACTTTACGAGCCTAGCGAGGATACGATGGCAAGGTTGGATCGGCTGGAATCGATAGGCATACCCGGCAACCTGCGAGTGGTGCTAGACGTGGAACCAGTCGCTGGCGGGCCAATAAGTTCAGCACTGGCGTACATGAAATCGCGTCGGCTCGCCGACCCTGTTCACTCGAATTATCTGCGAGTCTATGAAGACAGGCGGTTTATTCCATTCGGTCGGAGGGACTGAGACGCTTGCAGCCTGGCACGAAATCCCCATAAACGCCACAATGAGCGTTGGCGGGGAGGCAGACGGCTAGGGGCAGTTCTGCAGATGGCGCCTCCCAGCCCGCCTCCGAAATGCGTATCAATCGCACGGCGAGAGCGACTGACTACTCTTGGTTCAGTCGACGCCGACGTCGCATGATAGCGGGCCGGCTTAATTCTTGATAAAATGAAGCCGGAGACATGGATATGCTGGGGCGAAGGAAATGAAGCCAGCAAATATCAGGGTCACCGCGCTGTTTTTAGCATTATCGTGATGGCTGCGATGGGCCTTTCTGATATCGAGACGCTCGCTAGCCTGGCTCCCTGAAGTACGTTTGTGGCGATCATGAACCTTCCCGGCCGGAGGTCTCTTAGATCGCTCATGGGAGGCCGAAACGTCTTGCGCGCACCGCGCGAGGATAGCCGTTTACAATACCGGCAAGTAATCTCAGTCGATGCTTCCTCTTGCGATCCCATTCCAGCTATGGAAGGCCAGAACCAGCTGCATTTGGGCGACTTCAGTGTGGTTTCCCCAATGCCGGCCCAGCATTCCACTTATTCCTCGGCGTCGGAATAGGTCTTGTATTGCAGCTTCTGGAGCGACGCATCGACCTTCAGGATAAACCCTGTCGGCGCGTAATCAAGGGCGACCTCTCCGAAAGCCGCGAGGCTGGAGTTGACGAGGCGCGTGCCGAACCCCTTCTTGCTCGGCGCCACCACTGCCGGCCCCCCGGCTTCTTGCCACATGAAGTCCAGGCGCTTGTCGCCCGCCTCGTCACGTACCGACCATTCGATTTCGACGGTCCCTGTATCGACCGACAGCGCACCATATTTGCTGGCGTTGGTGACGAGTTCATGCAGCACCAGGGAGAAGCAGAGGGCCGCCTGTGGACCCAATTCAACTGCAGGACCGCTCGCTTTGAAACGTCCTGACGTCTCCAGTCCGAGATTAATCGCGGTCGCCTCGACAATCGTTCCCATGGTCGTACCCAACCAATTCTGCTGCAGCAAAATGTCGTGTGCTTTCGAGTAAGCATTGATCCGTGCCGAGATTGACTGCTCGGCATCCTCCATAGAGCTGGCGTTTCGGAAGGATTGGCTGGTGATAGCCTGAACGACGGCCAGCGTGTTTTTCATGCGGTGAGAGAGTTCGTGCATCAGGACGCGCTGTCGCTCCTCGTTTTCTCTCTGCTCGGTGCGATCTCTCAGAATCTTTACGAAGCCCTCGACTTCGCCGTCGTCCGACGTCAACGCCATCATCTGGCCGGACGCCCAGAACAACGAGCCGTCCTTGCGAACGTGCCAGCGCTCATCATTGCCATGACCTTCGGTTAAAGCGGCGGCCATTTCCCGCTGGAGAATCCCGGCCTGCCTGTCTTCCTCGGTGAAGATCATGGCCGCGGGCTGGCCGATGATCTCAGCCTCATCCCATCCGAGGATCCGGCGCGCGCCCTCGTTCCACGTGGTTATCAGCCCATCCAGGTCCGTGGAGATGATCGCGTACTCGATTGCGCTTTGCAGGATGGCTTCGAGAAAGCGTTCACGGGAGCGGCTGGAATTGGAAAAGAGTTTCATGATCATATGGTGCGCCTGATCCTCCGGAGCTGCAAGGCTGATCGACCACATCCTGCTTCTATAGCGGAGGCCATCGTGTGGGCCAATATCGTAGGTGTGTGGCACTTCGTCCGGCAGATGTCGGATGAGTGAATCGCGTACGTCAAACAAGCGATCTTCTCGGAAACAAAGATGCGTGAGCCACGTTATCAGCCGACGTCTTAGTGAGCGTGGAAGCATGACAGGCCATTCGAGAGAAAAACTGCATGGGGATTTGCCTTCCGCATCTTCAAAAGCAGCTTCCGCCGATCGGAAGGAGTTGGCAGCGATCGCATTTGAACGCACCAGGATGCCGCTGGTCGTCACCGACGGGCGCAAGCCCGATCTTCCGATCGTGCTCGCAAACAAGGCATTTCTTGAACTGACGGGTTACGAGGCCCAAGAAGTGCTGGGCCGCAACTGTCGTTTCCTGCAGGGCCCCGCGACGTCTCCGATCGCCGTCGCCGAAATTCGGCCGCTATCGGCGGCGAGCGTGAGGTCAGCGTAGAGATCCTCAATTATAAGAAGAGCGGGGAGCAGTTCTGGAACCGCTTGCATCTAAGTCCCATCCATGGGGATGACGGAAGGATCCTGTATTTCTTTGGATCTCAAATCGACATGACGGAATATCGGCGGATCGAGGCACTGGAGGCCTCCGAGCACCGCCTGCTGATGGAAGTCGACCACCGATCCAAGAATGTCCTGGCAATCGTCGACAGCATCGTCCGCCTGAGCAATGCCGATGACCCCGCCCTTTACGCCGCCGCTATTCAACACCGCGTGCAGGCGCTCGCCCGTGCCCATACCTTGCTTGCTGCACGAAGATGGACAAGCATTTCTCTTGAGGAACTCATTCGCCAACAAGTATCGCCGTTTGCGGCCGCCCGCGCTTTTTTTAGCGGACCGGATATCAAGATGGCTGCGCCGGTCGTCCAGCCCCTTGCGCTCGTGCTCCATGAGCTCGCTGTCAACGCAGCCCATCACGGTGCACTTGCCACGGCGCAGGGCAGGCTTTCAATCAGTTGGAAGCCCAGACCGTCCGGGGCCGGCTTTAACATCCGGTGGCAGGAGGTGGGCGCCCCAACGCCACCCAAATTGGCCAAGCGAGGATTTGGTACGGTGATTGTCGGCGCAATGGTGGAAAAACAGCTTAAGGGGCGTCTTGAGAAAACCTGGTCGGACGAAGGGCTGCTTATCGACATTGAGGTTCCATCTGTCGGCTCGAGCTCCGTGTGACGGCGCTTTGTCAAAGGGAAAGCGATGTCAAGAACCCGCCATCGGGATCGCACGCTTGGCGTCGGCTATCGATGGGCTGCGAACGATACGATACCGTGCCTCCGCGAGCGGCCGCGCTGCCGAGTTGCTCCGCATCGATGTGTCAAAAACCTCCAGCTCACACTCATCATTGACCGCAGAGAGCGTGTCTCAGATCTAGCAGAACCCGTTCAGCTTGAGGATCTTATGGGCGTCGATTGCCGCGCGGAGTTCATCTTCGGAGTTTCGATCTCCTCGGTTAGCGTCCGGATGGTGCATCTTGAGCATCAGTTTGTAGTGTCGTCTAATTTCCTGAGGCGTCGCGTCCTGCGAAAGCCCTAGCGTTTCGAAGGCTTTTGCTTCCAAAACCTTGAGCTTACGCTGCTGGAGATCAGCTTTCGTCGCCTGATGTCGTGCAGCAATCTTGCGTGCGTTAAGAGTTTTTGCCGTACCGGAGCGAACGGTCGAAGGAAGCGGCATCTCTGTCGCCTGCTCAACGCGGGTCCCCCACGTCTTACGGCTGCCGTTTGCTGCTTCCCTCTGATAGCGGGCGGTCCCCGGATCAGACAGATTGCTCGCAAAATTATATCCCTTATTGTATTCCCTCGTATGTTGCGGGCAGAACATCAGGTACAAACCTTCTGCATCTCCCCCAACGGGCGCACGATTGATGCCGCCGCTTTCGCAACCGTCCCACTGGCATTTCGGCTGGAAAGGCTCGCGGAGCGGAGCTGATTTTTTGCTCGTTGGCCTCAGGCCTACGAAAATCTTCGAATCAAACGTCATCGCGCGTTATATGGTGATCTTCATCGAGGCGGCAAGCAACCATGCAAGAGGTTTCAGAAAGATGACGATGGAAGCGCGCCGATAGTACGCATAGGTTGTTCCTGCTTCGGCATCTTTACTCCTTGCTCGTCACCGGCGCTTAGTACTTCGCGCATTTTATCCTCGTCCTCACCCGCCTCGATGTCTGAAGCGACGGTCTCGATTTCGACTTTTCTGAGACCCACGAAGTGTCTCCAGGTGGCGTCTAGCAGGCTCGAGGCACTGGCGGAGGTTCGGAGCGCGATTCACATCTTGACCGCGGCGCGTTCAGGACGGTGACAATCCAGACGTTAACCTCAAAGGGCAATGCAAAGGAATACTTGCCTTATGAGCGAAGTGATTGTTCTCATGAAAATTCATGACAGACATCAAAATATACACGTTATGGGAGCGCCGAGCAAGACTCACGGCGTGCTCGCTTATGCTTTTCGCTGAACTGGTCGAGGCGCCGAAACCGGCTGCACAATCCGTTACCCGTTGACGCTTGGAGCAGTCGCAGCGCTACTTCCGCCGGCAGTCCGGCGCGTGGCAAGCGCCTTGACCGAAAAGAGCGCGTAGATGATCAGTGGAAGGCAGGCGAGATAGGATGTCCTGATGCCTGCATGTTCGGCAATTAAACCGAGCAGCGGCGGCGCCAGGAAGAAGACGACGAAGGTCATTTGGCCGAGAGCGGCGACGTTGAGATACGCCGCGCGATCAGTACGCTGGGCCGCCGCCGAGACGGCGAGGGGATAGACCGCGCTGCAGCCGGCG
>NZ_LWBS01000423.1 GCF_001652265.1 Rhizobium leguminosarum
CGCCGGCTGCAGCGCGGTCTATCCCCTCGCCGTCTCGGCGGCGGCCCAGCGTACTGATCGCGCGGCGTATCTCAACGTCGCCGCTCTCGGCCAAATGACCTTCGTCGTCTTCTTCCTGGCGCCGCCGTTGCTCGGTTTAATTGCCGAACATGCAGGCATCAGGACATCCTATCTCGCCTGCCTTCCGCTGATCATCTACGCGCTCTTTTCGGTCAAGGCGCTTGCCACGCGCCGGACTGCCGGTGGCGGTGGCGTTGCAACTGTTCAGAGCGTCAACGGATGACGGATGTGCGGCCGGTTTCCGGCCGCGCGATTGGTTCCCCGAAAGCCCGAACGAGCATTTAGTAGCGGCGTGCGCTGCTCTCCCTAAGCAATACGGCCGGCACAGCAGGTCGAAATAGGTCGCCTTGCGAGATTGAAGGTCAGTCGCGCGTTCGAGGGAAATGCGGGCGCAGGCGCGACGCCACTTGCTTGCCGCCGAGTTTGTTGACGGCAAAGGTATCTGAGCCGGCGGACTCGACCACGTCGATTAGGCGATCGCCCTCGCCATCGTGCCCCATTGATCACCAGTAAACCAGCCTATCGGTGACTTTTTGCCGAATTTGTAGACGAACGGTGGTCTTGATGGGATACGGACCGGCGCCACTACTTTTGATCAGCGGGAATTAAGTGTAGGCGCAGGTTGCTGTTTGTGGTCGCCTGACTAGCCCGAAACTGCGTTTTCGGCCGAGCTTATAAACGATGTGTGTTCTACACGCTGCTCAAGCCAGAGAACGGATAATGACACGTTCAGCGTTCGAACCGATCCAGCATCCTCTTCAATTGTGCGTTTTGAAGTCGAAGCTTCCTCGCCAACTGGCCCCGGAGCAGCCTGATTTCGCCATCGAGGCTGATTGCATCGTCAGAAACGATCGAAACGCGTGGAGAGGGTTGCGAATCGACATCAACAACATCGGCTTTCTTGGCCTGCCTGCTGCGCTTTCGCGCTGCACTTTCGTCAATCTGTGAGGACTTTGCTGCGGCGTGCGCGGCTACGTCGGCCTCATTAGATAAGGCCGGATCAACCGCTTTCTCAAGCGTGGCGCTTTCGACATCTGCCGTGTCATCAACACTACTTACCGCTTCTTCGGCATAATGCGGGTCCACTGACACCGCCTCGCGTTCGTCGTGAATGAAGGGCTTTTCGTTGGCCGCACGATCCGCGGCTTTCAACCGATTGTCGGCCGCCGTTTCAGCCGGCTCGGGGATTGCTGATACGTCCGGCTTCACGTCATCGGTAGAGCCGTGTTCTTGCTTCTGCTGGCGTCGCCGTGACACCAGCCCAGCAAGAAGTTTCCATGGAGACGCCATTTTATTCGACCTCGGATTCTACTGCGTATGCAAACTGCAAGCAAAAACGTTGGCGGCAGAACGAACCGCCGCCAATATCTTCACTTCAATAAGCATGAGAATACGGCCAGCGCTTGGCCGTCTGCTGCCGATCAACCGAGGTTGAGTCGCTTTCGCAGGTCGGCATTTTCAGCGCGGAGCTTCTCCGCCAGCAGCTTGCGCAGTCTTTGGTTTTCCTCTTCGAGCTGCAGAAGATCCGCGATCTCATCAACTGCTGCCACCGACGGTGCAGCCGCTACCGACACCGCCTTCGGAGCACGTTTGACAGGCGCACGCTTGGCACTCGTCGTCCCTTCGTCAGGCTTTGCTTTGCGTCCTCTCGTCTGCTTTCCAGCTTTGGCACCCGAAGCCGCTGCCGGTTGCAAAGAAACGGCGGCTGAGGCGGTTTCAGGCACCGCATTCTTGGCGCGAGGTTTGCGCACCTTCTTCGGTACATCGGGCGCCGCGGCGGCCGGCCTGTCAGCATTAGTTGTCGTATCTTTTTCGTCGGCCATTATGGTCTCCTGTAAAGCCGATGCATTTGTCTCTTGCTCGATCGGCAGTGTCAATAACGGCCCGGCCTGTTCTTCTTCGGATACAAGCATTTCGGTGCTTCGTGCCTGAGGAGCTAATGACATAAATGGCATTGCCTCGTCCTGCATATCTTGCGCAACGGACTTGAGATCCGTGTCTCCCCAGATCGAGTTCGGTTTGGAGTTGAGTTTTCGCCGACCTGATTTGTACTCGACGGCAAAGCTGCGCTGCACTTTTTTCACTTTGAGAAGCCTTGGGTGTCTGTGGTGATTTTTTCAGCGACGTTTTCAGCATCGCGACAAGCCTGCAAATATAGACTGCCGCGCCGTCGGTCTAGGCCCTTGGCGATACTCCGCCCTCACCGCGAGCCTATGGCTCATCCGGCTAAGTCCAGGGTAGGTCAATGGCAATTCGGCCGCTTATCGCACCTAGGCGCACAATTCCCGACCGGCTAGAGTTGGGCTAGCGAGCCAACCGACCATATCTTCCGGTGCCAGCCGATAATCGGCGGCCTCATCCTCGCTCACCTCTCACGGCTGTTCTGCCGATCAACAGCTGCCCTGGCCGCCTCAATATCTCCAACTTGGTCCATCACGGCCGGAAGCGGCAGCATGCCTGTCGTCCACCGTCTTCTCTTCCGCCTGCGCCAACTCGCTTGGAGCAATGCGGTGATGCGGATGTTGTTGCCAAGAGCCGGAACAAGCACTGTTCCGCAGATACGCTAGCACCGAACAAATCGCCTACTGCTGTCAGGTATCCGCAGGAGAATGGACAGCGCCGGTTGCAACCATCCATTTACCCTCCGACCATTCGTCCGGCTGACGACGTCTGCGTTTAGGGATGAGCGGCGGGAGAGCAATGGAGCTACCTCCCCCGTAGGTTCAGGCGGCTTCGGCTGAGAATCGGTCAAACAGCGGCTTGAGGCGGGGATGACGGGCGGCCCGGGGCGGGTGGATCTCGACGATTCGGCCAGACTTCGTCTCGCGCCGGAGCCATTCGCTAATCGTCTCAGCGCTGGTGTGATCCATGTAAAACAGGTGTTTGCCGATGATATTGACTTTGCGTCCGTTGGGTAGTCCTTCGAACGTGCTGAGTAGCGCCGGCACGTCTTTGCAGGTGACCGCTCCGCGCAAACGGACATGAATTTCGTTATCGACCTCAGCATGCCTGATCACAAGCTTTCGGCGCAGATAGGGGAGAATTTCCAGAATCGACAGCGCAAGGCCGAGCGCCACGCCGACCAGCAAATCCTGCAGGACGACCATGGCCACAGTCACCGCCCAGATTCCGACCGGTACGAGACCATGGTGCTCGAACAAGTGACGCACATGGTGGAGACTGATCAGCCTCCAGCCCGTGACGAGGAGTACGGCAGCGAGCGCCGTCAACGGCACCATTCCCAGCAGCCCCGGCAGAAGCGCCACCACAGCCAAAATCCATACGCCATGTAATATTGCCGAGGCGCGCGTGCGGGCTCCAGCCTGGATATTGGCCGATGAGCGGACGATGACACCGGTGATCGGCAATGCGCCGAGCAAACCACAAAGACCGTTACCGACGCCCTGGGCAAATAGTTCCTTGTTAAAGCGGGTACGTTCTCCATCGTGCATTCGGTCGACGGCGGCCGCGGAAAGAAGCGTTTCGGCGCTTGCAATGACGGCAATCATCAACGTCATTAGAATAATGTCCGGCTGCACAAGCTGGGCGAAATTCCCGGCCGTCGGAAAGGATATGCTGTCAACTAGAGAGACGGGCACATCCACGCGGGCGATCGGGAGTTCAAGCGTGGTTGTCAAGATTGTAGCGGCAGCAACACCGACAAGAGCTCCAGGGACGAGCGACAGTGATTTCGGGCGGAATTTCTCCCAACACACCATCGCAAGGAGAGCGATGAGGCCGACCAACAGTGCGACGGCCTCGTTGGTGACATTGGTACCCGTTAACCGGCTGACGCTCTCGTCGATGGCAGTGACGTTCTCTATGCCGCCTGCTGCAGGCTTGGCACCCATGAGAACATGGATCTGTCCCAGGATGATCAAAATGCCGATGCCGGCCAACATCCCATGAACGACCGCCGGAGAAATCGCTCTGAACCAGGAGCCAATTCGCAGGAAACCCGCCACGATCTGCAGAAGTCCGACGACGAGCAGCACAGGACCGAGCATGGCAATGCCATGCTGTTCGACGAAGCCGAAGACGATCACCGCAAGACCCGCGGCGGGCCCGGAGACCTGAAGAGGTGAGCCAGCAAGAAGGCCGACGGCCAAGCCGCCGACAATTCCGGAGATCAGGCCCATGGCTGCGGGCACTCCGGAGGCGATCGCAATTCCCAGGCAAAGTGGAATGGCGACAAGAAAAACGACCACAGAAGAAGCGAGGTCGCGCGACAAGGTAGAGCCGTTGTTTATCATGGCAACACTATTCTCCGGCGAGCGTAGCCGCGACGCGCGGCATGACATGCGGGCGATCACGCCCCGTAACAGCGACTGGCAGCGGCTCAGTCTCCCTCACCTCGGTAAATGCTTCCAACGCTCCGTCATAGACCTGGACCTCGCCCGTCTCGATGTCGAAGAACCAGCCGTGGAGTGTGATTTCGTTGGTCGCTAGCTTCGCAGCCACCGACGGATGGGTCTTTAAATGGTCGAGCTGCACGACGACGTTTTCCATCGCTACCGCACGCACGCGGTCAGCTTCGGAGAGATCGTCGGGATAGGCTTGGCAAACTATCGAATAAGCGGCTTGGCTGTGCCGCAGCCAGGCTGCGACATTCGGCATTGGTTCCAGCATTTGTGGGTGGCACAGCCCTTTCATCGCCCCGCAATCGGAGTGACCGCAGACGACAATGTCACTGACGCCGAGCGCCAGGATGGCGAATTCGATTGCGGACGAGACGCCGCCATTGAGGGTCGAGAAGGGGGGAACGATATTGCCTGCATTGCGGCAGACGAAGAGATCGCCGGGTCCGGACTGCGTTATGGTTTCCGGCATCACGCGGCTGTCGGCACAAGATATCATCAGGGCATGTGGCTGCTGGCCCTCGCGCGCCAGCTTGCGGTAAAGCGCCGAATGACTCGGGAACACGGCGCCGCGAAAACTGGAGATGCCTTTCAGGAGATCACCCATATCGGATCCTCTTTCTGGCCGGACGTCGGACTGGGAGGATTGTCTCTCATCCGGCGGGTTGCAGAAGCGATCTGTTCGCAGATGCACAATAAAGGGCACAGCGAGAGCAAGAGAAGGGGCTCGCAGAATATTGCATCGCAACATTTTTTGATCGAGAAGTGATCTGTCTGAATGCAACTCCCGATTCGGATCTCACCGTTGAGAGAATTCCAAAGGTGGATTGATTAGTCCCGCATCTGCCCTCGCGCGCTGACATAATGTTCGCATGAATTTGCGATGCTCGCCCAAGGCGAAGGTGAAGACCGAGGCGCGGTAGGTCGGATCTGGCAGTGCGAGATCACCAACATGTTCGACGCGGGCTACGAAGAGACCCGGCTACTTCAACAAAGCCATGGTTGGCGTTGTCCGCGTTGGCGATGATGAGTGGTTCACGGTCGTTTTTGAGGGACTACGAAACGGTAAGGGTGCACACGAGGAATGCCGACGCTTTCATTTCTTCATTTCCGTCGCCTATGCGGATGAATATCACTCGGCCATGGGCAAAGCGGTATGGACCAGCGATGACGCGCTCAAGAAAGCCGCTATCTGGACCACTCGACAGCGTGCCGAGCATGACCATCTGCGGCTTCGATTGATCAATTCCCCTGCCCATCCGATCAGCCCCCCATTTCGAACAGCGCTGCATAGACCAACCGTTCTTCAATAACACGTCGATTGAATACGGCATTGCCGCGCCGTTCTGGAACGGTATTGTCGGTGTAATAGCGTTCGAATTCACGCAACATCAGCCGCGCCGGTTTGCCGGCCGTATCGGGCAACGGCACCGAAACCGACCAAATCTCCGGGTCGAGGAAGCCCGGGAGCCTGCCAACATGCTCAAGTGCTGCATTTGTTGCTGCGGAAAGATCGAGTGACGACGACAGGGCGACAGCAATGCCTGCACGCAGCTCGACCGTTCGCATACCAGGCGCCGCAGCAGCCGGAAGGGCAAAGATGCCGCCCGGATTAATGCCCGGCGCGACCAGCGGATTGTCGCTCGCGTCGCCGCCGACAATTGCGCTCGCCAGCACGCTTTGATCGCGCCAGGCGAGATCGGAATCGATCTCGGGGTCGCGAGTCTGAATCACCAGTTCGACGCGATTGCGCCCGGTTTCGTGCGCGCCGGTGATGAAGGATATATTTGTGTATTCCGAATCGACAGGAAACTTCATCGGTCCAAAATGAGGCACTTTGCCTGTGAGCTTAAGGCCGATCTTGTTGCCCGTCATTTTCAAAGTGGCGCTACGTCTGGGCAGAACCTGGGAGAACTCGGTCATCACCACTTTTGAAATCTTGGCCGACGACAGCGCATTGGGCTGGTAGCGGACCAGAGCAAGCCGGACAAAAGGTGTGTAGGCAACGCCCGGATCGAGTTCGATATCGCAGTACCACAGTTGCCGGTCTGTATCCCAGTGGACCCGATGTCCGATCACTTCGACAAAACCGCCGTCGGAATGTTCCTGAAGCCTCAGCTGTTCGGATATGACGCGTGCGGCGAAGTCGCCGGCACTTGTCTTGGTCTTCGGCAGATCGGTATCCCAGAGCGGATCCAAGCCCCATTGGGTGACGACTGGCTGCATCTTGGCCGGAATATCGGTAAAGCGGGCATTCTCCCCAAATATGACGACGCCGAGAAGTTCGCCATCCCCGGAGCTGAACCAGGGGCGGTCGAGCCAGACGCGCAGGCCGTTGCCGATGCGGGTGACTTGCTGGCCGCCAGCGGAGCTTGTGCGTGTCCAGCGGAAAGTCGGCACGACATAAAGCACACGGGGATCAGCGGGTGGCGCACTGGCAAGGACAAGTGTCTGACCGGTGTCGCCCGCCGGATCGGTGAGAACCGGTGCGCCCGCATCGTCGTCGGCGGCAAGCTTGACGGGTGCGCCGGTGGCAACCGGGCCAAGACGGGTGATACGATCGCGATGAGCATAAAGTGACGGTGGCAGATATTCGCGAAAGCGCGTGGTTGCGCGTACGCGATAGTGGATTAGCCGGAATTTCGTATCGCCAAATTCGTGGCGGTTGGCCGGGGCTCGAGGCCGGGCCAGATCATGGATTTGGCTGTTAACGGCATCATCCAGGCTGAATTCATTTTCATGGTTTTCGGAAAGCTGGATCTCGCCGAGCTGGCCCTTGCCGACAATCCGCTCCGGTGCGGGTTTGCTGAGATCATCGACCCACTCCTGCCAGTCAGCCTCGATCTCGAACTTGCCGGTCGAAGGGCCATGCAGCCGGACGATACGAGAATGCAGGTCGGTGAATTTCGAGCCCGGGTCGCGAAAGTTGGAGAGTGCGACGAACTCGGGCAAGCAGACCGGTTGCTGGGTGGCATGCACCATGACCAGATTGCGAAATGGCGTCAGCAGCCAATTGGCGCCCATGACAGCCATGCCGGACACGAATTTGCGTTCCGCCATGCTCAGCGTCCAATGGGGCACACCGAACGTCTCGATCAAATGGGGATCGGCAAAACTCGAATAGAGCAGCCGCACGATCCGTCCCTTGGCGACAAAAAACGTCAGTGTTCGTTCGTTCTCGTCCCATTTTGGGGCGCCCTCGTCGACAAAGGCTTCCTTGCAGGGCAATTCCGTCAGATCCGCCTTTCTCTCGGCGACAATCAAGCGGAGGCCGCGGCTGTGTGGCCAATCCTTTTGGTTGGCCACCATGAGGACAAGTTCCTGATTGGGTGCGCGACGCACCACACAGCTCTGTCCGAGTATCATTTCGGTGACGACGCCAGGCAGCGCGTGTCCGTTGGCGGCACGAAGAGCGATACCGGCGGCGGCGGCGTCAGGCAGATAAGGGGTTTCAACCGAAGCTTCGCGATGAATGACATATTGGCCGGCCGAAAGGCGGTCGCCTTCCGGGTTGTCCGGTCCCGGTAGAGCTGGCGGCACGGCGCTGGTTTTGGCGATGTCGTTGAGCGATGTCGGCGTAATCAGTTCGACTTGCGCGCCGGCGCCGGCATCATAAAGCGTGCCTGCCTCGCGGGCTGCAATTTCGTAACCGTTCTTGATGGTCAAAGGGTCGGCAAAGAAGGGGTCGAACAGGCCGTGCTGCTCACATTGTTGTTGCGAGGATTTCGGTGGTACCAGGTGACGCTCGTTGAGCGGCCTATATTCAAAGTCCTGCGATGCCGGTTCGGCAATAGCTGCCGAAAAATCCGCCGTGCCAAGATAGGCGTCCGCGTCGGTATCGAAGTTGCTGCGTACCACCATGCGTTCGACAGATTCGCCTTCGCTCAGCCGGTGACGCTGCACCAATGCCGGTGGATCGATTGGCTCGAAGCGCCAATAACCGACGGCATCACTTGCCTGTTCGAGTTCACCAAGGGTCGGATCGTCGAGTTCAAGGCTGTTGCCGGCGCTGTCTACGAGGCGGGCCCGGAAACGATAGAGCTGGCCGAACCGCAGCTTTGGCAATGACCCTTTGGCAGCCTTGAACTGGGCGGCGATCCCATTGCCGTCGGCAGCCTGGTCGGTGACCACCGTGTGCTGTTCACTTTGCAGCTGGGTATCCTGGACAGGCGCTGCACGCAGCACCAGACCCGGACGCGGGGCACTCAGGCTCCAGCCGGTCCAGCGAAACAGGGATTCGTGCAGATAATGATCGTCGGGATTTATTCCGGCGCTTGCCGTGCTTGTCGTCGAGGCTCCCGAGACATAACCTTCGTCGGCAGGCAAAGGCAGCGACGTATCGGATTTGATCAACCGGTAGTCGCCGACGCGGGCACAAAGCGAAAACCACTTGCCTGGCGCGATGTCATCCTTGACGGGAGACACATCGACCCGGAAGCCGCGTATCACGTCCTCGGCAAAAAACACGATCTTGTCGCCGTTGCCGGCTTCAACGGCCTGATTTTTCAGGGCTGCGGCTGCGGCGTCGGCTGCAACTTGCGCTGCCCGACCGTGGCGGGACACACCAAGACCGCCGGATCGAAGCGCGGCGACGGCCTGCTTGTCACCGGTCGTATAGGTCACCTCGCCGTCGACCTGGCGGAGGCTCAGACTCTTGCTGACGAGGTTCTGTGCGCTGAGCGTGAAGCCCACTGTCTTGTGCACGGCCCCATCCGGGTCGACCTGGTAGATGTCGAACAGGCCGGGTTTGTCCCTTTCAAACAGGCCCCAACTGTCGTCGGAGGCTTCAAGTCTGAGCAGGCCACGCTGAAAATCACCGCCGCGCGGCCGGGTGAAGAAACGGTCCTTGTCATCCTGCCAGGCCGTGCGCGGCGTGGTGTCTTCATCCGGGTCGTGATTACCCGGCAGCCTGACCAGCAGCGACATCAGCCCCTTGCCAACGCCGCCGCCCGTGGCGATGGCCTGATCGAATGGTGTATCGTCCTCGACCACGCAATCGATCAAAAGCCCGAGCGCTCGCAGCAGGGACGGATAGTCGGCATACGACGCAACGATCCGATGAAAATCGAAATCGGGCACTTTCGGAGGCGCCGGGATATCGGCATAGGAGGGACGGCGCATCGCGCGTTCGGCGTCGCTCGGCGGTTCACGGTTGTAGAAGCGATTGGCCTGATAGAAGGCATATTCGTCTGCG
The DNA here is from genome assembly GCF_001652265.1 of Rhizobium leguminosarum. Taxonomy (GTDB): domain Bacteria; phylum Pseudomonadota; class Alphaproteobacteria; order Rhizobiales; family Rhizobiaceae; genus Rhizobium; species Rhizobium leguminosarum_D. The sequence goes on from NZ_LWBS01000423.1 coordinate 9,613, forward strand.
CTGGCGAACTGGTCCATCAATGCGGCGTCTGGCGCGCCGACCAGCGGTGTGTTGGGGCCGCCGGGTCGTGGGTTGAACCAGTCGGTTGGCAGGGTGCGCCGTACCACCTGCCCTGCCACTGGGGGGCTTCCGGTTTCTTCTGCATCGATCGCGGCCACCGGGGTGCGATATTGTCCACCCGGTCCGAAAACCGCGTCGTTCAGGAAGTTCTCGATCGATCTTCCGTTTTCTGCCCTGTCGAAGAAACGGGAAAATCCGGGTAAGGCGACTTCAATCGGGCGATCGCCCAGGTTGAATTTCTGCGTACGTGTGCCAATGCCGGTCAGCATGTCCTTGAGATCAGGATGGGCGTCTTTCCAGGGCAGCAAGGTGGGGTGGCCCGAGGCCGCCTGCACGGCAAGCCGCGCATAGTGCTTTCGGACAAATTTGAGCACATTGCGGACCTGGAACGAGCGCAAGTTGACTTTGCTCATGTCTTTGAACTGGAATCCGGCCACCGGGGTCGCGGTGCCGAACAACTGCTTCCAAAGATCGGAATCGCCCAGATTCACGGGTTTCAGCGGAACTTCGGCAGCCCCTACCCTGAGTCCGAACTTCGCGTCCGCCAGCAGTGCCGGCCAGTCGAGAAAGTCCGGAAACGCCTTGAGCACCTGTTCGTCGGCCGCCTGCGGCCGAAGCCTCGGAGAGACGGATATCGTCACCCGGCGCCTGCCGTCATTCGGTCCGTCGCGGAAACGCCCATGAGGCAGAACCGTCCAAAGAAGTGTCTGGCTTGACATGGATTATCCTCCCCGGTCAGGCAAAAGCTTCACAATGGTCGCGCCACGCATATTCGGTGTCGGCATCAATTTCACCAAGCTCCTGCTCCAGAGGAACAGTGGGATCGAAGCCGAGCATTTCGCGCAGGCTCGGATCGCCATTGGCGCCCGAGAATTTGCGTTCGCAGGTTATCGTGACACTGCCGGAGAAGATGAACACCGATATCTCGATCGTCAGTTGCGCCTTGCCGACACATTTGCCCGACTGGAACTCGTAACGAAGCTCCAGATAGAGTTCGAGCGATGCGGTGATGATGCCGAGCACGCTGACATGGCCGCCGAGCCGGAAATAGCCGGTCAGCGACGCGGCGTCCTGTTCCATGCGGAAATAGATACCGGCCATGACATGCACGCCACCCGAGGCAACGCCGAGATCGATGGAGATGCTTGCGCCGAATTCGAATGACGCCTCAAGGATCTGGACGCCGTGCGGATCAATGGTGACACCAAAGAAGCCGCCGCCGCCAAACATATAGACCGTAAGGCAGAACGGCTGCTCACGGGTGCAGAAGTTGAAGCGGACGCTGAGCGGCTGACCGATGAAGGGTACAGTGAAGCCGGCGCCAAGGCCCAGATTGCTGAGGCTCATGACCCCGATGCTGATGCTGGGCAGCGTCACCGAAAAGCCGGCATCGATACCCTTGGTCGAAATATCGAGATAGGGCGGGTCACTGAAACCATCCAGCGGGATGAGGTCACGCAAGGTTTCGACAAAACTCAACGGACCGACGAACTTGATGTCGTTGAGCAGCACATCGACATCCATCTTGGCGGCACTGTCGACGGAGAATTCAATTTTCTCGAAGTTCAGCTCGAGAAAGCTCGCAGGTGCAATCAGCACGAGATCGAAATGCTTGAGGCCGCAGGAGACACTGATCTTCGGCGCCGAGGCGCCGTTTTTCTTCACCTTAGCCTCAACAGCAATGAGGAAGCCATGCTTGTCGTTGGCTCGAAACAGCGCCTTATCAGGCGTGTGCGCCGTTCCCGGCAGCCACCAGCTGTCGATTTCCGGGTTCCAGTCGAAGCGAATTGTCAATTCCTCTCCGACCAGCCCTTCTATGAGCTTGAGCAGGTCGGCAATGCCGCCGAGGACTTCTTCGACCGCGGTCATTGCGTCGACAATGACCTTGCGTGGGGCACCGTCAAGCAAATCGAAACCGCCCACGGTCGTCTTGAGCGGACCGATGGCAGCAGCCACCGCCTCGACCCGGGTTTTCAGCGTCGCCGGATCGGAGAACAGAGTTTCGATCTGGCTTGGGTCGCCAACAATGGCTTCCAGCGCGTCAAACAACGCCTTTCCCTGTGCCACAAGCACGGGCAGGGTCTGAAGGTCTTCAAGAACCGCATCGAGCTGGGCAACAAAGCCGAGAAGGCTCTGGCGGATACCTGATGGCAGATTGACGCCGCCGATATTCGCGTTAGCCGCGGTCTTGAGGTCGGCAAGGCGGGCGCGGGCCGTCGCGATGCTCGCCGGGATATTGGTGAGATCCGGAGCTGTGGCGGCCCCATTGACGACGAGCGAGGCGAGACCCTGCAATTTGGCTGCGACATCATTGAGCGCCGTCATGAGCTGGTTGGCCGCTGCCTCTACAGGGGCAATTTGCGCGGCAGCATAGGCCTTTGCCTGCGCAAGCAGGTCGTTCAGCGACGCCTTGAAGGCCGACATTGCAGCATCGCCGATGCTGCTTGGCTGCGAAGCGATGCTTTCAATGAAAGAATAGAGACGCACCAGGCCGTTGATGAAGGATTCTACCTGCGTGCTGGCTTCGCTGCCAAACTTCGGAATTTTTTCCGGCGAGTCGACGAGATTTGCCACGGCCTCGATGACTTCACCGAGGGGAATGCAGCCGAAGAGCAACGGCAAGGGCAGATCGCTGATCGCGGTCGGGAAGCCGCCGCCAGCGGGCACCGTTCCCGCAATGAACTGACCGACATCTCCCATAACGGGACCGGCAAAACGCGACAGCGCGTTGGGCTTCAAATTGGGCTGAACAAAACCGCCCGACCGATCGCCCTGCGACGAAAAATCGAGCTTGGCCATATCAGGATCGTTCTTTACGTCGGCAAAGACCTCGCCGACATTGGTGTTGAAGCCTTTCTCAAGATAGAACGCATTCCAGGTGAGGGCGTTGGATTTGGCGCTGCCGGTCAGATGTGCGAGCGCACCGATGCGGGCTCGTGTCTCGGTGACCTTTGGGAAAAATACGGGCCGATTGAGCCCATTGCTGAAATTGCGCAAAGTCTGGTTGCCGGCCTCTGCCTCGCCGCCGAAATCCATCTGCTCGACCTGAACCGATGTGTCGCCGGCCTTGACGCTGGTGGCCATGGCGACACGCTGCAGATTGAGATCTGCCGTGTGTTTGGTGCCGGCATTGGCATATTCTTTTGCCGCGACGTCGGCATATGTTTCAACGGTGGCGAAATCTGGAACGAGCTTGTTGCTGATCGGGTCCAAGTCACGCCGGCATGCCAAAATGTTATCCATGAAGATCATCGGCAGGTCGAAGGCTACCCTGCGTCCATCGAGATCGGTTGCGACGAACTGGAATTTGAATGGCTGGCCATTGACGTTCGGCCAGAACATAAGTTGTCCGAGCCCGGAAACATCCGAAGCCGTCGGCTGATCGAGATTTGGCGTTACCTGCGTGAGAACCCGTATGTTGGTGAACGGGAACTGACGGCCATAAAACACATTGCCCGCATTGTTTCGCAACTGATCGGCGCCCGGTTCCACATAGTTGCGCTCGCGTTCTCGCACGATGAGGAACAAGCGTTGACGCAAATAGGCGGCATTGCCCGGCATTTGCTCGATGACCGGTTTGCCGTCCCCATCCTTGGCGCCGTTATGGAATTTGCGCTCGCTGACCTTGACCAAGGAAACACGATGGCCAAAGGGAAACAGGAAACCGCGATAGACGACGCGCACATAATGGTCCCGCCCCATGCTGGCGCGATGGCCCCACTCCTCGACCGAAAGTCCCGGCGGATCCCAGCTGCCGCGCGATTCAAGCCAGCCGCCAAGTGCAGTCAACATCATCAGATTGGTGTCGACGGGCTGCGGTGTGTAGTTCGATACCGAGAAGTTGGACGAAAGATGTGCAATCTGGAACCGATCAAAATCGTCGAGCGGCATACGGAAAGGAGCCGTGCTCGGCGCGGGCAGTGCCGCGGCAACAGGGACCGGCCAGCCGCTTTGCATGGGCTTGGTCGAACCTTCACCGGTCAGCGCCCAGATGGCCCGCACGGTGCGGTTTGGATCGTCATAGGGCGGCTCGATCGTCTTGCCCTTGTCGTCAGGAGCGACGAGCCGCGAGTGCCAGAGTTCGGTGCGGCTTGTGGCTGGCGAGGTCACAGGGGCTGCGGCGTGACGCCATTTTTCGGCGGCATGCGGCGACAGGATCAGCCGCCACGGAAGTTCAATCGATGTCGTCAACGCCGTGGGCAGAGCGGGACGAGGCGAACCCGGTCTGACCGGCAAGGCAACCTCGAGATCGAAACGACTGCGCGGCAATGCCTTGAGCGCGGCACCACCCGAAAACTGGCGCGCTCTCAATGTTGCGAAATCACCCTGGACAGCCGCGATCTGGGTGCTTCGCAGGGCGAAACTGGCCAACATGGCCCGTTTTGCTGCCGGCAAGGTGGCCAACTTGCGCGTATCGAACAGATCGGTTGTGGTGAATACGCGCTGCCCTGCCCCGCGCGGCCCCGCATTTGCCGCCACTTTCAGACTGAGCGTCTGACAGGCGTCGAGAACTCCCTCCAAGGTATAGGCAACATCAAATCCATCCGGCACCTGAAACACCAGGCGCGATTCCCCGGCAATACGCGCCCTGACCGGAGGCGCGTGTGGTGTTTCGCTACCGCCTACGGGATCTTGCTTGACCTGCTCGTCGGGCCGCTGGGCGGCAGGATTTTTGGTGCCGGCGGGCTGGGTTTCGAAGAATGTTTCCTCGGTGATCGACTGGGGCGGAAAATGCAGGATGACATAGGCGGCTCCCGAAGCCTGCTTTTTCAGTCGGGGTGGCGTTCCGGCGATGATCGCCAGATTGCGCGTCTCAATGCGTAGCGCAACCAAATCATCGGGTCTGACGACCGCATCGCCGGGACGATCTTGCTCAAAGAGATTGCCGACAAAATCGACGGGACGTGGGGTGAGTATCGTGCCCAGATCAATGCCGGTTACAGGGCCGACAATCGTGCCGGCCGTTCCCGACAGCACGTTCGCGTTCGCGCGTCTCGCAGGCGTTGGAGTCCGCGTTCCCGTCCCGATCGGCCGTCTTACCATCATTCGCCTCCCGCAGTGATAGGAAACTATTTGCACGGGCAGTTACGCCCGAAACCATCGATTCTCGTAAAAAGAAAGCAACTCAACTAAAAGAAAAGACAGAAAAGAACATTCACGTTGTTGTCCATCGACGGACGAGAACGCAGACTTTTCATTTCTCTTTCTATTACCCCTGTGGCAAACAATACAAAGCCGGTGCCCAAGCTATACTAAATATTTTAGCGGTTACAAATACATTGAGACTAGCGGTAACGAATTCTATCAGTGATCAAATTAAGCCATGAGAATGTTTCGATTTGGCGCGCTTAGCTCCAAGGCAAACTTATGTTGAAGCATGCAATGTGGCACGACGGGATCGTCGTCGCTTGTCTTGTAAAGCGGCCGAGTCTGATCTTTCCCATCGACCTACAAGCTGCGAAGAAAAGCAATCGAGGGCATAAAGAAATACTCGCCGCCCTTCATTGTTACCGCCTGAGGAGGTGCAGTGGTCGTCGCGTTCTTGGCCGCATCAGCGAGATCATCACCCCATTCGAGTGGACAGTGAATGTTGGGGCGTTTTCCCTGGCCTATCGGTGGCATGCCGTCGCGCCATCTGGTGATCCTGACGCCGGGGGATTCGAAGATTTTTTTGCCGATATGGCGGCAGGCAAGTTCCAGATTCCGCAGGATATGAATCGCATTGCAGAATCTGCCGGCAGGCACCACCTTCGTTTCACTGGGCCGCCGCTTGGCAACGACTAGCCATTATAGCCAGATGGTTCGATCGCCTGCAAAGACCCGGCGACACTCAGCGCGTTAGCGTTGAGGTTTGCTAAATCCACAGTGCCCGTATGTCGCTGATGACAGACGTTTTCGCGCCTAGGAGCAGAACCCAAGGCGACCACATTCGACGCAAGGCCCTTGCAGCTGAAGGATTGGGACCGTCGACCAAGCGATTTCCCTCCTGCGGCATATCGTTGATTTATGGAACTGGACGGTCGTTTGGGAGCTGAGGCGCTCACTCGTTATCCATGTTGATCATGCTGACGATGCTTCCGGCATACAACCCCGCGGAAAGACCACGCATGGACGGCGCAGACCTCATCCGCGACAAGCGGCGCGTATAAGTTCTCGTTGCCGCTTCCGATGGTTTGCCGACGTGTTTTCGCCAGCCGTACGGTCGTTGCCGACATCAGAAACCTATGGGTGGCGCATAGAAGCATCTCACGGTGTCCTCGTTCGGAAATAGACAAAGATGATACGCGCCGTCCGGAGAATTCATCGCTTTCGACTGCGGTATAAAGAACACATGTTTTCGTGTTACGAGGCGGTGGTCACCCGGCTGAAGCGTCACCTGATACCCATCTCCGCTTGGTTGAACTGTCTCGAAAGCTATCCTCTGACAGTCGCCGCTGTCGCCGTTTCCATTGCAGCAGTAAGGCTCATAGGTGAAGCCCGATGGCGCTTGATGAGTATGGGCAGGAGTAGCAAGCGCTATTACGATCCCCGCAAGCAACATTCGCATGACGTCCTCGCTTTCATGAACCCTGAGGCATCCACGACACCGATAGGTTCGTTATTCCTTACCATCAAAAGGATCGGCAAGTGCGGCGGCTGGGCGGCTCACGGGGTATTTGATGTCCGAAACCTTCTCCGCGAGTTTGACATCGCCGTTTTGCTTCAGAAGAGCGCGAAAGCTCGCGTGCATCCCACCGTCCTGGTAAGCCAACGGCTCAAACGTCTTCGTCGCCAACTCCTGGTATTTCTTTTCGTCAGCTTGGGCTTTTGCGACAACCGCCGGATCGGACTGGTCGATGCGCTTAGGGCATTCGGCAAGCGGACTGTCAGGATCGCCATTCTTGAATTCGGCATCGAAGACATATGCTCTGGCACAGGCTGCGACCTTCGGCTCACGCCGTCTGACGTCGAATATGTCGTACCCCTGCTTGAGATTTTTCCAGAAGGCGAAATTCAGGTCATCGCGATGGGCAGCAAGGTTCCGCGGCGTCATTCGGAAGGGATAGGATTGCAACTGAAACGCCTGCTGACCGCCCTTCAGAGCTTTTTCGACCACTGCATAAATTTCACCAACACCCTGATCGGAGAGAGCAAAACATCCAGACGACGAGCACGCTCCATGGACCATGAGTGCTTCACCGCTGTAGCCGAGGGCGGCTTCGAGCTTGTTCGGATAGCCGAGGTTGAACGAAAGATAGAACTGCGACTTCGGGTTAAGGCCGCCCATGGAGACGCGGTAGAATCCCTCCGGTGCTTGGCGGTCGCCCGTCTTCGTTTTGGGCCCGAGTTTCCCGGACCAGCGGCACATCGGATAAATCTTCAGCAAGGCGTACTTGCCGGAACTGTCGATCTTCCAGACTTCCAGCTCGCTTTCCATTTTGAAGATGCGGATAAGCACCGGGCTTTCGGGCGTCATGCCCTTTGCCCGCATATTGGCGAGGAGCTTCGGAGGTATGTCGTGAGACGCCTCACCAAGACCGTCGAGGGACATCTGCACGCAGCCGCTAAGGGTAACAGCGACCGTAGCGACCGCCATCCAGCGGAACCAGCGCGCGGCTGCGCCGACTTGGTTCAGTATATTCAGTAACGATCGTATATAATCGCGGCGGCTCCGAACCGCCATGCAATGCCAGGCCATGCCATTCCCTTTAAGTCTGAAGTTCCTAGTTCGGAGAATTCAGATCCAAGCGATTGGGGGCCTTTGCTCGACCAGTTCGATGCTGCCTGAGATAGCGGGGAACACAGCAACACGAAATGACACCCGCACCGAGTGTCTGGAGGTGGTCGCAGACGATTGCGCAATTATTCCGTCCGGCTGGCAATGTGATCCCAAGATGGATCGAGCATCGCTGCGATGGTGGCCGTCGGCTGATGTTGGCGCGACGCTGACCGCGATTTGGTTAGTGTGCGGGTGATCGACAGCCGTAGCCGAGCAGGGCACATAGAACGTGCCCAATAAAAGCGCTATCGCGACAAAGACATTGATCAGTGGACGCATCGGCTCGTTTGCGGATCGACAGCTATGACTCAGCGTCCGCATCATGCTGAAGTTCGTCTTTCCGGTCAACGCACGGGCCGTCATTGCAGCATATTCCTAAGCAAGAACGCCGACGTCACCAAGACAGCGATTATCACCAAAGCAAAGGCGAACTGCATTGACGCGCGATGTGCAATCGCCGGGCGTACTCTTCTCCGACCCCCGCGGCGGCGAGAGTTCACGAGCACGACTGTCCTTCTGAATAGCTTCTTCTTTCCTGACATGCTCTCCTCCGGAGCACGGATCATTTGTGTCTGCTCTCCGAGCGCAATCTTTCAAACTCAGGACGCAAACCGCCCTCCGTCTCAGACTATATACCGATCCCAGGAACCATAGTGCTCCTTGCTCCTTCGTCCGCGCGGCAGGCCGAGGCCGATTATGACGAGCCCGGCAACGGTATCGTTTAATGTGGCGCCGGTCGCGCCGGCGAAAAACCAAGGCGCCACGATCAGCCACAGCCCGAACGGCAGGTTCAGAAACCGCAGCGGTCTTGCCACTTCGGCTATGGCACAGACAGCGATCGTAATGATCATTGCTCCGGCAAGGTGATCGCTGTCCGCAATAGCGCCTTCCGTGCCGAAGACCAACGGCGAAAACATGAGCCACCGCCGACGATGCAGCTCGCGGCAAGGGTCCACGGAACCGTCATGCCTCGGATCGCCGCAGCTGTCTGAACAACGAACGCCGCGGAAAAGCCCGGGTCGTTCCTGTCGGCCCCTCCGTTCGGATCCGGTCCGCCCTTGAAGAATGTGCGCCAGAAGGGACGGCCTTCGCGAACGCTGCGCATCATGTACTGGCCCATCGCGACAACCTCGTCGAGCGTCAAGGGAATCATGACCAGCATCGCGAGCGCGGCGATCAGACAGAGCGTGCAGTAGGTACCGATCATGATCGGCTGGATGATTATAAAGAAGATCGAGACGCCGCCAAGTGGCACCACCAGGATGAAAAAGAACGTCACCATCCAGGGCATCGTCCGCCAGCGCGTCGCCGTGCCCATGGCGCCCATGAGCGTCTCGATCATATAGGCCGCAGCACCCAGTCCAGCGTCCGGAATCGGCCAGGCGCGGGACATGTCAGACGTGATGATGAACTCCGTACCATTCTTGCCGTTCCCGCCGGAAAAGAACGGCTCCCAGATCGCACCGACGTGGCCGAGTTGATAGGCGGTCAGATAACGGGCGATGAGGAAGCCGGCAAACCCAAGCGCGATGATCGGCAACCGCTGCAGCCAGGATGACGGCGAGTAGCTCCAGCCGGGGGGCAAGGTGCTTTCGTCCATCATCCCTTCCTGGCTCATGCCTGGCATCATCGGGACGAGGACCGAAAAGGCGATTGCCAACGCGCCGACGATCGTGTCGTTCATCAATGCAGCGGCACTCGGTGTCCAGAAGAACAGGGACGCAAACAGGGGCCAGAGGCCGACAACCGTCGTCCCCCATGGTGCCCATGAGAAACGCGGCGACAATGAGAGAGAACCGAAGAGCATCAGCAGCAGACCGGAGCCGATGTCGCTCCACCCGGTGATCGCATTGCGCATGGCGGTTTCCCACAGTCCGCGCTCGTGCGTGACGTCGCGGACCGTTCCGCTCGTTGCTGGATCGAAGAGCGCGTACTGAAAGGGGCTGGTGAGGAGCCAGAGGCCAAGAGTGATAACGAGGAACTGCGCCCAGAGCATTTGCTGGCCCATACCCTCCATCTGCGTCATGTGCCCTTGATTCATCTTGTCTGCGTGCAACGCTTCGGCTCGCTCGCGCGCCTTCGCGCCCCTGCCCGCCACCTTCGCCGCATTAAGCTTGTTTGCCCGATACCAGGCTGCGGGGTCGGCCTTGAGCGCGTCGATCATCTGCCGTAGCGACTTTCGCAAGGAATGCTGCGGTTCCCAGCCGAGGAGCTTGCGGGCACGGGTGATGTCGATGGCGTAGTGATCGTCGGCAATATCGACCATCCACGGTCGAACGAATGGCTCCTCCCCCAGCACGTCCTGTTGTACCCAGGCGCCAGCTTTGGCCAGCGCCTTCGGCACCTCCCGCGTTCTCCAGCTTTCGCCACGGATCAGCCGGCCGATCTTCTCCTGCATCTTGCCATATCCGATGGTTTCCGGTTCGCCGAGAAGCAGCGGCACCTCCGAGGGAAGCTTTTTCCGTCGCGCGATCAGGCGTTCTACCGCGTCGGTGAGGTCCTCCAGATGGAGGAACGATTGCCCGGTCCTCAGGTCGCCCGGATAGACATGCCCCGTCGGGTCCTCCTCGTAGATGCGCGCGATCTGATTGGCGAGAAAGCCGTTGTGGCAGAGATCGTCGTAGACGCCGGCCGGTCGAAGATTGACAACCGGGATCGGCCCGTGCTGCTCGTGAATCAACCGCTCGGCCTCGATCTTGGAAGCGCGGTAAGGCAGGTTTTCTTCGAGAGGCCAGTCCTCATTCATCACGTCACCTGGCCGGCCGCCTTTATGCGCCAGCATCGAGCTTGCGAAGATGAACTGCTCGACCTCGAATGGCTGGAGGGCGTGGAGAAGCTTCTCAGTGCCATGAACCGTGATTTCGTCATAGAGCGGGTTTGGTTCGCCGGTGAGATCGAAATATGCGGCAAGATGGATCACCGAGGCGATGCGGGTGCCATAAGCGACACGGATACGCTGAAGGCCGGCGGCCACGGCTTCGTCGGATGTCAGGTCGATGCAGACACATTCCGCCGCAGGAGGGGGTTGACGCGCCATTGCCCGGTCGAGGCCGATCAGCGCGAACCGTCCGGCGAGCTTGTTGATGATTGCCGAGCCGATAAAGCCGGTACTGCCCGTCACGATGACCGTATTCTTCCGCCCTGCCATTCGAACCTGCTCCTATTCTTTGGGAGGTGGCAGAAACCCTTTGCCATATCCCAGTGCCTGCAGAACCGGCATCGCCCAATAACATCCGAAATCCGACATCGCTTCGGGACGGTCGCTCTTTTAAAGTCGCGCTGGCGCCGATCAATTTGGCCGTGCGCTGCCTTCGTACATGAAGCTCATCGGCCTCGGTCCTGGCATGTAGCCAGTCTCGATACGGTCCGTCCGAAATCCCGCCGCTTCGATCATCGAGCGGATCGGACGATTGAGATGGCAGCCGCCGCTGACGCAGCACCACGCCGGGGTCAGCCGATCCTGCCACCACCGCACGCTCACGTCTGGCGCCAGTCCGTGCTCGACGAACAGGAGCCTGCCACCGGGCTGCAGCACACGGCGCATTTCACCAAGTGCTGTAGCGGCTTGTGGAATGGTGCATAGGGTCCAGGTCGTAACCACGGTGTCGACACTGTGGTTATCAAGCGGGATCGCCTCTGCGGAAGCCTCGATGAAGGAGACGGGCATGCTCGGATGTGGGGCGCGGCGGGCCATGGCAACAAGCTTCGGCGCCGGTTCGAGCGCCAGGATCTGCGTTACGGGTGCACGATAGAAAGGTAGGTTCAGGCCCGAGCCGATACCGATCTCAAGGACGCGACCCTCCGCCGTGCCGATGACCCGCTCACGATAGGGCTGCAGACGTTGGTTCCGCATTGCAAGATCACAGAGTCTTGGCAGGATTACATCGCAATAGAAACCCATCGGCTCGCCTCCTCTCAGTCATGATGATGTTCGGCACCTCCGCCACAGCCGCTCGACAGATTCCAGACGTCGACGAGTTGCTCGCCGGTGAAACGGTGTTCGCGGATCAGGAGTTTGCCGAGCCCGCCGTAAACGCGCCAGCGCCAGCATTGGCAGCAGCAGGGACCCTTCTCGTCGGAGTTATCCATGGCGTATTGGTACGCCTTCTCTTCGTCCGGGGACAGTGCCGTGTCGTACTGACTCATCGCTCTTTGGGCGATACCCGCGACAATATCGTACGGGTCCGGCGGGATTTCGGGGATGGCAGCGTACTTACGGAGAGCTTGCACCTGTTCGCCATAGCGGTGCCGGTCCATCGGCGCGCAACAGGAGCCCTGAAGCCGCGCTGTGAGTGGCATCTTGGCGATCGACTCCGTGAAAGCAGCCGAGCAAGTGCTGTTGCCGTGGGTGCGCAGATAATCGAAGCGCTCATCAAGACTTTGGGTCTCGGCGGCAACTACGCGAATCGGCCTAATCAGTTGCAGCGCGATAGTTCCGGTAACGACGATGAATTTGCGCCGGGAGAAATTCGGTCGGAGTCGGGCAGCCTTGGTCATGGTGGATGGTTGGACCTTCCCTAATCGAGCGTATTCTCATTCCTCTGATACACTCAATGCCAACGGGGCAGCGTGAGTTCCCGATACGCGACCGCCAATGTGCTTTGGTGGCGTGTGCCCTCCTTGTGATGACCGGAACTTTGGTCGAGCGTTTCAAGCGCACGGAGAAGGTGTTCAGCGACATCGTCCCTGCCTTGCCGACACGCCTGACGATAGAGGGTTAGTATCCTGCGTTCCAACTTTGCGGTTAGAGTTTTCATAGTTGGTTCCTCCAGATCTCGTTTCGCGGCTCTGTGTTTCCCCGGTCGAGGCTTACCAACCCCGAACGGGCCTTTGCCCGCAGCATCTGCGCTCCCGTTGAACCGGTGGGCACCTGATGGAACCGAACGAGCAAAACACGCAGCAGTCACCGGGATTCGGGCGCAACAGCACTCCGCAGCTGAGGCACTCGTAGTAGAATTGGCAAGTGTCCGTGGGCATAGTCTCGCGCTTTGCGATGCCGCAATGCGGGCAGGTTAGAATTGATTCAAGTATGACGGCATCCATTGCGGTATCACCCTTTGACGATCCCGTGCCGGGACCGAGGTTTCGACCATTGATGCAAACACCTTGGTTTTCGCACGTCAGCCGATACGAGCGAGCATCGGCACATTCTCCAGGAGCCAGAAGGAAAAAGCCGACATCGTGCCGGTGATCATGGCGATCCCCATCGCCACCATCACCCCGCCTGCACCGATCTGCAGCGTTCGTCCCAGCCGACGCATGGCTTTCAGGCGCCGCGCGATGCGGTCGGCGAACGCCGCGGACAGCAAGAACGGCACACCCAGGCCGAGCGAATAGGCGAACAGGAGGACAATGCCCGCCGCCGCCGTCGACGACAAGGCGCTGACGGTCAGGATCGCGCCGAGGACCGGTCCGATGCATGGGGTCCATCCGAAACCGAAGGCCAGCCCAAGCAGAAGGGCTCCAAACGGCCGGCCGCCACGAATATTGCCATGGAAGCGCAGGTCGCGTTCAAACCAGGGGATGCGAATGAGGCCGGTCATGAACACGCCGAGCAGTACGACGACGGCACCGCCAATCATGGCCCCCTCGTATCGATAAAACAGAAGTAATCTGCCGACCGCCGTGGCTGTTGCGCCGAATGCCACGAACACGGTCGAGAAGCCGAGCACGAAGCAAAGGCTGAGCAGCAGCGTCGCCAGGCGGCTAGCCACCGCATCATCGCGTTGACCGAGCGCGTTGCCGGAAACATAAGACACGTAGCCGGGCACAAGCGGCAGAACGCAAGGTGACAGGAACGAGATCAAACCCGCCGAAAAGGCGGTAACCAAACCGATATTGGAGATTGCCGACATCGATACTCTATCTCCCCCGCGCCGATGCGATCAGCTGCTTCATCCTGTCGGCATCGGCGAGGCCCTGCAGAACTTCTTTGCCGGCAACGAAGGTCGGCGTGCCCGAAATGCGCAAGGCTTGCGCGAGCGCGATATTGCGTTTGATGGTCTCGTCGATCGCCGGATCTTCCATGTCCTTTTTCAATCGCTCGACATCGAGCCCGACGTCAGCCGCGACGTCCAGGCTGGAGGTCTCGGTAATGCGGCCCTCATAGGTCATCATGGCCTTATGGAAGGCGAGATATTTGCCCTGCTTCTGGCTTGCGAGCGCGGCGCGGGCAGCGAAGACCGAGCCGGGTCCGAGGATGGGAAACTCCTTAAAGACGAGGCGCAGTCCCTTGTCGGCTTGTTCGAGCTCGTTGAGCATCGGTGTCGCCCTGCGACAATAGGGGCAGTTGTAGTCGAAGAATTCTACTAAAACGGCATCGCCTGTTGGATTTGCTCCGAGCGGCGAAGCTGGATCATTGAAGATTTCATCGTGCCTTTGAGTGAGAACCGCAGTCAGCTCATTCTCTTCAACGGCGTGCTGGCGTGCTTGCATGCCATTCAGGGATTCGACGATCACCTGGGGATTTGCGAGCAGATATGTCCGCAGTTCGCCTTGGAGATCGACGGTATTGCGAAGGGGCGGCAGGATCCCTGCCGCATACAGCAGCGCCAAGGTCAAAAGAACAGCCGAGACCGCGGCCAGAGCGAAGGAGCCGAGCACCAAAGGTTTAAAGCTTCGGATCGGTCTTTCGCGTGGAGGCTTGACATCGGCCAAATTCGCCGCTGCTGGTGCCGTATCGGGGTGAAGCCCGGATGAGCCGGAGACCGGATCGTTGGGCACATCGCCTGTCATTGGAAGGCTCCCTTAAGTTTCTCCCAGAAACTCGGCTGCTGATGTGCATGAGGTTGCTGCGTCCGGTTGGTGAGCGCGTTGACGAGGACCACCAGGTTGACCGGCTCGAACTTCAGGCTGTGAAAGCGGGCGCGAAGGCGACCGTCCTGGTCGATGACGTGGGTGACGGTCCCATGCATCCGCATGCCCTCCTCACTCCGTGTGAACTTGAGCCCGTAGGCTTCGGCGATCTTGCGGGTGCTGTCCTCGGGTTGATCAGGCATGGCGGTCAGGAAGACCCAGTTCACGGGATCAAGTCCGTGGATCTGGCCGTATTCGCTGCGGATACGGCCCGTATCGCGCTTCGGGTCTGTGGTGATGGTGACGAACTCGACCATCGCCTTCATCGGCGTCTGGTTGATCATCGCCTGGAGTTCAGCGATCCGCTCGGCGTGAAGCGGACAAACGTCCGGGCAGTTCGTGTAGATGAAATTCAGCACGACCACCTTGCCGCCCAGATCGGAAAGGCTGACGGTGCGGCCTTCCGCATCCTGCAATGTGAAACCGGGCGCTTCGCTGTCGACCGGCTGGAAATATTTGTCGTTGTGGCGGAGACCCTGATCGACCTCCTCGAGCGAATGCGCCAGGACCGGGGCGACGGAAGCCACCGCCACCGCGATGGCAAGCATGGCTGAGCGCAGTATACGCATGGCTTACCTTTCAACGGCGTTGTGCTCGGACGCGCAGCACGACCGCGGCATCTCCTGCGTACCAGAGACCGCGCTGTCTTCCGAGACGATCGAGGATGCCTTGTTCGCAGAACCCGCCACGCGCTTCATACACAACCCCAACGCACACATGGCGACGCAGGGAAGTACGCTCAGCAGCAACGGTGCGACGCCGGCCGCGACCAGCCAGCTCCAGTTGAACGCCAAGCCGAGACCGAGCACGAGCGTTCCGAGCAGGACAAGCCCGCGCCGGCCGCGTAGCCAGGAAGGAAGCCTGACCGTCAACGGCTGGGACCGTGCGCGAGGATGAACTTCTGTCGAGTTAGTCGTGTTCATTGCGGTTTCTCCTTATTCTGAGGGGCCGCCAGGCGCTCCCCTTCTCGTTCGATAATGGATTTGAGGAAGGCGACCATGTCCGGCGCGTCCCATTCGGCTGGGCCGATCAGGCGTCCAAGCTCCCGATCCTGGGCGTCGATCAACAATGTCGTCGGCAGGCCGGCCGTCGCCAGCGCAAAGCCTGCCTTCCTGGAGGTGTCGACGTGGATGGCGAGACGCTGAATGCCGATCTCGGTATAGAATGTCTTCACAGCGTCCACTCCGCCGCGATCGATCGACAGCGCGACGACCTCAAAATCGCTCCCGCCCAGTGTAGCCTGTAAACGATCAAGCGTCGGCATTTCGGTCCGGCATGGCAGGCACCAGGTCGCCCAGACGTTGAGCAGAACGACCTTGCCGCGGAAATCCGCGAGCGTGCGCGGCCGTCCTTCGCCGTCGGTGAACTGGAGCTCCGGTACGGGCACCGGCGTGTCATACAACACGAAATTCTGTGGCGGGCCGGCATATCCCGGCCCGGCAATGGCAAAGACCGCCAGAACGGCGAGAATGAAACTGCTCATGACACGCCTCCCCTCGCCTGCCGGCGCAGCCGCTCGACAAGCGGCAGGATCGTTTCGCCCAAAGCCTGTTCGGTGATCGGCCCGATGTGCTTGTGGGCGATGCGCCCGTCAGCCCCGACCACGAAGGTTTCTGGTACGCCATAGACGCCCCAGTCGATGGCGACACGGCCATCACGATCGACGCCGGTGCGGTTATAGGGGTCGCCGAGCGTGTTTAGCCACCGGGCCGAATCCTGCGTCCGATCCTTGTAGTTCAGCCCATGGATCGGCACACTCCTGTGCTCGGCCAGGCGCATGAACAGCGGATGCTCGGCCCGGCAAGCGACGCACCAGGAGGCGAACACATTGACCAGGGAGACTTCGCCATAGAGGTTCCGGCTCGCAAGGCCGAGGGTTCGGCCCTCGACCGGCGGCAGATCGAACCGAGGCACGGGCTTGCCGATCAGCGCCGATGGAAGCTGGCTCGGATCACGGCTTACGTTCCAGGCAAACGCCGCGGCAAGTCCTGCGAAACCGACGGCTGGGAAGGATAAAAGCAGACGGCGGCGCGAGACCGCCGCCGCCATTGAGCCCTCCGTCTTTGCTGTATCGTCGGCGCTGATATGGGTCATAGGCGTGACTTCCTTCCCGATGTCATTCCGTCGCGTAGACGGATGGCGCCTTGCCGTCGTTGGTGACGGTGTAGACCACGAATTTCTCGGTCTTGGTGCCGGCCATGCCGGGCGATCCCATCGGCATTCCGGGCAGGGTGATGCCGGCGATCCCCGGCTTCTCGGTCAGAAGCTTGCGGACGATATTCACCGGCACATGTCCGTCGATCACATAGCCGTCGATGAACATGGTGTGGCAGCCCTCCATGTCCTCCGGCACCCCGGCCTTGCGGCTGATCTCCGCAAGGTCGTTGGTGGGCTTCACATCGACCTGAAAGCCGTTGTCGCGGAGATAGGCGGCATAGCCTTCGCAGCAGCTGCATTGCGGGTTCTTGTAGAGCGTCGCCTGAAGCGGTTCGGCGAGCGCCGGCGTGGCGAAAGCAAGGAGGGCGGTGAGGCTGGTAACGCGGATTGCAAGGTTCATTTCGGTGTCTCCTTAATAGATCTGGTTGGTTCAAGAAACGCGCAGCACAGTCATCAGGCCGGCCATCTGGTGGTCCATGACGTGGCAATGCAGCATCCAGTCGCCGGGATTGTCAGCGACGAAGGCGACTTCGACCACGTCCTTCGGTGCCATCAGCACGGTGTCCTGCCACTGGCGATGCGGGGCGGACGCGCCGTTGCGGCTCAGCACCCGCATGCTGTGGCCGTGGAAATGCATCGGGTGCCACCAGGCGGTCTCGTTGCGCATGGCCAGCATTACGCTGCGCCCGCGCTGGAACGTGAGGGCAGGCTCCATACCGGCATGGCCGTCGCCGGTCATGGATTGGCCGTTAATGGTCCAGGCGGCGCCGCCGTCCATGCCCATCATCCCATGCATCATTCCACTGCCCATCATCCCGCCGGTCCCGGCCATCGCGCCGCCTCCCATCATCCCGCCCTGGAGCGCCAGCTCGTGGCGCTCGGCAGAGGCAAGATCGGGCTCCGGCAAGGGGTTGCGGGACAGGTCGAGCCGCGCATCGAGCGGATGCTCGCGAACAGATTGCCTCTCGTCGTAGACGAGTTGCGTTACCGGATAGGACAAGCCGTCGTAGAAATCGTCGATGACACCATAGCGCCGTCCTGGTTCGCCCTGCATGTCGAGCACGACATCGATGCGCATGGCAGGCCCAAGTAGGATTCGTCCGCTGTCCGGTTCGTGCGGATCGCAAGGCTGGCCGTCGACCGCTATGATTACCGGCCTGTGCCCCTCGAAGCGGAGTGCCATAATCCGGGCGAGCGAACCGTTGACGAGGCGCAGGCGGACACGTTCGCCGGCCCGGACCTGCTCCTCCTTCGAAACTTGGCCGTTCAGCGTCACCGTGTTGCCGACGCGGCCGGACATCGCCGCTTCCATCCGATTGCCGAAGCCGGTGGAGATCGCGCCTTCCGCCGTCAGCCGCCAGTCGGCAAGCAGCCACAGAACATCGCGATCGACCGCGACTGGCTCGCGTTCCTCGACGATCACCGCTCCGGCGAGACCGCGGCCAAGCTGCTCGAGGCTGTTGGCATGCGGATGGTACCAGAAGGTTCCGGCATCCGGCGGTGTGAACTCGTAAACGAAGCTCTCACCCGGCCGGATTGGCGGCTGCGTCAGTCCCGGTACGCCGTCCATGGCGTTGGGCAGCCTTATGCCATGCCAATGGACGGTCGTGTCCTGATCGAGCCGGTTTTCGACGACAAGGCGTGCAGCCTCGCCTTGGCGCAGGCGCACGAGCGAGCCCGGTATGGTCTCATTATAGGCCCACACGTCGGCTTCCGGGCGACCGTCGCCGGCAAGAGGAGCACGCGCTGGGGCGGCGGCGATCCGATACTCGCCGGACGTCGCTGCCAGTCCCGGTGCCGGCAATACGGCAGTCAGTAGCAGCCCTGCGCCGGCCTGGAGCAAGCTCCGGCGCGATATACGGCCGTTGAATTCGGTATGCACATTCGATCCTTCCGATCATCGTGGATGATGGAACGCGATCGGCCTTTTCAGCTTTCCTCGCCTCGTTGGCCGCAAGCCGCAAATAGGCGCGCACGCGTTCGCTTTCCCGGCTCAATCGCTTGACGCGACAGACGGGATATCAGCCGATGTCGGAGGTTCGTGGCGGATGCGGATCCGGCGGCGACGTCCTGCCATGCAGGAGCGGATCGCGCCCCGCGAAAGGAGCGGTCTTTTCGCTTGCCGGCACAAGCGCCATGGCCGGCAGCGCTGCCAAAACCGGCGCCGCACAGATATTGCCGCAAGCCATCGCCTTCATGCCGGCGTCGCCGGGCTTGTCCGGGCAGCCTTGGCACCCGTTATGGTTCGATAGTCCCATTTCGGACATCGTCACCATCTTTACGGTCATGCTGCTTGCCTGAGCAATCAACAGGCTCATCCCCGCGACAATAAAGACCGCGAGGAGCAAAGTAAGAAACTTTCGAGCCGACCAGTGTCTCATAGCATGAAGAATGACGCCGAATTGCGCCAAAAGCAAGCCGCGACGGCCATTCGCCGCACCCGGACGCTCCCGTCGTGAACCGTCGATCCGCGACGCGGTCGAAGAGTTCAGCGGAAGAAGAGATATTTGACGAGAGCCGCGATTACCAAGACGATGACGACGATCCCGATAAGACCGACAAACCCCATGCCCCACATCATGCCGCTGTCCATCATGTCGTTCATCACGGTTTCCTCCTCTCATTCAGCAGCCTCCAGGTCGCGTTCGTCTCCTTCATCGATCGATTGATCCTCCCTTGATGCCGCAGGCAGCCGCCATCCCTTGATGAGCCCATAGACTGCCGGAATGACGATCAGCGTCAGCAGTGTCGACGACACCATGCCGCCGATCATCGGCACGGCGATGCGCTGCATGACTTCCGAACCGGTGCCAGTGCTCCAGAGGATGGGCACAAGTCCCGCCATGATAGCGACGACAGTCATCATCTTCGGCCGGACGCGCTCGACCGCCCCGACCATAATTGCGCGATTTAAATCGGCTCTTGTGAAGTTCCGCCCTTCCGTCGCGCAAATAGAGCGTCGCTCTTTCAAGGCTTGGTCGAGATAGATCAGCATGATCACGCCCGTTTCAGCGGCGACCCCGGCCAGGGCAATGAAGCCGACCGCGACCGCCACGGAAGCGTTGAAACCAAGCCACCACATCAGCCAGATGCCGCCAACCAGTGCGAACGGCAGAGACAGCATGACGATCATCGTCTCCGTCAGAGCCCTGAAGTTCAGGTAGAGCAGCAGGAAGATCAGGGCCAAGGTCAGTGGCACGACGATCATCAGGCGTGCTTTCGCCCGTTCGAGATACTCGAACTGACCGCTCCAGGCGACCGAATAGCCTGCGGGCATCTTAACGCTTTTTGCGACGGCCTCCTGGGCTTCAGCCACGTAGCCACCCAAATCACGATTGGCGATATCGACAAAGATGTAGACTGCGAGCTGACCGTTTTCTGTCCGGATTGTCGTTGCCCCTCGCGTGCGTTTGACATCGGCCACTTCCCCTAACGGCACCGATCCGCCTCCGGGCAGCGAAATCTGCACATCCCGGCCAATGGATTGCGGATCACTTCGGTAGGCTCGTGGATATCGGATCGCCACTCCGTAGCGCTCCCGTCCCTCGACCGTCGAGGTGACGACTTGGGAGCCGAGTGCCATGCTGATGACGTCCTGAACGTCATTGACCGTCAAGCCGTAGCGGCCAAGCGCAGTTCTGTCTGGAATGATGTCGAGATAGTAGCCGCCGATGACCCGTTCAGCATAGGCGCTGGAGGTGCCGGGGATCGTCTTGAGCACGCTTTCGATTTGCCGAGCGACCTTTTCCATCTCGCCGAGATCGGTACCATAGACTTTGACGCCCACAGGCGTTCTGATCCCGGTCGACAGCATGTCGATGCGGGCGCGGATCGGCATGGTCCAGGCATTTGATACCCCGGGAAACTGCAGAGCCGCGTCCATCTCCTGCTTGAGGCTGTCGGTCGTCACACCTAGCCGCCACTGCGACTTTGGCTTAAGCGTGATGATCGTTTCGAACATCTCCGTCGGAGCCGGGTCGGTGGCGGTCAATGCACGGCCTGCCTTCCCGAACACGCTCTCGACCTCAGGGAACGACTTGATGATGCGATCCTGCGTCTGCATCAGTTCGGCCGCCTTCGTCACTGATATGCCCGGCAAGGTGGTCGGCATATACATCAGGGTGCCCTCGTCGAGGCTCGGCATGAATTCGCTGCCGATGTGCTGGACCGGCCATGCGGTTGCCGCCAGAACCGCGACGGCGGCCAGGATGGTCAGCGTTTTGATCTTGAGGACTCCCGCGATCACCGGTCGGTAAACCCAGATCAAAAGGCGATTCAGCGGATTCTTATGCTCGGGCACGATGCGACCGCGTACGAAGAGGATCATCAACGCCGGAACAAGCGTGACCGAGAGGAATGCTGCCGCTGCCATGGCGAACGTCTTGGTGAAGGCGAGCGGTCCGAACAGCCGTCCTTCCTGAGATTCCAGGGTAAATATCGGCAGGAACGACACTGTGATGATCAGCAGGCTGAAGAACAGCGCTGGTCCGACTTCGCTGGCGGCATCGACCAGAACCTTGATCCTTGGCTTGTCCGGTGGTGCGCGTTCGAGGTGCTTGTGGGCGTTCTCGATCATGACGATGGCCGCATCGATCATCGCTCCGATGGCAATCGCGATACCCCCAAGGCTCATGATGTTTGCCCCGATGCCGAGCAACTTCATCGCGATGAAGGCAATCAGAATCCCGACCGGCAGCATGATGATCGCCACGAGAGCACTGCGAACATGGAGAAGGAAGGCAACCGTTACCAGCGCGACGACGATGGACTCCTCGATCAAGGTGCCTTTCAGCGTCTCGATGGCGGCCTCGATTAATGTCGACCGGTCATAGACCGGAACGATCTCCGTTCCCGCCGGAAGGCTGCTTTGGACCGAAGCCAAACTCTTCTTGGCATTGTCGATGACCGTCAGAGCATTGGCTCCGAACCGCTGCAGGACGATGCCGCTTGCGACCTCGCCTTCGCCATTCAGTTCGGTAATTCCTCTTCGTTCATCCGGAACGAGTTCCACCTTGGCGACGTCGCCCAGCCGGAGTGGCGTGCCGCCCCGTGTCTTGAGCACTATGTTCTCAATATCGCTGATGCCCTTCAGATAGCCGCGTCCGCGTACCATGAACTCGAATTCGGAAAGCTCGATGGTCCGGCCGCCGACATCCGTGTTGCTGGCCCGGACCGCATTGGAAATGTCGTTAAGGGATATACCCTGAGCCTTCAGCCGAGAGGGATCAACGACGATGGAATACTGTTTCACGAAGCCGCCAACGCTGGCCACTTCGGCGACACCCTCCGACTTGGAAACACCGAACCGCACGACCCAGTCCTGCAGCGAGCGGAGTTCCGCAAGCGTGAGGTTTTTGGCGACGACAGCATACTGGTAGACCCATCCGACACCTGTGGCGTCTGGACCAAGCGTCGGCGTGACTCCCTGCGGCAGGCGGCTCGACGCCGCGTTCAGGTATTCCAACACTCGGCTTCTCGCCCAGTAAGGGTCGGTGCCGTCTTCGAAAATCACGTAGACGAAGGAAACGCCGAAAAAGGAGAAGCCCCTGACGACCTTCGACTTCGGCACCGTCAGCATCGACGTCGTCAGCGGATAGGTCACCTGGTCCTCGACCACTTGCGGGGCCTGGCCCGGATATTCGGTATAGACGATGACCTGGATGTCGGAGAGATCGGGAATGGCGTCTAGAGGAAGAGACCGCAGCGCATAGACGCCGCCCGCGACGGCAAGCGCCGCGCCGACGAAGATCAGAACGAGATTGTGAGCGGACCAGGCGATGACGCGGGAGATCATGGCTTCACCTCATCTATCGCCATGCCGCTGAGCGCTGAGTTTAGGTTGCTCTCGGCATCGAGCAGGAAGTTGGCGGCCACCACCACCTGATCGCCTGCTGCGATACCTTTGGTGATCTCGGTCTGCTCCTCACCGCGCATACCGAGGGAGACATCCTTTGGCTCGAATTTTCCATCGCCCTTGTCGATGAACACGACCTGCCGGTCGCCGGTATCGATGACAGCACTGTTGGGCACGGCGACAACCGGCTTCTGGACGCCAGCTTCGATCTCGACATCGGCGTACATGTTGGCCATCAGAATACCGCCCGGGTTCGCAAGCTCGATCCTGACTTTCGTGGTCCGGGTCTCTTGCTGGATTTCGGGGTAGATGAGGTCAACGGTCCCTTCGAAGGTCCTGCCTGGAAGGCTCCGAACCGTCACGGCAACCGGGATTCCTTTCTGAATGGAGGCCAGATTGAATTCCGGCACGTCGGCAATGACCCAGACATGAGACGTATCCGCAATCCGAAACAACGGATCACCCGGTTTTGCCATCATTCCGGTTGTCGCCATGCGTTCGAGGATGACGCCATCGCGGGGGGATACATATTCGATGCTTGTTGGCACCTGATGCCTCTCGGCAATGCTTCGGATCACCTCGTCCGGTACGCCCAGGTTCCTCAATCGGAGTGCCGAACCGGCATCGCTGACTCGGAGATCGCCCCTTCCTGCGGCAAGTTCAGCCCCGGCGGTCGCGATCTCCTTGGAGTAAAAGTTGAAGAGGCTCTCGCCCTTGCCGATGCGGTTACCTGTCGTCACATTCGCCGCGTCATCGATAAAAGCATCGGTGCGCATCGAGATGACGCTGATCAGTCGCTCGTCCCATGCCACCGTTCCGGGCACCTGGATTTTGCGGGAGATACTGGCCATTTGCGCAGTGGCCGTCCTGACACCCGTACGCTGCAGCTTGCCGAGCGAGACCTTGACCATCGATGCGTCAGCCTGATCGCCTTCAAACACCGGGATGTAGTCCATTCCCATTGAATCCTTCTTCGGCACTTTGGAAGTGTCCGGAAGGCCCATAGGGTTGCGGTAGTAGAGCACCTTGCGTTCCGTTGCGGCCGATCCTGACGCCGACGTTTTCGGCTGGTCGGAGGTTTCGGCCGTTGTGATGCCTGAGGCTGTAAAGCTGATGTCTTCACTTTTGCGAACGGACACGAAGTCGCGCCCGTCCGGCGTTTTCCTCGGCTTGGCGGAATACTCGGCAAGGCCATCCGGGTGACGGTAGTAAATGATCGGTCCCGTCCCTTCAGGCGTGCTTGGCTGGGCTTCAGCGACAGCCATGTCGAACAGCATGTGGAGTTGCTGCTGGCCTACTCCTCGGGCACCAGCCAGGTACGCTCCCCCGCCGACGACGGCGAGGGAGGTAACGGCGACCAGCCATGTTGCGGTCTTCACGGGGTCGCCTTGACGACGACTTCACCGCTCACGGTTTCGCCTTCGCCCTGAACTTTTGCCCCAAGCTGAAAGCGCCATCCGCCTTCCATGCTAAGATTGGTCTTGAACTTATAGGTCCCGGCCTCTGCGGAGGGCAGTTCCCCGAGAGGCGTGGTCATCGTCTCCATGCCCTCTGGAGCCATGTCCATGCGGGTGGTGAAAATAACCGCGTCGGATACGGGCTGCCCATTTCGTTTATCGATAAGACGAACAGAGACTTCGGCATCAGGTCCCTGTTTCACCTCTGCTGAGACAAGCTGAAACTCGTAGTCCTGAGGGCTGGCATAGGAAAACGTCGATGAGGCTGAAATGACAATCGCAGCGAGGCTTCCTCGCGCAAAGTTCCTTGTGGTTTTCATAGTTCACATCTCTATATGCGGGCCACGGCCTCGCCAAAAAAACAGGTAGCCGCACTCGCGCTCGCGCAAGCAACGACGATCAAAAGAGGGTAAGAACTATACGCGCGGTGGTCGTGCCGGAGGCTCCACCATGGCGGATGCTAAACTTGCGTCATGCCCGACCAGGAAGGGAGGCGCTCCCGGATAAGAAACAGACAGGCTGGCGGCGTCTGAGGCTTGCACAAGGAGCATGGACGAGCAGATGAGCGCCAGCGGGCAATTCTTCGAGCAATAATTCGGTGGCTGCTTTTCGCCCGGACAGCAAGGCATCTCCTCGGTCATGGAAGCGGTATCCGCAGACGTCATCTGCATGTCCATGCCTGCCATCGCGGCAGCTGACGAGGCCATTGCGGTTTCCGCCACGCCCATACTCACCGGGCCAAGAATGACCCCGAGCATTGCAAGGACGCAAAGCAGGCGTTGGATGGCCGCGACGAACTTCATCTCTCTATAGTCGCATGCCACCGTGGCCGAAGAAAGCGGGCTCACGAAGATTTGTGCTATTTCCGATATCCGCGAAGCTCGTTGTATTTGGAAACCTGCTCTGGCGTCAGGATCGCGGTAACCTCCAGGTGCGCTGCCAGGTGAACCAATCGCAGGCGCGAGCGGCTGTTCTCAGCGTTGTCGATCAGCGCCCGTAGTCGGCGTTCCGTGACGGTCTTGTTCTTGAAGGCTGCATCAAGCTCGCGCTCGGCGGCCACGAACCTCAGCCCTTTCTGTATCGCGCGACGTTGCATGTCCTCGAAAATCGACTGAACGCGCCCCACCTGTTCTTTCGTCAGTCCGATTTCATCCTTCATCGAAAGCAGGTGTGATGGGCCTGGATATCCATTCAGCTCCGCAGGTTTCGCAAAGCCCCAACCCCCGCCACGCATCAGCTCGCCGATGTCAGCTTCGGAAAGCGATTTGATCTGACGTCCAGTCTCTTCGGTGTATGGCGACATCGTGTGGTGCTGGTGCTGTTCAGTCGCGAAGGCGGCATTGGAAAGAAGAACGACGACGATAGTCGAGATAAACTTCATGAAACTTCCTCAGTTGGACGCCCTCCATTGTTGCCCACTTTCGCTGCATGCGACATGATCACTATTATGTCCGACGTCTTCATCGATCATTTTCTCCAACACTCGACAGGCGAAGCGACCTTTGCCGCTGGCCAGCACATCTTCAATCAAGGTGACCCGATCACGTGGCTGTATCTGATACAAGCCGGTACAATCCATCTTGTCCGACACCAAGCTGATGGGAACGTCGCCGTGCTTCAGCGGGCTTCGTCGGGTATGGTTCTTGCAGAAGCTTCCGTCTTCTCATCGCATTATCATTGTGATGGCGTCGCTGTAACGAATTCGGAAGCGCTGATCATCCCCGTCAAT
This sequence comes from Rhizobium leguminosarum, assembly GCF_001652265.1. Taxonomy (GTDB): domain Bacteria; phylum Pseudomonadota; class Alphaproteobacteria; order Rhizobiales; family Rhizobiaceae; genus Rhizobium; species Rhizobium leguminosarum_D. The sequence goes on from NZ_LWBS01000423.1 coordinate 35,484, forward strand.
TCCGTCAGATGGCTTCTGAGGAATGAGCCCATATTTGCAGAAATATGGGCGTCTTATCTGTCGTATCAGTTGCAACAGGCACGAAAGCGTGCGGAGCTCGCGAGCCTCAAAACCGTTGCAGCTCGCTTAAACGCTTGGCTTGCCTGGAATGACGGGTTGCTGCCATCAAAAGGCGAATGGAAAACCCTCGCTGATGAAATCGGAGTGTCGCCGGAAGCGCTTTATCGAGAACTGGCGAAACGCGGCAAATCTTTTTCGCATAAGACTTCTTGACCTTCCCATGGTGGGAAGCACCACATGTGAATCGTCCCAAATTACGGAGATCACCATGTACGAGTTCGAAATTCAGAATATGACCTGTGGACACTGCGCCGGTACAGTCGAAAAAGCGATCAAAGCAGCCGACCCGGAAGCGTCCGCTACCATCGATCTTACGGCCAGGATTGCCAGGGTGCAGAGCAAGCTCGAACCGGCGGCCATCAACGCTGCCATTGAAAAAGCGGGCTACCCGTCTAGCCTCAAGCACATTTGATTTCCGCATCGGGCCGCCAAGTTAATGAGGTGGCCCGATGCGCTTACTGTCACCGGGGCAACCCATAGGTCTGCGGCGACCGTTGATATGCCTCTTCACAAAGTGGCGAACAAAACCACGGCCCTTGCGGGGAGGCCCGCCTATAGGCTGAGTACGGTGCATGCATCTTACACACCGGATCAATCCAGGCCGGATCAGCCGAAGGAGCAAGCTCGATCTCATAGAGAGGGACTTCCCCGGCGACCGATCTAAGCGCCACCATTCCGAGGTCTCGTACCAAGATGCCTCTGGTGACGGCCGCCTCGGCAATGGGTTGAGTGGCAAGCAATTGACCGGGTGATGCGAGCGCCGCGATCCGTGCTGCAATGTTGACAGTCGTGCCAAAGAGATCGCCTGCTCTGCGGATGACCGGCCCATGGTTCAGTCCCGCCCGAGTAAGCGGTAGCCGCGATTCTTCGCGGCATGCCTGCAACAAAGTTCCGAGCACCTGGATCGCTGTTTCGGGCTCAGGAAACGACAGCATTGCCTCATCGCCGATCCATTTGATCGGGGGCTCATAGCCGCTGAGGGCGTCGCGGACCATGCTCTCGAATACCTCAAGCACGTCAAGCGCGGCGGCGTCTCCATAAATGTCCGCTATAGCGCTGAATCCCGCGATATCTATGAACGCAACGGTGGCCGGTGCGGTAGCTAAATTCTCTCGCTGCCTCATATCGCTCTCCATGGCCCGAAGATTTGATCCCTAGCAACGCCGCATTCTCGCTCGCGTTCGCGTCCTAAGCAACCCTTGAAGCTCCTCGCAACAAAGCCCTTGACCTTCCCATCATGGGAAGGATTACTTATGTGTGCAGTTCAACGAGAGATCGTCCCATGACTGCCATATCACAGATCGAAAAATCGACCGCACTGCCCATCCCGACCGAGTTCGGGATCGAAGGAATGTCCTGTGCGTCGTGCGTCGTCCGGGTCGAGAAAGCCATCAAATCTGTTCCTGGCGTCGACGCCGCGTCAGTCAACCTTGCGACAGAGCGAGCAACGGTAACGTTCAGGGATGCGGTCGATACCGCTGCTGTCCTGCAGGCCATCGAGGGTGCTGGGTATGAAGCAAAGACCGAAACGCAGGAATTTCTCGTCGAGGGTATGACCTGCGCGTCTTGCGTTTCGCGCGTCGAGCGTGCCCTCAAGGCGGTTTCAGGCGTTACCCAGGCCAGCGTCAATCTCGCCACGGAAAAGGCGACAATCCGTTATGTCTCAGGCGCAACGACCTCAGCGGCGCTCTCCGCAGCCATCCGCAATGCGGGTTACGAGACCAAAACCACTGTCAATGTTGCCATTGAGGATCAAGAAGACAGGCGCGACGTTGAAATTCGGTCGCTTGCTCGACAGCTTCTTCTCTCCGCTGTTCTGACGTTGCCACTCTTCGTAATGGAGATGGGATCGCACTTCATTCCTGGTGTCCATGAGTTCGTGATGGACACCATCGGCATGCGTGAGAGCCTGTACCTCCAGTTCGCACTGGCAACCATTGTCCTCTTTGGCCCAGGGCTTGGTTTCTTCCGCAAGGGTGTACCCAACCTACTGCGTTGGACACCTGATATGAATTCTCTCGTGGTTCTCGGGACAACGGCGGCGTGGGCCTATTCGGTCGTCGCCACCTTCCTTTCGAGCGCCCTACCCGCCGGTACCGTCAACGTCTATTATGAGGCAGCAGCCGTCATCATCACGCTGATCCTCCTGGGGCGGTACCTTGAGGCTCGGGCGAAAGGCAAAACCAGTCAGGCAATTAAGAGACTGCTCGGTCTTCAGGCCAAGACTGCGTTTGTCGATCATGGCGGTGAATTCGTGGAAATACAGATCAGCGACGTGGTCGTCGGCGACGTTGTTCGAATCCGTCCGGGCGAAAAGGTGCCGGTCGACGGCACGGTGGTGTCCGGCGAATCCTACGTCGATGAAGCTATGATCACGGGTGAACCGGTACCGGTCCTGAAGTCCCCCGATAGCGAAGTTGTCGGCGGCACGATCAACAAAACTGGTTCTTTCACGTTCCGAGCAACGAAAGTCGGCAGCGATACTCTGCTCGCGCAGATCATCAAGATGGTCGAAGCCGCCCAAGGATCGAAATTGCCGATCCAGGCACTTGTCGACAAAGTGACAAGCTGGTTCGTCCCCGCCGTGATCCTTGCAGCGCTGCTTACTTTCGGCGCTTGGATGCTCTTGGGACCATCTCCGGCTTTGAGCTTTGCGCTGGTCAATGCAGTCGCGGTCCTGATCATTGCCTGCCCCTGCGCCATGGGCCTCGCAACGCCAACCTCGATCATGGTCGGTACCGGGCGAGCCGCAGAGCTTGGTATCCTGTTCCGTAAGGGCGAAGCTTTGCAAAGTCTTCGGGATACACAGATCATCGCAATCGATAAGACGGGTACACTGACCAAGGGCAAGCCCGAACTCACCGACTTCCAGGTGTCGTCAGGCTATAGCCGTGATGACGTCCTCTCTTGGGTCGCCAGCCTTGAAACCCTCTCCGAGCACCCAATTGCGGAAGCTCTTGTTGCCGCAGGAAAGGCTCGCGGACTTCCGAACCTGGAAGTCTCTGGTTTCGAGGCATCGCCGGGCTTCGGCGTGAGCGGTACCGTCGCCGGACGTAAAATCCTCGTCGGTGCTGACCGAGCGCTAACCCGCGAAGGCATCGAGGTCACAGCCTTCGCCAGCCTCGCCAGCGATCTCGGTCGCGAAGGAAAGTCGCCCCTTTATGCAGCTGTCGACGGACAGTTGGCAGCCATCATTGCCGTTTCCGATCCGATAAAAGAAACGACGCCAGCCGCAATCCAAGCGCTGCACGCCCAAGGCCTGAAGATTGCGATGATTACTGGCGACAATCGTCGCACGGCAGAGGCAATTGCCGCGCAATTGGGTATTGATCATGTTGTTGCGGAGGTTCTTCCGGACGGAAAAGTCGAGGCCGTTAAACAGCTTCGCAAAAATGGCCAGAGGGTCGCGTTCATCGGCGATGGCATCAACGATGCCCCGGCCCTATCTGAAGCTGACGTCGGCCTGGCAGTCGGTACCGGTACGGACATCGCCATCGAAAGCGCGGATGTCGTGCTGATATCAGGTGATCTGACAGGCGTGGCTCGCGCCATTGCTCTCAGCCGGGCGACGATCAAAAACATCAAGCAGAACCTGTTCTGGGCCTTCGCCTACAACGTCAGCCTGGTGCCGGTGGCAGCTGGCATTCTGTACCCAATTAACGGCACGCTGCTCTCGCCGGTCTTCGCAGCGGGTGCAATGGCGATGTCCAGTGTCTTCGTGCTCGGAAACGCGCTTCGCCTGCGCCGTTTCCGCACAAATTGACAACATGCAGAGAATCGTTGCGCTTTGAGGAGACTTCGAGATGAACATTGGACAAGCAGCGAAAGCCAGCGGCGTCTCTGCGAAGATGATCCGCTATTACGAACAGATCAAGCTCATCGGTCCGGCTCACAGAACGGAATCCAGCTACCGGACATACACTGACAACGACATCAACACTTTGAAGTTCGTTCGAAGAGCCCGGGACCTTGGCTTCTCGGTCGAGCAGATGAAGACGCTGGTCGCTCTCTGGCGCGACAAGTCGCGAAGCAGCGCGGACGTCAAGGCAATTGCTTTGGAACACGTCGCTGAGTTGGAGCGAAAGGCCGCAGCCATCCAGGCGATGTCGAGAACGCTGAAGCATCTTGCCCAGCATTGTCATGGTGACGACAGGCCTGAGTGCCCGATCATAGATGACATCGCCAAAGCCGCAGATGACGATCTGCCTTCAGTAGATGCCCGGTTTGGCGTCTATAGTTTGTGATCGACCGGCGAAACAGCGCCGTACCTAACTCTCGACGAGCCCCTGGGCTTTTCTGGGTAGATCGCAGTTCAATCAGACCGGAACCGCGCGTGGCAAGACGAGCAAGTCTGCAGCATCAAATGGAAGGCGTGCTCCGCTGACATCGAAGACAAGGTTGCCTCATTGCGCACCCGGGTGCCGAGCGGACCGCCACCCATTGGCTCGCCCGGTTTCATGCGCATGTCGTTCGACATCGCCCCTGGATGCCTATCCGCTGCTGACGCTAGCGCATCGGCATAACTCTTCAGGTCCCGCGCAATGGCAGCAAAGCGGTCGGGCTCGGCGGCAATCGCTTCGGTGGCTTTCGATCCCTCGGCGACAGTCATCGTCGCGAAGTGGTCGACAAGTCGCTGGTTGGCTCGAACGCTGATGGAAGTGGCAGCCTGTCTGAAGCTGTCGGAGGAGTAGGTCTCGGGTTCCTTGAAAACCCCGGCAATGGCCTTCGCCGCAGCCGCGATTTCCTTCATGTCCCGCTGTCGTTCCTTCACTGTGTCATCGACGGCAGTGGCAGCGACTGTCATGCACATTGACAGCACAAGGATCGCCAAGCTCATCACGATGCTGCGCAGAGCGCCCGTCAGAAATGCAGACTGCGTTTTCGTGCTCATCAAGTTTCCCGGCCACGCGAATTTGCCAGAGCCGCTCAAAAAAGCCCCGCGCTGTCTCTATTTCATCTTGGAATATGGCTCTTTCACGAAGATGACTAGATAGTTGGAGCTTGCGCTTGGCAGTCAGCAGGGCTTACCTGTGGCCCCAGCGGATGTGGATGCCGTCATTGACGGACAAGGGTCGTCACCAAAACGGTGGCTATTGAACACCGCGGTGGGGGTGAAACTCGCGGTCCAGAAAGCCTTCGCCTTGTAGCTGACACTGAACGAAGTTGTCGGTAGGTGATCTGTCGAATCAGGCGGTGTGAGAAGCGCAGCTGCCCCCTTGACTGGAGGCAACGGGACGTCGGACAAGGCGGCAATCGCATCAGGAAGCGGGTTGATCGATGCAGTGAGAATCTCATCCGTTAGCTCGTCGGCCGCACCGCCCGGCGCGAACGTCGGCAGAGGGATTTTATCGGCGATGGCTCCTTCCAAAGGTGCCGCGCCAGATGTGCTATTTGAAGCCAAAGCCTCCAGCGCTTGACGCGCCGGATGCGTTTCCGTTGGCAAGAGGCTGGTCAGCAGGACGTTTTCTATCGGACGTGTGGCCGGGATGGGAGCTTTGATCTCGGGCAGCTTACTTTCCGAAGCTATCACGACGGCCTCTTCCGCCTTCCCTCCAGCCTTAGTCAGCGCTTTACCTACCGTCACTCCGGCATCAGCTGCATCGTCTTCGTCTTCGTCTTCCGCATCGCGGCCGCTGAACAAGTCGCCAAGCAAGCTTCCCTTTGACCGTTTTACAGTTTGAGCGGCGCTGGCAACCTCAACAGTTGAAACTGAACCGCGATGCTTATATTCGGCGACCGCAATCTCGTATCCGGGAAGAGGTCGGCCGTCGGTTGGAATGTGCAGTGTCCGGCCGTTCGGGAATAGCCGGACCAGTTCCTGACGGCTCATACGCGGCCAGGCGCGGACCCGACCAACGTCGATGTGAACGAATGGGGAGCCGGACGTCGGGTAATACCCCACGCCGCCGCCCTGCATTTGCATTCCAAGCCCGCGAAGCGTTGCCAGCTTCACCCCTGGAATGAAGAAATCGATGGCCTTGCCCCGTGTATGCTGACTTTCCTTGGCGACCCCTGACGAACGGGAACGCAGCATCGCGTTTGTATTCGGGGAACGATATCCCGAGACAACGTTGACATAGTCGTTGGCTCCACTTCGCCTGTACATCTCCCAGACGATATCAAAGAGGAGCGGGTCCATCTTGATCGTCTCGTTTCGACGCCAGTCACGCAGGAAGCGGTTGAGCTGGTTCAACCCATTCTGGTCGTAAGCGCCATCCCTTTTGAAAGTGATGACTGCGCGTTCGCCAGTGTGGACGAAATACAGCTTCAGGGATCGGTCTTCAGCGGCTGCGCTTGCCGCAGACAAGCTCCAAGTCGGCACTGTGCAACCGAGCAATAGGCAGGAGCGCAAGGCCATCACTGCCAGATGGGGGAACCAAACGGTCGCAGGCCGAGCTGCGTTTATCGCCGACTTGTTTTTCAAGGCTCATCCCGATCCCCGGCGCAGCAACAATTTGGATCGTGGCGACGGGATACGTTGAAATATCCCTCATTTATTAATGAACATGCTCAAGAAACCGTTAATTCAGCCTTCGCATTTAGATCGAACGTCGTCCACAGGACAGGTTGATCATTCCGTTCCAAATTGCCCTTCTGAGTTGATATGATGATTCGAGAATCAATGGGGGAATGAATGGCAGAAGTGCAGGCAGAAATCGAAAGGGGCAAACTGCGCTCCCTCTCGGTCAAAAACTTTAGATGTATTGGCAGTAAGCCGGTCAAAGTCGATCTGGATGATATCGTTGTCCTTGTCGGCCCGAATAATTCCGGGAAAAGCTCGATCCTACGTGCCTATGAAGTTGCGGTCAGCGAAGGGTCCAAACCAGGCAACCTGAGGCAGGAAGATTTCCCGAACGGCGAGATCAACCCGGACGAGCCGACAGAGATCGAACTCGTGACGGAAGTCGTGCACGGCGATCCCGGCAAACAATGGATTGGTGATCTAGACGGGAAAGTCCCTGCCGAAGGCGGCAGGAAGTACGTAAAGGAAAAGTGGCTTTGGACCAGCGTTGGTAAAGGCACTCGGTATGGGTGGAACGTCGAGAAGCAAGCTTGGGACGACAAGAAGCCATGGGGCTGGGCAAACGTCGCAAACGCTCGCCGTCCCGCTGTCCACCCAGTGCGAGCCTTCGACCCTCCGGAAACACAGGCGAAACAAATACATGATCTTCTCAGCAAGGCGATCATCGGCTCGGCCAAGCAGCTCTCGAAGGACGGGGTGAACCTGTACGAGAAGTTGCTCACGGACGTGGCCGATTTCCAGAAGCTTGCACTCGATCACAACAAGGGAAAGATCGAGGAGGCAGAGAAGATGTTGAACGACATCGTCTCCTCCATTTTCCTCGATCACGCCGTCAGCTACGTCCAGTCGGCGGATGCTTCCGATTCTTCCCTCAAGCTATTCCCTGACGGCGGCAAACTCACCATGGGCCACAAGGACGGACACATGTCCGATCTTGAGTCGCAGGGCAGCGGCGCACGTCGAACGATGCTATGGGCCACTCTCAAGCTCCTCAAGGACAGTGCTGCAGATCAGAAGCGTTCAAACGTTTTGCTGATTGATGAGCCGGAACTGTGCTTGCATCCAAATGCAATCAGGGATGCCTGCAAGGTTCTTTACGATCTCGCCTCCAAGGATGGCTGGCAGGTGATGATCACAACGCACTCACCTGTCTTCATCGATCTGTCGCGCGACAACACGTCCATTGTCAGGGTCGAGCGCAAGGATAAGGGCGAAATCGTAGGCACGACTCTATACCGGCCGGAGAACGCAAAGCTTGATGACCGGGACAAGGAGAACCTCAAACTTTTGAATATCTACGATCCTTACGTCGCGGAGTTCTTCTTTGGCGGACGGATAATCCTGGTCGAGGGCGATACCGAGTATTCTGCATTTCGCACGATCATGGAGGGCGACAAGAGCTTTTCCGACGTTCATGTCATTCGCGCACGAGGAAAAGCGACCATCGCCTCCTTGGCGAAAATCCTCAATCAGTTTGGCGCGACCTACTCAATCCTGCACGACACAGACACCCCAAAGACGTTCCGCAAAAATTCGAAGACGGGTGTAAAGGAGGAGATCGTCAATCCCGCCTGGACTACGAATAAGAATATCCTAGAAGCCGTGGAGAAGCAGTTGGCAGCCAAAACGGTCCGGCTAGCCGCCTCGAAAATTCATTTCGAAGCGGCGTTCTTCGATACAGCTCTCACCGGGGAGAAGCCATACACGGCAGTGCGTACACTACAATCCGATGACGAAAGGCGAAGGGTGGTGACCGAGCTTCTCAGGGGACTGGTGGACCATGCTGCTGATCTGCCCGCAGGTGTTATTGAGTGGTCGGAGATCGGCGATCTTGAAGCAGCGTTCGGGGTCTAGCGAAAACCTCGTTTGAGAGAATGGGCGGCCTAAAAGCCGCCCCTTCCAATTATGCGGCCATCTTCTCGCAGCTTTCGGCGCAGCGGCGGCATGCTTCCACGCAGCTGTCCATGTCACCGACGCGTTCGCAGTCGGCCGCGCACTGGCGGCAGATTTCTGCGCATTCTCGGCAGGTATGCTTGTGGTGCTCTGTGCCGATCAGCATGAAGTGCGCCGATGTCCGGCAGATTTCAGCACAGGCCATCATCAGTCGGAAGTGATCCGGTTTCGTGTGCTCGCCACCCATTTCCAGGCAGTGGGTCATCGCCATCGAGAGGCATTCCCGATAACAGGCGAGGCAGTTGTCGATGCATTGTTTCATCTCAGCTGATTGATGTTGCATGATCGATCTCCTACTTGGCTTCCTTGTTGACCCACTTGGTCATCTGGACGATCTCTTTCTTCTGAGCATCGATGACCTTTCGGGCCATGGCCATTGCTTCCTTATTGTCGCCGTACTTCAGTTCGGCCTCAGACATGCTGATCGCTCCCATGTGATGAGCGATCATCCCGCAGACGAAAGCGACGTCGGCGTCCTTTTGCATCATCCCTTGCATCATGTTGCTGTGCATCGACTTCATGCCCTCCATCGATGCCTTCTGATAATCGCCCATGGGCATGTCGCCCATCTTCATATCCCCATCCATGGACATGCCCGTCTTCGACATGTCCATGCCTGCGGTTTTGCACTTTTCGGGATAGGTCATCTCCTGGGCCGACGCCGTAACCGGAGCCAGCGACAGCAGAGCAGTTGCGCCGACAGCGGCGAGTGAGGTTCTTGCGAAAACGTTCATCGGGATTGTCCTTTTGAGATCAGTTGCTGCTTGAAGACCTTCAGACACCGGCCGCCTTCGGCGGTGGGTCAATCGGCCTGATCAGGAGAAGCGGACTGGAGCTGGCAACCGCCGGGCGAACGACGAGCGGCTCCGATAGTGGCTGGGTGGCGGTTGGAACTGCGGGCATGATCGGACAGCAATGCATGCTCACGCAGCACAGTCCCGGGAGACGATGCAGCTGATGATTTTGCGAGTGACCCGCAGTCACACGCAGAGAAATGCAGCCTTCATCGCCTGCATTGGCGAGGCGGCCCGGCATGTTGACCAAGGTCAGCGCCACCAGCAGTATGACGGCTAGACGGCAGATTTTGCTCCAGCTGACCATGTGTAGAGATTCCCTTTCGCCAGAGAACTCTCGTGGTAGAAAGATGTTCCGACACCCTCTGAAGTGGAACAGCCGAGCGAGAAGGCAACAGCTTGGAATTGCCTTACCCGAAGTTCAAGGGACGTGCGATACGACTGATGGCGTTGGGAGATTGAGATGACGCCGCGCTACTCGCTTTCGCAGATTGTGCTCCATTGGGGTGTGGCCGTGCTGATACCCGTCCAGTATTGGACCGGCGGAAGTATCGAGCGGACACATCACGCCGTTCACATGGGCCTGTCCCCGAACCCATGGGACGTGATCCAGCATCATGTTCATAACGATGCGGGGATAATCATCGGGGCACTCATGATTGCGCGGTTTAGTCTCCGGCTCATTCATCGCGGTGCTTTGAGACATCCGGCGAGAAGTCCGGTGGATCAAGCTTGCCCGAGCGATGCACTTTGCATTCTACGCTGCGGTTATCGCTCAAGCGGCCATGGGCTTCGTTGCAAACTACTTTTGGTTCGGGATCGCGCCAATTCATGTGCTGGGCTCGCGCGTTATTCTGGCGCTATTGGCGCTGCATATCGCTGCGGCTGGATGGCACACATTGGTTTGGCGCGACGAAACTGTCGACCGGATGATCTTTCCCAGACGCACACCCTCTTGAGTTCACGACATCAATTTCAGGGTTGCGAATGTCAGGACGAGGTAGCGCCCTGTCTTGGCGATGAATACTAGGATCGTGAATGTCAAAAGCGGCTCGCGCAATACGCCCGCTACGACGGTCAGGGCGTCTCCGAGTAGCGGCATCCAGGATAGCAAGAGCGACCATTTCCCGTATTTGCGATACCACCGGGACGAATGTTCGAGAGCCTTTCCGCTGACGGGAAACCAGCGCCGATCCCGAAAGCGCTCGATCCCTCGTCCGAGGAACCAGTTCAAAATGCTGCCCAGAGTGTTGCCAACGCTTGCGACGGCAAGAAGCATCGGCAAAGAAAACTTGCCGGTTAAAATCAATCCGACAAGGACTGGCTCCGACTGCATCGGCAGCACCGACGCCGCACCCAATGCTGTGAGAAACAGTCCCAGGTAGACCGAGATATCGATCACGACGAGCGGCACTTCAGCCTTCGAGTAAGGAAAGGAGGTTTACTGCCAGCCAGACGGCTATCACGTCGGAAGGGACATAGCTCGTATGTGGAATCAGTCCAGGCGGACCGGCTGATCACGGCCGACCCCATGCTGCTTCCGGCGGAAGATCACTCGCTATCCGCTTCATGAATTTGCGTTCGGACCGTAATTTCTTTTCCCTCGTCTGCAGCTCCGCCTGTGTAGCCGCAGATTTCGTTGCGCACTGAGCAAAGGAGAGACGCGGCTCCTTTTTCTCATCTCTCCGAATTTTTTCCAACATTTTTTCCACCGAACGAAGCGCAATATCTGTTGGCAAGCCGCTAAGCCTCAGACTGTTTTCCGCCGCGACACGAGCATCCTCAAAATGAGATCGTCCAATCAATGCTCGACAGTTGTAGGCCGTCGCCAGATGACGATAGGCAGCACCTACATACCCCCTGTAGGCGTCGTCATAACCGTGATCAGCTAAAGCTGGGATCGCCGAAGACAACGATATAAGGCAAACAGACAGAAAGGTTTTCATCGACGGGTTCCGGCTCTGAAAGCTCAGCTGCTCACTAAATGGAGATTGAATTATGGCCGCCCCGCGCGTCGCGGTCTGAAATAGCATGACAAGGCTTGACCTTCCAACGATGGGAAGGGCTAGAAGCCGACGCTGTGAGTTATGTCGCCACACAAACGACGCGAATCATTATGACTTATTGAAAACCGGCTGCATCGATAGTAGTCGACGGAGTATGGGCAAAATGTACCGAATCGCACTGAGCAAACTGCTCTTGATTGTGCGGCTGGCGATTATCGTATCGCTGGCAGGCTACAGCTTGTCCAATGCAAGCGCGGCCATGCACGGCGCAGCGTTTCCGGAATTCGAGAAGGCCGCGTCGCAAGTTACACAGCACAGCGATCACGACATGGCCGAGATGTCTGGCCATAGTCATTCCCACAGCGATGCCGCCGATGATGAGGACGGCACCGCCAAGCTCGTGAAGCAAGAGTGCTGCAAGGATTTTTGTGGTGGCTTGGGCATCATTTGCGACGGCCATGACGATGGCGGACCCGTTCTGACCTCGATTCGGCAGTTCGTCGACGATCAGCGAACCTTTGGCGAACTGCCGCCTCTTCACCGTCCCCCGAATATCTGACTAGAGACCAGCCCGCATTGACGGGTCCGCACGGCGTTTTTCGGTGTCCCCGAACCCGCCGCTCGAAATCTATTATTCGGATTTTCAAAAATGAGACCTTCCATATTGGTGGTGGGACTGCCCCTGATCATAGGTGGCTGCGCATCCACATTGCCTCCCGATGTCATTGCAAAGACGGACTCTGAGCAGGCGTATTCTGCGCGTCCGGTTCGGTATCGCTCGCCCATTTCTGGCTATGTTTCGCGTCAACCGGTTGATCCCAAGCCTTGGCGTCAGCAAAATAGGCAGCAGTCTCCTGAAAACGGAGATGCCTCATGATCACGATCAGGAGACTTGCCGTCGTCGCGATCCTTCCGTTTGCTTTGGCGAGCTGTGTCAGCGGGGCCGAATACTCAAAGCCCGAAGCAGGCTTCAGCACAGTCGCCGGGAAAACTTCGGCCATCACCGCCAAACAGACTGTCTGGGTACAAAATCAGCAACAGGCTCAGGCCGCCTCTGCCCAAGTGAAGACGCTCCTTGTCCGCAAGAAGTCGCTCGACGTCGAAACCGCAGTCCAGATCGCGCTGATCAACAACAAAGGTCTGCAAGCTGCGTACGCCGATCTCGGCGACAGCGCCGCCGACGCCTGGCAGTCGACGATGTTCCTCAACCCGACCGTCTCCATCGGCACGACCGGCATGGGGACGCCGGAGCTGGGGGCGTTCAAGACGATCGAGGGAATGATCACGACGAACATCCTGGCGCTCGCCACGAGGAACAGGGATATCGCGATCGCCGACACTCGCTTCCGGCAGTCGCAACTGACCGCGGCCGTGAAGACGCTTCAGGTCGCCGCCGACACCCGGCGTGCCTGGATCGGCGCGGTCGCGGCCTGGGAGAACGTCGGGCAGCTCCAGCGTGCGCAGGCGGCGGCGGACGCCGCTTCCGAGCTCGCGGAGAAGCTGGGCGAGACCGGTGCGATGACCAAGGGCGCCCAGGCCCGCGAACATGTCCTCGTTGCTGAACTCGCCGGAGAGACAGCGAAGGCCCGACTGGCGGCCCGTCTCGCCAAGGAGGAGTTGACGCGGCTGATGGGCCTCTGGGGCACCGACCTGGACTACCAGGTTCCCAACGGTCTGCCGCCGCTACCCAAGTCCGTCGTCAGGCGAGGCACCATCGAGGCCGAAGCACTCCGAAATCGGATAGACCTCCAGGTTGCAAAGCTCGAACTCGAAGCCACTGCCAGGTCGTACGGCCTGACCGAGGCAACGCGCTATGTCACCGACCTCGAAATCCTGACGGGCTTCGAAACGGAACGAGAAATCGAGGACGACGAGAAGAGGACCAGGACGACCGCTCAGGTCGAACTGGAGTTCGCAATCCCGATCTTCG
>NZ_LWBS01000424.1 GCF_001652265.1 Rhizobium leguminosarum
TTTCGTGTCCACCGTCTTGGCAGGCTCGGCCGCAAAAGCAGACCCGGCTAAAGCAGTTAAAGCCCCTATCGCGATCAATATCGTTCTCATGATTTTTCTCCCATTCGGCAGTGCCGGCGGAATGCCAACAGTACCCGATCTAACTGACAAAAACGCCCAACTATGAAAGCAGTTCCGCCACGGGGGCACGAACACGACAGGCCAGCAATGGTTATAACGTCCGCGAAGGGCCGATGACGGTTATTAGCGGCAAAGTCTTCGCGTCATTAAATTGCATTACATGATTGAACTGAAGGGATAGAGTGAGTTGTCGGCAACCACTGAACCGGGCGTTGCTGCTTGAGAGCGAAGCGCTCTCGCCCCAACAAGGGGATTCCTCATGTCCCTTCCAAGACTTGAGCACAACGGGATATTCTCACCCTACGATCTGGGTGGGTTGCGAGCCGAAATAGATGCATGGTGCGAAAGAGACGCAAGTGATTACACCCAGATTGCACGGTCCTGCGATAACGGCACGATAGTCACGAACAGACCGGTACTGCCGCAGCACATGCTTCTCTCGTTCCGCACAACCAGCACCACCTTAGCCAGACGGGCCAAACGCAAAGGCGGTGCTTTCACGGTTCGGGAGCGTGTGCAAGGCAGACCTGCAACCATCGAGCAATGAGGTCAGCATCTGACTGCTTTCCACCCATTGCGGTCCTTCCGGATCGTGGGATGTGGGGCGGCTTCGGGCCAAACGGGGGAGTGGCATTTCCACTTGCGTCGTCTTCGACGCATTGATTCAATGGTTGCGCAAGGAGGCGCTGCCATGAGTGATTTGATGCTGTTGTCCGAGGCGCAGATGCGCCGCATTAAGCCATACTTTCCATTGTCGCACGGTATTCCGCGAGTGGACGACCGCCGGATCATCAGTGGTATTGTCTTCGTTATTCGGAACGGTTGCGCTGGCGCGACGCGCGTAAAGAATATGGTCCCCACAAGACGATTTATAATCGCTTCATCCAATGGAGCAGGCTTGGTGTGTTCAGTCGAATCTTAGCCGAACTCGCAGCCAAACGCGGCAAGCCGGAACAATTGATGATCGATGCTACCCATTTGAAAGCACATCGGACGGCAGCTAGCCTGCTAAAAAAGGGATCTTCCTAAACGTATCGGGCGGACCAAAGGTGGTTTGAATTCGAAACTACACGCGGTTTGCGATGGCCAGGGCCGACCTTTGGTCATGTTGCTAAGCGAAGGCCAAATGAGCGATTACAGAGGGACCGCTCTTCTGCTCAAAGCCTTGCCCAAGGCCAAAGCGATGCTTGCAGACAAGGGATACGACGCCTCTGGTTTCGAAAGGCGCCGGCTGATCGCAGAATCACCGCCTGCATTCCGTCAAAGGCCAACAGAAAGGTCCCAATCCCGCATGATGTTGTGCTCTACAAGCAACGTCACAAGATCGAAAACATGTTCGGAAAACTCAAAGACCGGCGTCGTATTCACACTCGATACGACCGCTGCGCCCACACCTTTTTCTCAAGCATATGCATAGCAGCGGCCGTCATCTTCTGGCTCTGATTAGTGAGTCCTGACCCTAGTTGATACCGTGCAATCCTAAATCTCTTAAAGCTGCAGCAATCGGCTCATCGCACGGTATAGCCGCGTTATTTAGCATGAAGAGATTGCGCGTCACGCGTGTTATAGTCTCTTTGTCCAGCTGAGCCTTCCGGCCGGTTGGCATTGTTGCCGAGTGATGACTTGCTCCGCGAGTCTCCGGCCCATGAGGGCCTCTCCATGCAAAAGATTCCCACAGTGCATTTCGAAGCGGCGAGCACTCTTGCCGTAGTGGTATCATCCAATGAACCGCTGCTTTTCCTGTCCGACGACCAGAAGGTCATCGCGGCCAGCGCATCCTTCTGCCGGGCCTTCGACATCGACCCAAAGACGGTTTGCGGCCAAAGCCTCAGCGACATTGGAAATGGTGAATGGGCGATGCCCAAGCTTGCGTCACTGCTGACGGCCACCGCCTCGGGAAGTGCCATCATCGAGGCTTACGAAATCGATTTTCAACGGCCAAACCAGAAGACACGGCACTTGGTCGTCAATGCACGGACGCTCGATGACGGCGACATCGATCATATTCGCCTGCTTCTG
Organism: Rhizobium leguminosarum; assembly: GCF_001652265.1. Taxonomy (GTDB): domain Bacteria; phylum Pseudomonadota; class Alphaproteobacteria; order Rhizobiales; family Rhizobiaceae; genus Rhizobium; species Rhizobium leguminosarum_D. The sequence continues at coordinate 2,140 of NZ_LWBS01000424.1, forward strand.
GCCATCACCGACGTAACCGATGTGCGCGCCGAGGCTCGGCTGAAAGATGATCTCATTCGCGATAATGCCATCCTGCTGCAGGAGGTCCAGCACAGGGTCGCCAACAGCCTCCAGATCATTGCCAGCGTCCTCATGCAGAGCGCCCGCAGGGTCCAGTCGGAGGAAGCGCGCGGGCACCTCCACAACGCCCATCACCGGGTCATGTCGATCGCGGCCCTGCAACGGCAACTCTCGACGTCCCATGGCGGCAAGGTTGAGCTCCGTACCTATTTCACTCAGCTTTGCCAAAGCCTCGGCGCGTCGATGATCGCTAACCCTGACAGGCTTTCGATCCAGGTGACGGTTGACGACAGCGCCGTGGAAGCGGACGTTTCCGTTCGCCTGGGGCTTGTTGTGACCGAGCTTGCAATCAACGCCCTCAAGCACGCCTTTCCCGATGAGCGAACGGGCGCAATCGTCATCGACTATCACTCATCCGGCAAGGACTGGACCCTCTCCGTTACCGACAACGGCATCGGCATGCCTGCGGGTCGCGATGCACCAAAGGCGGGACTGGGCACCGGCATTGTGGAAGCGCTGGCAAAGAGCCTGAATGGCGACATTCAGTTGAGCGATGCGGGACCCGGCGCCGCCGTTACAATCCGCCACCGGGAAAGCGCCGGTTTGCGAACCGACATTTCTACGGCCGCGTAGGAACCGATTGGCTTCCCAAGCGCTACACTACCGGAGCCCGCGAGGTTCACACTCCAATTTGACCGAGTGAGTGATGAAAAATGGCAAGGCGGTCGTCCTGGTCGTCGAAGACAGCGCGATCATTCGGATGAGTGCCGTCGATCTGGTATTCTCTGCGGGCTACGAAGCGCTTGAGGCCTGCGATGCGGACGAGGCAATTCGCATCCTTGAGGCGCGAAACGACATCGATCTGGTTTTCACCGATGTTCAGATGCCCGGAACGATGGACGGCATCAAGCTATCCCATTACATCAGGGATCGGTGGCCGCCGGTCAGGCTGATCGTTGCGTCCGGCGCAGCAATCCTCGAACAGAGCGATCTGCCCACGGGAAGCAGGGCCTTCTCGAAACCCTATGACAACCATGCAATTACCGATGCAATGGCTCATCTGCTGTCGATCGGGAAACACGACTGAGCTGGTAAGTTAAGTGTTTTTCGACAAGCTTCCAGGATGATCATGACGTCGTCGACCGCCATCTTCTCGTTGAAGCGCTGAGGATCTGAACATTGAGACAGCCCGCAGCCGATAAGGTCCGTTTCAAATTTGTTACGCAATGTCCACGGGATGATGGCTGCGGCGTTTTCGTCTTGCAGATGCTGACGGGCAACCCCTACGACCAGATTGCCGGCATGATCGATTGGGGCGTTCAGACCAATCATTACACAACGTGGAAAGAACTGCGCGGCGTCCTGACCGAGTTGGGCTGGCAGACTGGCGGACTCCGCAAGGCAGAGAGCTGGGGCGATGTTTGCGGGGTGGCGGTCGTCCATGTCGAAGGAGACCACTTCATCCTCTATGACGCCGATAACGGCGTCTTCTATGATCCGGGGCAACCCGATGGCCCCGATCTGCATAGCCGCCTCGTCCCTGTGAACTACCTTGCAGTGCAATCGCCAGAGAACGGTGCGTAAAAATGCAAAAGCACGTCCCCAACCTCCGTTATCCCAGGCCCTGAGCCACGGCCATCCGGTTAATAAATGCGGACGAGGTGCATGGCGTTGATTCTACTCGGCTTCAGACGTTTCACGGCGTTTGAGACACGAACAGGAGGTTTAATATCAGGCGACATCCCGGCTCAGGAGATTGCCGACACCGGCCCCTCATCCGCCTGCCGGCACCTTCTCCCCGCATGCGGGGAGAAGGGGATATGCCGCACCGGCTCCCTCAACCTCCACGCTGCGTTTGGCACTCACTCGCCGTGACCACCGTGCCAGGCTCGCGGATACGGAAAGGCGCAGCCGCCGAGCAGCGTATTCACCCAAAATATGCAGATGAACCGAACCATGTTTGTCTCCAGCCGGCTTGATGCGAGGCTGATCCGGGGGTAATCCAGAACCCAGCCACCCTCTCCTTCGACACCAATCTGAAACGACCCCATGGCGCACTCCCTCAACACAGCCCCATCGCCCGCCGACGGCCCCAACCAGCCAAAACTTGATACGGACGACATCTGGCAGGCCCGCGTCGATCTGGCGGCCTGCTTCCGGATGGCGGCAAGGCTCGGCATGGAGGAAGGGATCTGCAACCACTTCTCGGCCGTCGTTCCCGGCTATGACGACCTGTTCATCGTCAACCCTTATGGCTACGCTTTCGCCGAACTGACGGCCTCGATGTTGTTGATCTGCGACTTTCACGGCAACGTCGTGTCGGGCAGCGGGCAGCCCGAGGCCACCGCTTTTTACATCCACGCCAGGATTCATAAAAACGTTCCCCGCGCCAAGGCGGCGTTCCACACCCATATGCCTTATGCCACCGCCCTTTCGATGACGGAGGGCGATCCCCTCATCTTTGCCGGGCAGACCGCCTTGAAATTCTATGGACGCACGGCCGTCGACCGCAACTATAACGGCCTGGCGCTCGATGCGCGCGAGGGCGATCGGATCGCGGCTGCGATCGGTGATGCCGACATCGTCTTCATGAAGCACCACGGCGTGATGGTCTGCGCACCCAATATTGCCGAGGCCTGGGACGACCTCTATTATCTCGAGCGCGCCTGCGAAGTGCAGACGCTCGCCCTGCCGACCGGACGCCAGGTCCTTGCCGTCGCGCCTGAGATTGCGGAGGCGGCGTACCGGCAAATGCGCGAAGGAGACCCGGAGTCGGCCCGGCTCCATCTGGAGTCGGTGAAGCGCGCGCTCGATCGCAGCGAGCCGGAATACAGGCGCTGAGCCGCGGACCCCAGCTTACGCGTGCGCCGGGCGCCAATGCGGATAGGTGACATAGGCGGTGAGCGCGCCTCGTCATGCGAGCGGAGGGTCACCGCTTCACCCTTGGGCATGTAGACGATCTCGCCTGGCCCGGCGGTGACTGTTCCCAAGTCCGTCGAGACCGTTAGCCGCCCTTCCAGAACGATCATGACGTCGTCGACTTCAATCGTCTCGGTGAGGCTCTGGTCGGGCGCGTAGCGTCCATAGCCGATGGTGATCGGCCCTCCCTGCCGCTCGTCGACCAGATTGCCGACGAAGATGTCCGCCTGCTGCCCGGGGGAACGCTCCAACGCCACATCGGTAATCGTGAACTTACGGACTTTCATCGTCTTCCTCCATCGCCGCGTGCAGAGGTAGCGCGGAAATCCAGCGCGCCAAGAGCGCTCGTCTATCAATGGCGAACACGCCCGTGTTCTGCCCGCAACCGTGGCGACATTGCCGAGCAGATGGACGTGATGCGTCGTCTTGGTCATCGTGTCATGGCTCAGGACACCGGATTCGATCGCCGAAAGAATAGCCTGTGCAGGGATGGGGCCACGCTCAGGCGTCACCAGCACCCAGTCCTGCGTGATGCAGGCGGCGATCTGGATGGGATTGTTGGAAACCATCGCCGCGTTGAAGGCGCGCTCAGCCTCCTCGAGCGCTTCAAGGGCTGCGTGCACTCACGCCGACATGTCCTCGTTCCAGCGGCGTTGCATCTCCTCAGGCGTGACCTGCTCGATGGTTTGCGACAACATCCAGCGATGACCGAAGGGATCAAGCACCTGCGCCACCCGCTCGCCAAAACTCTGGTCGGTCGCCGGGCGCAACATCGTCGCCCCGGCCGATAGCGCCTGCGCCAGTGCTGCGTCGGTCGACACCGTATCCATGTGGAAGGTCACCGGCGAGCCTCCGACGGCATCGGGAGACAAGGCGCCGAAGTCCGGATATTCGTCTGCCAACATCATCAGCGTCTCTCCGAAACGCAGTTCGGCATGGCCGATCCGCCCGTCCGAAGGATCGGTCATGCGGAAGACTTCCGTGGCGCCGAAAGCCTCCTTGTAGAAGTCGATGGCCCGTGCCGCATCCTTGACGATGAAATAGGCGCTCACTTTTCGGGCAAAACTCGGCATGGATGATCCTCCTTGACTGGTTCCTTTATTAACGTTACGTATCGTAAAGATATGAGTCAAGAGAGTAATGCAACACCTAGGAAACGAGGGCGGCCGCCAAGCGCTGCCGCGCAGAGGCGCGCCTTGGAGGCCGCCCATGAAATCCTGATGGCCGAAGGTTTTGGCCGCATGACGATCGAAGCCGTGGCGGCGCGGTCCGGTGTCGGCAAGCCGACGATCTATCGCTCCTGGGCCAACGCGCAGGAACTGGCGATGGCCGCTCTGCTGGTCAACCGGCTACCGGAAGCGGAGGTTGGAGGGGGCACGGCGCAGGCGGCTCTCAGCGCGCAGATGAGCGGACTGGTGACTGCCTTTGCAAGCACGCGCGGGCGGCAGATCACGATGGCACTTGCCGCCGCCGACCCGGAAAGCGAATTCACCAAGGCCTTCCGCAATCAGGTGATCCTGTCGAGCCGCAACGCGGGTCGTGGCATCCTGGAGGAGGCTCTGGCTCGGGGAGAGATCGTTCCGCCGCTTGATATGGAGGCGCTGCTCGACATGATCTACGGACCGGTCTTCTTCCGGCTGCTGGTCGGCCATCGCCCGGTCTCGCCGGAGTTCGGCGATGCGATCGTCAGGACCGCGTTGCGGGCCGTTGCACCGTCGGGCGTGTGAGACCCTCCCGTCGCGATGGGCGAAGCCGACATCCCGCCTGCCTGCTCATTGCCGCGCATGAAGGTGAGAACGCCGTTCTCGGTGTCGCCTAGGACCGGGTCGATCCGGCGGTGCCGAAATTCGAGACGATGCCGCCGATGTGATGCCGGTTCGCGGCCGCTCGAAACTCAGAAGAGCGGCTGCTGCGCGCGGGCGATTTCGAGCGCCCGCTCAACTGGTGATGCAGGCGATGCCCGCAGAATTCAATTTCCGGCAAGACGCTCGATCGGCTCGGCGAGGTCGAGCCAATGCGGGCGATTGTCCCACCAATGAACATGATCCGGCGCAGGAAAGGACGGATCGGCGAATGTGCCGCCGGCGATGATGACGGTGCCGGGAAAATATGTTCCGGATTTCGAAAACCCACCCCCGCCACAGATCCGGCAAAAGGCTTTCATCACATCCGGCGTGGTTTCGCCTTGCGGATACCAGACGGAATATTCTCCGGAAACGATCCGGACATTTTCCTCGGGGAACCAGACATTGTGCGCAAGCGCACTGCCGGATGCACGCTGACAACGCGTGCACGTACAGACGTGGTTGTGCACAGGATCGCCATCGACCTCCAGGGACAGGGCGCCACAAGTACACTTCGCATGAAAGATGGGCATAGGGGCAAATTCCGTGTTGACTGACGCTAGTCGATCCTACGGCGCCGGAATCGATAAGGTCTATCATCAATTTGCCAAGGCCCTCGGATGCGACAAAACCGCCCCCCAAAAGGCAGTCGGATAGTGGCAAAGACGGATGGCAGGACGCCAATCACAGCATTGGCGTATCGAGGCCGCGAGCGGCCAGCCCCGTCCTTCGACGCCCCTGCGGGGGCGTCTCAGGATGAGGCTGGAGAGAGGTTGCAGCCTGGTTCAACGGGAAGCGCAGCCCCCTCATTCAGCCAGGGATCACCGCGCAAGAGCCGAGCCCGTCGGCTTCAGATCGGGATGGAGGCGGGAGAACTCCCTTACCGAGATCAGCATCGGCAAGAGGCCGCGACCGGGCTCCGTCAGACGATATTCGACATGCGGCGGCTGCTCGCCGAAGTTCCGCCTGGCGACAAGTCCGTCGTCCTCGAGCTCCCTCAGATGCTGAGTCAGCATTTTCTGCGAAATGTTTGGAATGTCTCGCAACAATTGCGACGTCCGCATCGTCGGCTCGGCGAAAAGGCGGAACAGGATCGGCAGCTTCCATCGTCCGCTGATCATCCGAAGCACCCTGTTCACATGTGCGACCGAGCCATCCGGACCAAGGCAGATTTCCCGTTCATCACGGTCAATGGGCACTTTTAAGTGCGTAATTGCGTCACTCATCATCCTGTCCTCATAACAATCAAACACTAGCACGGGAGTGACGGAATGGATCTGAAACTTGAGGAACGGGTGGCGCTGATCACCGGCAGCAGCAAAGGGATTGGCGAAGGGGTGGCGCGCGGGCTTGCCCGCGAGGGCGCGATCGTCATCATCCATGGTCGCAACAAGGCCAAGGCCGAGGCGGTCGCGCACGACATTGCCGCTCAGGGCGGAAGTGCCCATGTCGTCATCGGCGACCTGACCAATGACGACGAGGTACAAGGCCTCGTCGATGAGGCGCAGCGGTTGGCCGGGCCGGTCGAGATCGTTATCAACAATGCGGGCGGCTCCGGCGAAACCGAGGACTGGAGCACGACCCGGCCCGAGACCTGGGCGGCGGGATATGACCGCAATGTCCTCGCGGCCGTTCGCGTCACCTCGCGTCTACTGCCCGGCATGCGGGCGGCGAAATGGGGAAGGATCATCAATATTTCCAGTCTCGCTGCATTGATGCCTGCCTCCAGGAGACCTGATTATGCAGCCGCAAAGGCGGCGATGATCGCGATGACCGCCTCCCTGGCAAAGGCTGTCGCCATGGATGGAATCACCGCGAATACCGTATCCCCGGGCACGATCCACAGCGTCAGCCTCGACGAAGCCTTCCGAAAGGTGGCGGTCGATCGCGGACTGGCGGCGCGCGCTCCCTGGGCGGAGGTCGAGCAGATGGTGCTGCCGATGTTTGCGCAGGTTCCGATGGGACGGGTTGGAACGCTCGAAGAGATTGCTGATGCCATCTGCTTCCTGGTCAGCCCGCGAGCCAGCTACATCACCGGCGCAAATTTGAGACTGGATGGCGGAATGTGGCCCGGACTCTAGCTTGTCCCGGCTGCGTGCTCCAGGCGATGCGGCAGAAAGAGGAGGAATTGCCTCAGGCCGTTTCGCCGAGGTGGCGCTGGACCCACTTGATCTCTTCCGATGCCGTGCGCCCGAAATGCCGCTTGAAATCGCGGCTGAACTGCGCCGGGCTTGCGTAGCCGACTGAAGCCGCCACCTCGGCGATCGTTCTCGTCTGGCGGGCGATCATCAATCTTGCCTCGTGAAGGCGCATCGCCTTGACGTATTGCATCGGACTGTTGCCGGTCAGACCCTTGAAATGGACATGGTAGGAGGGAACGCTCATGCCGACGTCTCTTGCCAGATCGGTGATCGCGATCTCCGAGCCATAGTTTTCCCGCAGCCAGGCCAGGCTCTGGATGATTTTTCCGGACCGGCCTTTCTGCTGGAGGGCGGCGATCATCGCGCCGCCTTGCGGGCCGACCAGGACCCGGTAGTGCAGTTCGCGCAAAATGCCGGCGCCAAGCACATCCGTCTCAACGCTGCAGCGTAGCGCCATCAGCAGGCGCAGCAGCACATCCTCGATATCGCCGGACATCCTGCTCGACACGAGACTTCTCGGCTCGTCGCCTGGCAGTTCGGCATGTTTTTCCACCTGCAGTGCGATCTCGGTTGCCATCTGCATATCGAACTCGACATAGACCGCAAGCAATGGCCGCTCGGGACTGGCCGTCGACGTCATCCGGAATGGGACGGGCAGCGACACTGCCAGATAGTGCTCCTCATCATAGAGGAAGACCTCGCCTTCGAGGATGCCCTGCTTGCTGCCCTGCAGGACAAAAACCGCGCCCGGTCTATAGAGCACCGGGATATCGTGGAGCACCGCTTCGGTGCGCAGGATGCGGACGGAATTAAGCGCTGTCGGATTGTATCCGTGACGGGCGGCGAGACGTCCGGCCAGCGCGACCATCTCCCCTCGCCTGGATGGGCCGCGATCACCTTGCATAGGATTTGGCAACATATTCAGAGGATCCGCCATCGAAGCACGGGATTCTTCATACTATTTGTCAAATCCCATCCTCAATCAAGGAATAACGCTGATGTCAGGAAAGACCTTCTTCATCACCGGATCGAATTCCGGCTTCGGGCTCGCCATCGCGTCTGCGGCTCTTCAGGCGGGCCACAGGGTGATTGGCACCGTTCGCTCAGAATCCTCACGCACAGCGCTCGCCAAAACCCTCCCCGCCCTGCGGCCGGTCGTCTGCGACGTCACGCAGTTCGACCGTATCGATGATGTCGTCGGCCACGCGGAAGACGAACATGGGCCGGTCGACGTGCTGATCAACAATGCCGGCTACGGCCATGAAGGTGTGCTCGAGGAGTCGCCGATCGAAGAGATGCGGCGTCAGTTCGACGTCAACGTCTTCGGCGCCGTCGCCGTCGCCAAGGCGTTTCTGCCGCGGTTTCGCACGCGGCGCCAAGGGTTCATCGTCAACGTCACGTCGATGGGCGGCATGATCACCATGCCCGGCATCGCCTATTACTGCGGCAGCAAGTTTGCGCTTCAGGGCATATCGGAGGTGATGCGGGCGGAAATGGCGCCGTTCGGCGTCCATGTGACCACCCTTTGCCCCGGCTCCTTCCGGACGGACTGGGCCGGACGATCGATGGTCCGCACCGAGCGGTCGATCGCCGATTATGATGCCCTTTTCGATCCGATCCGCGAGGCGCGACAGGCCGTCAGCGGCAAGCAGCGCGGCGATCCCGCCAAACTGGCCGCAGCGGTTTTGGAGCTCATCGAATCCGATAATCCGCCGCCGCAGCTTCTGCTCGGCAGCGACGCCCTCAAGCATGTGTCGGAGAGGATCGTTCGCCTGCAGCAGGAGATCGAGGCGTGGAAATCCGTCACCGTTTCGACCGACGGCTGACGGCGGAACATCAATCAGCCAGCTCTCATTGGATGATTTTCCCATCCTCGGCCGCCTCCAGCTTCCGCCTGAGCGCCCGTTCCTGTTCAAATGTCTTGTGCGGGAAGTGTTCCCAACACCACCAGCGCATTGGCACGGCCGGGGATGGGCTGTGGCCCCAGCCTCCCCATTCCTTGCAGCCTGTGCCGTCAGCAAGCCGGCGCTCGCAATAATGCTCAACGATCACATTGGCGCCGGGCGCACTCGAATGGCCTTCGATGCTCACGGGTGCGCCGTCCTGCGTTTCCCGCTCTTGATGCTCTCATAGATCATTTCGAGCCGCCTTGAGGCGACGTAGGCACTGTCTTCGTATCCAGCCGACGGCCAATCCAGTCGATGGCTGCCGTCTGTCGCCACGATCCAGAACCATCGATTATCGATCCCTCCGCCTGCCTGTGACCGGAATATCCTTCCGATCTGGGCATCGCCGTCAAAAGCGACGTAATCGTCGCCGGGTTTCTCCTTCCAGGCGTGCCGCCATTTATATTTGATTTCCCGGCCGCTGACATATTCCCACGATTTCCAGGTGATTTGTTCTGGCATGCGTCGTCCTGTCCTCTCGCGAGGTCCCTTTGACCGCATGGTTGATGGATGGCTCCCGCCCGAGCCAGTGAATTCAGATCAGCGTCGGTTCCGGATCGGGGTCGATCGGATCGATGATGTCAGCCGTGTCATTCTTGGGCGAACCCACATTGCGGCCGATCGGCCACATGGTCATCAGTTCCGCCGGGAACGGCTTCATCAAATCGGCCGGATCAGGCTCCGGCGATAGCCAGCGCTCGTAATCTTCGCGGTGCAGGACGACCGGCATGCGGTCATGGATCTGCGCCATCATCGCATTCGGCTCACAGGTGACGATTGCGAAGTTTCTGATGTCTACGCCTTCCGGGCTGCGCCAAATCTCCCAGATGCCGGCGAGCGCAAAGGGCGAGCCGTCAGCCATGGCGATCGCATAGGGCTGCTTGTTCTTGCCGGTGCCGAAGATATCCTTCCACTCGAAGAAGCCGTTGATCGGCACCAGGCAACGGCGCGACCTGTAGGCCGAGCGGAACAGGCCGTTGGTACTGATGCCCTCGCAGCGCGCATTGATCGGCGGCGGCCGGCCACCCGGCTTCATCCATGCCGGCATCAGACCCCAGCGAGCGCTGGCGAACACCGGCCCCATGATATCCGGCTCGCGGACCATGTCGCGAATGATGATGGGATAATCCAGCGTCGGCGCGCCGTTGTAGCGCGGAAATCGGTTCCCGAGCGCATCGATCGCGCCTCGCTCTGCGAAGGCGAAATTGCGCACCAGCTCTTCAAGCGATGTCTTGATATAGACGCGGCCGCACATCCAGAACTCCACTCCTATATTAGATGTTCTAATTATGTTCTGGGTATTCGGGGCGAGTCAAGGCCGGTCGCTACAACCGATGCCGCCATTACTTTCACCCAAGTCAAGGTGAAGCCGGTCACCGCCTCGACGACGGCCGACGGCAAAAAAACTGCGTTCCGCTTGACAACCATCCTACTGGAAGGTAGATAAGCGCCATGAGCAACCTTTTGACGACGTCCGACGAGATCCTGGCCTCCGCCAGAGCACTGATCATGACCGGAGGATATAACGGCTTCAGCTATGCCGATATTGCTGCCGTCGTCGGCATCCGCAAGGCCAGCATCCATCACCACTTTCCGAGCAAAACCGATCTGGTGCGGACGCTGGTCGTGCGATATCGCGAAGATGCCGAGGCGGGTATCGCGGGCCTGGAGCAAGAGGTGCGGGATCCGCTCGCGCTCCTCCAGGCCTATGCGGGCCACTGGGCCCAGTGCATCGAGGACGCCAGCCGGCCGTTTTGCGTCTGCGCCCTGCTGGCAAGCGAACTGCCGGCGCTGCCGCCGGAGGTCGCGGGCGAGGTCAAGGCTTTCTTCCGCTTTGCGTCGAGATGGCTGACCTCGGTCATGGAGCGAGGCTTGAAGGACGGCAGTTTGAAGCTGTCGAGCGCACCGCGCGTCGAGGCTGAAGCCTTCATGGCCTCCGTCCACGGCGCCATGCTTTCAGCCCGTGCTTACGGCACCCCCGAGATCTTCGCCACCATTCTCGCCCCCACCTTGGAGCGGCTGTCTCCGACCGCCGCTCGATAAAGTTCCGGGCGGAATAAAACCCGGAGCGACAAACGACGTTCAGTGAAACTACCAACTAGTAGGAAGAATAACATGATCAAGAACATTCTCCCCGCCCTCCTCCTGGGGCTCACCGCTATCTCGTCGGCCGCCCTTCCGGCAGCGCCTGTCCACGCCGAAGACCAGAAACCCGAGCAGGTCCATGTCAGGGGCAGCATCGTCAGCTACAGCGGCTCCGCTCTCACGGTGAAGACCCGCGAGGGAGAGACCGTCGAAGTGACGCTTGCCGACGGCTGGAAACTGGCGAGCGTTGCAAATGCTGCGGTTACCGACATCAAGCCGGGCGACTTCGTCGGCATCGCATCGCTGCCGAGCGCAGGCGGCGGCGACGGCGCGCTTGAGGTGCTGATCTTCCCGCCGGCGATGAAAGGTGCCGGTGAAGGCAGCTACGCCTGGGACCTCAAACCCGACAGCAGCATGACCAATGCAACCGTGGCCGACGCCGTCAAGGGCGTCGATGGCCGCACCGTCACCGTCTCCTATCACGGCAAGGAAAAGAAGATCTCCATTCCGGACGGCACGCCCGTCGTGACCATCGCTCCGGCCACCAAGGACGGTCTCGTTGCCGGCGCCGTCGTCTTCATCCCCGCCGAGAAGGCTGCATCAGGCCCCCTCGCCCATCAGGTGCTTGTCGGGAAAAATGGCGTGGTCCCGCCCATGTGACCACGTCGTCGCCGGTCGGCCGGGCCGCCCCCGGTTCGACCGGCGATTTACCAGGGAATGCCGCCTGACCGGCAGGCGAGGCACCCGAACGACGGAGAACGTCGGTTCGACAGCCACCCGTCGGCGCTCGGGCAGTGCAGGCAAACCCATGAAACCCAATCTCGATGACGGACCACACCGCTCATGTCGGTGGGCCGCCCTATCAGACCAACACCATCACATTCAGGAAAGAGATCATGATGACCGATTATACAAATGCCGTCGCGCCTGGCGACAGGGAAGAGTGGCTGACGCGCTATTACTTCACTCGCGCAGCCTTTTCTGCAATCTGGGTCGCAGCCGCCTTGACGGCCGGCCGCCAGTCGCCTGCCGTCGCGGCAGCATTGCTGATCCTCTACCCGGCCTGGGATGCCGCCGCCAACCTCATCGACGCAGCGCGGAACGGCGGCCTGGCAAACAACCGCAGCCAGGCGATCAACGTCGCCGTCAGCGCGGTGACGACGGCTGCCGTGATCGTCGCGCTGACGATGAGCATGAACTGGGTTCTCGGTGTCTTCGGCCTCTGGGCGATCTTTTCCGGCCTGCTGCAGCTTGGAACCGCTGTGCGGCGCTGGAAGACCAATGGCGGCCAGTGGGCGATGATCCTCAGCGGCGGCCAATCCGCTGTCGCAGGCGCCTTCTTCATCGCCCAGGCGCAAATGCCGGAAGCGCCGTCCATTGCCAACATCGCCGGCTATGCCGGCCTCGGCGCCTTCTATTTCCTGGTCTCGGCCATCTGGCGGAGCGTCACGCAGATGCGGCGAAAGCGGGTCTGAGCCCAGCCGAGAGTGGGAGATCTCCCGGGCGGGGTCGGGCCGGCGAGCCGCGTCGGAGCGGCCCGCCCTTACCGCTTATGTCCAGTCATTTCATGAATGGTGGGTGAGGCGCGTTGTGCGCCGATTGTGATGTGAAAGCATCGATCAGTCGGGACCAACGTTGTAAACTGGGAATTTATAATAGCTGCATCTGCTCATCGAAAAGAACGCCGCTCCATCACCTATTTCTTGGCGTACAAGCTCCCATTCGAAGGTGTCGTCGCCACCGAACCCGCCAAGCAACGCCATCATGGTCAGTTCCTTTAATGGTCCTGGAGGATACACGGTGCCGTACACGATTGCCTCCTTTCCAGGGTATTTGCCTTTGATAACTCTCTTGATCTCCAAATCCACTCGTATCATGCGCGTCGGAGCGCCTTCCGTCACCAGCAAACCGGATTCGCCAATCGACAGCGATTTCACGCGCGCCTCCACCACGATCTTCGCTTTCGCCAGCAGTTCATTCTGAGGAGGGCATGGAACCATTCCGGCTGCTGGCCTTAGACCAACAGCCAATAAAGCAAGAATTTGCTGTGAAGCTCAGTCGCATATGCGGGTTCAGGAGCGCTCTCGGCATCGATGTCTTTCCTTATGCATAGGCGTGTCTATTTCGCCTTGATTGCGCGAGGCTGAAACGGACATCCTCATTCAATCGCATAAACCGACGCCTTATCCTGAACCTTGCGAAGCCCCTTATAAGTGGCATGTCCCCAACCTCCGTCATCCCAGGCCTTGAGCCACTGCCGTCAGGCTAAAAATATGGACTAGCTGCATGGTGTTGATTCTGCCCGTTTTTAGGTGTTCGCGGCGTTTGAGACACGCCTCGGCCCGGGAGATCGCCGAAACCAGCCCCTCATCCGCCTGCCGGCACCAACCGGGGTCGAACCACGGGTCTCGACCCGTCCTTCGGACCCCCGCAGGCGGGGCGAAGGGACATGCCGCACCGGCTTCGCCCAACCTCGACGTTGCGTTTGCCACGTCCCCTCTCCCCGTTTTTACGGGGGTCCGGAGGACGGGTCGAGACGAGTGGCTCGACCCCAGCAAGGCTAGGGTGTGGGGCAGCCATTGGCACCAACCCAACAGCAGTGGGTCAAGCCCGAGGAGGACGGATCGTGGGGTGGCGTCTGGAGCAGGACAGCGACGTATCCGGACATGATCGGCGACGGCTCTCCGTTGAAGATGCGCGGTCCACATCCGGTAGCCGATGCATCATCCGACGGAATGTCATCAGCCCCGCATAGGCGCGTTGCTTCCCGCATCCACGATCGCCTGGACAACAAGCGCGATGCGTTTGTCACGCATGCCGGGCCGAATGCGGCCTGAACGTTCGAGCTCGGCAAGCCCATGCAGGGCTGCCCAGAAGGTCTCAGTCACGATCTCCACATCGGCACAGAACGGCGACACGGCTGCTGCAATGGCGTCGAAACCGGCCCGAAGTTCCGATCTCGTTTCAGCCTCGGCGAACTGCAGTTGGGTCGGCAGGATAAACATCGCCTCATAGAGTGCCGGGCGACTGAGTGCGAAGGCAAAATAGGCCATGGCGACATCCATGAGAGACTGTCGTCGCCCGTTCGCCCCGCCTGCCGCTTCCCGAAGAACGGTTGCGAGCTCCTTGAAGCCCTCGACGGCAACTGCGGCAACGATGGCGTCCCTGCTCGCGAAATGCGAATAGAGGATTGGCTGGCTGTATTCGATCTCCTTGGCCAGGCGGCGGATCGTCACGGCATCCCATCCTTCGCTCTCGGCGACGGCACGGGCTGCCGCGACAATGCGGTCTTCGCGCCCTGCCCTTTCCCGACTTTTTCGCTCTGCGATCCCCATTGCTCGATCTCCATGCCCCCGGCTCCATGCCCGCGCAGGGCTAGCACCCCATCAAAGATTATACCAACGCTTGACTAACTAGCAATGCTAAGGCATTTATCTAGCACCGCTAGTTTTTGTATCCATGATAGAAGGATTGTCTCATGCTTTGGCTTGCCAACGGGGCCGGTTTGCTGCTGGCCCTCGCTATTATCGCAATCGGCACCGGCTATATTGCCAGCCCGACGAGCATGATGCGCAGTTTCGGCCTGCCGCTTCCCGAAGATGGCCCAAAGGTCGCTTGGTGGCTCCGCCTCAAGGGTGTTCGCGATATCGTCGCGGGATTGCTCGTGCTGGCGTTCATGGTTTGGGGTGCAGAACGCGAGGTCGGCATCGTGCTTTTGATCGAAGCGATGATCCCCGCAGGCGACATGCTGCTCATTCTCGCAGCGAAAGGCTCCACGAAAAGCGCCTTCGGCATTCACGGCCTCACGGCGGTGATCATGGTCCTGGTCGCCATCCCCATGATGATCGGAGCCTACTAAGATGGTTCACGTTCTTTCAATCTGGTTCTTGGTTGTCGCCTTCTCAAGCGCAGGTCTCGGCAACGCGATCGGCACGTCCGGGGCGCGAAGCGATTTCGCCCGGTGGGGTTATCCGCGCTGGTGGGGTATCGTGACGGGGGGACTGGAGATATCGAGCGCCGTCCTGATCGCACTTCCCGTCAGCCGCATTGTCGGCGTGGCGCTTGGGGCGGTCATCATCGCGGCTGCGGTTTTCACGGTTCTACGCCACCGCGACTATGCGCACCTTGCGCCGCTCAGTGTCTTTGTCGCCCTGATTGCTGTTGCCGCGATCTCATCTTGACTACTGCCGGCAAGGCGCTTGTCCGCAAGGGCTGACAGGCGGCTCGGCCCATGGCCAGCCCCGCCGCGCAGCCCCTTTATACAGCAACGGCAACGTACAAGGATGAGGCTGGAGAGAGGTTGCGGCCCTGGTTCAACGGGAAGCGCAACGGCGCGGCACACCAACCAGCCCTCATCCTCCGTCATCCCAGGCCCTGAGCCTGGGATCCATGCCGGCTGCTGATCGAGGAGGCCAGAGTGGATCCTCGGGTGAAGCCCGAGGAGGACGGAGGGCGGGGTGGCGTCTGCAGGGGGAATAGCGACGTATCCCAACATAATCGGGCGCCATCAACACCGATTTTTGCCCGCAATTTCGCCCAGGAAAGGCCTCGCCGAGGTCTCGAACACGCGTTTTCAGTTTCCAGTCATCGCTTCTGCCACCGCAGCGTCGGAGATATCCTTTGCAACCTCGGCGATCAATGATCTCAACCACCGATGAGCCGGATCGTTTCGGTAGCGGACATGCCATGCCAGCTCCACCGGAAAACTGCCGAGATCGACCGGTGCTGGCAGGACTTTGAGACGCGGGTCGCGGGCAAGGCGATGGCAGATCAGCCGGGGCAGAGTCGCGCAGTAGTCGGTGACGGCCACCATTTCCGGGACCGCCAGGAAATGGGTGACGGAGACCGAGACGTCGCGCCTGAGACCGGCCTGCTGCAGCATCTGGAACAGGCCGACGCGCATCCGGCCGGGCGGAAGCACGTTGACATGCCGCATCCGCTGATACTGTTCCTCGGAGATGTTTTCGGCGATCTCGGGATGATCTTTGCGCACGACACAGGCCAATCCATCATCCATGAGATGCTGCACGACCATGTTATCAGGCGGCTCGACGATCCGGCCGATCACCATTTCGGTCGCCCCTGACATCGCGCCGGTCTCGGCCAGATCATTGCCGAAGGGCGTCAGGCGCAGCCTGATCCCGGGAGCGCATTCGCGCAGCCGCGCCACGATCCCCGGCATCAAGACGAATTCGACGTAACTGTTCGGGGCGATGGTGAACTGCCGTGTCGCTCGCGCCGGGTCGAACGCCTGCTGACCGAGAATGACGTCATCGAGGCTCGCCAAGGCCCCGCGGATCACTGGAGCAAGTGCCTGCGCCATTTCAGTCGGCTTCATGCCGTAGCGCTCGCGGATAAAGAGCGGATCGCGCAGCGTCTCGCGAAGGCGGTTCAAGGCGTTGGAGACGGCTGGCTGCGTCATGCCCAGTTGCTCGGCTGCGCGCGTGACATTGCGCTCTTCCATAAGCGCCACGAAGACAGGCAGGAGGTTGAGGTCATACTTCATCCAGATATATTGCTGCACGCATAACTGAAATCAAAGAAATAAATTTCAGGAATGAGAACGGCCGAGGCATGATCCCCTCATCGAAAGCAACAACATCTGTCTCGAAAGGATCTCCAGATGAAAATCCTCATGGTTCTCACCTCGCACGACCAACTGGGCAACACCGGCCGGAAGACCGGCTTCTGGCTCGAAGAGTTCGCCGCCCCCTATTATGCCTTCCTCGAGGCCGGCGCCGACATCACCGTCGCATCGCCGAGGGGCGGACAGCCGCCGCTCGACCCGAAGAGCGACGAACCGGACTTCCAGACCGACCAGACCCGCCGCTTTCATGCCGACCCGGATGCCCAGGCCGTGCTCGCCTCGAGCGTAAAGCTCGCTTCGGTCTCCCATGACGATTACGACGCCGTCTTTTATCCGGGCGGCCATGGCCCGCTGTGGGATCTGGCGGAAAACAAGAATTCGATCGCCCTCATCCAATCGCTTTATCAGGCCGGCAAGCCCGTCGCCTTTGTCTGCCACGCCCCGGGTGTGCTGCGCCACGTCAAGGCTTTGGACGGCACGCCGCTGGTCCAGGGCAGACAAGTCACCGGCTTCAAGAATTCCGAGGAAGATGGCGTCGGTCTGACCCAGGTGGTGCCGTTCCTCGTCGAGGACATGTTGAAGGAGAATGGCGGCATCTACTCCAGCGGCGATGACTGGTCGTCCTATGCCGTCCAGGACGGCCTGCTGATCACCGGGCAGAACCCCGGTTCATCGGTGCAGACTGCCGGTATCCTGCTTTCCGCCCTGGCGGCGGCAAAGGCCGCCTGATCAACATGTCTGGTGGTGAAGCCCGAGGGTGCCGGTGCTTCCGCGGCGATTCGAAAAAAGCCCCGCCGAGGCGGGGCAAGTTCATGGAACGCACAGGAGGAACACCCGTGCTTTCCTACCGATCTAACGAAAAAGGGACCGGCCAGGTTCCCGGTGCCCTCCATAAGATCTTCCGCTAGCTAGTCGCACCACTCGATGCTCGCCGCAGATCAAAAATGAGCCCCGCCGAAACGAGGCAGAGGCAATTGGGAAAGGATGGATCGCACAGGGCGAAAGAAGAGATGGCGGACGGCCCCCGCATGGGGCCACCTGTGCGATCCTTTTGCCTAACAGCAGATAGTCGGAAAAAGTTGCTGCGCGGTTCCGTACCGTTGGGTGGATAGATCTCTAATATGTTCGGTTAGCGGAGCTTAACCGAGCCAGAAAAAGAAAACCCCGCAAGAGCGGGATCAGGAAGAGGGGTGGTTTTTAGGAACAACGCGTCGTGGCGTTGGATTGACTACTTCCGCATAACCTCAGAGTCTTTGCAATAAATATTACTTTATAGGAATTCTTCGTCCACAGATTTGATATTTCAACTACAGGCTACATTGTTCGATTTCGCACTAAAATAGAAATTTACTTCAACTTTGAGTCTTATTTTGTATCATTGGGGCGGGCCGCTCAGCGATCACTTGCTATACCCCAAGCATTGCGTCTCCTGTACGTTGGGCGGCCCCTCTGGATCTGACGATCAGCCGCACCAATCGTTCTGCTGCTTTGAGCTCCACTTCCTGGCGAATCCTTTCCGAAGCAACGTCTTTGCTGCACTTCGCAGGGTCGCCAGAAGCGGAGTGGCAGCCGGTTGGTTGAATGGGTTTCAAGGCGACTTCAAAACGTCCCGAAATTCCGCATCCGGGAGGTCACTTGCACATATTCGCTCGCCGGCGGAGCGCAGGCAAAAAGGTCATTGGAGTGGAGATGTCGCCCGCTGGATAGAAGCCGGCGCTCGCGAAGGCGCGAAAATCGGGCAAGACTATCGCGAGCTTTCCAGGCGGTGATCGCCGCGCAGAAGGTTCAGCCAGGCCCCCGACACTTTCTCCGCGCCTGTGCCCCCGATATGGCAATCGTCGTAGCGGTCCTCTCCATCGAGCAACGCGTCATAATTTACGCCCTCTCGAATACCGTGGCCGCTTTTTGACAGGGCCAGTTGCGCCCGTACGATCGCATTGTCTGGAATGTGCTCCTTGAAGCCGCCGTTGCTCGGTTCGAGGCATTTCGATGCGATCGAAATGTAAACGGGTGCTTCGACGCCGTGCTGACGCAATGTGTCGACCATCGACATGAAATGTTCCTGATAGGCCTCCGCAGTGGTGCCCATGACGAGGTCCTTCTCTCCTTGCACCCAGAGGACGCCCGTTATCCGATAACCGGAATCCTGAAGCTGTTTCATTGTGTCGACCAGCACAGGATTGAGGTCACCGCCTGTCGCCCATCGTGCGACCTCAGATCCGGAATATGCGAGAGGTGCGAGGATGACGCTGTCATTTTGTCCCGATGCGATCAAATTGTTCGCAAGAAGCGTCCAGTACTCTCCCTTGGTATCGGTCGATCCAAGTAGCGGCGACGCCGCGATGAAGCACCGCTTGGCAAAGGCGTTTACAACGCGGGCGCCATAATTTGACGTGTGCCGTTGCCCACCGTCGTTGGCCGCGTTCGATTGGCCAAGAATGAGTAAGACAGCCGTTCGGTCAGTCTGAGGCGGGCAGGTCACAGGCGTTTTTGACTCATCCCCGATGAGTCGTCCCTTGTCGTCGAAAGTATAACGGCTTGGCGCCGCCGGCTTCTCTGCGCCAACCATTTTCCTCAGCGCGGAAAGTTGTGGCCAAGGAAAGATCTCATGTCTCGCGCTCATGCCGCCGAGAAAGTACATGGCGATCAAGGCGGCCAGGCCGGCTGCCATTGTTTTGCGCATGTCATTGCCTTTTAATCATCATCCGATGACATGGAGCCTAGCGGAGCGCTCAAAGCCGCTTCAGCCATGAAGGTTCCTTTACGCCAGCCACATCTGCTTGCTTCCGGCGAGCCCCAATCGACGACGACTTCGCGTGGAGGCGCCGGGAACCTGCTCTAAGCTAGAGACCGGACCAGTGATTACAATCATCCGGTTGGGTGAGAGATCGTGCCTGCCATGCAGCATGCAGCTCCATGGAGAAAACTGCCGTTGCCCGTCCATGGAAAGGCGATCACAGATTGGGGCGGCGAGGACACCGTGGGAGCGGAAGAACGGTTACGAGGCATTTCCACTGATGTTGCGCAAACTGCCAAACGATTTTGCGGCGCGACACCTGACGCATCTTTCGCAATCGGCCGCACCGTTTTGTGCCCCGCAAAGACAGGGCGCCCTCATCAAGAGGCCACCCTGTTGTTTGTGGTTCCGGCGGTGCTCAGAGCTTTCCCTCTGCCCGTAGTTCGCGGGTCCGCTTCAGTGTCGATAGAAGGGCGGCCTTGTAGCCCGTTTCGCCGTCGAATTGCGCTTGCTCCGCCTGCTCTTCCGGGCCGTTCGGCCGTTTGCCGCGCAGGCCGAGATAGCAGTAGAAGCGCAGCTGCAGCTGACCGTCTTCACCCTCGAACAGCTCGTTGACGATCGCTCCCTCGCGTGGCCCGGTCGCCTGGAAGAAGGTGACCTTGCTTTGCGGCTCCAGGGTGATGATCTCGCGCAGATCCAGCCCGGCAATCGTCGCCTCGCGCACGAAGTGGGTCGGGCCTTCCTCCACGACATCGCAGCGGGTGCAGAGACCGGCGGGAAGAAAGAGCCGGGCGTCGCGTGCCTTGCGTTCGAGACCTTGCCAGGCCTCAGCGCGTGTCAAAGGGGGTTCGCCTTCCGGGTTCACCGGAACTGTGGCTGTGGAATAAATCATGGTGATACTCCTTTTTGGTTAGATCGCTGTTGCTGCCTCAGGAGGAGGCAGCGGTTTCCAAGGCGAAGGCGCGATAGAAGCGCAGCGGCCGGCCGAGCAGCTTTGTCAGGCGCTCGACGTCGCCCGTCTCAGGCAGCATTCCGTCAGTCAGGAAGCGCTCGCCCATCAGGCGCATGTCGTAGGCCATCCAGGCGGGCATGAACTGCTTGAGGTTCTGCTCGAAGCCCTCGGTATTGTCGCCGCCGTGAGCGATCGGGCGGGCGAGCACGTCAGACCAGATGGCGGCGATATCGGTTCCGGTCAGTGTCTCCGGACCGACGAGGTTGATCCGGTTAAGCGCCAGCGGCTCTGCAGACTGTTCGCGGCGCAGCAGCTCAAGGGCGGCGATCTCGGCGATATCACGAACGTCGATCATGGCGAGACCCTTGGCGCCGATCGGCATCGGGTAGGCGCCGTAGCCGGTGATGACGTCCTTGACCGTCAGATCGTTCTGGATGAAGTAGGCCGGGCGCAGGATCGTCGCCTTGAAACCCATCTGCTCGATCATTCGCTCGACACCGAACTTGCCGGCGAAATGCGGCACGTTCACGTAGAGGTCGGCGTGGATCACCGAGAGATAGACGATCCGCTCGATGCCGGCCGATCGGGCGACGTTCAGCGCAATCAAGGCCTGGGTAAATTCGTCCGGCACCACGGCGCTGAGCAGGAACAGCGTCGACACGCCTGACATGGCGTTGCGCAGCGAGTCGACGTCGAGGAACTCGCCCTGCACGACGCTGACGCCAGCCGGGAAGTCCGCTTTCGACGGGTCGCGGACAAGAGCGCGGACATCGGCGCCGTGCTTGACGAGGTGTTCGACGACTTGGCGGCCAACATTGCCTGTGGCGCCGGTAACGAGAATGGTCATGGTCTTTCTCCGTGTTGGGTTGCTTGACACCTCGAATATGTGTGGTTCACTGGCAGTCCGATAGACGGCGATTTTAGACAGACCGTCTCACTGGTGGAACGGACATGGATCTTCTTGCGCTTGCCGATTTCAATCTTGTTGCCCGCCATGGCGGCTTCGGCAAAGCGGCACGGGCGACCGGCCGGCCGAAGGCGACATTGTCGCGCCGTGTCGCCGAGCTGGAAAGCGATCTCGATCTGCGGCTGTTTGAACGGGGTGCGCGTAATCTGAAGCTCACCGAAGAAGGACGGGCGCTGTTCGAGCGGACGGGGGCGCTGCTCGCCGAACTGGACGAGACGGCGTCGGCGATTGCCTCGGGCGGTCAGAAACCCAAGGGAAGATTGCGGATCAGCGCACCCTTGCATTTCTCCCAGACCGCAATGGGCAGGATCGCCGCCGGCTTTGCCCTCCAATATCCGGAGGTGAGGCTCGAGGTGACGAGTGAGGACCGGCCCGTCGATATGATCGAGGAAGGCTATGATCTGGTCATCCGGGTCAATCCAGATCCCGACGAAAGCCTGGTCGGACGGGCGTTTCTGCGTGACCGGCTGGTGGTGGTGGCAAGCCCCGATCTTCCCCGCCCAACCGGCGGACGCGCCGCTCCCGGCGTTGCGCGCGGGGTAGGCGAAGCGCAAACATGGCAGGTGAAGACATCAGGCGGCCGGTCGACGATCAAGATCGAACCCGTGCTCACCTTGTCGACGCTGATCACGATCCGGGATGCGGTGCGCGCCGGCGTCGGTGCAGGACGTCTTCCCATCTCGCTGGTGAGCCACGACCTGGCCGACGGCACATTGGTCAATTGGGGGGATATCGACGGCCCCGAAATCGCTCTTTGGACGCTCTACCCCTCTCGGCGGCTGCTCAGCGCGCGCGCGTCGGCGTTCCTGGATTTTCTAAAGCAGGCCTTCCCCAACGGGACGGCGGACGAACTGGCCGCCTATATCGGCAGATGATGACCGCGCTTTGCCAGCGCCACTGACGAGCTCCGCGTCGCATGATTCATGGAGCGCGCAACGGCTCATATGAGACGACGGAGGGTGGAAGCGTGCTTTCGCCGGGAGCCTGTCGCCGAAGAAAGGCTTTCCTGCATAATTCCTCGAATTAAAGCCGATTTCAGAGTATAATTCGCCAGTTTACCTAGAGGACTGAAACGTCCTTGCGCGCCGACTTCGACGCGCGGTGCTGTAGAAGGAAAGATGAGCCAATGAAAAGGTTAGCAATCGTTACCCTGTCGCTGGTGACGGCGCTGACGAGCGTCCCGCCGGCCATGGCGTTTCCCACCATTTCCATACCGAAGATCGGCGCAGAGGCGCAGCCGGTCCAGTACCGACATCACGGCGGCGGCCACGGCCATGGAGGCTATGGAGGCTACGGAGGCTACGGAGGCTACTACAGGCATGGACACCACGGTAGTAACAACGGCTGGGCCTGGGGACTCGGCGGGCTCGCGGCCGGCGCAATCATCGGCGGAATGCTGGCGCAGCCGTATTACGGCCAGGGCTACTACGGTGGGGGCTACTACGGTGGGGGCTCCTACAATCAAGGCTACTACAATCAGGGCTACTACGGCCAGGGCTACTACGGATCGCCTTATTACGGTCCGCCGCGCTACTACGGCTCGACCATTTACCGTCCACGCTACTACGCGCCGCGCTATTACCGCCAAGTCTATAGTGGCGGCAACGGACATGTAAGCTGGTGCTATGCGCGCTACCGGTCTTACAGGGCTTACGACAACAGCTTCCAGCCCTATTACGGTCCGCGGCGGGCGTGCATCTCGCCCTACTAGTACCTCTGCACAGAGGATTTGACGGGTTGATTTTGGTTCATTGCAGGATTGGCAAGTTTTCTGGGGCGACCAGGATTTCGATGCTTCGGGCGACGCCGGTTTGGCGTCGGATCAGGCCGGCGCGTTCGAGCGTCAGAACCATCTGATGAACCGAGGGCGGGGTGACCTGGAAATGGCGCTGTTGAAATATTTTTAGAACGACGCGAACCGAAACTGCATTCCCAGCCCTCTTACCTTTCGAGCGTGCCATTGCGCATGCAACTTTGGAGGGTTTACTGTGCTTTATGTCAAGAATGTACCTGGATGGGAACGCGCGGTTCGCGTCGTTGCCGGTTTGGCTATGATCGCCTGCGGCTTGCTGGGCTTAAGTGGGCTAATGATCGGCTATGCGATTGCTGGCGTCGGCGTCAGCACACTGCTCACCGGCTTCATCGGTTTTTGTCCTATGTGTGCCATGGCGGGCCGCCGCTTGGATGCCGCGAACCGCCGCTTGGACACTGCGAAGTAGGACACCCGCATGTACACGCCGAAGTATGACCTGGCTCTGGTTGACGACGCGCGCAATGGCGACAAGCAAGCCATCTTGGCTTTGCTGGACCTCGCACAGCCAGACATTCGGCGCTATGCGCGGCGCAGCTGCAGCGCTTCCGACGACGTTGACGACGTGGTGCAGGAGACATTGTGGCTACTGTACCGTCGCGTCGGAACGCTGCGCGCACTGGGCTCGATATCGGGCTGGCTGCTGGCCGTGGTACGCCGCGAATGTTTGCGCATGGCAATGCGCGCGCTGGGAAAGCCGGACAATCTGGACGACGCGTTGCTGAATCCGGCCGACGTGGACCGCCTGGCACATTTGTCGCAGGACGAACTCCGGCTTGACCTTTCACGCGCGATCCAATCCCTGCCCGAACACTACCGCGAGGTGATCATACTGCGCGATATCGAAGAGATGACGATCGACGAGGTCGCCGCTTCACTGAACCTCACCCGCGAGAGCATCAAGGGTCGACTGCACCGGAGCCGGGCCCTGCTACGTGAATACCTCCTGGATTGATTGAACCACTATGGATTGGAGAGATTAATTTCAATGAACCCCATGAACCTGTCATCTACCGCTTCGCCCAAGACAATGTTCGCCAGCAACGGTCTTGTCGAACATCTGGTCCGCGGTATTGTCGGCATCGGCGCTTTGAGTTACGCGATATCGATCTCTGTGCCACATCCATTTTATTCGCTGGCCCTGGCTGGCGTGTCGATGGTGGCTTTTCGCGGCTGCCCCATCTGCTGGACGATCGGTCTCGTCGAGACAAGCTACCGTAAGTTCAAACGCCACCATGCGACACCGTGAATGACCATCAGTAACGATCGCAGCGTATTGAATGTCATGATTGACGATCCAACTGACAAGAAAATTCCCGTGAACAAAACATTTGTCGTCATCGGCGTGTTCAACGGCGGAGCAAAAGCAGGCCAGTGTGGCGGAGTAAAAGCAGGCCAGTTGCATGGCTGTGGTGCTGAGCTAGAAATGGCCCCGATCGGGGCCATTTCAGATTCGCTCTTCGCGCTTTAGGTCTTTGTTTTTATGCACGTCCTTGTCGCAAAACCGCTGCACATTTTTGCGCGACATGCTCTAGCAGTTTGATTCAGAACAGGATTCAGGTTTGAGGCCGACCCGGCCTCAAACCATCCTGCTTTAGCGAAAACCGCCGCTGGCAACCAGTCGCTCGCCGGTCAGCCAGCGGGCATCGTCGGAAGCGAGGAAGACGGCAATGTCGGCGATATCGTCCGGCTGGCCGATGCGGCCGAGCGGCGTCTGGGCAACCATGGTCTGCTGCAAATCCGAGCCGATGACGCCGGCCGAGTGGGTGCCCTCAGTCTCGACCATGCCCGGCAGAATGGCGTTGACGCGGATCCTGCGCGGGCCAAGCTCCTTGGCAAGCACGCTGTTGATGCCCTCCACGGCTCCCTTGGTGCCGGTGTAGACGGCCGAGGCCGGCAGCCCCAGGCTGGTGACCACCGACGAGATGTTGATGACGCTGCCGCCCTCGCCGAGATGCTTGGCCGCCGCCTGGGTGGTCAGGAGAACGCCGAGAACATTGACGTCGAACATGCGGCGATAGTGCTCCTCGGTCACCTCGCCGATCGGGGCGAATTCATAGACGCCGGAGTTGTTGACCAGCACGTCGAGCTTGCCGAATTCCTTGATCGCGGCATCGACCACGCCCTGCGCCTGTTCTGCCTTTGAAACATCGCCTTGCACCGCGATGGCCTTGCCGCCGGCCGCACCGATCGCCTGAACGACGGCGTCGGCTCCCGCCTTGCTCGACGCGTAATTGACCACCACTTGCGCACCCTCTGCTGCGAACGCCTTGGCAATCGCAGCGCCAATGCCTTTGGAGGCACCCGTGACGACAGCGACCTTTCCTGTGAGCTTAGCCATTTCTCGTTCCTTCAGATCTGGATAGCCGCCGGGATTGGCAGGCTTGTTCCATAGTTCGGAAATTCGGAACTGTTGATCTCAATGTCAAGGGACGCTATATAAAATTCATGAGACCGCTCTTTCACCCAGCCCTGGAGGACATCAAGCCCGAGGCGATCCTCTATGCGCTGTCCGATCCGGAGCGCGTTGCCATTTATGCAAAGCTTGCCGGCGCCAGAGGTGGCGGGACGTGCTCTGCGCTTGCCGATCTCGGCGACCGCGTCATCCCAAAGTCGTCGCTGTCCAACCATTTCAAGGTGCTGCGCGAGTCCGGGCTGATCATGAGCGAGCGCCAGGGTGTGGAGATGCGCAATCAAACGCGCTGCACCGAGTTGGACGAACGCTTCCCGGGCCTGATCAAGGCCATTCTGACGGCTTACGGCCAGCTTCCCGGGCAGCCGAAGACGGACTGATCGCCCCTAGCGCAGCATAGCCCGCAATGGCCGCTGCCGACGGAGGTTTGCCTAGGTGCTTGCAGGCGACACGAATGGATCGCATGGATCCAGTCTTCCTCTCCATCTGCCTGTGACTAGTTTCCTGATGAGACGCTTCACACTAATTCTTGATCACATTGATGTTGACGGTGACGTCCTTGATGGTCCCCTCCCCGTACGACACCCTCACCTTGTACATGTCACGTCCAGAATAGCCGCTGTTGGAAGTATAGTATTCCGACACGCCGAGAGATTTCCTGGAATTGCATTTATTGCGGATGCCATCTCTGTAATTGGAATAAATATTCTCTTTGACGAATTCAACCGAGCCATGCGCCGGGGCTTCTACCAACTTTATATTGGCGATTGTTGCAGCCGTGCAGTCTTCATTCAAATTGTAGGACTGGCCCATCTTTGTCCGCTCTCCACTCAGAGCCCGACTGTGATCCGCAGAAATAGCGACACCGTCTTTATTGGTGACGCATCCAGACAGACCGAAAATGATGGAAAGGACAGAAATCGAAATAGAGTTTTCTTTCAAAAATCGCGAAGACTGCATTTTGTTTTTCATCTCTTGGTTTTATTAATAGCGCCATTCACCTTATCCAAACAGCAGCCTATTGCAATCGTAGGTGCCTGCGGCCGCCACCGCCTTGCCTTCTCACCGCGGAAGCAGCCTCCAGCAAAGCCGATGGTACAGCGCCCATGCTCGATTTTAATCCGCTCTATTCGACCCCGCAGGTTGCGGCTATCGAACAGTTCATCGATCAGCATTATCCGCTCGCAGGGCCGGTTTCCTGCCGGATGCTCCAACGCGCCTTGAATGATGTGTATCTTGCCCTCGGAAGCAACGGCGAGCGGTATGTGTTCCGGCTTTCCCATCGCCGCGCCCGCGGTCCAGCCGACGTCAGGACCGAAACGGCGTTCCTGACGCATCTCTCGCAATCTGGCGTTCCGGTCGCTGCACCCGTCCCGACACGCGAGGGCACATTGTTCGCTGAGGGACAGGCGCCGGAGGGCGTGCGCCAGGCGGTGCTCTTCCGGGCGATCGAGGGCCGCAAGCCGGATGCGGCTGATGCAGGCGATGCACGGGCCAACGGCAAGACCCTTGCTCTGCTGCACAACGCAGCCGAGACATTCCAGCCGGACGGAGCGCTCTATCGGCTCGACCTCGAACACTTGCTGCACCGGCCGCTTGCCCGCATATGCGACAGCGGCGTCGTGGAAGACGCCGAGGTCCGCAACGATCTTGAAGCCATCGCGGCGCGGACCGCACAGGCGATCGAAGCCTTCGCCAATTTGACGTAGACCTATTGCCATGGTGATTGTCACGGGTTCAACGCACGGATCAACGACGCCGGCGAAGCCGTATTTTTCGACTTCGATGACGGCGGTCCGGGATACCTCGCCTATGATTTGTCGGTGTTTTTGTGGGCGCAAACATCCTTCGGCCGGAGGTCGACCGCCATGTGGGACGCCTTCGTCGATGCCTATCGGGCGATCCGGCAGATCACGCCTGATGACTTCGAAGCCGCCCATCGCTTCGTGATCGTCCGCCACATCTGGCTGATGGGCGAATACGCCAGCCGGGCCTAGGAATGGGGAAGCGAGGCTGTCGGCTGGATAGCCCGGGAGGCAAATTTTCTCAGGCGGTGGGAGACCGAGCGATGTGTCGACCGGCTGCTCTGAATTCAGCTCTGCTCGGCAGCCGGAGGACGGGCAGCGCGTCGGCGCAGTCGGCGATCGCTTCGACCTTCGCCCACTCCTGGTGCAGGTACATTGCATTGACGCGACGATCCGCGTGCCAACACGAGCCGTGAGAGCGCCAGGCCTAAGATTCGCGTCGCGATGCGGCCCGCGTCACAGCCGCGTCCTCCATGACGTAGGTCGCATATCGATGGTCGCGGATCAGTGTTATCTTTTGGTCCCTCCATTCAAGCAGCATGAAGTAAGCAGGAGCAGCGGACGGCGCAGCCGAGACCAGCAATATTTCCCTGCCCTCCAGACAAGCCGGTTCGATCCAAACCCGCGGATAGTCCGCATAATAGGAAAAGAATCGGCCAACATTCGCCGCACCGGAGACCTGCGGCCGTCGTGCCTGACGAAGCCGAACATCCTCGGCAAGCAGGCTGCGCAGGGCCGTCCAATCCCTCGCGTTGAACAGCGCTGCGAAATTCAGAACCTCGGCACTTGGGGGCAGCGGAACTTCGGACTCCGACTCGGAGATGGATCGCAATCCTGCCCGACCACGTGAGAGATGGGCTTTGACAGCATCGATACTCAGGCCCAATAGCGCGGCGATGTCTGCGATCGGCTCTCCCAGCACATCCTTGAGGATCACCGCGCTACGCTGCGGCACCGGCAATTTGGCAAAGTGAGCCAAGGCGATCCGCACCGTGTCCTGCCTTATCAGTGCATCCTCTGGATCAACGGCACTGTCATCCGTTAGATCAAAGGCCGTCTCCAGCGGCTCCGACCGGCGGGTACTTCGCTGGCGCAGCGCATCAATGGCGCGATTGTGAACAATGCGAAACAGCCAAGGTCGCAGCGGCGTGCCGGACGAGATCGAGCCGACCATTGCGAATGCACTGACCAACGCGTCCTGGATCACGTCCTCGCCGTCGATCACCGAGCCGACCAATCGGGCGGCATAGCGATGCAGTTCCGGGCGAACTGCATCCGCCTCCTTGGCCAGCGCCGCGTAGAGTGCGTTCTTCGCTTCTGCTTCGAGGGCAGCTTCATCCATCATTGATGACCGTCACGCCTGTATCTCCACGCACGGCGTAGATCATAGCCTCTTCCAGCGCCGTGTTGCCGATCAGTTCGGCTACCGTATCGCCAAAGCCGCGCGGTGTCATGTCCGGCCAGGCAGCGGCCTGTTCGGCGAATGTCCGGCCCGCCGCCGCAGCATAGCCGGAGATTCCGGCGTTGCCCACGCCGGTTCCTGCAAACATCTGCCGGGGAACAATGACCCGGAAACGCAGGCCCAGGCCGAGCTGGGTCGACAAGCCCTCGGCATATTTTGCAATGAACCACTGCGCCCGTTTTGCTCCTGCATAGCCTCCCGATAGCGGCGAGCCTTGCACCGCGGCTCCGCTGGAAACGAGAACGACCAGCCCGCCCGGCGCCATCGGCAACGTCAAAGCGGCCTGGACCCAATGCAGGGCGGCCTTCACATCGACGTTCCAGTTGGTCGTGAACGCCTCCCAGCCAACACGGTCGATCCGTTCCATGGGCGGTTCCGCGCCGGCGTTCATGATGACGACATCAGGACGTGTCTCCGACATGATCCTCTTTGCGGCGTCGGCACTTGTCGCGTCAGCAGACACAGTCGTGACGGCCAGTTGCTCTCCTAGCGCTTGCAACGTCTTCGCGTCGCGAGCCACGACGGTCACTTTAGCGGCGCGCGCTACAAACGCCTCGACCATTCCGAAGCCCAACCCGCGGCTACCACCGACGACAACGATCCGTTTTCCATCCAAATCCATGTTCTTTTCCTCATTCGATCCAAACCGCGCAAAGGCAGTCGCTACAAGGACGTTCGAACGAGCTGAAAAGAGTCATTATTTTCGCGCTTGTCATTAAGTTAGCTGTGTCGCCAAACCTTTACCGCTGAGATCAGCAGGATTGCGGCCAGGGCTGGCAGGAGGAAGGCGTTTGGCACTATGCCAAGCAACAAGCCGCCGACAAAGGTGCCGACGATCGAGCCCCCCGCCATGACCAGCAGGAAGATCTTGTTGCGGCCAAGGACCGAAAAGCTCTGATCGCGGCTGTAGCGGGTGAACCCGACCAGCATGGTGGGCAGGCTTACGGCGAGGGAGAGGCTTCCGGCCAGTTTGATATCCGCCCCGAAAAGCAGGACCAGCGTCGGGATCAATAGCTCTCCGCCCGCCACGCCGAGCAGGGATGCCACAATCCCGATGATGAAGCCCGCCACCACGCCTGCGATCATCTGGACAACGCCCGTTAGAAGCGCCTGGCCGACTGTCGCGTCGTGGCCAACGACCAGGACGACGGCGATCGCGCCCAGCATGGCGGCAATCACCTTGTAGAGGGTTTCCGACTTCAGGCGGGTTGCCCATCCCGCGCCAAACCATGCGCCGAGCAGGCTTCCAGCGAGCAGGTTGACGACGATCGGCCAGTTCTCGGCGATCGTGCTGAAAGGCACTGTCGCAGCACGGAACGGCAGCGCGGTGGCAACAACGACCAGGCCCATGGCCTTGTTGAGGATGACCGCCTCAAGAGCCGCGAAATTGAACAAGCCGATCAGGAGAGGTAGCCGGAATTCCGCTCCTCCAAGACCAATCAACCCACCGAGGGCACCGATAATTCCCCCGCCTGCAAAGGCCACGGGGAGATTTTGAGACTTGGGTGGCGAGGCGGGCAAATCCTGAGACATCGATATAGTCCGTTGAAGATATCGCTATCCCTAACGGAGACAATCGAATTCACCAAGATAAGGCTGGATTGCAAAGGCGGCTTAGGGTCCCGCTGACGAGGAGTGTCGCAAGAGCAGACCGTCAGGCCAGCACCTGCGAGCGCAGCCAGTCCCCGAATGGACAACCTCCTGAAAGCTCACATCTAGTGGTCATATTGCCGGCGCGCCTCCTCGATTACATGCCGATTTGAATCTGCCCAGGTCACCAAGGCCATGACTGGGGCGAGAAGCGACCTGCCGACTTCGGTCAGCTCGTAATCCACGCGCGGAGGGATCGTCGGAAAGAGAGTTCGACTGATCAAACCGTCCCGTTCCAATTGACGAAGCGTAATCGTGAGCATCCGCTGCGAGATCCCGTTGATCTGCCGTCGCAAGGCATTGAAGCGGACCGGCCCATCCTTCAGGGCTACGAAGATGTAAAGACTCCATTTATCGGCAATGCGATCGAGGATCTCTCGAACGGCACGGCAGTCGGCGTCTTCGCTTGGGGTAGGAAACTCTATGTCACTGAATGTCATGAATGTGCCTTCTTGCGAACAGTCAAATAGTTACCTTAATAGTGTTGGTCACAATTTGATACTACTCTATTCTCCCAGGAGCCACCAATGACCAACATCCTCCTCGTTACCTCTAGCCCACGCGGTCCTCAGAGCCTTTCCACCCGGTTTGCCCGTGACATCGCTGAAAGCCTCAATGCCCGTTCTGCCGGCACAATTGTCAAACGTGATCTTGGGGCGGCACCTCTGCCGCATATCACAGCAGCCTATATCGACGGCCGCATTGCGCCGCCCGAGACACGTACATCCGAACAGATCGAAGCCGTCAATCTCGCTCAAAGCCTCGTTGATGAGGTTCAGGCTGCCGAGGTGATTGTCATTGGCTCGGGCATGATCAACTTCGGCCCGCCGACGCAGCTCAAGGCTTGGTTTGACTACATTACCTGGCCTGGCGTTACCTTTCGCTACGACGCAACCGGTCTGATGGGGTTGCTGCCAGCCAAGAAAGTCTATCTCGTGACGGCAACTGGCGGCGTCTTTTCAGAAGGCAAGAATGCCCCGTTCGACTTCCAGACCACCTATCTCGCCCATCTTCTCGGTTTTATCGGACTGACGGATATCGAAGTGGTTCGCGTGGAAGGAACACTCGTAAGCCCGGACGCAGCCAAGGCTGCGATCGCCTCCACCGAAGCACAGATCCGGGCTGCACTGGAGCGTGCCGCCTGATCCACAAACCCATCAGTCAGCTACCCAAGAAATCGGCCACTGGACTGGTGCGAGCGGGTATGGCGATGGAAAGGACGGCAGGGCTGCCTTGTGGCTGCTGCCCTCTCCCCGGCTCCCGGTCAAACGACGCTGTCAGACGCTGGAACCGACTACGACCCTGATCTATTCGGCTCAGGAGCGGAGAAAGACAGCACAGCGGGCGGTGCGTCGGCGCAGTCGGCGATCCCTTCGACCTTCGCCCACCTGGTGCAGGTCAAGGGACGCCCGTGAAGGTCTATTTATGGGAACTTGTCGGCGATATCCGCGGGAAATTCAATGGACATATTTCGATCGCGGCCCGTCACACCCAATGGTGCCTTCAGTGTTTTAATGACCGCTTTTGGCGCATTTCGGCCGAAGGCGTTCGTCTCCTCTCGGCCCAAGGCTGCCGATGCTCACCCCGCTCTTACGGTCCACGCACCCACTTCAGCCCGACCGATCAGCGAACCACCCGTGCCGATCTCGACCATGATGCGGCTCACGAGATCGGCATGACCAATTTCCTCTTTCGTGGCCACCCCAAACTGCTCCATCGACGGTATAAGCGTTGCCACCAGATCGGTCACCAGGTGCACAACGTCGATGGCCGCAGGCCCCGATGCAATGACAGACTCGAGCCTCAGTGAAGGAGGGGGAAGGCCTGCGGCCTCGAAGAGGGGTGCTAGTCCAGTGCCGAGCCTTGTTCTTGCTCCGGCCGCCTCGATCGTGCGGCTGATCCAGTTGCAGACGAGTTCATAGGTCGGCACCAACGGAGAGGATCGCGCGCCGCCCCAGTCCAACTCGTGGAAGACGATGATGCCGCCGGGCTTCACATGCAATGCGATCTTTTCGAGCGCCGTGTGCGGGTCGGGGATGAATTGCAGAACATAGCGGCCAACCACGGCATCAAACGGCGCTTCGAAAGCCATCTCAGCGGGATCGCCTTGGCGGAATTCGATCTGCTTCAGGCCCGCCGACTTCGTTCGCGCTTCGGCAGCTTTAACGGCAACTGCGGATATATCGGTGCCGAGCACTTCACCGCCGGGGCCGACAATGTCGGCAACGAGGATGGCGACGTCACCCGCGCCGCTGCCGACGTCAAGTACGCGCATCCCAGCCTTGAGGCCTGCGGCTTCGAAAAACCGACGCGTTATGGGGTCGATCAGCTTTGCCTGCGCCGTCAATCGCCGCATCTCGGCATCTGTGTGTCCCAGAGCATAGTCTTGCGCCATTATCTTTCCCTTCAAATGCGTCGAAACGTTTTTCAGTGAAATCAAGATAAGGTTCAGGTCACCTGCTAGGCGGGCCACCGGGGTCGCCGAAGACATGTCGGCACGAAACCAGAAGTTTCACAATAGTCGAGGCTTACGTTTTCGGTGATATGCCGTCTAACATGAATGATTGAAGGTTGGTCCGCGCGAGGATGGCCCTTCCGGCCGCGACACTGATTTCGGGCAATGACCGGTGTTGGCGCGAAGCAGAAGCTCGCAACCGCTGCACTCGGCCCAAAGGGGCCGAAATGAGTCGCGTCCGCTTTATCCAATGTTCCTCATATCTCGGCTTGCCCTTCCAGGTAGAAGACACAATGACCTACAAGGCTAACCCGGTCCCCGACGAGTTGGCAATCGATCTCACCGCCGCGACGGGAAGCCTGATAAGCATGAAAGGTCGTCTTCTTGAGCCTAGCGGCCCAATATGGTGCCAGCGTGCAGTGGGCTGCGCCCGTGACGGGGTCTTCAGGAATACC
This sequence comes from Rhizobium leguminosarum, assembly GCF_001652265.1. GTDB lineage: Bacteria > Pseudomonadota > Alphaproteobacteria > Rhizobiales > Rhizobiaceae > Rhizobium > Rhizobium leguminosarum_D. The sequence goes on from NZ_LWBS01000424.1 coordinate 35,428, forward strand.
TTTGGCGGGCGCAAAGTAACGGCTAACGAAATCATATCCGTCGTCACCCGGGGCCGTGACAATTATACCTGGGCGGTCAAGGCCCGCTATTGCCACGAAGTCGGGCGCGAGGTCGCGGACTGTTTTGGCACGATCGAGAACTGCAAGATAATTGTATTGGTTGACGTGGACCTCCATGGGAGCCACGCCCAACGCTTTAGCAATTCCAGGCGGAGGGGGCACATTGTCCGATGGCCGGGAAGGAAAATCCATCACGTAGCCATCGCTCGATCGTGTCACGGGAAGGGGGCCGCTCGCCGTTTGGAAGACCACCTCGTCGAGGCCAAGGGCCAGACGTTCCATGATTACCGCCGCCGTGGCAAGTGTCGCGTGGCCACACAGTGGGACCTCGACCGTCGGCGTAAACCAGCGCAGGTGATACTGACCCAATTGCAAAACCAGGAATGCGGTTTCGGCCAAGTTGTTTTCTGCAGCAATCGCCTGCATCGTCGCATCGTCGGGGAAACTCGGAAGAACCATCACCGCAGCGGGGTTTCCCGCAAAGCGTTGACTGGTAAACGCATCGACTTGAAAAAAGGGTACGCGCACCTGCTGGATACTCCTCGACTGACTTTCGCACACGTTAAGGACCTTGCCTGCCGTCTTCGTTCCGCACAAGGCTCCCGAATGCGATGACCGCTGTTGGCGCAAGCCTGCCGCAGTTGGTCCATTCTTTGAGGGATGGCTGTTCGACTATCAGCCCTGCACCTGCGAGCGCAGCCAGTCCTGAAGCTTTTCGACCGCTTCGGACTTCCGATATCGCGGCTTCACCAGATAGAAATCTGAGCGCGCTCTGAGGGCGCCGTCGAAGACCTGTCTCAGCCTGCCCGCGTCGATGTCGGTCGAGACGAAAGCGCGGGTCGCCACGGCGATGCCCTGTCCGGCGATGGCAGCTTCGATCGCGTGCGATGTCTGTGAGAAGCTGATGCCCCGAAACAGCGTGGGATCACCGCCGCCGAGGAAGCGATCGATATATTCCGGCCAGGAATTATGGGCATCGTGAAGCAGCGTGTAGTGCGAGAGTTCTTCCGCGTTGTTGGGCTCGGCTCCCACGGCGACGAGATTTGGATTGCAGATGGCAATGATCTCCTGCTCGAACAGCAGTTCGGCGGCGAGGCCGGGACCGAAGGGAGGGCTGCCATAGCGGACGGCGAGATCGACGCCGTCGACCTGGAAGCTGGAAATGCGGTCCGTCGCCAGGATGTGGAGATCGAGATCGGGATGCCTCGAGGTGAAGTCCGGAAGACGCGGGATCAGCCATCTCGAGGCGAAGGTCGGTGTGGTGCTGACCACCAGTTTGACCGGCTGAGGCTTCAGGTTCGCCGTCGCGTTTGCGAGCAATTCGAAGGCGCGCCTGACGTCGGCGATGTAGCTTCGCCCCTCGCCTGTCAGCGCCAATGACTTCGGCAGACGCTCGAACAATGTCACCCCGAGCTCCGCTTCAAGCCCTCGCACGTGCTGGGCGACGGCTCCCTGGGTGACGCCGAGCTCTTCGGCCGCAAGCCGGAAGTTCAGATGACGCGCCGCCACGTCGAAGGCCTTGAGGCCGTTGAGAGAGGGAAGATTACCGATCAGCATGGACATTCGATAGTTTTTCTACTGGGACATTTGACGAAAACTGGTTCGCTCCCGCTTTGAGCCCATGGTATTCCATCGATTGACGCCCGGCAATGGGTGCAAACCGAGTAGGGAGAGCGACGATGGCAGTAGAAAAGGTAGCGATCATTACGGCTGGCGGCAGTGGCATGGGTGCGGAAGCCGCGAGGCGGCTGGCGGCCGATGGCTTCAAGGTCGCCATCCTGTCCTCGTCAGGCAAGGGCGAGGCGCTTGCCAAAGAACTGGGCGGCATCGGCGTCACCGGCTCGAACCAGTCCAACGACGACCTCAAGCGCCTGGTCGACGCATGCATGGAAAAGTGGGGTCGGATCGACGCTCTCGTCAACAGCGCCGGTCACGGTCCGCGTGCGCCGATCACCGAGATCACCGACGACCAGTGGCATACCGGCCTCGACGTCTATCTGATGAACGTCATCCGTTCGGTTCGGCTGGTCACGCCAATCATGCAGGCGCAGAAGTCGGGCGCAATCGTCAATATCTCCACGGCCTGGGTGTCCGAACCGTCGGCGATGTTCCCGACCTCGGCCGTCTTCCGCGCCGGGCTCGCCGCCTACACCAAGATTTACGCCGATACCTATGCGGGCGACGGCATCCGTATCAACAACGTGCTGCCGGGCTGGATCGACAGCCTGCCGCCGACGGACGAGCGCCGCGACAGCGTGCCGATGAAGCGCTACGGCACCAGCGCCGAAGTGGCCGCAACGATTTCCTTCCTGGTTTCCGAAGGGGCGGGCTATATCACCGGCCAGAGCCTCAGGATCGACGGCGGCCTTACCCGGTCCGTCTGACAGGATCGCAACGCCAAAGAGAACAGCAATGTGCTTCAACTGGAACGTCAAGGCCGGCGAGATAAAGAACGCGGAGGCGACAGAGTGACCCTCGCAAAGGTCGATGCATCGGCCTGGGCCGAGCTGGAAGCTGCTGCCGCCGATTCGCAGTCGGCCTTCCGCTACCTGAACCTCTGTTCGGTCGACGCCGACGGCCGGCCGCAAGCCCGCATGGTGGTGCTGCGGCGCGTCGAAGTGGCGCGACGCCTCCTGGAAATCCATACGGATGTCAGAAGTGCTAAATGGCAGGAAATATCGGCCGATCCTTTGGTCACCATCCTCGGCTTCGGCCCGCAGCCGAAAGTGCAGCTTCGGCTTCAAGGATCGGCCGAACTCCATGGACCGGCCAGCGAGTGCGCGGCCGAGGCCTGGAGCCTGCTGCCGCGCTCGACGCGCAGCACCTATATGGGCGGGCCGCCGGGTGACGACATCGGCGAACGGTCGGCAAGCGAGGGTAGGATCGCAGACGCCGATGGACAGGCCTTCTTCGGGGTGCTGATATTCCGGGCCGAGACGCTGGACTGGTTCCAGCTGCGCCACGCCGACAACCGACGCGCAGTCTTTGCCTACGATCATCTGGGCCCGCTGACCTCCTCCCGCTGGGTCAATCCCTGAACGCCGGACGACCACTCATCGCTTTGTGATCGTTCGCCACATCCGGGGCTGATGGGCGAATACGCATTTCGGATGAAAGAGGCTATGCCTTGCCCAGATGCTTCGGCCAGAATTCCTGATGGACTTCGGCGGCTTCGTCTTCGAGCTTCGGGTCGGGGCCGACCACCGTGACGATGCGTGCGCCGGTTTGCAACACCGCCCGGCTCGGCACGTTTAACCCGATCCCGGCGATCTCGCCAAGCCGCGTTTCGGAGCATGCAAACACCATGCGCCCGATGCCCGACCAGTAGATCGCCCCGGAGCACATCGCGCAGGGTTCCGTGCTGGTGTAGAGCGTGCAGTCGGCGAGAAAAGCAGTGTCGTAGTGCTGCGCCGCCAGTTTAATCAGGTTCATCTCGGCGTGGTTGGTCATATCGTGGCCGGTGAAGACGCTGTTTTCGGCGCGCAGGATGACTTCGCCGTCCTTCACCAGCACCGAGCCAAACGGTTCGTCGCCGTTTTCCACCGCGGATTTCGAGAGCGCAATCGCCTCGCGTAAAAACGGCTCGTGGTTTTCCATCAGGATTCCCCCAGACATTAAAGCGCGTCGCGATCTTTCAGATTCGCTCCTCGCGCTTTAGGCCTTTGTTTTTACGCATTTCGTTTTCGCAAAACCGCTGCACAGTTTTGCGCGACGTGCTTTAGGTCGGGATGATCTTGCCTTGAATTGAAGGGCTTTCCAAGGGCTGCAGATCGGATTCAAGATGCTGGCGGGGAAGCCCGCGCCGGGCAGCTAGTAAAGTGTCCTTCGGTAGGCTTGTTCCAGGTCTTCGTCCATCTTTCGCATTTCATCCCCGTCCTTCGGCGCCCCTGTCGTCTCATCCAGAATGATCTTTATCAGCGAGGGCATCTCCGTGCGGTCCTGGAAATGATCCGGGCTCCACAAGCGGGACCGTCTGAACGCCTTGGCGCAATGCATGAAAACTTCGCTTACCTTGACGATGATAGCGAGTTTCGGGAGACGATCAGCGACGCTCATGCCAGTCAACAGTTGAGAATCATTGGTCAGACTTGCCCGCCCGTTGACGCGCAATGTGTCGTCGAAACCGGGGACAAGAAACAATAACCCGACATTCGGATTGGCGATGATGTTGCTTAGGGTATCAAGACGATTGTTGCCAGGTCGATCCGGGATCGCCAGGGTGCGCTCGTCAAGAACCTTGACGAACCCCGGAGGGTCGCCGCGAGGACTGACGTCGGCCTTTCCCTCCGAACTCTGCGTGCCGATGCAGAAGAATGGCGCACGCCGGATGAATTCCTGCGCGTGCTCGCCAAGAGAATTCTGACACTTCACGATTGCCAGAGCGTGGGTCGGCTCGAACAGCGCCCGAAGCGACTGCTCATCGGCGATGGCAAAATCTGGATTGAGTTGTAAGGCCGTCATGTTCCCCTCCCGAAAGTGCCTCTGATCGCATGGCCGAACTGCAGGTCCGGAATTCAGACCGCGCAACGCTCGTGACCACCCGCAAGCCATGACCTGATGTACGTACCTCAAAAGATATACACGAGTTGGTATCCGGGATCAATGAGGGATTGATCGCCGCATCGCAAGGCAAGCCGCGCTGATATTCCGCCCGCCCCTTCAGTCAATGAACGGCTGCGATCACGGGAATCCCGGCTTCTTTCGCAGCGCGAATGAGTGCGGTACGTGCTGCCATGGCTGAGATGTTCCCCTGAATTGCATCCAGACACGTTTTTACCGCAGCAATGTATTCCGCGCCATCGTCTGCAGGCCAGACGATCAAGGCATCGGCAATCTCACCCAGCGAGTGCACCATCATGCGCTTTTCTTGACCGCTCATCACAAGCATCAGAGGAGCAAAGTACTCGCTTCCGTGCCACGCCCCAATACCGGCCGTTTGCATTCCTATTCGTCTCCTCTAACCGCACAAGAAGCATTCCCCATCCGCTGCGAAGTTCGGACGCCTAACATTGATCCAGACGCTTCATCAGGGAGGCTCTGATGGGAGTTCAACAACAACAACGACCACCCCCCGAGTCCCTTCAACAAGGATGGGGAGCATCTAAGTGAGATGGCGCCGAGGGAAAGGCGGACTTAAGTCGGACCGGCGACCTCAGGACGCTGCTCATATTGGGTTTGAGGCAAGGTGAAGGTCCGCGGAGGGGCGGAACAGGAGGAGAATACGAGGTTCGACCCCGGCGTGACGTCCGACGTCTGGAACACTTCCTCCATCTTCCGGTCGACGATGACATCCCGGTATCGGCGATCGACGGCGCCCAGGGCCGACGCTTCGTGCTTCGTGAAGGTGTAGTCCTTTCGGGTGAGAAGCGGAACCGCCGAACCCCTCAGGCGGGTTTGAGAGCCGGTCGCTCGGCTGGTTTTCACCCCGAAAACCGCTGTCTCCTGTTAAGCCGCCCCGGCTTAACAGGTCGACGGTCCTCTTGATCGATGTTGCGGATCCTCCAATTGAAAGAGGACGACAGCTCACCTGCTTCACCGATGCTTGCAGTGCCCGCGCCCAGCTTGCAAATCGATCACGGCCTCGAGGCTATTTCCAAGAACTTCTGCCGATATTCTCTTTTCCGTTCAACACGCTAACAGACTTCGGGCCCGTTTTATTCCAGGTCGCACATACCGCCTTGCCCGCGTCCCTCCCCCCCTTCCAGGTATGGCAGAACGTGTTGCCAGAAATGTGCCACACGCCGTCAATAGAGATTACATCTCCGGAATCGAGTTTAACCTGACCATGTGCGGTACCGTCCTTGAGTACAGAAAGCTCCCCACTGTAGCCCTCTTTTGGGCCGCCCAGCGCAATCACTTTGCCGTCTGAAAGCAGGGCCTGAAGCTCCTTTTCTATCATCGCGGTAGCAGCAATAGCTTGCGTTCCGAGAAACATCATAGATAGTCCAGTCAGTATAGTTCTATGCATTGGCCAATCCCCCCCATCTCCGCCAAGCACAGTTTCCATCCGACATATATGAACTACAAGTCATCTCTTGTAATTAGCTACAACTCGCTTTGCCGGAAAAGCGAAGTCGCACGATAGTTTGGTAGTTTTCAGCAGATATCTGGGAAATGTTAGTTCATAGGTTATTGTTTTATTGAAAAATCATGATTTATGTTCGATATGGTTTTTGCATCGCAATTAATTCGCCAGCTCGGAAAACATCCCCTTTCCTGATCCGCGCTCCAGCGGGGTTTTTCTTCTCTGAACTCAGCAACCGTTGCGCAAGTACAGATTAATCCAAGCATTGGTGCGGAAGCGCACCGGAACCTTTTCGACCAATCGTTGTTTGGCCATAAGGATCGTACAGGTGGCCCCAATCCCGGGGCCGTCCGCCATCCCTTCCTTCCTGTACGATCCGTCCTTTCCAGATCGCCCCGTCCCGGCGGGGCTCCTTTTTTTGATCCGCGGCGAGCAAAGCGCAACCAGCAGGAGCCGTCATCGACGACTATTATCTCCAAGTTCTGATAGGTCTGGCGCCCGGCAGATCGAAGTGTACGTTCAATAGCGGGAAGCATTGAAGGCGGGAATGACCACGGTCCGGAATGGTGGGCGGCTGTTGCAAGCCGCCCGCAACATACTTCGGTTACTTCGCCATTGCGGCTCTAGCCGCCTCGATTTGCGCCTTGACGGCGTCGAGGTTGAAGCTTGCGCCTTTCTGCATCGGCGGGAATTCGATGGCCGTTTCCGCCAGCTTCCCGACTTCCTGCTGGACAAACACGAAGCGCCAGAATTGGAACATGAACCATTCGTTGAAATACCCCTGTGCGCCGTCCAGCGTTCCGTTTGCGGGCGTGCCCAGGCGTTCGAAGGGATCGAGGCGCAGGTTCGTGATTGAGGGCGCGTCGACGTGCTCCTTGGCTCCGAGCCAGCCATTCGGCTGCTCGATAAAGCGATACTTGTAGTCATCGATACGCACCGCGCCCAGCGTGCTTTCGCCAAAATAGAAGATCTCGTGGCGCTTCGACGGGCCTTTGCCAGTGAGCAGATCTAACTGGTTGTAGCCGTCGAGATGGTTCTTATAGGTCCGGTCTCCGATCTGCTTTCCCTTCAACAGTTCGTCCGTGATGTTCGGATTTCCGGCAGCGGCCACGAAAGTCGGCAGCCAGTCCAGTCCGGAGATCAGGCCATTCTCCACAGTTCCGGCAGGAATCTGGCCGGGCCAGCGAATGAACGCCGGCACGCGGAAGCCGCCCTCGTAGATCGTACCCTTCTGCCCCCGAAAGGGTGTGTTGCCGCCGTCCGGCCACGTGAATGTCTCCGTGCCGTTGTCGGTGGTGAACAGGACGATGGTGTTGTCGTCGACGCCTAAATCCTTGAGTTTCTGCATCACCAAGCCGACGTCGTCGTCGAGTTGAGCCATGCCGGCTTCCTGGAGCGACCAGCCATTCTCCGCGGTCCGCAGCGCCTCATACTTCGGCGAAAGATGAGTGATGACGTGCATGCGCGTGGGATTGAGCCACAGGAAGAAAGGCTTGTTCTCCGCCTTGGCCTTCTCCACGAACTTCAAGGCTTGGTCGCGGATCTCGTCGTCCACCGTTTCCATCCGTTTCGGATAGAGCGTGCCGGCGTCTTCGATTCTCTGCTTGCCGACCTTCCCCCAGCGCCCGTCTACGGTCGCGTCGTCTGTTGTCGTTGCCCAGCTATGGACCATGTTGCGCGGCCCGACCTTGTCCAGCAAGTCCTGCGGGTAGTTGGGATGCGCGGGATCTTCCATCGCGTCGAGGTGATAGAGATATCCGAAGAACTCGTCGAACCCGTGAACAGTCGGCAGGAACTCGTTGAGGTCGCCAAGATGGTTCTTGCCGAACTGGCCGGTGGTATAACCCATGTCCTTGAGGGCAGTCGCCAACGTCACGGCTTCCGCCGGTAGGCCGGTCTTGGCACCTGCCTGTCCGACAGTGGTCATGCCGGTACGGATTGGAAGCTCGCCTGTGATGAAATTCGCCCGGCCCGCCGTGCAACTCGCCTCGGCGTAATAGTCGGAGAACAGCATGCCCTCGGCGGCGATCTTGTCGAGGTTCGGCGTACGGCCTGCCATCAAGCCGCGGTGATATGCGCCGATGTTCCACATGCCAATGTCGTCGCCCATGACGACGACGATATTGGGCTTTTGCGCTTCTTGTGCCTGCGCCGGGACAAGCGCGCCCCAGAGAACGGCCGAAGCAGCCAATGCTCCGATGCCATAGATGATCTTGCGATACATGTGACTCCTCCGTTGTGATTTCCGGCCGAACGATGAACCATCCGAACGCACGGCAGCAAATTCAACGAGCGCCGCGGTCGCGTATTCACTCTGAATTCAATCGAAACAACTGGAGCAATTTCAGTATTGGACGCCCTTCAATTGGGAACGGCGCCGCCCAAGCGTGAGGTCCCTTGGTTTGCGAAAGGAGGCTCACAGCGCGCAACCTACCAAACGGCGGTCCGCCGCGATATTGTACCTTGGGGCAGCCGTGGCCGTTCCGCAATTTTCTTGAAAGGAAACAGATATTTCTCTCGACACTCGCTGTTCGCGTGCCGATAGCAGGAAGGTTGGCGGTAGAGCAACTCGCCTGAATTCGTGACTTGTCATAAGACAAGTGGTCGACCACGAAGCAGCGCCGCCCGCGTCAGAAGCCCTCACGGAAAACGCTGCGGGCGGCAAAATCACGATATCAGACAGGGCGAACAAAAAGTGTTCAGTCGCTCCTGCAATGCCTCTCTGGACGTTTTCTAAAGCCTTGCCATGTCTTTCGAATAGCCTGTCGACAGGCGACAGATGGCTTTTCAGCCCGAGGAAATGGAGGGAGCAGCTTGACAGCCATTACGATAGCGATCGTGGACGACCACCCTCTTTTTCGAGAAGGGGTGAGCCGCACTCTGTCCGAAATGGAGGATTTCGTCGTTGTCGGTGAAGGGGCAAGTGCCGATGACGCGGCCACGCTGGCGGTGTCCCAAAGGCCTGACGTCCTTCTGCTCGATGTGTCCATGCCCGGAGGAGGGATCGAAGCGATTTCCGAGATTGCGGTGCGAAGCCCAGAGACAAAGGTCCTGATGCTGACCGCCTCGGAGGAAGTCGACCCCCTTCTCGCGGCGCTACGCCGAGGGGCAGCGGGATACGTTGTCAAGGGTATCGGATCACGCGGACTTGCAGAGGCCATTCGAACGGTCGTTGGAGGCTCGAGATTCATCTCGACGACCATGCGGGCCAAGATAGTCGAAAAAAGTCTCTTCGGCAGACCGGGTTCACTGACTCCTCGCGAAACCGAGGTGATAGAATTGGTAGCCGAAGGACATTCAAACAAGCATATCGGGCGCCGCCTGAACCTGCAGGAGAAAACGATCAAGCATCACATGACCGAAATACTGCTCAAGCTTGGCGCCAGCAATCGGACGGAAGCAGCAATCAGATGGCGCCAAGGCGACTAGTCTTTACCGCTTAACACAAGCATCAGAGGAGCGAAGTCCTCCCACCTCTAACCGGACGAGGAGCATTTCCGGATCCGTTGCGGACATCGGACGCTCGACAGTGGTCGATAACTTGACGCGTCATCAGGGAGGTTTTGACTGGAGCTCAGCGACATCGCTAAAACCTCCCTGATGTCCTTTCAACAAGGATCAGGAGAATTTAAGCCGGATCGTGCCTAGGGAAAGCCGGACTTAAGTCCGGCTGGCGACGTCAGGACACGCTGCTCATATGTCATGAGAGGTAACGTGAAGGTCCGTGGAGGGGCGGATAGGAGGAGAATATGAAGTTCGGCCCCGGTAACTACAATCACGAAGAGCGCTGCTCGCAAGGCCATAGTTCGGCGTCGACGATCGCGACAATCGAAGCAGCCCTTTCCGCCGATCCGGATATCGACAGCAGTGCCATCGAGATCAGGATGCTCGGCCCTGTCGTCCTGCTCGAAGGCTATATAAGCAACACCGCAGACCGCGACAAAGCCATCTCGCTTGCTGCGATGATCGTCGGCGAGGAGAACGTCCAGGACCGGATGCTGAGCCGTTTTCCAACGCAGTAGACAGTCGAATCCTACGGCTCGGACCAACGTCTGACCAAGCCCGGCATGAGGTCCTACGTCTGGAACACTTCCTCCATCTTCCGGTTTGGCTCCGCCGCGGATACCCGGGATCAATGCGCCGGCGGCAGAGTTACACTGCGGACCGGCTTAGAGTATTTCCGTTTTTCTTCGAATCACGAAAATACTCTATCTCTTTGTTTTCACGCAATTCCGGACGCAAAACCGCTATGCACTTTTGCTGGATTGCTCTAGCCGCGACGCCATCGCGCGTGCAATCTCCGCAGGGGCTTCGTCAGGAATGGCGAAGACGGAACTGACGTTGATCTCGCAGAGAACGTAGGTGTCGTTGCCTGCAGCGTCCGGTGGCCCGTAAAGGAAATCGGCGTCCCAGATAATCGGCAACGACGCTGCTTCGATCCCAAGCGTCGACATCATTTCCGGCGTCCACTCGCTTTCCATTCTTGTCCTCAAGGTCTGGAACGGTTCTGCGGATGCTGGATGCATGATCCGCGGACCGGGCTGAAGTGGTTCCCGACCCGGTCCTGACGGTGGCGTCACCAGCGCCTTGACCAACTGCTGTCCGAAGCCCACGACCCTGCCTCCAGACATGTAGCAGCGGATCATGCCCTCGGGCAGACGGGACTGAAACGGCTGATCGACGATGCAGCCGCCATCGGTGAAGTAGCTCTCGCAGCGGGAAATGAAGTCAGACAGGTCGATGGTTTCAGGGACACTGCCTGATTTCGCTTCCAGCACACTGATCAAGGTCGCATCGCCGGCGGGCGTTCCAGCGAGTTCGACCTTCCAGATACCTTGCCCGCCGTTGCCGCGGTTCTGCTTCAACACGCGCGGCCCGGCGGCCAGGAACGTTGGAACGAACGCCTGGCGGAAGTCCGCGGCGGCGCGATAGAGACGTGTGTCGACGCCCCAGCCGATATGCCTGGTCTCGTAGAGCACTTCCTTGACGCCCATCTTGAGGATCACGTCCGGATGCGCACTTACAAATCGCCCGGCTTCCGCCACCTGTCGCAGAAGCGGATCGAGGATCTTTCTCGTCTTTCCGTCGTCGAGCGGGTTCACCCAGACAAGCACGGCGTCGACGGCAAGGAGCTGTTCGAAGACCTCGTCGGCGAATTCTTCGTCGAAGACGGCGGGCTCCGGCGCAAGGCCCAATGCCGCGAGTTCTTCGAAGATCCGGTGGAAGCGGTTGTTCTGTGGCGTCGCCGCTCGCCGGGCTTGCCGGTCGCCGCGCCAGACGATCGCAATCCGTGGGGGCGAGTTCTTCATGGGTGCAACTCGAACGACAGGCGATAGGTGAAGACGCCTCGACTGAGCTTGAGTTCCTGCTGGCAGCGGACGTCTATCAGCGTCTGGGCGCGGGGGCCGACGATCCGATTCAGCTTGTCAGGTGTGATTTGAAGAAATGACGGCATTGCGCGTCCTCCGTTGGTGCGGGTTCAAGGACGCGATTCTTCGGCCATAGCCGCGCAATGGGTTTGTCGAATCGCTCCGGTCATTCCCTCTTATTCCGTCTCGATCCATACATTCTTTAGGGCAATTCTGCCCGAAATTGCCAATTTAGAAAAAAATGTCGATTCCGCCTTAGGCGGGAGGAATGTGGTCACGCCCCTCTGGTTTTCCTAAAGTTTTCAGTAGATGCATATCGCTCTAGTTGTAGAACGAATAACTCGCGGAGCGCTAGATATTAATACTGCCACATTTTGGGCGACTCGAAATTCCGCAAATATTTCAAAACGTAACATCGAAGTGATTTGGATAATGTGGCAGCAATATGGCTATGTTTCTCAAGTACTTACCGTCGCGCTGCGGTTGCGCCCTCCAGAATGTCGTCCTATAACCCGCCGCCGTAACGCCTAATTAACCAAAAATAGTAACCAGCAAACCACAACGCTGGGGTTGAGGAACAAGATCATGACGACATACTACGTAGCGACGACCAGCAGCGGCGGCGGTAACGGAAGTGCCTCCACTCCCTTTCGCACGATTGGCGAGGCAATGGCAGCGGACCTTAAGCCCGGCGACGAGGTTGTGGTGCGCGCCGGCGTCTATAATGAGTCGGTGAACATGTACAAGGATGGTTCCGCCGCTGGCTACATTACCTTGCGGTCGGAGGTACCGGGTGGAGCGGTGATCCACTCAGC
>NZ_LWBS01000425.1 GCF_001652265.1 Rhizobium leguminosarum
CGGAGCGGCAATCAGAAGACGATGAAACTCTTGCCAGCGACAATCAACATGATAACTTCGCTCCAACCGCGACATAAGAATCTCATCCAGATTGTCGCTCGCGTCTCATCCTGATCGTCGCGCTATACGTCGAGACGAACGTCGGCGACAAGACCGCGCTGTGGGTTCAGCCAAAAACGGCGGCCAAAGATCGGGTCATGCTTTACCTGCACGGCGGTGGCTATGTCGGCGGATCGATTTGGACCCATCGCAAGATGGTCGGACACCTCGCCAAGGCAGTTGGCTGTTACGCTCTGCTCGCCACTTACGACTACGTTTTCCAGAGCAAGTTTCCGCGCCAAATCGAGCAGGCCGTGACCGCGTTCGAGTGGCTCGCCGAGCAGGGTATCGCGCCGAAGCACACCATAGCTGCAGGCGATTCCGCTGGTGCTGGCCTGATCGTTGCGGCCGCGATGAAACTCCGTGATGCGGGACGGCCGCTGCCGGCCGCGATCCTTAGTATCTCTGGCTGGCTCGATCATTCGGCGAGCGGGCTCTCTTATGAAGCCAATCGCGAGAAGGACGCCTTCTTCCAGAAGGCGGCCGTGGATATGCTGGCATCGCAAGTCCTTGCAGGGACCGATCCCAGGAATCCACTCGCCAGCCCGATCTTTGCCGATCTCAGTGGCCTGCCGCCGATCTATCTGCAAGTGGGTGGAGACGAAACCCTGCTCGACGACAGCCGAGTGCTTGCGGACCGCGCAAAGGCCGCCGGCGTCGAGGTGCGCCTGGACGTATTTCCAGGGATGCTGCACTCGTTCCAGATGATGGCTGGGCGTGCTCCCGAAGCCGACGATGCCATAGAGCGGTTTGCACAATGGGTTCGCCCCAAGCTCGGTCTGACCGCAGCTGCGGCAACACGCGGTGAAAGTCAGGAGGTCGCATGACCCGCAAGTTCTCACCCCATCTATGTTCCTCAAAGACGCGAAGGTGTGGCAAGTGAAGGACATGCCTGAGCGACCGGCCGGCCTATTCGACACGCGCTATCGAGCTTTCCTCGAGACGGTCGCAGCCGTCCGCGCCCAACTGCATCGCTACTGCGCCCGCATGACCGGCTCTCGGCTCGACGGTGAGGATCTCGTGCAAGAGACGCTGTTCGAGGCCTACACGAAGATAGAGACCCTCGATGATGCCCGCAGGCTGAAACCCTGGTTGTTTCGCATCGCTCACAATCGTTGCATCGACTTTCTTAGGCGACGCCATACGCGCGAGCGCGCCGAAAGTACCTATTCGGACGATATCGGCGTCGTCGCTGCAGAGCCGGCGACGACCGACGCGCATCGCGCCATCGAACGGCTGGTCGGCCACCTGCCGCCCAAGGAGCGCGCCTGCGTCCTCCTGAAGGATGTGTTCGACTATTCGCTGGAAGAGACCGCAGAGCTCGTGGACTCGACGGTTGGGGGCGTCAAATCCGCGCTCTCCCGCGGGCGGTCGAAGCTCGCCGGCTTGCCCGCTGAACCTGCCGGCGAAGCGAGCCGTCCGCTTGATCCCGACACCGCGCGACTCTTGCGGCGCTATGTTGACCTCTTCAACCACCATGACTGGGATGGCGTGCGGAGCCTCACCAGCGCCGATGCCCGGTTGCGGGTCGCCGACTGTTTCGACGGGTTGCTCAGAGATTCTCCCTATTTCGCCGAGTACGAGCGAAACCCAGAGCCGTGGACCATGGCGTTGGGGGCGGTCGATGGAGAGCCTGTCCTGCTGGTGCTCTTCCAGCGAGGCGACCGGTGCCAGGTCGCGTGGCCGGTTCGTGTCCATGTCGCAGGCGGGGTCATCGACCGCATCGAAGACTATTATGCCTGCCCATGGATGTTGGAAAACGCCGCGGAATCCGACCTGAAACTCATAAATGGGCCAGTTGTCTTGCGAGGAGCATAAGGCGACGATTCCTCACTCTGGGCTCGGCGGAGTTACTATGATGAGTCTTCAACGGAAAATAGTGGCCTGCCTCGGATCGAGCAGCACGGCGGGCAAGGGCCAGGCATTCGATTGGATCGCGGAGCTCCGCCAGCGGCCGGGCAACGGGCAATTTGAGTTCCGGAATTTTGGCGTCGGCGGCGACTTGGCCTACAACGCGCTTCAGCGGTTGCCGGACGTGCTCGCCTGTCGTCCCGGCAAGGTCATCGTCTGGGTCGGCGGGAACGACGTTCTCACGCTCGTGTCACGCAAAGTGTGGCGGTTCTTTACGTTTTGGAAGCGTCTCCCTCGCACGCCTTCGCCAGATTGGTTCCACGAGAATCTGGCCGAGATAGCACGCAGGCTGAAGCGCGAGACGGCGGCAGACATCGGCCTTTGCTCGCTCCCTCCGATAGGAGAAGCACCGGATTCGGACGACCCGTTCCAGAGCGAGCTCAACTGGCGGATCAAGGAATATTCTGCGATCGTGGCGGCCATCGCGCACGAGGAATACTGCGGCTATATCCCGCTTCATGAGGCGCTCGGCGAGGCGGTTCGCGCCTCGCCTGGCCGGGCCTTTACGGCGTTCAACTTTCTTCCATTCTACCGCGATGCCTTTCGCGTACTGGTGCTGCGGCAGCATCCCGACGATGTCGCGCGCAGAAATGGCTGGCTATTTCATACCGACGGCGTGCACTTGAACAGCCGCGCAGGGCGGATCGTGGCGGATTGCATACAAAAATTCATTGAGGCCTGAGCCTGAGCGGCAAGGCCGTATCCGATTTGCGCAGCTGTCTGAATGTCTTATCGCGCAGGCTGCGGCCGGCTCATCGACCTAGCAACATCGCCACGCGCGACGCAAGAAGCTTAACGACGAACCTTGGGGGATAGCCCCGGTGGCTCGGCACATCGTTAGGAACGACATCGCTATCCGACTTGAACTTCGTGCAAATCCGCAACTGCAGTGGCGGGAGTTGTCCATGAAACCGCGCTCTGTAGGCCGAGACCCAATGCGGACCTCTATCGAAGTTCATGAACATCGCCGAATTGCAGCACGTGGCGATGACCCTATTTGTGACTGAAGTTTCCTTAAGTTTATAACTCTTCAGCAATTCGGCCCCCTTGGAGCACTCGATGCGGTCCTTTCGATAGAGGATGTATGCGGTGCCGCCATCGGGATCGCGTACGGCGCCAGCACCTGGCAAAGCTTCGATCTGGTCAGCGCCTTTCTGGCAGTCGTCGCAGTAGCAGACATTGCTCACGATCGGCCTGCCAAAGGCCTTGAGTGTGACGCCACCGCAAGAACAAGTTGCGGTCATGATAGGTGAGCGCGTCATCTGCTGGTGATCATCATATGATTGCCCTCGCTGTCCCGAAACTCCACGATCGTGCGCCCCGGTTGCCATGGCGCGGGGCGCGGTTCTGTTATGATCTTGGCGCCTCGCGATTTGAGTCTCTGGACGGTGACGTCGATGTCGTTGTCAACCAGCACAAGGACGGGTCCCTCAGATGGTGTTTCGTCCTTGCGCCTTAGGAAATGGAGGGTGGTATCGGCGCCTGGAAATCCGAGTTCGATCCATCGCCAGCCGTCATCGCTCATTTGCTGATCGGTGACGACGCGGCAGTTCAAGTGATCGATGTAGAACGCCTTGGCGCGTTCCTGGTCGAACACCGGAAGCTCTGCGAACTGGATGTGCATCGTCGATTTCCCCATTGCATCTCGGTCCAAATCAAACTAGACGGTCCAGTACTATGAGTCAATCGGCAGCGGACACGCCAGGAGCATGACCACGACGCGTTCAGCAGGTGTTTCAGAAGAACTCGAACCGCACGGCCGGTCGGCGAAAAAGCGGCGGGCCATCCTCGACGCGGCCACAGAGGTGTTTCTGAAAAAGGGCTATCTGGCCACCAATATGGACGAGATCGCGGCGCTTGCGGCGGTGTCGAAACAGACCGTCTACAAGAATTTTCCGAGCAAGGAGACGCTGTTCGTGGAGATCGTGAGCAGCGTGAGCAATCGCGCCAGCGATAGGGTCCACGGTGAAATACCGGACCTCGCAGAGGGCGAGGATATTGCCGATTATCTTCAGCGCTATGCGTACCGACAGCTTACAACTGTCCTTACGCCGCGCGTCGTGCAGCTACGCCGTTTGGTAATCGGCGAGGTCGGCCGCTTCCCGGAACTGGCGAAGGCGCTCTTCGATGGCGGACCCAGGCGCGCAATGGCGGCAATGGCAGTGTTGTTCGAGCGCTTGGCTGATCGCGGCCTGCTTGAGATCGATGATCCGGCCGTCGCCGCTTCCCAGTTCAACTGGTTGATTATGGGCGAGCCATTGAACAGGGCCATGCTGTTGGGTGACGATTCGATTCCGAAACCGGCGGAGCTTCGACGACATGCCGCAGCCGGCGTGCGCATGTTCCTTGCGTCATACGGCAAGTGAGGCACGCCACGGCGGCCGAGCGAATGCTGGGCGCAACCGTGCGGGCCGCTCGGCCGTGTTTGACGGTCTTTTTCGGTCCCAGCGGGTCGCGGCTTGTTGTGGCGGCTGTCAAAAATCGACCGATCGATGCCGATAGTCACTGAAACCGAGCAAATCGCGGATCGTCGAAATCCTCCTTTGAATTCAAGATCGCAAATTTTTGACGGACCGGACGGTTCTTCACTGTGTGCAGAAAAACTTGCCCTGAAAAATCAGCGCGTTACTAGGCTCAAAACAATTGAGTGGGAGTGAGGGGGAGTACCACCGTCAGGTCCACCCCAACCTTCGCGACTTTGTGGCCTTCAAATATTCGGTCGCGCGCTGCTCTAACACTTTGAATCTACGCATCGTGCTTTCCAAAAATCGATTCCGATTTTCGGGCCGATGCGCTAAAGCGCGTCGCGATCTTTCAGATTCGCTCCTCGCGCTTTAGCTCTTTGTCTTTACGCATGTCGTTGTCGCAAAACCGCCACACACTTTTGCGCGACATGCTTTGGCGCGCGCGACCAGTTCTCGGCGCCGATCACACGATCATAGATCGATTACTGATCCTTCTTGAACAAATCCTGGAAGATGAGCTGGCCCCAAGTGCGGCCGCGTGCGTGCACCAGCGCGCCACCCTCGTCGAGCTTTCCCAGCTTGACGGGTGCGAACCCGAGTTGTTTGGCCAAGTCCGCCACGGGAGCGATGGCGTCCTCGTCGTCGCTCGACAGAAAGACGACCCGGTGGCCGCCCTCGATGATCGGATCGGCAGCCAGGGTGACGGCAATCAGGTGATTGAAACCTTTCACGAGCTTGGCGCCGGTGAACGCCTTCGCGACGAAGGCCGAGGACGGGAGGCCGTCCAGCTCTTCAGGGGGAACTCCAAACGTGTTCGTCGCGTCGATGACTGTCTTGCCTTCCCAGCTCGGCAGGGACTTCGCAACCTCGCGATGCTCGCCGAACGGGACTGCCAGGATGATCGTGTCGGCCTCGAGTGCATCCCGCAGCGACCTGGCGACGACGGTGGGTCCAATCGCGTGAGCCTGCGGCGCCAACGCCTCGGGCGGACGGCGGCTCGCGACGGCCACCTCGATGTTTTTACGGGCGAAGGCCTGTGCGAGGGCCTGGCCGATCTTGCCGAATCCTACAATTGCATAGCTCATAATGCTTCTCCGATATTGCGATGATATTGATTTCCCGGCCCTGAACGGCGCTGGGTTATCTGACGAGCCCTACGGCGCTCCGAAAATCGAATGGAGCGCCTGGCAGGGTGCAGCGCGTCAGAGTTGCGCAAGGCCGCCGTCAACCGCGACTTCGCTGGCGGTCATGAAGCTGCTGTCGGACGACGCGAGAAAGGCGGCCACGGCCCCGATCTCCGCCGGATCGGCCATGCGTTGGAGCGGGGTCATCGCGCCGTAGGCCTTCTGGCCCTCCTCGCCCAGCGCTTCCTTCGCGAGTTCGGTCGCCGTCGCCCCGGGCGACAGCACGTTTACGCGGATGCCGGTGCCCTTCAGATCCTCCGCCCAGGTCCGCGCGAGGTTGCGCACGGCCGCCTTGCTCGCGCTGTAGGCAGTGAATGCCGGGGCGCCCGTGGTGCCGGCGCTCGATCCGGTCAGGATGATCGAACCGCCCTTGCCCATCAGCGGCAGCGCCTTCTGGACCGTAAAGATCGTACCCTTGACATTGGTGTCGAAGGTTTCGTCGATGTGCTTGGCGGTGATCTGGCCGAGCGGAAGCGGGCTTCCGGCCCCAGCATTTGCGAAGACGATGTCGAGCGTCCTGCGCTCTGCCTTCACCGCCGCGTAGAGGCGATCAAGGTCAGCCTCATCCGAGACCGAGCCCTTCACCGCGCGAGCATTGGGTCCGAGGTCGGCCACAGCCGCGTCGAGCGCTTCCTGCCGGCGGCCGAAGATGAAGACGAAGGCGCCCTCCTCGATGAAGCGCTTTGCTGCGGCGCGGCCGATGCCGGTAGCGCCACCGGTGATCACGGCGGTCTTTCCATTCAGTCTGTTCATGTCATGCATCCTTTGATCGTTCGGGGACGTCCCCGAGACCCTCGAAATGGGTCCGCCGGCATCAGGCGTTGAGTGCGGAAGCGCGCACATCGGTGGTGCAAAATCGATCCGGCTGGACGACTGATGCCAGCCGCGACGATCGGTGTCCGCCGTTTGGAATCGGGCCGTGCTTGCCCACATAGGCTATGATGACCGCCCGTACTGCTGTACGACGCGTTGGATACTGGCTTGGGAAGGCGCACCGTGCGGTGCCGGATTGCACCATGATCGACTGGGATGACATTCGCTACTTTCTTGCCGTGGCGCGCGGAGGCTCAGTGCGGGCTGCCGCCGGGCGTCTCGGGGTCAATCACGCGACCGTGCTGCGACGCATCGCGCAGCTCGAGGAACGCCTCGGGGCGCAGATGTTCGAAAAGCTGCCTTCGGGCTACCGCCTGACGGCTGCGGGCGAGGAGGTGTTCGAGCTCGCGAACCAGATGGAAGCGTCGTCGCACCAGCTGGAGACGCGCGTCTTCGGGCGCGACCAGAGCGTGCGCGGGCTTCTGCGGGTGACGTTGGCTCCGACCCTCGCGACACACCTGCTCATGCCGGACCTCGCCGATTTCGTGCGTCTGCATCCTGATATCGAGATGGAAATCTTGTCGTCCGGCGAGCTCGCAAATCTGACCAACCGAGAGGCCGACGTGGCGATCCGCGTCGTCTACGACCGCAAAACCCTGCCGCTCAATCTTCACGGCCTGAAGGGACCGGAGGTGTTCGGCGGCGTCTACATGTCCTGCGATCGACTAGCCGCATGGCGTGCGGGCGCGCCTGATCCCATCCGGTGGATCGTTATAAGCATGTTTGGTGTCCCGGACTGGGCCAGCGAGGGTGAGGTTCGCACCACGGGGGCTCCATTCAGGACCACGGACGGCGAGGCGCAGATCGTTGCTGTACGGCAAGGGCTCGGGATCACGACACTGCCGTGCTTCCTCGGCGATGCCGACCCCCACCTGGTGAGGGTGCCGGGCACCGACCTGCACATGTACGGAACGCTCTGGCTTCTCACACAGGGGGAGACACGCAAGACGAAGCGCGTGCGGCTCTTCACGGAGTTCGTATCCCACAGGCTCGCCGCATACGCTCCGCTTCTCGCGGGGCTGTCCATATCGCGCGACTGATGCCCGGCAGGTCGCCGGCGGCGCTTGCCGTTATCCGGTCGCAAGCCGAGCGGGGATTTTCATCTGGCAAGTCCCGAGATCAAGCCGGAGCGTAGATCAACCTGATCACATCCTCGCCGATCCGGTCATGAGCCATCAGGCGGAGCGGCGGCCGGGGTCCGGCGAAATATGGCTTGCCGTGACCGAGCACCACGGGGTGCAGGTAGATTCGATACTCATCGATCAGGCCAAGTTCGGTGAGGCTTTGCGCTAAATTGGGGCCGGCAACTTCGATCTCCCCGTCGCGTTCCGCCTTCAGCTTGCGGATCGCGGCCTCAAGATCTTCCCCAACGAGCCTGGCGTTGGGACCGACCGACTTCAACGAGTGCGAGACGACCCATTTCGGCTGGTTCCGCCACGCCGCCGCGAAGGCCTGTTGCTCTGCATCCCATTCAGGATGTTCGTCGTCCCAGTAACGCATGACCTCATACATCTGGCGACCGTACACACTGCCCGCCTGCCGCTGAACCTCTTCGATGAAGTGGCGGAAGAGCGTCGGGCTTGGCGCAAACCCTGTATGATCGACGTAGCCGTCCAGGGACTGGTTCATTCCGAACACAAGCTTAGCCATACTCACTTCCTTTCCTTAAACGGCATATCCGCGCATATCTGATTGCATAATGCAATCGGTTGTAAGTTAGCTCAACTGGTTTTATTTCGCAATTGGTTTTTGTGCGCATAAATCCGCGATCTAGTGGTCGCCAGCCGCTGTGGGAGTTGCTGACCCGGTCAGAGGAGCGGCTCGAACATTCTGGCCAACCGGGCGGCCTGGGGTGGACAACCGCCTGTCCGCTTTTCAGCGATCCGAATGGACAAGCCGCCGTCAGAGGGCGCTATTTCAGCGGCAGAAACAGCTCCGCCACCGCCTCATGCTCCGACACCTCCGGGAAGAAGCTCAGCCGCTGGCAATAGATCGGGAAGTTGCGTGCTTCCTCGCCGCTGGCCGGAAGCCAGTCGCGATAAAGGTAGAGCGCGGCGGGCTCCAGATTGTCGGTATTGCCGACGACGCGCAGCACCGCGCAGCGTCCGCCAGGGATCTCGCCGGCTTTGATCTCTCCGCCGTTCGCCTGGATTGGTGGGTCGGTCCCGACACAAAGGTCCACGCTATAATCGGCAGGCGACTGAGGACGCCGCTCGGAACGCCAGACGTTGAAGGTCGGACTTGTCCTGGGGTGCAGGCCAGCGGCCTTGCGCCAGGCGATGAACCGCTGGATGGTGGCGCCGAGCGTCGCCTGGTCGCCCCGATGCTCCATGATCGCCACCGGCGTGGTGGGCACATTGCGAATTATCACGTCGTCAGTGGTAAAAGTCTTCTGCATGAGCTTGCTCCTTGCATTGTCGAGGGGCCCGAAGGCGGCAAGCCACGGCTCCCAGTCGGGAGAACTCCGAAACGACGAAGGCGTTTGACCGAACCGTTGCCGAAAAGCGCGGGCGAAGGCATCC
Source organism: Rhizobium leguminosarum (assembly GCF_001652265.1). GTDB lineage: Bacteria > Pseudomonadota > Alphaproteobacteria > Rhizobiales > Rhizobiaceae > Rhizobium > Rhizobium leguminosarum_D. The sequence continues at coordinate 9,055 of NZ_LWBS01000425.1, forward strand.
GGTGCGTCGTAACCGGCATCCATCGCTATGTCAGTGACGCGTTCTTCGTCCCTGTAGGCCAGCCGGTATGAAGCGCGCTTCATGCGGGCAAGCTGGATATAGCGATGAACGGATAGCCCGAAGGTCGCCGTGAACTGCCGGTGGAAATGAAACTTCGAGAAGGCCGCGACACCGCTCAAAACGTCAAGATCGAGATCGTCATCGAGGTGCTGGTCGACATAATCCAGCACTCGCTGCATCCGCTCATGATAGTTCCGAAGCGCTGCGGTCATTCGTCTTGGTCTCCGTGGCAGCTCAAACTAGATTCCTTCGGGAACGTAGCGCTCGACCGATCTTGCGGTTTGGCATGGATCATGCCGGAAACTTCCAACGGTGGGTCGTAGTGCACGGACGCTGTTCAATGCCACGATGGCACTGCCAGCGGTATCATGGCATGCCGACCGATCCGAATATCTTGCGATCCTCGCCCGGCACTGTTATTCGCATTTCCGTCTTAGAGGAGAATGCCTTTGTTGGCCGTCGCAACGATCCAGAACTCACCGGCTGCGGCGGCAGGGGTAAAGGCGCTCGGCATCGTCACTGAGAGCTGATCCTCACTCTATCGCTCGGCCTTAGCGCGCCCAATACTGGCGCAAATCCAATGTCGAGAAGACTATGATCATCGAACTCATTTCTAGTGATTTTGAAGCGCTGCTGAAGGGCATCGCGCCTCGCAATCTGCACCTTGTCCAAGATAGCGCGATTGCGCCTCCTGAAATATTGGAGATGTTGAACCGCCTCGCGACTGACATCGGCGCCAATTTCTCGCCGTCGGCCTGGATGATCGTGGAGGATGGCGAGATCGTCGGCCTCTGCTCCATCGTTCGGGTTCCACAAGATGGAAACATCCATATCGGCTATGGGGTTGCGCCTTCACGCCAGGGTCGTGGATGCACCACGCGGGCCATAGGGCAGTTGCTGGAGTGGGGACGAAACGACCCTCGCGTGGCTCTGATCTCTGCAGAGACCGGGGTCGACAACATCGCGTCCCAGCGTGTTCTCGAACGCAATGGCTTTGTCCAAATCGGCGAGCGGGTCGATGCTGAAGACGGTCCGTTGATCTACTCGCAAGCAATGACTGTCTAGGTTTTACAGGCCAGCGAAGCCCGCACAGGAAACGGTCGGCCGAGGTTCAGTCACCTCGGCCGACCGTTGTCATAAAGGGGATCACGACTGCGATCCACAGCCGGCCTTAGCGGCCGTAAGTGACCTCGACAGAGGCCTTGGCGAGCGTATTGGCCCTGACATAGAAGCCAACCATGGCGGCCGGGGCGGTCTCGAGAAGCGGAAGCTTATCCACCGAGAGCGCGTAGACGGTGAACTGGTAGTGGTGCGGTGGATCGCCGGCCGGCGGGCATGCGCCGCCATAGCCTGGCATCCCAAAGTCGGTGTGACCTTCGACGGTGCCTGCAGGAAGCTTTTTGTCACCGCTGGCGCCGGTGGCGATCTCCGAGGCATTTGCGGGAATGTTGAACACCGACCAATGCCACCAGCCCGAGCCTGTGGGAGCATCCGGATCGTAAGCCATGATGGCGAAGCTCTTGGTCGCCTCAGGCGCACCCGACCAGGTCAGTTCCGGCGAGATGTTCTTGCCGGCGCAGCCGAAGCTGTTGAAGACCTGCGCATCGGACATGGACTTGCCGGCGGCCAAATCCTTCGAGGTGAGCTTCATTTCTGCCTGTGCGGCCGTCGCACCAAAGACGGATGTGGCGAGAAGTACTGCTGTGATAAAACGCATTCTGTTTTCCTGCGGTTGCTAATGCAGGAAAACTATCGTCACCGAGCATGTGCATCTGCCCCGCTACGCTCAACTTCTGCCCCGATCCGCTCAATACGCTCGGAGCCGCCCCGCACATGGCGTGGATTGACGCCGAACCGCTCCTTGAACCGCGCCGCGAATTGCGACGGTGAATCGTAGCCGACCTCAAGCGCAACCTGCGCCATCGGCAGGGTTGTGGTCTGGATGAGGCCCAAGGCGCGATTCATCCTTGTATCGCTCAAGATCTCACTGAAGCCGGTATTCTCCGCAGCCAGCTTACGCCTGAGCGTCGCTTCGCTCATGTTGAACGAGCGCGCCGCGTGCCCCAGCGTCCAATCAAAGGCCGTATCGCTTTCGATCATCTGCCGCAGCCGGTCCTCGAGCCGAGGGCTTTGGCATTGGCCCAACACCGCTCCACAGAGCGCAAACCAGGTGATCAGTTCCATCAAGCGAGCTTTGGCAATGGCGCCGGGAAGCCTCGTCAGATTGCCGGGCTGACAGCAATAGTCAAACAATGCCGCGGCTTCCTCCGGCAGGCTGGAGGTGCCTGCCGGCACAGGCCTCGATGGAACGGCGATCGATCCCATCCTGGTATAGGCCTCCTCAAAGAGCGGTCGCGGAACGGGAAGCGCCAGGGTCTGATACTTCTGCGGCGCCTTAGGAATGTTCTCCATCGTCAACGGTCTGTAGTCGGGCAGCAAGCCATAGGCGCCCGCCTCGAGGCGCAAAGCCTTGTCATCTGCCATGACAATCTTCGTTCCCGATTGCACCTGTATCAACAACGGGCTCGTATTGACGAGACGAAAGAAACAGGCCCGCCCGCCCTGGCGGATCAAGGCCCTGGTCGGAATGGGAAAGACCTGGTCCAGCATATGTTCTCCGGCAAAAGGATGGATAAGAGCTGCAACCGGCGGAGCCGGCATGAAGACATCCGTTGATCCGCGAATACCAAAACCGCGTGCCAGCGGCAACCTTTCGCCAGGAGCCGCAGACCATATCTACCGGCTGTCGGAACTGCGCATATTTCTCGGAAGAGAGGGTGCATCGGGCTTCGAATCTGGATAATTCTTCTGCGGCAACGGTTACCCTACGGCAGAAGACCTCCCCTGATGCCACGGGTAAACCGGGAAGAATGTCACGTGAAAAACTCTTCTGAATGGATGTGCTTCGATGAAATCCAAGCCCCGAAGCTTGAAAACGGCAGCCAAGCCGAACCAGGAACCCAAGCTGTCGCGCACCCACGCGCCCGCCGATCTATCGCCAGTGGACTGGCAGCGCGGCTTACGCCGCCAGTTCGGCCGGGGGCAGGCTTTCGGGCTCGAGAATCTAACCGACGAGCCGTTCTTCTCCGAGTTCCGCGTCAGCAATCCCGTTTCGAATTCCAGCTACCGCGTCGCGATTCGCGGCCGAGGCCCCGGGGGCAATTTTTGTTCATGCCCCGATTACGCCACGAGCGAGCTGGGCACATGCAAACACATCGAATTCACGCTTGCCAGGCTGGAAAAGAAGCGCGGCGCCAAGACAGCGTTCGCGCGGGGCTATCAACCGGTATTTTCCGAACTCTACCTGCGCAATGACGGTCAAAGGCGTATCCATTTTCGTGCCGGCACCCAATGCCCGCCGGCCGTGAAGGAGGCCGCCGCTGCCCTGTTCGACGCCGACCGCGACGGCATGCTGCCGGACGACCGCTTCGGCAAGCTGGAGCCTTTCATGGCCATGGCGTCCGACACCGACCATGAGTTCCGTGCCTATGACGATGCGCTCGACTTCATCGCCGGAAAAAGGGATGCGGAAAGACGGGCCTCGAAACTCGATCGGCTTTTTCCGCAAGGTGCCGCGGACCCCGGGCTGCAGACGCTCCTGAAGGTGCCGCTCTATCCCTATCAGGCTGAAGGCGCGCTGTTTGCAACGCGGGCCGGCCGGGCGCTGATCGGCGACGACATGGGACTGGGCAAGACCATACAGGCGATCGCCGCTACGGAAATCCTGGCGCGGCATTTCGGCGTTTCGAGAGTGCTGGTGATCTGCCCGACCTCGCTCAAATACCAGTGGCAAAGCGAAATTGCGCGTTTTTCGGGCAGAGACGGAGAAAATGCGGCGCGTGTCATCAACGGCGGGCGGGCGGAGCGGCAGAAGGACTTCGCTCTGGATGACTTCTGCAAGATCACGAACTACGAAAAACTCAAACCCGATCTCGACCTGATCACTGCCTGGGCGCCCGATCTCGTCATCGTCGATGAAGCGCAACGGGTCAAGAACTGGAACACCATTGCGGCGCGTGCCTTGAAAAGCGTCGATAGCGCCTACGCGATCGTTCTGAGCGGAACGCCCCTGGAGAACAAGCTGGAGGAGCTGGTTTCCATCGTCCATTTCGTCGACCAGCACCGCTTGGGGCCGACCTGGAAGCTGCTGCACGAGCATCAGGTCAAGGATGAAGGCGGACGCGTCACCGGTTATACCGGCCTGGAAAAGATCGGCCAGACACTGGCGCCCATCATGATTCGCCGGCGCAAATCCGAGGTGCTGCGGCAATTGCCCAGCCGGACCGACCAGAACTTCCTGGTGCCGATGACCGAGGGACAGGCGCTTCACCATCAGGAAAACGCCGATGTGGTGGCGAGAATCGTCCAGCGCTGGCACAAAACGAAGTTCCTTTCCGACAAGGACCAGCGCCGGCTCACCTGTGCGCTCCAGAACATGCGCATGTCGTGCAACAGCACCTATCTCCTGGACCAGGAGACCGATCACGGAGTCAAGGCGGACGAACTGGCGGCGCTGCTGGACGAACTGTTCGCCGACCCCGAAGCCAAGGCGGTTGTGTTCTCCCAATGGACCCGCACCCACGATATCGTCGTCCGCCGCCTGGAAGCGCGCGGAATCGGCTATGTCAGCCTGCATGGCGGCGTGCCGTCGGAAAAACGTCCGGCGCTGGTCGAGCGGTTTCGCAACGACCCCACTTGCCGCGTGTTCCTGTCCACCGATGCCGGCAGCACGGGGCTCAATTTGCAGAATGCCTCGACGCTCGTGAACGTGGATCTGCCGTGGAACCCGGCGATTCTCGAACAACGCATCGCCCGCATCCATCGCATCGGCCAGGCGCGGCCGGTGCGGGTCATCAATTTCGTCTCAAAAGGCACCATCGAAGAGGGCATGCTTTCGGTTCTGGCATTCAAGCGCTCTCTGTCTGCCGGAATTCTCGACGGCGGTCTTGGCGAGATTTCGCTCGGCGGCTCGCGCCTAAACCGCTTCATGAAGGAGGTGGAGAATGTCACCGGAAGCATGGGTGAAGGTGAGGCCGTGACGCCGGCGGAGGAAGTGTCGAACTTCGTCCTCGCCGATGACGCTGGATCCGCCGACGATCTCAAGGCCGATGTCGAGCTCGACGTGGGAGCCAAAGCGGCCGCGCTCGCCGGAGCGCCGCCGCCCAATGCCGCTTCCGATCCATGGCAAGCCCTGGCTCAGATCGGCGTGCAGGTTGTTGCCGCCCTGGCTGCAGCTAATGATTCCGATGCGACGGCGCATCCCTGGATAGAGCATGATTCGGCCACAGGTGCGCGGAGCCTGAAGATACCGCTTCCGCCGCCGGAAACCGCGGCGCAACTCGCCAATGCTCTTTCCGCGCTCGCCGACAGCCTGCGGGGCAGGATTGCATGATTGGCGGCAGCCAGACCATGGTGCGTGGGTCGAAATCTGGCCAACGGGCACGTTGGCCAGATTTCGAATCATGGGAAAACGATCTTGAATAAGACGAGCGGCACCTGGCGGATGAAATCGCCAAGCTGAAAGCCCAGGAGGGCAAGCCGATCATCGCCCATGGCGGGGGCTGGGCAAAGGCCTGCCGCTGTTTTCCGAACTCGCCGCGCCAATGCGTCTCAAGCTGATGATCTCGAAGGCCTTTCCGGGGGGCGCGGTGGCGCAGATCTATCGGCCGGTGTGAGCCCGTCGCCGAAGATCGTTCGACCAGATCGTGACCGAGCGAGCGACCCCCCTCAGCGCATTCCCGCGCCTGATGTTTACCTGTCATCAATGTGAATTCGGGTTTTGTCGGCAGCGTCCGCCCGGCCTTTCACGTGATCGATGAACGCCCGCAGCTTCGGCATCACCTGATGACGGCTGGGATAGTAGAGAAACACGCCCGGCGCCATTGGGGCGAACGCCTCCAGGACGCGGACGAGTTTTCCTGCCTTCACGGGTCCGGCGGCGATTGGCTCCGGCACTTGCGCAAGCCCCATATCTTCGACGGCCGCTCCCAGCATCGTGGGAAAATCATGGGCGATCAGCGGTCCGGAGACAACAGCCTCGATCGGCTTTTTGCCGCTAACGAACGACCACGGCGCGATTGAGCCGTTCGAGCGGCGAATGCGGATGCAGGCATGTTGGCGCAGATCGGCGATACGCTCGGGCCGCCCTCTCCGGCCCAGATATTCGGGGCTGCCGACGACCACCAGCGGGAAGGACGGCGTCAGCCGGACCGCGACCATGTCGGCTGCGATGAACTGGCCGAGCCGGATACCGGCGTCAAATCCCTCGGCGGCGATATCGATCAATTCCTCATTCGCGGCGACCTCCACCTCGATCTCGGGAAAGGCCCGGCAGAAGGATGCGATCAGTGGCTCCAGCAGGATCGGCACCACTGCCGGCGGCACAGTGAGACGCAATAGTCCAGCCGGTCTCTGCCCGAGCTCACGCGCAACCTCGCTTGCCGCGACCAGTTCCTCGAAGGCGGGCTTTGCGCGCGTCAGGAACCGCTCGCCGGCTTCGGTCAGGCCGACACTGCGCGTCGTGCGGATGAAGAGTACTGCGCCGACACGCTCCTCAAGAGCGCGTACGGCCTGGCTGATTGCCGATGGGGTCACCCCGAGTTCCCCAGCTGCCCTGCGAAAACTGCGGTGCCGGGCAACGCTCAGAAACGCCTCAACGCCATCGAGCGCGCCTTGCCTGACTGTGAAGTTCTGCTTCATACCGCATCGATATTATCGCCAATAGTCGATCACGGGAAGCGGCCGTACATCTGGACCCCACAAATCAGGAGTGCCCCGATGTCGACGGAATCCATCTTCCAAACTCATCTCGTCCTAGGCTATGTCGCGTGGATGATTTGCTTCGGCGCCTATATTCTGCCCTGGCTCACGTCGATGGACAGGGTCAGGGCGCACCGCGCCATCGCCACTCTGCACAGCTTCCGCTTTTTCGGGCTCGTCTTCATTCTGCCCGGCGTCGTCGGTCCTAACCTGCCCGCCAGCTTCGCCACCTTCGCTGCCTATGGCGATCTCGCGGCCGGGCTGCTTGCCATGCTGGCGCTCATTACGATCAGGATACGTCCGGTCTTCTGGCTATTCGTCATCGCCTTCAATCTCGTGGGAATGGGCGACCTCATCCTCGACTACTATCATGCGATCCAGGCCGGCCTTCCCGCGCAGGCGGGGGAATTGGGCACCGCATATGCGATCCCGATCATTTACGTGCCCCTGCTGATGATCACCCACGTCTTCGCATTCTATTTGCTGCTGCGTCCTGAGCCGAGGGCAATCCGGGCCCTCGCTGGCGAAGCTGCGGTATCTTAGGACTCCGCCGTATCAAGCGCCGGACCTCGCGATAGTATGGTGACGGAACCATCTGCCTCGCATATCTTGTCTTTGTGTTACCTGCGGGACTCAAGCTGATGGCTCACTCCGAAAACCTCATTACAACCGTCTCGACCAAAGGGCAGATCACTCTACCAAAAACGATCCGCCAGCGGCGGGAGTGGGAGACTGGAACTCGTCTCATTGTCGAGGAAACCCCAGAAGGTGTGCTTCTGAAGCAGATCCCTGCCTTTGCGCCGACATCGCCTGACGATGTGTTCGGCATGCTTCCCTTCAGCGATGACCCGAAAACTCTGGAAGAGATGGGAGCTGGCGTGTTGGCCGAGGCCCGCCGCCGTCATGATCGCGATTGATCCGATATCTGACGGGCGATCGTGGATTGCGAAACTGTCAAGGAAGCCTGAGCCGATCCGTTGAGACGCTTGCGACTTCGGTAGACCGGTGACGCTGCTGGCAGGGCTGACGGCCCCGAATTCGCAGACGGCATCTAACCCTTATCCGACCTGCGCACATAATCGACCAATGCGCGCAGCTTGAGCGGCTGCCTCTGGCGCCTGGGATAGTAGAGATAGAAGCCCGGGAAGGGTGGACAGAAATCCTCCAGCAGCGGCACGAGTTCGCCCCGTTCGATATAGGACTGGAAGGTCTCCACCATGCCGAAGGTGATGCCTGCTCCGGCGCAGGCCATGCGGATCATCATTCCCATGTCGTTGGTCGTGACGGCGGGATCGACGGCGACGTCGAAGTCGCGATCATTCTCGGTGAACTCCCAGCGATAAGGCGCCGTATCCGGGCGTGGCCGCCATCCGATGCAGGCATGATCCTGCAGTTCGCGGGGATGGCGGGGATGGCCGCGGCGCTCGAGATAGCTGCGGGATGCGGCCGCGCATTGTCGCTGCTGTTCGGAGACTGAGATCGCGATCATGTCCTGCTCGATCACCTCGCCGAGCCGGACGCCGGCGTCGAACCCGGCCTCGACGATATCGAATTCGTCATCGGTGATGGTGATATCGAGTTTGATGTCAGGGCAGGCTTCCATGAAGCCGGCCAGCAACGTGCCGGACAGGAAGTTCTCGGCGATCGAGGAAACGGTGATCCGCAGCAGGCCGCTCGGGCGCGCCTGCATTTCCCGCACCGTCTGCATCGCATCCTTGACCCGGCGGAGCGATGGACGAACCGCCTCGAAGAACACTTCGCCGGCTTCAGTCAGGCTGACGCTGCGCGTCGTGCGCTGGACCAGGGCGACACCGACCCGATCCTCGAGGCGCTGCAGAGCCTGGCTGACGGCCGAGCGGGTGACGCCAAGCCGCTCGCCGGCGAGCCGGAAGTTCCGCGCCTCCGCCACTGCAAGAAAGACTGAAATGCCTTCGAGATCGTCGACCATTGGTTAGCATTTCTAACCAAGGCATCCTGGATTGGCAACTTAATCGCCGGGGATCGGCACGCTATCTTTCAGGTCGAGGTCAACGCCAAGACCCACTCATCGGCAGATCTTCTTCGAAAGGCAAGGCAATGCGAAGGATTTTCAAAAACCCGGTCCTGCAGTTTTTCACGGCGGTCACCCTGGCTGGCACGGCGATCAGTTCGTCCGCTGCCGATGCCGATGCCGATGCCGATGCCGTGAACGACCGAGAAACTCAGCAGCAACAAACAAGCGAGAACACTATGCAGCAACATCCCTATGTCGGCATGTGGGTTACGGATGATGGCCGTGTCCGCCACGAACTTCTGGCCAATGGCCGTTACGACGAAGCCCGTGGCAGCCGGGAAAGCGCCTACCAGGGACGTTACGACGTCACCGGAAGCCACATCGAATATTGGGATGACACGGGCTTCACGGCCGACGGCGATTTCGTCGACGGCAATACCCTCCATCACGGCGGCATGGTGCTTCGCCGCAAGTGACGCACCGCCTGAAAGGCAACATCACCAAGGATAAGGCCGCGTTTGCCGGCCGGAAAGGATGACGGTCATGTCTTCCCCAACACCCATCTGGTTCATCACCGGCGCATCGTCCGGCCTCGGCCGGGCACTCGCCGAAGCCGTTCTGGCCCGTGGCTGGCGCGCCGCCATGACGGCCCGCAGACCCGAGACACTGGCAGATCTCACGGCAGAGCACGGGGACCGCGCGCTTGCCCTTGCACTCGATGTGACGGACAGCAACTCCATCGCCGGCGCGGCTCGTGACGCCGAAACGCATTTCGGTGCGATCGACGTCCTCGTCAACAATGCCGGCTACGGCTACCTCTCGGCGATCGAAGAGGGCGATGATGCCGAGATACGCGCCCAGTTCGAGACCAATGTCTTCGGACTGATCGATGTCACCAAGCAGGTTCTGCCGGGCATGCGTTCACGCCGGCAAGGGCATATCTTCAACGTGTCCTCGCTTGGCGGGCTCGTCGCCTTTGCTGCAACCGGCTACTACCACGCCACCAAGTTCGCGGTCGAAGGCTTGTCGGAATCGCTTTTCCATGAGGTCAAACCGCTCGGCATCGATGTGACGATCCTCGAACCCGGCGCCTTCCGCACGGATTGGGCCGGCCGGTCGATGGTCGAATCCAGCACGATCATCGAAGACTATGCGGAAACATCCGGCAAGCGGCGCCAGGCCACCCGCGCGATCTCCGGCAACCAGCCGGGCGATCCCACGCGCGCGGCAACCGCGATCATATCGGCGTTCGAAGCGGACGAACCGCCGCTGCGCCTGCTGCTCGGCGCACCTGCCCTGAAAATCGCCCGCGAACGGCTGGACGCGCTGCGCGCAAACTTCGACGCCTGGGCGGAGACGACGCTCAGCGCCGATTTCCCGAGCTGAACGCCAAGAAACCTCAGCCGCATCGCCAGGCGAGCGGCGTATAATGGAGCTTGAAGTGTCTGATATCGAAGGGAAAGTCATTGCCATCACCGGAGCCAGCAGCGGCATCGGAGAGGCGGCGGCAAAGGTGCTGGCTGCCGCAGGCGCCCATGTCGTGATCGGCGCCCACCGCACCGAGCGCCTGGCGGAACTCGCCGGCGAAATCGCCGCAAAGGGCGGGTCGGTGCGCCTGCGACAGGTTGACGTCACCGATCGCTCCCAGGTGGGGCATTCGCAGGCTTTGCCAGGTCCGAATTCGGCCGGCTGGACGTCATCGTCAACAATGCCGGCGTCATGCCGCTGTCGCCGCTCGAGGCTCTCAAGGTCGACGAATGGGACCGGATGGTCGACATCAACATCAAGGGCGTTCTCTATGGTATCGCGGCGGCGCTTCCGATCATGAAGGCGCAGGGATCAGGGCAGATCATCAACCTGTCTTCGATCGGCGGCCACAGCGTCTCGCCGACGGCCGCCGTCTATTGCGCGACGAAATTCGCGGTGCGTGCAATCTCGGACGGATTGCGGCAGGAGACCGATCGTATCCGCGTGACCGTCATCTCTCCTGGCACGACGACATCGGAACTGGCCGAGACGATCACCGATCCGACCGCGCGGGACGCCATGAAGGCTTTCAGGGCGATCACCATCAGCCCCGAGGCCATCGCCAATTCGATCCTCTACGCCGTCAGCCAGCCTGACGACGTCGATGTCAGCGAGATCATCATCCGGCCGACAGCCAGCCCGCATTGATCGGCTGAGACCCTGCCAAAGCAATTCCAGCAAAAGTGTAGAGCGGTTTTGCATCCGAAATTGCGGAAAACGAAAAAGCCTCCGCCGCCTAAAACCCCAGCGACTGCTGGGCAGGCGGCGGCGGGGCAAGGTTGACGCCTTCGAGTTCCAGCATCCGGGCCTTCGATGACGAACCGCCGGGCGCGGAGAAGCCGCCGATCTTGCCGCCGGCTGCAAGCACCCGGTGGCAGGGAATGATCAGAGCGACCGGGTTCTTCGCCATCGCCTGGCCAACGTCGCGGGCGGCTTCCGGCCCAACACCGAGCTCCTTGGCCAGCGCGCCGTAAGTGGTGGTGCGGCCCCAGCCGACACGCCTTGCCGCCGCATAAATATCCCGGAAGAAGGCATCCTGGCCGGCAAGGTCGAGTTCGACGCCGGAAAAATCCGTCTCCTCACCCTGGAAATAACGCTTCACGGCGGCGACCGTCTCGAGCACAGCGGGCGTCGGCACGCCGGGTTCGGCATCCGGCAGGCGGCGCAGCAGCAGCCGTTCGGTCGCTTCCGCTGATTTGGTCGGCAGTTGGAAGCGGGTGATGCCGGCGTCGCTCCAGGCGATGCCGCAGAAACCGCCCGCGGTTTCGAAGATGAGATAGTGGTGCGTTGTCTCAGTCATGACACAGCCTCCGCGTTTTCGATGACCCTCAAAATCGTATGAGACGGGCGCTGTTTCAACCCGTTTCTTGCGCGTGCCGGGCTTTCAGGAAAAATGGCGATCCGCTATTGCGCTGTCGACCGAACATACAGTCGACCCGCCTCTCTCCGACCGCAAGGCGTGCCGCCAACGAGCCTCAGCAGGTCGGTTTCGTGGACGGCGTCCGAATTCCTGCTCATCGAGAGCCTGATTGGAGAAACCGAACATCGGATTATCGATCGCTGGCCACTGCTCGGTTAAGGCAGGCTGACGCCCTTGGCCGCGGCTTGCGCTTGCCCAGCTTCTGCGCATAAAGCTCGTTCAGGTATTGCAAGGGAAGCGAGATCAGCATGGACGTTTCAGAGATCATCATCCCCGGAGATACGCCGGGAGCGGAGTGGCGGCTGCCGGTGCTGCGCTTTAAGGGCGGCGATCCGAAGGCGCCAAAGACCTATATCCAGGCGGCACTGCACGCCGGCGAGCTGCCGGGAACGGTGCTGGTGCATTTCCTCTGCGAGAGGCTGCGGCAGGCGGAAAGCCAAGGCGGGATCGCCGGCGACATCACCATCGTGCCGCAGGCCAATCCGATCGGTGCGGCGCAATCGCATTTCGGCGCGCTGCAGGGCCGTTTCGACTTGGGCTCGCGCACGAATTTCAACCGGGACTTTCCGCTGATCTCCCTTGCCGATCGTCCGACGCTGATCGAAGACCTCGATGATTATCCGGCTACCGACAGATTGAAGCGACAGTTGCTGCATTTGGCGCTCGGGGCCGATCTCGTGCTCGACCTGCATTGCGACGATGAATCGCTGCAATATGCCTATATCGACGAGGCCTTCTGGCCGGAGGCGGCCGATCTTGCCGCTTCACTCGACATGGAGGCCGTGCTGCTTTCGGATGGCGAAAGCTCGGCCTTCGAGGAGGCCGTCGGCTTTGCATGGAAGTATGAAGTTCCAAGTGAGCGCCAATCCCGGCTGCCCGGCAAACTCTCCGTCACCGTCGAGCTGCGCGGCAAACGCGACGTCGATCCGGTATTGGCGAAAAGGGACGCCGACGGGCTCTGGCACTTCCTTGCGGCACGGGGGATCGTCAGTGACGAAAGGCCGGCGGCAACGGCATTTTCCGGTCCGGCCGTGCCGCTCGACAATGTCGACATCATCCGCGCTCCGGAAGGCGGTGCCGTGCTCTTTCATCGCAATATCGGCGAGAGGATTGCGGAAGGCGACCGCCTAGTGACGATCGTTACCCGGCCAGGGCAGCCGGGCGGCAGCATCGAGCTTACCGCGCCGCAGGATGGGCTGATCCTGACACGAACATCCGACCGGCTGGTGAGACGGCGCGGCGACCTGATGAAGATCGCCTGCGACGAACCCAGCAAGGCTTCGCGCAAGGCAGGCACGCTTGAGAATTGAGCCACAGGCCGGCTTTGTCTGCCTTGATCGTCGACGCGCTCGGGGGATAAAACGTCGCACGGCGTTTGCGCCGGCCCTCGTGCATGTTATCTCGCTGTCATCACGGGGAGATCGATCGGGCATGGCCGTCACCATCTATGGCATCAAGAATTGCGACACGATGAAGAAGGCGCGCAGCTGGCTGGAAGAACACCGCGTCGCCTATGAATTTCACGATTACAAGGCGCTGGGAATCGATCGCGCCCATCTCGAAGCCTGGATCGACGAGGCCGGCCTCGACACCGTGCTCAATCGCGCCGGCACCACCTTCCGCAAATTGCCCGATGCGGAGCGCGAGAACCTGACCCGGGAGAAAGCGATCGCCCTGATGCTCGACCAACCGTCGATGATCAAGCGGCCGGTGCTGGAGGCAAACGGGAAATTGCTGGTCGGCTTCAAGCCGGAGATTTACGCCGGTACCTTCGGCGGCTGACAGGGGGCCGAGTGAACTCACGAGGGAAAGAGATGTCCAAGACCACGCGCGCGACACAGGTTCTTTCGCAGGCGGGCATCGCCTTCACCGTTCAAGCCTATGACTACGACCCCAATGGCGAGCGCGTCGGGCTGCAGGCGGCCGAAGCGCTCGGCGAGGCGCCGCATCGAGTGCTGAAGACGCTGATGGCGGAGGTGGACGGCAAACCGGTCTGCGTCATCGTGCCGTCGGACAGCGAGGTCAGCATGAAGAAGCTGGCGAGCGCCTTTCACGGCAAATCGGCCAACATGATGAAGCCTGCCGATGCCGAACGGCTGACGGGCTATCATGTCGGCGGCATCAGCCCTTTCGGCCAGAAGAAGACCGTGCCGACGGCGATCGAGGAAGCCGCGCTTGGCGAACCGCTCGTCTATATCAATGGCGGGCAGCGCGGGCTGCAGGTGCGGCTCGATCCAAAGGATGCGTTGAAGGCGCTGAAGGCTGTCGCCGTGCCGCTGATTGCCTGATCGGAGCATGATACCGAAAAGCGTGAGCGGTTTTCGGACGACATCATGCTGTTGAATCTAGAGGAAGCGGTCGAGCAGGCCGGCGATCCCCTTCGCCTCGTTTTCAGCAAGCTTGCAGCCGATATGGGTCTCGATCGATCTGGCATAGACGGTCCACATGCGCTCGCGAAGCTTTCGGCCGGCATCTGTGATCACCACCCAGCGGCCGCGCCCATCTTCAGCGAAGGCCTCGCGCCGGACCAAGCCCTCTTTTTCCAACCGATCGATCAGCCGGGAAAGATTATACTGCGTCAGCAATGTCTGAGCTTCGATCTCGTAGGGGCGCAGCTTGCCATCTCGCGAGCGCGCCAATTCCCAAAGCACATCATACCAGGCAAGCGGCGGCATGCCGGCCGCTTTCAGCTCGGCTTCGATCGCACCAAGCAACCGCTCGCGGGCGCGCATGATGCTCGTCCAGGCAGTGGTGACCGCTTCGCTCGGCTTCGGCGTTTCTTCAGACATAAATGTAATTACATCTATCTTGAATTCCGCCGCAAGCGACATTAGATGCATCTACATCTATCAGCCTTGTCAAGGAGACCGCCATGAGCAAGCTTACCCTCGTCAGCCATCATCTCTGCCCCTATGTGCAGCGCGCCGCGATCGCGCTGCTCGAAAAGGGCGTGCCCTTCGAGCGCATCAACATCGATCTTGCCGACAAGCCCGACTGGTTCCTGAAGATCTCGCCGCTCGGCAAGGTGCCGCTGCTGCGGATCGAGGAGGAGGATGGCAGCGAGGCGGTGCTGTTCGAAAGCAGCGTCATCTGCGAATATCTGGAGGAAACGCAGCCAGGTGTGGCGCTGCATCCGAAAGATGCGCTGACGCGTGCCCGCCATCGCGGCTGGATGGAATTCGGTTCCTCCGTGCTTTCCGATCTCTGGGGTTACGAGACGGCGCAGGATGCCGCGCAACTCGAGGCCAAGCGCAAGTCGCTTATCTCCAAATTCGCGACGCTCGAGAACGTGCTGACGGATGGGCCGTATTTCACCGGCAACGACTTCAGCCTCGTCGACGCTGTCTTTGCGCCGGTCCTTCGGTATTTCGATCTCTTCGACACGCTCGGCGACAGCGACATCTTCGAAGGGCTTGAGCGTGTAAAGCGTTGGCGCAAGGCTCTCTCCGAGCGGGCAAGCGTCAAGGCCGCCGTTGGCGCAGATTATTCGCAACGGCTGACCGAATTCCTCGAGAAGCATAGCTCGATCCTGCTCAAGTTGCCTGCCGCGGCTTAAAGCGCAGCAACCGGCCAGACATAATCCGGCCGCTGCAATTCGGCAGCGGCGCGCTTCATTTTCGCCGCAAACGGGTCTAAGTCTTCCAGCCTCACATCGTCGATGACAGAAGGCAGGTTGAACGATGACTTTCATGCCCCAGAGCCAGAACACCGTTGATCCCGTCAAGCTGGAAAAGCTTGCGGAAGTCGCCGTCAAGGTCGGGCTGCAGCTGCAAAAGGGTCAGGACTTGGTGATTACCGCGCCTGTCGTGGCGCTGCCGCTCGTCCGCCTGATCACCAAACATGCCTATCTGGCCGGCGCCGGACTGGTCTCCGCCTTCTATTCCGACGAGGAAACGACGCTGGCGCGCTATCAATATGGCAGCGACGAGAGCTTCGACCGCGCCTCCGGCTGGCTCTACGAGGGCATGGCCAAGGCCTATGCCAATGGGGCTGCCCGGCTCGCGGTCGCCGGCGACAATCCGATGCTGCTGTCCGAACAGGATGCCGGCAAGGTCGGCCGCGCCAATCGCGCCAACTCCACCGCCTACAAGCCGGCGCTGGAGAAGATCTCCAATTTCGACATCAACTGGAACATCGTCTCCTACCCGAACCCCTCCTGGGCCAAGGTTGTCTTCCCCGACGATCCGGAACCGATTGCGATCGCCAAGCTCGCCAAGGCGATCTTTGCCGCCTCGCGCGTCGATTTGCACGATCCCGTCGCCGCCTGGACCGAACACAATGCCAATCTTGCCAAGCGCAGCGCCTGGCTGAACGGCGAGCGCTTCGCCTCGCTGCATTTCCAGGGACCGGGCACCGACCTGACTATCGGCCTTGCCGACGGGCATGAATGGCATGGCGGCGCTTCCACTGCCAAGAACGGCATTACCTGCAATCCGAATATCCCGACCGAGGAAGTCTTCACCACGCCGCATGCGCTGCGCGTCGAAGGCCATGTGTCGAGCACCAAACCGCTTTCGCACCAGGGCACGCTGATCGACAATATCCAGGTGCGCTTCGAGGGCGGGCGCATTGTCGAGGCCAAGGCCTCGCGCGGCGAAGAGGTCTTGAACAAGGTGCTCGATACCGACGAGGGCGCCCGCCGGCTCGGCGAAGTGGCGCTGGTGCCACATTCCTCGCCGATCTCGGCCAGCGGCATCCTGTTCTACAATACGCTGTTCGACGAAAACGCCTCGTGCCACATCGCCCTCGGCCAGTGCTATTCCAAATGCTTCCTCGATGGTGCGACACTGAGCCAGGAGCAGATCAAGGCACAGGGCGGAAATTCCAGCCTGATCCATATCGACTGGATGATCGGCTCCGATAAGGTCGATATCGACGGCATCAAGCCGGATGGTTCACGGGTTCCGGTGATGCGGCAGGGCGAATGGGCCTGAGCGGCGGCGCCGTGGGCCGACTGAGCCAGACGCTGGCAAGCACCATGGCGAAACCGCCGATTTGCACTGGCGTCAGGCTCTGGCCGAGCGCCAGCCAGCCGAGCAGGGTCGCGACCAGCGGACTCAGGAAGCCAAGCGAGGCAACCGCCGAGGGCTCGATGCGCGACAGGCCACGGAACCAGAGCAGATAGGTGAAGGCTGCGCCGATCAGCCCGAGGTAGGCAATGCCGGCGATGTTTGCAGCGGTCGGGATCGGCAGCGCCGGTTCCAAGAAAAAGGCAAAAGGCACGAGCAGCATGCCGCCCGCCGTCAATTGCCAGGCGGTGAAGGTGAGGTTTGAGACCGGCGGCGCCCAGCGGCGCGTCAGCACCGTGCCGAAGGCCATCGAGACCGCGCCGGCGAGACCAGCAGCGACACCGATCGGATCGAGCCCCGCCTTCGGTGTAAGCACCAGCAGTCCGACGCCGGCCATGCCGACGAGACCGGCCAGCACGGCAAACGGCCGGATCGGGTTGCCGAGAAAAAGCCGCGACAAAGCGATGACGATCAGCGGCTGCACGGCGCCGACCGTTGCGGCAACGCCGCCCGGCAGCCTGTAGGCCGAGACGAAGAGCATCGCCCAAAAGAACGAGAAATTCAGCGCGCCGAGAACGAAAGCCCTTCCCCACCAGATGCCGAAAGGCAGCTTTCTGACCAGGAAGAGAAGCAGCAGGCCGGCCGGCAGTGCACGCAGCATCGCAACCGTCAGCGGATATCCGGCCGGCAGGAAAGCGGTGGTGACGATATAGGTGCTTCCCCAGATGGCGGGTGCGAGCGCGGTTGCCATAAGATCGGCGACATAGCGTGAATTTGTCTTCATATCAAGAATCTCTATTTCAAGATAAATTCATCCTACACTGTCTTATCTTGACGTCAAGATAATGAATGATATCGGTGGAGCATGTGCGAAGACGGCAAGATGGACCATGTCGACAAAATCCTGGCGCAATGGCGGCGCGAACGGCCGGATCTCGACGTCGAACCGATGGGCATCCTCGGGCGCCTCAAACGCCTGAGTACCCATCTCGGCCGCGAAGTGGAGACCGTGCTCATGAAGCAGGGGCTTTCGTCCTCCGCTTTCGACGTGCTGGCGACGCTGCGCCGCGCCGGTGCGCCCCACCGGCTTTCGCCGGGGGAGCTTCTGGAGATGACCATGGTCAGCTCCGGCACGATGACGAACCGCATCGACCAGCTGGAGAAGGCGGGCTACGTCGAACGTATCCTCAATCCGCAGGATCGCAGGAGCGTGCTCATCGCGCTGACGGAAAAAGGGCTTGCGACGGTGGAGACCGCCGTCGATGCGCATGTCGCCAATCAGCACCGGCTGTCGAAAAATCTGAGCGCCGCCGACAAGGCGGAACTCGACAGGCTGCTGCGCAAGTTTCTTGCTGACTTCGAATAGCGCCTATCGAATTGCCGATAGCAGCTTATGCACGCGATCGAGATGCGCCCTGCGTTTTGCATCGGTGGCCCGGTCCATGTCGTGCAGGCTGAGCATGCGGAAATTCAATCCCTTCGAGCAGAAGGCGGCAATGCCGCGCTTCAAGAGCCGGCGCACCGGATCGCCCATATAGAGACGTACCAGCCACCAGGGAGAGCCTGTCGTCGTCAGCGCATAGAGCAGCCTGATATTGGTCAGCTGCGGCACGATACGGCCGCCGGCAATATCATGGCTGAAGGCAACGCCGGGGGCGAAGACACGGTCGAAGAAACCCTTGAGGATGGCGGGGAAATTGAACCACCATTGCGGAAAGACGAGAATGAGGCCATCGGCAGCATTCAGGCGGGCAACGATATCGGCTACGGCTGAGGTGTCATAGGGCTGGTCGAAATAGCCGCCGCGCTCAGCCTTCGAAAGACGCGGATCGAAATTCTCGGCATAGAGATCGAGCAGATCGACAACATGGCCGGAGGCTTCCAGCGCTTCGCGTGCGGTCCTTGCCACGGCAGCGGCGAAACTGTCCTCCAGCGGATGGGCAAGCACCAGCAGGATCCGCATCGTCAGAACAGGCTTCCCTGCTTCGGTGGTTCGGCGGGTTTCGCGTTGCGCTTCCTGGCACCGGCCGGCGGTGTGCCGCCTTCCGTGGTCATGGCGCCGACACGGCCGTCGGCGAATTCGATGGCGATGCCCATACCGGCGGAGAGGTGAGCGGCCTGCGAGACCGGCCTGTTATCCTCATCGCGAATGACGGCATAACCGCGCTTCAGCACATTCTTATAGGAGAGTGACTGCAGCACGCGGTCCTGCGCGGAAAGTTCGGCACGCGCGCGGGTCAGCTGGTGGCGGATCGCCGTATCGGCATGGCGCGAAAGATTGCCAAGGCGTTCACGGCCGCGCTCGGTCTGGGTCTTCAGCCGAGTCGGCAGCGAAGCGAGGATGGCTTCGGCGCGGTCGACGCGCGATTTCGAGCGGTCGACCAGCCGCTCGACCATACGCTCGGCCCGGGTCATGCGCTCGTTCAGCGTCTGGCGGCGCTCGGCGATGCGGCCGGCGAGGAGATCGGGGCGCAGATGCGCGGCGACGCGCTCGAAGCCGCGGCGCTTGTTGATGGTATTGAGCTCCAGCCCGCGGCCGAGGCCGGCTGCCGCCTCGTCGAAACGGCGGCGCGGCAAGGCGAGAAGCTGATCGAGCGACGGCAATGCCCGCATCAGAGCACGCACCGACTGGCGGCGCTGATCCATCTGCCGGTTCATGTAGCCCTGCAGGCGCGCGGCAAGAGCGGCGGCCTGCGCCTCGAGCTCCGCCTTGACGGGCACCGCCATTTCCGCGGCCCCGGTCGGCGTTGGAGCACGGACATCGGCGGCATAGTCGATCAGCGTCCAGTCGGTTTCGTGCCCGACGGCCGAGATCAGCGGTATTTCGCTTTCGGCGGCGGCACGCACGACGATTTCGTCGTTGAAGCTCCAGAGATCTTCCAGGCTGCCGCCGCCGCGCGCGACAATCAGCACATCCGGGCGCAGAATGGTGCCGGCCGGCTCCAGCGCGTTGAAGCCGCGGATGGCGTTTGCCACCTCCTCACCAGACCCCTCGCCCTGCACCTTCACCGGCCAGACGAGGACATGCACGGGAAAACGATCGGAGATGCGGTGAAGAATATCGCGGATCACGGCACCAGTCGGCGAGGTGACGACGCCGATCACGCCGGGCATGAAGGGCAGCCGCTTCTTGCGGGCGGCATCGAACAGGCCCTCGGCGCCGAGCTTGCGCTTGCGCTCCTCGATCAGCGCCATCAGCGCGCCGGCGCCGGCCGGCTCCAGCGTCTCGATGACGATCTGATATTTCGAGGAGCCCGGAAAGGTGGTGACCTTGCCGGTGGCGATGACTTCCATGCCCTCTTCCGGGCGGAACTTCAGGCGCGAAAACGTGCCCTTCCAGATGACGGCGTCGATGCGGGCGCGGTCGTCCTTCAGCGCGAAATAGGCGTGGCCTGAGGAGTGCGGCCCGCGATAGCCTGATATTTCGCCGCGCACGCGAACCTGGTCGAAAGCCGTTTCGACGGTGCGCTTTATCGAGCCGGAAAGTTCCGAAACAGAATATTCGGCAAGGTTGGTCGGCGAATCGCCGTCAAAGACGTTGCTCATCCCCTCTTTCTATGTCCAACGGCGGCAAACGGAAAGATCGGCACTGGCATCGGGATCGGTTTTCCCGGCCATTGAGATAGGTCGCGCGAGGGGTTCGTCGCCATTGCATCAGCACGCTCATCTCAACGCATCCTGCACAGGCACTCGTTGCAGCCGGGCGAATAAACAACAAAATCGAGTAAATATGTTTTGTTGCGGAACGGATAGTTAGAATATGCGTTTTACCCGAAAGGGATAGCTAACCACCGCAATACAAAGGCTTTTCGGCGAGGACCGCCGGTAAATCTTTGTTAGTTGGCGCTTCCTATGCTTCCCCTCGTTATCTCTGGGAAGGTGCTGAAATGATTATTCTCACAGCAGCAGCATTGGGCATCAGCGCCGGGCAAATGCGCTCGGCTGGCGTGATCGCGTTGGTCGCGGCGTTGATCGGAATGACTTTCGCGCTGGCGGCGATAACCTCGGCCGGCCCGGTGTCCATTCTGGCATTCGTCTATGCCGTGCTCGGCTATAATGGCGGCCTTATGCTTTTCGTGATCGGGCTCTATGCCAATCAGCGCCTACGTCGCGCCACGCGTGCCACACACTGAAAGCGCGTCGCGATCTTTCAGATCGCTCCTCGCGCTTTAGGTCCTCATCTTCAATGCATGCCGTTATCGTCAAACCGCCGCATAGTTTTGCGCGACATGCTTTATTCCATCCTGAAATTAGCCGGCGTCAATTCGTCGGCCGATAGCGAAAGAACTGCACGCCCACGTCCGCCGCCTTCGGAAGCGGTTCCAGATAGGGCGGAATATTCCCCTTGCCGAGCTGCGCATATAGCCCATCCGGCTTCAGCTTGGCGATCTCGCGCGTCTGCAGGTCGCCAGGGCAGAAGGCAAGCACCATCACCCCGGTCCCCTTCAGGAAAGCTTCCGCCTCCTGCGGCTCGGCCATGCCGATATGCAGCTCCGTCAGCATGCCGCCCTGATTGCGATGATACGGCGCGGAGAGAACCCGGTTGCTGGTGAAGCGCAGGATCGGCACCCCCATTTCCGACGGCGCGGAGACCAGTCCGGCCGGAAGCCCGGCCAGCGGCGCCAGCGCCGCTTGCGATGTGCAGGAAATCTTCTTTGCCGGCTCTGCCGCCTTTTTCTGTGCAGCGTTCCCCATCTGCAGCGAGACAAATCCGCCGCCGACGGCCCAAGCGGCCGGAGCACTGGCGAGCACAGTGACGATATAGACGAAGGCGGCTGCGACATTCTCGCTGTCGCCGTTGGAAATGCGGCGCACATCTATAATCAACAGGGCAAGCGGCAGGATCGAGATCAGGTTCGAGAAGGTGGAACCCCGCACCTGGACCAGTGCGATTGCCCAGCTCGTCATCAGCAGGAAGAGCAGGATCAGGTGGATCTGCACGCGGTCACGCTGAACGACGCGGAAGATGCAGACGGCGATGCCGAACAGGCCGGCCGCATAGAAGCCACCGATCGAGAAGGGATCGGTGCGCCCGAGAACGAAAACCGACTGCGCTTCCGAAACATTCCTCAGCCAGAGCTCGACCAGCATCGGATCCAGACCGGCCAGCGGATCGCTCAAGCATTGCGGTGCGATCACGACCGCCGAACCGAGAACCCCGGCGGCGACGACGGCGAGCGCGGCAAAGCGCAAGGGCCGGCGCAGGCGGCTCGCGAAAACCGCCGAAAACAGCAGCAGTCCGCCGCCGATCGCCGCCAGGCTGTAATAGCCGAGCGAGAGATTGTCGCAGGTGACCATCGAATAAAGCCGAGGCGGCACCGTTGCGAAGAAGAGGATGCTGATCGCAATCGCCAGCGCCAGCCCGAAGACCTTCGCGGCGGCAGCGAAATCTTCGCCCTCCCATGCCCAGAGCAGGGCAATGGTCAGGCAGACGGCGGCGACGAAAGGTGTCGTCTCGGCGCCGATGGCAATGGCGACCGCTGCCGCGATGCCGGCAACCGCATAACTCCAGGCGCGACGCTCCGGATCCAGCAGCATCGCGATCATCGTCGCGACCAACGCCAGCTGTGCATTGTGATGATCGATGGCGCCCGGCGCGAAACGGTTTCCGGTGTAGATCGCAAGACCGGTCAAGCCGAGACTGATGTGCATGGCGGCAACGCCGCCGATGCGCCGACCGGCCATCGCCATGGCGAGCATGGCAGGCAGGATGAGCGATACCGGCCAGACGCCGAGCGCCAGCGCCTCGGCCGCCTCATGGGGTACAAACAGGCCGAAGAACCAGATCAGCGAGGCGATCGGCAGATCGATCAGCCGCGACCAGTGCATCAGCGTGCCGCCGTCGAGGCCGAGACGGTATTGCATCAGATCGAACCAGCCCTGCCCGGCCAGAAAATCGCGAACCTCGACGAGACGCATTCCGTCGTCATTGTCGGGGCCGACGTAATCGGTGGCACCGGAAAGCTTGGTGATGAGGATGGCGGCGGCAAGGATGACGCTATAGGCGATGACGGTTGGCCAGAGACGCGTCAGCAGGTCGCGTAGCCCGCCCCGAGGGGCGTCGATCGCGGATGATGCATGGGTGATCGGCTGCACAGCGTTCATCGTGGTTAGCGGTTCGTTTCGATACCCGAACTTTAGCCGCCGCCGATCAAGAAAGTGTAAAGCCGTTTGTGGCAGCCGCTGATTTTGCCTGCGTCATAGGGTCTTATTAACGGCGCATGATTTAGGCTGAGCGCGGCTTTCAGTGTAACGAGTAGAGTCATGGCCCGATCGCGTACCGACAATCTGAATATTGCCGTCCTGCTTCCCTGCTATAATGAAGCGGCGACGATCGGCCCTGTCGTCCAGGGTTTCCGGGCGACGCTGCCCGATGCTGCGATCCATGTCTACGACAACAATTCCACCGACGGCACCGCGCTGCAGGCGATGCTTGCCGGCGCGCATGTCGTGCGCGAACGGCGCCAGGGCAAGGGCCATGTCGTGCGCCGCATGTTTGCCGATATCGACGCCGACATCTACATCATCGCCGATGGCGACGGCACCTACGCGCCCGAGGATGCCGAAGAACTGGTGCGCACGCTGCTGACCGAGCGCGCCGACATGGTGGTCGGCACAAGGCGCGGCGTGCACGCCGATGCCGGCCGTCATGGCCATGCGCTCGGCAACCGGCTTTTCAACCTGCTTTACCGGATGATCTTCGGCCCCGATTTCACCGATATCTTTTCCGGCTACCGCGCGTTTTCGCGCCGCTTCGTCAAGAGCTTCCCGGCGGTATCGGGCGGCTTCGAGATCGAAACCGAAATGTCGGTGCATGCCTCCCGGCTGAAGCTGCCGGTCAGCGAACTGGAGCTCGACTATGGCCGCCGCCCGGAAGGCTCGCACTCCAAGCTTTCGACGTTCCGCGACGGCGCCAAGATCCTCTGGATGTTCGCGATGCTGATGAAGGAAACCCGGCCCTTCGCCTTTTTCAGCGCGATCAGCGCCACCTTCATGCTGGCGAGCCTCGGCTTCATGGCGCCGGTGCTGGCGGAATATTTCGAAACGGGTCTCGTCAGCCGCATGCCGACCTGGGTGCTGTCGACGGCGCTGATGATGATCTCCTTCATGCTGTTCACCGCCGGCGTCATCCTGGATTCCGTTGCGCGCGCCCGCGCCGAACAGCTCCGTATCCACTATATGGGCCTGGAGAGGCCAAGCGCGTTGAAGGCGCCGCTCAGCGACGCAGGGCCGGTATCGCGCGCGGCGCGTCCCGGCAAGGCGGATGCGGCATGAGAAAGCTCATCCGCTTCGCCATTGCCGGCGGCATCGGCTTTCTGGTCGATGCCGGCATCCTGTCGGCGCTGCTCCATCTGACGCCGCTCGGGCCGTTTCTGGCGCGGCTCATCGCGATCGCCTTCGCCATGGCGGCGACCTGGGCTTTCAATCGGAGCTTCACCTTCGATCACACCGGCCGTTCGCTTGCCGCCGAAGGTTTCCGCTACGGTTCGGTCGGAGTGACGGCAGCGCTGGTCAATTACGGGCTCTATTCCGCGCTGCTGCTGTCGCTGCCGGCGCTTCAGCCGCTGGCGGCCATGGTGATCGCCAGCATCGCCTCGATGATCTTCAGCTTCTTCGGCTATTCGCGCTTCGTCTTCCGCGCCGAATAGTTAGAGCCTTCCTGGTCAAACTGCTTCCCAGCCGTCCTTCTCGCTGGCCCGGTAGATCGCGTCGATCACCTTCTGGTTCAGCTTCGAATTTTCGAGCGTGACGATCTCTTCCTTGCCGTTCTTCACCGCCCGGGCGAAGGCCTCGACCTGCCGCTTGTACTGGCGGCTGTCCTGGAAGCGGAAGATGCGCGATTCAGTGTGGCTGCGGTTGGCAAGCTCGATCTCTTCCGGGCCCCAGCGATTGGCGTTGAACGGCGACTTGACCTCGATGTAACCTTCGGTGCCGTGAAAAACCATGACCTGGCGGTTGGCCATCTGCGTCGAGATATAGAAGCTCAGCTCGAAATCGCCGAAATCGGCCTTGACGCTGGAATAGATATCCGTGCCGAAATCCGCGTCGCGCTCGGTGATCGCCTGGATCCAGAGCGGCTCCTTGCCGGTGGAAAAACGCGTGCCCATGACGGGATAGACGCCGATATCGGGAAGGCCGCCGCCGCCGAGCTCGGGGACGTTGCGCATGTTGGCGGGGTCGCGGTTAAAATAGGTGAAGGCGCCCTGCACATGCCGGAGCGAACCGATGGCGCCCTCGTCGATCAGCGAGCGCACCTTCTGCCAGACCGGCGAATAGGTGATCATATAGGCTTCGGTGACCACCACCCGGTTGCGGTCGCGGGCGGCGATCAGATCGTCGATATCACCGGCCTTGAGCGCTAAGGGCTTTTCGCAGAGCACGTGCTTGCCGGCATCTGCCGCCTTGATCGACCATTCGATATGCTGCGAGGTCGGCAGCGGGATGTAGACGGCGTCGATGAGGTCGGAGGCCAGCATCTCCTCGTAGGAGCCGAAGGCATGCGGCACCGAAAACCGGTCGGCCATCTCCCTCGCACGCTTGAGATCGCGGCTGGCAATCGCCGTGACGACGCAATTCTCCGCATCCTGGATCGCCGGAACGACATTGTCGCGGCCGATCTTCGCCGTTGAAATGATACCGAAACGCAGCATGATCCAAGTCTCCCAAACTGATTTCCGCGAACCATATTCAGGCCCTAGCTGCGGCGCAATGGCGCGGCCTGAAATCACGGAAGTTTGCCTTCCCGGATGCGCGGATCGCACTAAGTTGGTCAGGGCGGCGTTCTGCCGTATCCGCGAATTCAATTCCTTCACACTTCTGGAGAGCGTCATGGAAATGCGCCGGCTTGGAAAAACAGGTCTATCGGTCGCGCCGATCGTCATCGGCGGCAATGTCTTCGGCTGGACGGCCGACGAAAAAACATCCTTCGCCATTCTCGATGCCTTCTTCGACGCGGGCCTGAACACGATCGATACGGCCGATGTCTATTCCGCCTGGGTTCCGGGCAACAAGGGCGGCGATTCCGAAGAGATCATCGGGCGGTGGCTAAGCCAGGCAAAGATCTCCCGCGACAAGGCCGTCATCGTCACCAAAGTCGGGTCCGACATGGGACAGGGAAAGACGCTGAAGGAGACCTATATCCTGAAGGCGGTCGAGGATTCGCTGCGCCGGCTGCAGACCGATTATATCGACCTTTATCTCTCGCACTGGCCGGATGCCGATACGCCGCATGAGGAAACGCTCGGCGCCTTTGCCAAGCTGAAGCAGCAGGGCAAGATCCGCGCCATCGGCTGCTCGAACTATGATGCGACACTGCTTCAGGCATCCTTCGACGCTGCCGAGAGGGCCGGCCTGCCGCGTTACGATGTGTTGCAGCCGGAATATAATCTCTATGAACGTTCGGGCTTCGAGGGGCCGCTTGCCGATCTCTGCGTCGAAGAAGACATCGGCGTCATCACCTATTTCAGCCTTGCCGCCGGCTTCCTCACCGGCAAATACCGCAGCAAGGCCGATACGGAAGGCCGCGCACGCGAGGGCCGGGTTTCGAAATATCTCGACGACAAGGGCCTGCGCATCTTGGCCGCGCTCGACAAGGTTTCGGCCGAGACCGGTGCAGCGCCCGCGGAAATTTCGCTCGCCTGGCTACTGCGCAAGAAGGGCGTGACGGCGCCGATCGCCAGTGCAACCAGCCTTTCGCAGCTTGAAAGCCTGGCGAAATCGGCGACACTTGCGCTTTCCGATGACGCGATGGCGCTGCTCGACTAAGCCGGCGCCACTGCATAATTCGTTAAATCGGAATCGATTTAAGGGTAAATTATGCAGCAACTCAGGTGTTACAGCGTCCTTTGCGCGTCTGAAAGACGTGCGGCGCTGTAAAGAGAAGAGCCCAATGACCGTTAGGATACGCGATGCCCGCCCCGAAGACGAAGCCCGCTGGCGCGAACTTTGGGCCGCCTACCTCGCCTTTTACGAAGTCACGGTCGATGCCGATATCACCGATTCCACATGGCGGCGGGTCTTCGATCCGGCGTCGGCAATCGCGATGCGCGTCGCCGAGGTCGACGGCCGGATCATGGGCTTTGCGCTCTATCTCACGCATGAGGGCACGTGGATCCGCGGCAGGGACTGCTATCTCGAAGACTTGTTCGTCGATGCCGATGCGCGCGGCAAGGGCGTCGGGCGGGCACTGATGGACGATCTGGTTTCGACCTGCAAAGCCAAGGGCTGGTCGCGGCTCTATTGGCATACGAGCGAGCAGAACAGAACCGCGCGGGCGCTCTATGACAGCTATGTCGAGAGCGACGGCCACATCCGCTATCGCATTAGGTTCACTGCATAATTTCTTAAATCGGAAATCGATTTAAGAATTAAATTATGCAGCATTTAAAGTGTTACAGCGTCCTTTGCGCGTCTGAGAAGACGCGCGGCGCTGTAAGCAATGGAAAACCAGCATACCACTCGGAATGATCGCCTGCCCAATTGGCCATGCCGGGTTTGGTGAGGATGCCGCGCGGACTGACATAACTCTGGATCACCCGTTTCGGCCGTTCGTGCCATTGGATATTGAAGGCCCAGAGCTTGGGGAAAAAGCAGAGCGAAGCATAAGGCAGGTGGTCGTGAATCCACCAGGCGAGCCGCTGCCAGTCGCTTTCATCGTGGTAATGGTCGACCATCCACGGCACGGCAATGCAGACGGCAGCACCCATGCAGCCGTCAAAGTCCCTCATATCCCAGATGTGATGCGCTGATGTGGACGCATTGGTCGAACAGTTCAGCTTGTTCTCGTTGCCGAACCTGTTGACCGCGGGCGAGCGATAGCCGGATCGGATATGCAGGCGCCCGAAGGTTGCCTCCAGCGGCTCCAGCAATTCCTCGCAGAGCCTCTTGCCCGCCTCGATCGCCAGATCGGGATCCTCGGGGATATTGGGGATGCGATAGAAATCGGCGATTTCGGAATGCAGGAAATCGCGGAGGAAGAAGTTTTTCGACAGCCGCACGCGGCCAAGATCCTCCAGACCCTTCATCGAATTCGGTTTTCGCATGACGTCATTCTCCTCCGCATCCACGGCAGGAATCATCGCCCGGCACCGATTTCCAGTCCACCCGAAATCGATCGGGAACAATTAACGCGATCTTCTCTTCTTAATGTGTCGCCGCATTCGCGGTTTTCCCCAAAACAAGGATCGAGAAAATGGCCAAGGAAAAGACGTTGGAAGATCTCTTCTACGACACGCTCAAGGACATCTACTTCGCCGAGCGGCAGATATTGCGCGCCCTGCCGAAGATGACGCGCGCCGCCCAATCCCCCGAACTGAAGAAGGGCTTCGAAAAACACCGCGAGGAAACCGAAGGCCAGGTCGAACGCCTGCAGCAGGTTTTCGAGCTGATCGGCAAACGCGCCCAGGGCAAGACTTGCGAGGCGATCCAGGGCATTATCGCCGAGGGCGAGGAAATCATGGAGGAATTCAAGGGCACGGCGGCTCTCGATGCCGGCCTGATTTCCGCTGCCCAAGCCGTCGAGCATTATGAAATCGCCCGTTACGGCACGCTGAAGACCTGGGCCGCGACGCTCGGCCTCAAGGAGGTGGTCGGCCTGCTCGACCAGACGCTGCAGCAGGAAACGGCCACCGACAAGACCCTCTCCCAGCTCGCCACCACGGCGGCAAACCAGAAGGCAAAGGCTGCCTGATGCACACGGCGCCCTAATGAGAACGGGCGGCCCGGTCCCATTCCTTACCGGCCGCCCGCATCCTGCGCGCTGTATCTGAAGAAATCGATGAAGGCGCGCAGCGCCGGGCGCATCTGTCGCCGGGTGGGATAATAGAGAAAGGGACCGGCATAGGGCGCGCACCAATCCTCCAGCACCCGCACAAGCTTGCCGCTCGCCAGTTCGGCATTGACCCGCATGTCGAAGAGATAGGCAAGGCCGGCGCCGTTCAGCGCCGCAAGCAAGGCCAGTCGATCCTCGCTGACGATCAACGGCCCGTCGACCGAAACGACAAGTTCCTGCCCGTCCTTTTCGAATTCCCAGCGATAGATCGAGCCGTTGGTAAAGCGCCGCTTGATGCAGCGATGACGGACGAGATCGCGCGGATGCTCCGGCTTCGGATGGTGCTCGAAATATTCGGGCGAAGCGGCGATCACCGTCGTCAGATCGGGCGAGACCCTGACCGCGATCATATCAGCCTCCAGGCTCTCCTCCAGCCGGATACCGGCATCGAAACCCTCCTTGACGATGTCGGTGAAGCCATCCTCATTGGCGATCTCCAGGGTGATATCGGGATAGTGGTTGAGAAAGTCGCCGAGGCGCGGGGCGAGCAGGAGATCGGAGGCGAAGCGCGGCGCTGTTATGCGCAGGTTTCCGGCCGGCTTGCCGCGCGTATCGCGGACGGCCTCCAGAGCAATATCGATCTCCTCGAGCGCGGGACGAAGTCTTTCAAGCAGCAGCCGACCCTCCTCCGTCGGCGCGACGCTGCGGGTGGTGCGCGCCAGAAGCCGCACCCCCAGACTTTCCTCGAGGCTCGATATCGCATGGCTGATGGCCGAGGGCGCGACGAGCAGTTCCTTCGCCGCCGCCCGGAAGCTGCGATGCTCCGAGACGGCGGCGAGAACGGCGAGTTGCGAAAGCTGGGTTCTGTTCATTGATCGAAATAATAGAACAACCTGTTAGAAACTGCATGTATTTTCTGATTGATAGCGCAGCGATATGGTCTGCTCGTACCGCAACCAGTCAGAACAGGATGATTTCAGGCCGGGCGGCCTAAAATCTGAATCCTGTTCTAAATTAAATAGTTAGAGCATGATGTCGTCCGAAAACCGCTCACACTTTTCGGCATCATGCTCTGGCGGCTCAAAATCAGCTCAAAGGAGCACATCATGAAAACCCGGAAACTCGGAAACGATCTGACCGTCTCTGCCGTCGGCCTTGGCTGCATGGGCATGAGCTTTGCCTATGGCGCCAGCGACGATGCGGAATCGATCAGGACACTGCATCGCGCCATCGATCTCGGCGTGAGCTTCTTCGACACCGCCGAAGTCTATGGTCCCTTTACCAACGAGGTTCTTCTCGGCAAAGCACTGAAGCCGTTCCGCGACCGCGTGGTGATCGCCACCAAATTCGGCTTCAAGATCGATGCCAGCAAGCCGGGTACTGCCGCCATCACCGGCGTCGACAGCCGCCCCGAGCATGTTCGTGGGGTGGCCGAGGCCTCGCTGAAACGCCTCGGCATCGAGACCATCGACCTCCTCTACCAGCACCGGGTCGACCCCAACGTGCCGATCGAGGAGACGGTCGGCGTCATGGCAGAACTGGTGAAGGAAGGCAAAGTCCGGGCGCTCGGTCTTTCGGAAGCCGGCAGCGCCACCATTCGCCGCGCGCATGCGGTCCATCCGATCGCAGCCCTGCAGAGCGAATATTCGCTCTGGACGCGCGATCCCGAAGAAGAGGTTCTTGCCACCTGCCGCGAACTCGGCATCGCCTTCGTGCCCTACAGCCCGCTCGGCCGCGGCTTCCTGACCGGGGCGATCCGCAAGGCGGAGGATCTCGCCGCTGACGATTTCCGCCGACAGGTGCCGCGTTTCCAGGCGGAAAATTTCGACGCCAACGCCGCCCTCGTCGCGACGCTCGAGCGGCTGGCCGCTGAGAAAGGCGTGACGGCAGCACAGCTGGCGCTGGCCTGGGTGTTGAACCAGGGCGACGACATCGTGCCGATCCCCGGCGCCCGCAAGCTTCATCATCTCGAACAGAACGCCGCGGCCGCCGATATCGTGCTGAGCCCGGCTGAACTTGCAAGGCTTGAAGAGATCATCCCGGCCGGACAGGTGGCCGGCAAGCGCTATTCGGACGCCTCGCTTGCGATGACGAACATCTGAATCTGGAAAAGCCCGGTCGGCGCAACCGGCCGGGCTTGCCTTCAGGGCTGGCGAAACTATCTAAGGCCATCTCGGAGAACGGGATGAAAATATGTCGGACAGGCAGGCAGTCGAACAGACGGTTCATCTCTATGTCGAAGGCATGGCCTTCGCCAATGAGGCAGCCTTGAAAAAGGCCTTTCATCCGAAAAGCTCGATCATCGGCCATTACGAAAATGCGGTCGAATGGCTGACGCGGGACGAATTCATCGCCGCGATCCTGCAGGAGGAGCCGGCGCCGCCCGGCACGCAGCCCTACATGGACATTCAGAGCGTCGATGTCGAGGGCGATGCGGCGAGCGTCAAGGTCACCGACGATTTCGCCGGCATGCGCTTTACCGATTATCTCTCGCTGCTGAAGATCGACGGCCGCTGGACGATCGTCAGCAAACTCTACCATCTGCATCTGTGAAAAGACCGGCCGCTATTCGCGACCGGTCCATTATCTGGCGACGTTGGGTGAAGCTCAGCTTCTGAGGACACCGCCGGTGAATTTCGCAACACTGGCGACGATCTTCTGCGTCAGCGCTTCGAAATCCTCATCCGTCAGCGTGCGCTCGACCGGCTGGATCTGAACCTCGATCGCCACCGACTTCTTGCCGTCGCCAACCGATGCGCCCTCGAAAATGTCGAAGACGTTGACGCCGGTCACCAGCTTGCGGTCGGCGCCTGTGGCGGCCTTGACGATGGCGCCGGCTTCCACCGTCTTGTCGACGACGAAGGCGAAGTCGCGCCGGACCACCTGGAAGGGTGACATTTCGAGCGCCGGCTTGGTGCGCGTCGCCTTGCGCTTGGCGTCCGGCATGGCGTCGACATAGACCTCGAAGCCGCAGAGCGCGCCGGAGACATCGAGCGCTTCCAGCGTCAGCGGATGGAATTCGCCGAAATAGCCGAGCACGACTTTCGGCCCCATCTTGATCGTGCCGGAGCGGCCGGGATGATACCATGCCGGCCCACCCTGCTCGATCTGGATATTGCCCATCGGGAGGCCGCAGGCTTCGATGACGGCGAGTGCATCGGCCTTGGCGTCAAAAACGTCGACCGGCTTGCCGCCGCCCTTGGCGGTGTTCGACCAGGCGCGACCGGCGCCGGCAAGCGAGGCCGTGCCGCGGCGAATGCCGCCGGCCACGCGGCGCTGACCCTCAGGCCTGTCATTCTCATAGGTGCCGGAGACCTCGAAGAGGGCGACATCGCCGTAACCCTTGTCGGCATTGCGCTGGGCTGCGGTCAGCAGGCCCGGCAGAAGCGAGGGACGCATATCCGACATTTCGGCGGCGATCGGGTTGGCA
The DNA here is from genome assembly GCF_001652265.1 of Rhizobium leguminosarum. Taxonomy (GTDB): domain Bacteria; phylum Pseudomonadota; class Alphaproteobacteria; order Rhizobiales; family Rhizobiaceae; genus Rhizobium; species Rhizobium leguminosarum_D. Next base: position 41,023 of record NZ_LWBS01000425.1, read on the forward strand.
AGCTTGAGGGCCGGCGAACCACCACCGAAGAGCTTCGCCTGGTCTTCCGGAATGAACGACCAGGTGACGGCTTCGAGCATACCGCGCGCGGCGAGCGCCCGCTTGGCAAGGCGGGTGCGGATCTGCAGCGTCGTCAGGATCCTGCCGTTGACGGCCGCATGGCTTTCGAGCGGCGCCGGCTTGATATTGTCGACGCCGTGGATGCGCATGACCTCTTCGACGAGATCGGCCTTGCCGTCGACATCGGGGCGCCAGGAGGGAACGGCGACGGAGACACGCTCGCCGGAACCGGAGACGGTGAAGCCGAGGCGCTTCAGAATCGTGTTGCTTTCCTCATTCGAGACGTCGAGGCCGGTCAGGCGCTTGACCTCCGAATAGGGGAAATCGACGATCCTCGGTTCGTAACCCTGGTAGCCGACGATCTCGGCCTTGGCGGCCTTGCCGCCGCAAAGTTCCAGCACCAGTTCCGTCGTGCGTTCGAGGCCGGGGACCATATAGTCCGGATCGGCGCCGCGCTCGAAGCGGTAGCGGGCATCGGTGATGATGCCGAGGCTGCGGCCTGATTTGGCGATGTTCATCGGGTCCCAGAGGGCGGATTCAATCAGCACGTCGACGGTGTTCTCGTCGCAGCCGGAATGTTCGCCGCCCATGATGCCGCCGATCGATTCGATGCCGTTTTCATCGGAGATGACGACGTTGTTCGGCGACAGCTTGTATTCGCGCTGGTCGAGCGCCAGCACCGTCTCGCCTTCGGCAGCGCGGCGGACGGTCAGGTTGCCGTTGATCTTGGCGGCATCGAAGACATGGATCGGCCGCCCCTGATCGAAGGTCATGTAATTGGTGACATCGACCAGAGCGTTGATGGGGCGCAGGCCGATGGCGATCAGCCGCTGCTGCATCCAGCGCGGGCTCGGGCCGTTCCGGACGCCGCGCACGAGGCGCAGCGCGAAGCCGGGGCAGAGCTTCGGATCATCGAGATCGAGCGTCAGCGTCACCGGCGTCCCGCCTTCGACGGCGAAGGACGGCGCGGGCCGCGTCTTCAGCGTGCCGAGGCCGGAAGCAGCGAGATCGCGGGCGATGCCGTGGATCGAGGTGCAGTCCGGCCGGTTGGGCGTCAGGTTGATCTCGATGACCGGATCATCGAGATGCGCATAGGCGGCATAACTCTGGCCGACCGGCGCGTCGTCCGGCAGGTCGATAATGCCGTCGTGACTGTCGGAGATCTGCAGCTCCTTTTCGGAGCACATCATGCCATGGCTTTCGACGCCGCGGATATTGCCGACGGCGAGCGTCACATCGATACCGGGAACATAGGTTCCGGGCGCTGCGAAGGCGCCAACAAGACCGGCGCGCGCATTCGGGGCGCCGCAGACGACCTGGACCGGCGCGCCGGATCCGGTATCGACCATCAGCACCTTCAGGCGATCGGCCTGGGGATGTTTTTCGGCCGAGATGACCCTGGCGATAACGAAGGGCTTGAAGGCCGCCTTGTCGTCGACATCCTCGACCTCCAGCCCGATCTCGGTGAGGCGCGTGCAGATTTCATCGAGGCCGGCATCCGTTTCCAGATGCTCTTTCAGCCAGGAGAGCGTGAATTTCATCGTCCCAATTCTCCGTTCAAGCGCTGAGGCCGCCGAACAGCGTCGGCATGTCGAGCGGGCGGAAGCCGTAATGCGTCATCCAGCGGACGTCGGCGTTGAAGAAGTCGCGCAAGTCGGGCATGCCGTATTTCAGCATGGCGATGCGGTCGAGGCCCATGCCCCAGGCAAAACCCTGATATTCGTCCGGATCGAGCCCGCCGTAGCGCAGCACGTTCGGGTGGACCATGCCGCAGCCGAGGATTTCCATCCAGTCGGTGCCCTCGCCGAACTTGACGATCGGGCCGGAGCGGTCGCACTGGATATCGACCTCGAAAGAGGGCTCGGTGAAGGGGAAGAAGGACGGGCGGAAACGCATCGTCACGCTATCGACCTCGAAGAAGGTCTTGCAGAATTCTTCCAGCACCCACCGGAGGTTGGCGACATTGGCCTTCTTGTCGACGACCAGGCCTTCGACCTGGTGGAACATCGGCGAATGCGTGGCGTCCGAGTCCTGGCGGTAGGTCTTGCCGGGAATGATGATACGGATCGGCGGCGTCTGCGCCTCCATGGTGCGCACCTGCACCGGCGACGTATGGGTGCGCAGGACCTTGCGCTCGCCATTCTCATCCGGGTTGAAGAAGAAGGTGTCGTGCATCTCGCGGGCCGGATGGCCTTCGGGGAAATTCAGCGCGGTGAAATTGTAATAATCGGTCTCGATGTCGGGACCTTCGGCGATCGAGAAGCCCATGTCGGCGAAGATCGCGGTGATTTCGTCGACGATCTGGCTGATCGGATGGATACGGCCGCGCTCGGCGGGCGAAGACCGCACCGGCAGGCTGACATCGACCGTTTCGGCCTTCAGCCGCGCATCGATCGCCGCTTGCCGGAGCGTCGTCTTGCGGGCGGTGAGCGCCTCGGTCACCGCGTTCTTCAGCACGTTGATCGCAGCACCCTTGCTCTGGCGCTCCTCCGGCGTCATGGCGCCGAGCGTCTTCAATAGTTCGGAGACGGAGCCCTTCTTGCCGAGGGCGGAAACACGCACGGCTTCCAGGGCGGTTTCGTCATCGGCGGCGGCGATTTCTGCGAGCAGCGATGTGTTGAGCTGGTCGATATCTGACATTGTCACTTCTTTCCGTCCAGTATCAGGCGGGCGATCGGGAGGCAGCCGGCGCCGGCCGGCGCCAGGAATATAAAGAAAGAAAAACCCGCGCTAGCCCAAACCAGCGCGGGTTTCCCAAAATCATAAATTCAAAAGCTTGGGAAGCGCTGGTAGCGCATGTCCCGTGCGGGCGCGCCCGCTCGAAAGGTACATGCGCCACTTAAAGCAGTTGAGCCAGCTTTTGCGCGTTCTTACGAACGCGCGCGGCTCAACGGACCGCGCCTTCAAACTCGTTCGCCGTGCCGGCTTCCTTGAGGTATTCAAGAGCCTTCTTGGCAGCGCTGACCAGCGCGCCGAATGCTTCCGGCTCGTGGATCGCCATGTCGGAGAGAACCTTGCGATCGACTTCGATGCCAGCCTTGTTCAGGCCGTCGATGAAGCGGCCGTAGGTCAGGCCGAATTCACGCACAGCGGCGTTGATGCGCTGGATCCAAAGCGCACGGAAGTTGCGCTTGTTGACCTTGCGGTCGCGGTAGGCGTACTGCTTCGAACGATCGACAGCAGCCTTGGCGGTACGGATGGTGTTCTTGCGGCGGCCGTAAAAGCCCTTTGCTGCCTTCAGAACCTTCTTGTGCTTGGCGTGAGAGGTGACGCCTCTTTTTACACGTGCCATGTCATGATCTCCTTAAATCTAGCGTTCGCGGACGAGTCTCAGAGACCGTTCGGCAGGTAATTCTTGATAACCTTGCGGCCATCCGGTTCTGCGAGAACCATGGTGCCACGTGCATCGCGAATGAACTTGTTGGTACGCTTGATCATGCCATGGCGCTTGCCGGCAATGGCAGCCTTGACCTTGCCGGTCGCGGTGATCTTGAACCGCTTCTTGGCAGAGGATTTCGTCTTCATCTTGGGCATTTTGCTACTCCTTCTGTCCTCCCTGCGCGCTTTATCAAAAAAGCCCTTCTCGCGAAGTCCGGTTCTCCGGCCGTCGCAACAAGGTGCGGGAGCGTTTGTTGTTGATCTGCGGCATCGGCGACGAACCGTTCCGCAAGCATTCGAAACTGCCACGGCATGCCCTGCCGGTCAGTTCGGACGCGCGCTTATAACCGCAGCGTCATGAAAGTGCAACGGGGCCGCGGAGGAATCTTCGCGCGTCCAATAATACCCCGGCCCAAAGCAGAATGGCAGAAAGCACAAAAGCCGCCCTTGCGGACGGCCTTGGGCGAAAAACTGCCTGGCGCTTACTTCGGCGCCAGCACCATCATCATCTGGCGGCCTTCGAGCTTGGGTTCGGCTTCGACCTTGGCGAACTCGATCGTATCGGCCTTGACCTGCTGCAGAAGCTTCATGCCGAGTTCCTGGTGGGCCATTTCACGGCCGCGGAACTTCAGCGTCACCTTGACCTTGTCGCCTTCGTCGAAGAAGCGACCCATCGCCTTCATCTTCACTTCATAATCATGGGTGTCGATGTTCGGGCGCATCTTGATTTCTTTGACTTCGACGATCTTCTGCTTCTTGCGCGCCTCGGCAGCCTTCTTCTGGTTGGCATATTTCAGCTTGCCCAGATCGAGGATCTTGCACACAGGCGGTTCGACATTGGGGGAAATTTCGACGAGATCGAGGCCGGCTTCTTCCGCCATTCTCAAGGCCTGGTCGGTAGGCACGACGCCCATATTCTCTCCGTCAGCCCCGATCAGCTGAACTTTGGGAATGCGGATTTCACGGTTCGAGCGCGGTCCGTCCTTCACGGGCGCGTCGGTTTTAAAAGGTCTGCGAATGGTCGTATTCTCCTCGCGTTGTTTCGGAACGTTGCAGCATCGCGCTCCCAATCAGGGGTGCACAAACGTGTCGCGTCATCGCTGCAACGGAGTCAATATCATCCTTTAGCGGAAAAATCACCCGCTGTCAGCCTGCCAAGAATCTGTTTTATAGGCCAAAACAACAGGAGTTTCGCCGATGTCCGATCAGTTGTCCAATGCCCAGCCGCAATTCCTGACGGTCGGCGAGGGCGAGGCGGCGCGTGAGATCGCCATGCTCGTCCGCCCGGCGCAGGCGGGCAACGGCGCACCGGCGCTCGTCTGGCTGTCCGGCTACCGCTCCGACATGAGCGGCACCAAGGCGGTGGAACTCGACGGGCTGGCGGCGGAGCTTGGGCTCGCCTGCATCCGTCTCGACTATTCCGGCCACGGGCTTTCCGGCGGCAGCTTCGGCGACGGCACGATCTCGCGTTGGCTGGAGGAGGCGCTTGCCGTCATCCGCCATGTCGCGCCCGATCGCGTGATCCTCGTCGGCTCGTCGATGGGCGGCTGGATCGCGCTCAGGCTGGCGCAGGAGCTTGCGCGGCAGGGCGGCGTGACGCTCGAAGGCCCAAAGCTCGAAGGGATGGTGCTGATCGCACCCGCCCCCGATTTCACCTCGGAGCTGATCGAGCCGAACCTCAAGGCGAAAGAGCGCAAATCGCTGGCCGAGCGTGGCTATTTCGAAGAGCGTTCGCAATACAGCCCGGAACCGAACATTTATACGCGGGCGCTGATCGAGGACGGCCGAAAGAACCGGGTGCTCGACGGCATCATCGAAACCGGCTGCCCAGTGCACATTCTCCAAGGCATGAAAGACGCCGACGTGCCGCATGCGCATGCGATGAAACTGGTCGAACATCTTCCCGCCGACGACGTGGTGCTGACCTTCATCCGCGACGGCGACCACCGCCTTTCCCGCCCCGGCGATATCGCGCTTCTCTTGAGTGCCGTCAAAGGCATCATCCGTTCATCAACAAATAGGCAGATGCCCACTTGAACGGCAGAGGCGGATAAATTCGCCTGATGCAGGTCCCCCAACCCGTTGCATTTTAACCATATCGGCGGGTGGTAAGGTCCTCCCAAGAAGTAACGATTGACTCTTTCCGGCCCTCTCCATTAACACTTTGTTAATAAATAAGGGCGATGCAAGGAAAGAGCGGGCGTGCGGATCAAGGGTATCTTTGTGGCCATGATGGCCATGTTTGCGATGGCGACGGCCGCCATACCAGCCCCCAGCAGAAATGCTTCCATGGTGACAGGCAATGCCACCTCACAGCCGATCGGCCACTATGATTTCTGTCAGATTCACCGCATTGAATGCGGCGCAAACCGCAACGCCGGCCCCGTTGCCATGACCCCGGGGAAGTGGTCGCTCGTGCGTTCGATCAACGCCACGGTCAACCGCACAATCACGCCGATGACCGACAAGGAAATCTACGGCAAGGATGAGGTCTGGGCCTATCCGACCACTGCCGGCGACTGCGAGGATTTCGCGCTGCTGAAGCGCCGCATGCTGATCCAGCGCGGCTTTTCGGCTGCCGACCTGCTGATGACTGTCGTGCGCAAGCCGGACGGCGAAGGCCATGCCGTGCTGACGCTGCGCACCGCCGAGGGTGATTTCGTGCTCGACAACCTCGCCGCCGACGTCAAGCCGTGGTTCGGGACGCCCTATTCCTTCGTCAAGCGCCAGTCGAGCAACAATGCCGGCCGCTGGGTCACCATCGAAAACGACCGCGACGTCCTGGTCGGCGCGCTGCGGTAAGGGTTGCAATAGAGAATGTGGAAAGGCCGGCGGTTTGCCGGCCTTTTTGTTTTGTTAACAAACCTGGCTCTCCACGCGGCGTCATCCTCTTCCGGGTGCCACTACTGTCCGGTTGGCGCCGATGACTGCCCCTCACCCTAACCCTCATATGCGCTAGGTTAAGCGGGCGAGGAGATGATCGCATTGTTTTCGGCGTCGTCGCGGCGGCTCGCAGAGATGGCGACGACTTCGCGTGACGAGATTACAGACGGCCTGCCACAGAAGTGGTCCG
>NZ_LWBS01000426.1 GCF_001652265.1 Rhizobium leguminosarum
GATCGTTGATTGGATTGCTGCCTGCTCATGTCTGAACCTCCGTTTCGAGGTCGCGGCCATCGCGACCTGCTACGGCGGTCCGAAAGCCGGGCTGCAAGTGCTGCCTGCACCCGCAGGGCCGCAACGCAGTGGAGGACGGCAAAGCCGTTGTCGGCGGCGCGAGCCTGGCAGGACCAAAAGCCGGGGCAGGACGCGATGGCCGCAATTCAGGTGGAAGGTTTAGACGGAGGCGGACATGGCAAATTCGCGAGCCGGTATCACGTCGCTTAGATGGCCCATGAACTGTAGCGAAGATGCCCACTTGGCCAGCCGCGCCAGTCAGCGAGAAGGTGATTGGCAATGTGGTCGCGCGAGGCGTTTAGGTCCTGCTCACATGAAGAGTTTGAGGTCCACGGCTATCGAGGTGGCATGATCGCGTCCGCGTTTAGATCCACGTCTGAGCCTGACGCGAAAGCCGCCTAACGGCGGTAAAGGTATCGCTCACCATTGGTTCGAATGGTAAAGAACTGTGTACCAGATTCAATGGACGACCCGCGCTGAGGACGTGGTGGAACACTAGCACCGACAATTCGCAGAGATAGCGGCCATCTGCCTCAAAGAGGTTGATTCCGACTCCAAAGGTCACAGGTTCGAATCCTGTCGGGCGCGCCATTACTTGCGACGTAACTATTTGTTATGACTGCGCAAACTTCCCCAAGAGAAATCGTCGTTCCCTCGTCCCTTCCCTAGGGTCTCCCCTTCCGACATCAACCGTGTGGTGAATGGCTTCTCGATCGCGCCGCAGACGCTGTCATGCGGCATTCGATCCGGGTGCTGGTCATTGATCCATGGAACGAGGTTGAGCACTCGCTGCTTGCTGCTTTCCTCATGTCGTCGCCGGCGCACGCGTTGACGATGAAGGAGTGCAGCACGAAGTATCAGGCGGCCAAGGCCGACGGTTCCAGCGTCATGTCGTCGTCGGACTCGCCGGTCGGATCGGCGTCGATGAAAATGAAGTGCTGTTGAATGAATACGTCCGCCTCCGCCACGTCGTCGCGGGTCCATGCTTGGTGCCGAGTCCCGACCCTGCCAGCCGGAGCTTGAATCGCAGTGCCGGCACCGTCGGGATTTCGAACGACGCAACGCCGACGCGCCAGCCATGCTTGCGTGCAAGGTTGACGCAGAGGTTCATGGTCCAGGTGGATTTGCCGTGGCCCGGAATGCCGGTGACCACCATCAGCTCGCCTAGCCAGACGCGGAGGTAATCGTCGAGGTCCGGGCATCCTGTCGAATAGGTCCACCGGCTCGTCGAGCTCCGGGTAACCGACCTTGATCAGCAACGCTCGCCTTGAAAGTTCAACCGCCGGCCGCTTCTTCCAAGACGGATCATCAGTCCATTTACGATTTGTGGTTTAGCGCAACCAGTGTAGAATCGGGCTAGTGCTCTGAATTTCTCAAAGTCATTTTTAAGCCGCCCCGCGATCTCTGCTCTCAATGATGAAATCATCCCTTAACCATATGCCCCTTCGCAAACAGCGAGAACTCGGACGGGTTCTCGAGATTCTCCATGAGGAATTCGAGGATGCGCTGAAGGAAGGCACGGCCGACTTTAAGAAGCGCGGCCGGATCCTGAAGATCGTCCTATTCGGCTCCTACGCCAAGGGCGGATGGGTCGATGAGCCTTTCACGATGAAGGGCTATCGCTCGGACTTTGATCTGCTGATCATCGTCAACGATCGCAAGCTCTGCGATTTCGCCGAATACTGGTATAAGGCGGCTGACCGGGTGATCCACGATAAGTCGATCGAAACGCCGGTAAGCTTCATCGTTCATTCCAGGCGGGAGGTGAACACCTATCTCAAGGAAGGTCAGTATTTCTTCTCCGATATTCGCAAGGAAGGCATCGTCCTTTACGAATTGGATGATGAGCCTCTTGCTGAGCCGCGGGCGCTTTCGCCGGCCGATCGGTTGCGGCTAGCGAGGGTTCACTTTGAACATCGGTTCAGGAGTGCCTCGAAGCTCCACAAGGTATCGATGTTCTGCATGGCTGAGAAGGACTACAATGAAGCCGCGTTCATCATGCATCAATCGCTCGAACAAGCCTATTCTTGCGTTCTGCTCACCCTGACCAATTATGGCCCACCATCGCACAACATCAAGTTCCTACGCTCGCTCGCCGAGGAACAGGACCGCCGTCTGGCGGAGACCTTTCCTCGCGATCAGCACAAAGAACGTGCCTGGTTCAACACGCTAAACGAAGCCTACGTGAAGGCACGGTATTCCGTGCATTTCGAGATCACCGACGAAGCCCTTCTTTGGCTTGGGGAGCGAACGGCAAAGCTACTTGGGTTGGTCAAAACCGTATGCACCGAGCATTTGGAAAAGCTTGAGCGAAATAATGTCTAGCTGTGGTCAGCGAACCTGCCCAAACCTCTAGGATGCGGTTTCACGACCGAACAAGTCCGGCGAGAGTATGTCGCCGGTCGTCTTGGAAGAAGTGGAAGCTGGCGCCCGCAATCTGCCTTCTGAAGGGCTGGTACAAACTTTCAATTGACCGTTTCTGATGGCGAGGCGACACTCGCAACCTGTAGCGAGGCAGGAGGAAAACGATGGACGACACAGACCGCTGGCGCGACATGGCAAGCGCACCGAGAGATGGTAGCCGGATCCTCGTTACGATTCGCCCGTCCGAACAGGGGCCGGCCGAGGTTGACCTTGCCTATTGGTCGAATGGCGATCAGTTCGCTGGAGAAGGCTGGCGCGCTTCTGATTCCTCGCCCGGTCACATCATCGAATATGCCGAGCCGGAATTGAAGTGTTGGATGCCGATGCCCTCGGCCAACCGCACCTCGATGCCCTCCCCCTGGGAAGGCGACGATGACCAGGAGCTCTATGGGTCAGGGATCTGAGAACGTGTAGCGATGTTTCGTTACGCGGCGGATGGCAAATCCAGTTGAAAATGACCCGAGGCCGCCAATTCAGCGGCGCTTTGAAGGCAGCCGCGCGAACGGAGCCGCCGACAACTGGCGACCGTTCCACTTCAACGCAGGTGCCGTTTTCAATCGTGATTGGACATCGGCTGCGACCTGAGCGACGCTGTTTTCGGGAGGCGGACCATCTATTTTTCCGGAGATAGGAGGCCGAAATGGAACAGTACGCATTAGACCAGTTGAAAAGTATCGCAACGGTCAGCCCGACCTGCAAGCGCCTTGAAATGACTCGGCGCGAACGGCTTGAACGCTGGGCCGAAAGTCTCGAAAGCAGCCCCAGACCGTTCCTCAAGACACTTCACGAAACAGAATATCAGCCGATTGCCGATCGGCTTGCTCTCAGGGATGACGGCACCCCGATCTCCGTTGCATTCGCTGATCCCATGCTGCGGGCGGCAGGAATGGAAAATGATAGTTATGGAGAGGCCAAACGGTTCTTCGAACTCAGCGATGAGCAATTGCATGATCTTGTGTGCTTCTGCCATTTCGGTGAACGCGTCAGCGCGGCAGTCGTCGCTCGCCGTTTGCGAAAGATGGCAGGTTGCAAACCAAGCGGGTTCTTCGCTCAGCTTCGTGCGTTCTTTGGTTGATTGAAGCGAAAGGCCACCATCTGACGTGCTGGTCGGGGATGCATCGATCTCCGTCGCGGGTGGCACGCGCGACGCCCCAAGCCGGACCGTCGGGTCGCTGCTCCTGCGGCATCGACTATCGCTGACATTTTGAGGGGGCAGATTTCTGGAGCAGTTGATTCCTGCTGGTCAACTGGCGGGTCCAGGTTTTCTGCGCTGGCCGACCATGCCCCCCAGGGACTTGGGTCAGGGCGTTCACCAGCAGCACCCACATCTATGTCAGCGTACTGGGGAAAGATGCCTCGCCGAGTGACTATCCAGTCAGGCAGACGCTTGAAGAGGCCGTATCGCTACTTACCGCCAGCTAACCACGCGCTTGCCATTGTAGGTGATTTAACGGAAAGTCCTCGGCGTGGCCCTTGAGGCCTGGGCAACCTGCCATGATCGGAGAACGCCGTGCCTCTGAAAAACATTTTTGCCGCAGCAGCAATCGTCTTCATGACACTCTCAGGATGCGCAACCAGTGGATCGGACAACACGACCTATGCACAGCCGCTGGGGATTGGCCCAGTTCGCGGCAATATGGGCGGTTACTAGCCGATAGAGGGTGTTTCGAACGCTTTAGAAACACGGCCTGGCTGTTTACGACGAACCAACCTCGGCGCTCGATCCGATGTCATGGTCGCTGTCGCGGAGGAAGGCATGACGATGATGATGGTGACCCACGAAATGGGCTTTGCCCGCAAGGTCGCGCAACGCGTGGTGTTCATGGATGCCGGCGGCGAGATCCTGCGCCACTAGTTCCGCCCGTTACGTGACTCGGTCACGGCTCCGACGAGACCTCACCGCGTTTACCACCCACCGATCGCAGGTGCTGCATCGCGTTGGCAGATCGGGTGACCCCCGCGCGGGAACCGCGACGATGCTCATGGCGAAGAATGCCTGCCCGGCCGCCGGGTCCGCGAAGGAGTAATAGGAGGCCATTGAACAGATGTCGGCGCTGGCAACGTGGGCAACGCCCTTTGATACCAGTTAAAGCGGGCCCGCTTTGAGGAGATCAAGGCAGCGTATGCGAACGCGATCAGCAAGAAGAAGCAGGCGGCACGCCCCTGAGCTCATTTCATCGTCGGCTGCGAAACTCAGTGAACGACGGTGATCACCGAAATGCAGCTTCGTCGGCGGCACGGATGAGGGCTTCTCGCGTTTGTTAAGCGGCAGCGGGCATCTCGAAGAGAAGCAGGAACCTTTTGAGATCCCGATTCCATGGACGAAAGCGGCCTTGCTGGGTATCAAGCGAAGGTATTTTGCCACGGGCGGCTCCACGGCGACAAAGTCGCGCCGTGCATGCTCATAGCTGAAATCGAACTTGTCATGCTGTCGTTGTGACATCGGGTCAGGCCAAAAGCGTCACAGTCTCGATGAGGGATATCTGGAATGTCGATCTTGCTGAGAAGTCTGTCCGTGTTGGTTGGACTAACATTGGCGGCGCCCGCCTCTGGCAATTGCTTGAGCGCTAAAGAAACCAAACAGGGCGTGCTGCTTACCAGAGAAGTGCCTTTCTATTCCGTGTTCTACAAGCCGGACGGTCCGGGTCTCACCGAACAACGGCTTATGGAGCGTAACCGTTCACTGCAGCCGGTGTCGGCTTTATATTTGCACCCCTTGCTCGTCGAAAAGAGAGTTAGTGCCAGCGGGACGCATGAGCTGAAATACGGGAATGCGATTGCGTTAGACGATCTACCACAGAAGAAGAACTGGCAATCCGAGACGACACTTTTCATCAATGGCCAAAAATCCGTTTCGGGCGCTACTATTATTAGGTTCGACGGCTGGGGAGAAGAAGCTATCGCGTCTTGTTCCTACAAAGTTTGGGCCATCAACAGCCGTCTCGAACTGACGGGATTGCCTCCGATTATTTTTGAACAATACTATTCCCCCGAGCTTCGTCTCGTTCTTCGTTCGGTAAGGCTAGGCCCCTCCAACCAGCCGTTGAGCGAGGTTCGATTTGATCGGTTCCAAATTGGCTGGGGCAACTGATTGATCGTCAGGTCAGACTGCCAGCACGAAAGCAGCTTCGCATCAATTTCCTGAATGCTGAGCGACCGCCTCCGAACTAAACTGATCATCGGGAGACGGCCACGAGCTATCGAGTAGATCTGATCGACAGAGCCAACCACGTGCGGGACCAACTCCGACTGATCGAAACGGCGTCACACCTCTTTGGTCAAAGAAACTGTGTCGGCCGCGTGGATACCACTTCGATTTGTTCTCTCGGATCTCGCACTGCCGACCTTCTTAACACCACTCATCATTCTCAAGCTCAAGTTGTTCAGCAGCGCGGTTCCTTTAAATCAGTCGGCTTCATCGCCTGTCTTTGGAAATAAGTACAGGACATTCGATCCGTTCGATCGCGTGACAGTCCCAGTCGTTCGACGGCCGGAGCTTCGTTCTCCCACGCTTTGGATCGCCGATACGAGGCCCTCACGCTGGCGATAGTAGTCAGGCTTGGTAGGCAACGTCAGACCGAACTCTTCGAGCATGCGCTCAATCAGGTCCATGGCCTCGGCTGCAAGACCCGCATAACCTTCCTGGCGCTTTTCAAAGAAGCCATCGTACCCGGGCCGAGACAGATCGAGGCTATCCAACGCATAGTTGAGGTTCTTGACCCGGTTCGACAGCCACAAGATTTCGTCTGACAACTCGGTAGTGAAAAGCTTCCAATCGGCGTCCTTCGGAAGCGAAAGGACAGGATCGGGAACGTGAAACGCGAATTCGCCTTCATCCATCGGATTGAATTCTGGGACGTCCCGGACTGCCGCATAGCTTGCGCCAACGAAGTCGTCGAGCGCCAACACCGTCATCATCGCCAGATTTCTCGCCTCGCTTCGTGGGCGTCGATTGATCTGCTTTCTTGCAAGCTGAATCACGGTGGGGATGCAGGCGCCGGCAGTGAAGCCACCGGCAGCAATCAGCGCTCCCATTGCCATTATTCCTTGAGTGGTTTCGAAGAACTGCGTCAAAAGTCACCTCATTCGATTGGAGATGCGGGTCGCGTCAAAAGCACGCGCAGACGGAATCAGAACTCTCCGTTCCAATGTGCCGCGAACTGAGAAGATAAGGAACACTATTTCCTCATCTATCCGCCTACTGTTGAGCGAGCGGAGGAGACAAAAATTTGGTCAATGATAGCCATGCTGGTTTCCCTGACGTCACCAGGCGTCTTTACTGAGCACCGGCGACAGCTCCTTTGGCAAGGAGCTGTCAGTTCAAAATCGAAGTCAGTATATCAAGTGAGATCGAACGCTATCGCTTTCAAGGACCGCTTGTGCATAGCTGCCAAGCTTCGGCCTCAGATCCTACGTCTGCAAACGATGAGACGAATGCGCTTATCGACCTGGTGAGAAAGATGAGCGGATCCTGATTATTCGCCTACGGCTGGAACATTCAGTTTGCGCTCCGATTATCCCTCCTCCACAAAGGAGGAAACGATCATGGATCATACCAACCACGTACGCTTGACGACTTCGGAACTTACCCCTGCCCTCCTCGAGGGCGCCACCATCTATGGAGCCGACGATTACAAGGTCGGCAAGGTCGATCATATCCATGGCGCGGGCGCCGGCGGCTCCGCAGTCATAGACGTCGGAGGCTTTCTGGGTATCGGCGCGAAGCCTGTTGCAGTTCCGATCTCGGATCTTGAGTTCATGCGCGATGAAGACGGCGACGTTCATGCCGTTACGAGCTGGACCAAGGACGAGCTCAAGCAGATGCCTGAGCACCGCGACTGAGCCTAATTACATGATGCCTTCCGTCCTGGGGTAGTCGTTGACGCTGCAGGGCGGACGGCCCGTCGACTCGTACATGGCAAAACCCAAGACCATCGACGATGCGGAGTTGATCAAGGAGTGGCACCTATCGACCGCAGCCACGCTCGAATCATCCGATCGCGCGAGGGGGATTCTGGTGGACAGCCCGAGACGAAATCCGCGCTTTCGGTTCTGCTTGGGCAGCCGCTCGGGCGCGTCTGGGTTGGGTTGATCGGGCTCGGCCTTCTAGGATTTGTGGCCTGGAGATTGGCGCAGTCTCTAGTGGACAGCGGCGGCCATGCCAGGGACGGAAAGGCGCTGGCCATACGATCTACGCTCGGCAGCGCCCTTTATGACCGAGGACTGCACTTCGAACGCAGGAAGGAGGAAACCGGGGACCGACTGCCCGGCAAGCTGTTCTCCTTGGGCGGCACCCGCCGTGCCCTTCACCTGCCGGCCGTGCCAATAACGTGCGATATCGGTGATGGCATCGCGAGACGGTTGGATCGTCGTTGTTCCAGACAACAGCGAACCCGATCCTAAAGTTGCTTCACGAGGGTCCGGCAGTTGCTAAGGTTTGTCGACAGGCTCGCCGTTTGGGTTGGGCACCGGTGCCTCCCTCGTATCTCGAGTCGGGGGTTTGTGATCGTCAGTCTCTAGTGGCGCTTCCTTATGGTCAGGGCGATTGACAGGCTGCTCTTTAGGATTGCCCCCCTGTGATGGGGCATTGTTCTTTTTGGACATGGTCAGCTCCTCCATTCAACGGTACGAACAGACTGGCGAGATCAAAAGTTCCGAGGCAGCCAGACTGCCGTCGTCAGAGCATATATCCACGCTTGATAAGCGGCGCCCAAGGCAAGGGGGATGCACGCGGGTCAGCGCCAGTAAGTGACGTCAGCGCCGGCGGCAAACGGCGGCCCTTGCCGTAGATGCGCAGTGTGGAACCGGATTTCTGTTCAGGTGTGGCTCTCGATCAGCAGGGAGCTTCCAAAGGAGCTGCGTCGCATCACCAAGCTACGACCGCAACGACTCTAGTCGCGCTTCGAACCTCCGTCAGTGCCTCGGAACCGCCAGACACCGCCTGAATGAGGCTTCGCAGGCGTCGAAAACCGAGAAAATCGAGTCACTTGTGACTTCCGCCATCAAGGCGGGTGGAAGAGGATGAAGTGCGCGCGGCACCAAGCGCCGGTGACGACCACGGAAACTAAATACCGGGCAGGAACCACCTATCGCAACTATCGGCGTGGTTCCTTCGTCATCTTTCTAACAAGTAACGAAAGCTTGCCAGCGACGTGTAACGAGGCAAGCCGCCGTCCCAATCATGGACGAGGAAGATGAAAATGCCCATGCCCACTCGCAGAACCCTCAGATCGCGGTCCGCATAAGGTATGGAGATCGCTCGACGGGAACCCGCGAGACGATTTTCATTAAGAGCGTGGGAGCAACCCCAGGAACAGACCGAACTCGTCCGTCTTTGTAGACCACCCGTAAAAGGCGGGTCTTGCCGTCGTATTCAAGTTCGGCGATCGTCTTTGAATGGATCAGAAATTGCATCTCACTCTGCCTTCCCGTACCGCGGCATGACCAATATGAAACAACTGACCGCGTCCTTGGAGAGATTGCTTGATCGACACGAGAACTCCCTGCCACTTCGACGGCGGGCGCTGACAGAAACGCGTTCCAAAAGACAAAGCGTTCTACCAATCATCCTGGTGAAATCGCGATGAATCTAGTAAAGCCCGCCTTCGAAATCGCGTGAAATCAGCGTGACACACGTCTCGCGACTATTCAGATCGAGCCTACCAGAAAAAGATGTGAGTAGCTTGCGCGGCCACGATGAGTCCGGTTGAAAACAGCGGACTAGCCGGACTGGATGGCAGCAAGGTCGAGCCGCCCATTTGAAGGTTCTGCCCGACGACGAACGGCGGCTTCGGAGCAGTGCCGCGTCTCTGCGCTGGAAGGTCGCCGTGCGAGGAATTGGAAGCCGGGTAGATCGACGGGTGATCATTATCCACCCGGTGACGACCTGGACAAGCTGAGGCATTCTCATTTCCAGGTTTTCCGCTATCATCCACAGGTCACGGGAGTAGGCGTCATGATTGCAGCGAGTTTGGTTCCGGATGCATTATACTGGGCGAAGTCCTCGAAGTATTTCGACGGACGACCGACGATCGTTCAGGTCTCCACGGTCTTCGGGGAGGATTCTGACTATTGGACGCTGGCGCTCCTGGGAACCGATCAGCACGCTATGCCCGCGGACTTCGAGATCATCGCTCTGGTGGAGCTCCCAGAAGAATACCCTCTCCGGCAAGCCGCAGAGTGAACCGTTCACCGGGCAAGCGAACGAGGGCCCTGACAGAGGGCACCCTTTCTGTCGGGCGTTCATACCGACAATCGCTTTTCCTTTAATCGAAACACAACGACCAACCCTTCGGGGTCCAGTCGTAGCAGATCGAACCGTCTAACTGACCGGTGACTGCCCGATGGAGAAGTTTGCTGCCATAACCCATCGGAACTTGCGGGAAGTTCGACGATGGGGCCGCCCCGCTCTCTCCAGGCGACTTCGACCTCACCTTTCCTCAGAACGCCAGACACGTCCAACGTCCCCGCCCACCGAAAGCGCGCCGCCGTCGCGCTTTCGCTGATCTGCTCAGGGGCATATGGATCGAGCGTAACGTCGAACCGGATCCATCCCCGTTCGCTGAAGGCACGTCGACTCTCGACCGAGTCGACCCAGTTTGAGCCCTGAAGACGCAGCCAACCTTGTTGGAGACGATACCGATGTCGTTTGCGGGAACACTTGCCGCCCTGGCTAACGGGCAAATAAAAAAGGCCGGGGCGAAATCGCACCGACCTTTCCAACATCGCTCTCACACCAGTGCCAGTACATCCGTGGTCAAAAGCAGATAAGCGACTGCGGCAGTCGCGAACGCTCGCGTGGAGCACTCACCAGCAACGCCGATGACCGTTAGATAGCGTCGGACTGTGTTTAATTCAAGTCGCCCGGCAAGAGCTCCGCCAATCCGACGGATCGCCATCTCGCCTGCGCAACAGCCGATGGCCTGCCGGCAACTTATTGTGACAACAAAACCGGCATCAAGGTCACCATGACGTTCGGGAAAGTGCGATCTGGAATGAGACAGATGATCGGCAACCGACAGATCCCCTAATCGCAAAGCGCCCCACCCACACGCGCAAAAAGCCCCGCGGTTGTTGCGACCGCGGGGCTCCTTGACGCCTTACCCGGGAGAGGGGGTCAGGCGGCCTGTACCTTACGGGTCGTGCGTGCCCTTTCGGGCAGCCAGTCGCCGTGGGTGGCGAGCAGATCGTCGACCAGCGACCAGATCTGGTCGAGGTCGAGTTCGGCTGCCGTATGCGGGTCCATCATCGCTGCGTGATAGATGTGCTCGCGATTTTCCGTCATCAGAGCCTGCACCGTCAGCTCCTGGACGTTGATATTGGTGCGGATCAGCGCGGTCAGTTGCGGCGGCAGGTCGCCGATGAAGGTCGGCTGGATGCCGGAAGCATCGACGAGGCAGGGCACTTCGGCGGCGCAATTCGTCGGCAGCGAGGTGATGCAGCCATTGTTGCGGACATTGCCGTAGATCACCGAGGGTTCGCCGGTCCAGACCGAATTGATGATCGAGGAGGCATATTCCTTCGACGGCTGAACCTCGATCTTGTCGGCCGAACGATAGGCCTCCGCCTGCCCTTTCCAGCGCTCGATCTGCTCGATGCAGCGTTTCGGATATTCATCGAGCGGAATACCGAATTTCTCGATCAGGTCCTCGCGGCCCTCCTTGATGAAGAGCATACGCTAAACAGCATGGTGAGCCAGAAGCGATGCGGCCGGGCATGCGTCGCGGGTTTGAAGAGCGCATGATTATCAAGCCGCAGTCCAACAACCGATTCATAAATTAGCATCGCCGCACGAAAAGCTTGCATGCAAGCTATAAATCGGATGTCCTGAGAAAGGCTTCTGTGGTGTTGGGCGACCCGGCATGAAAAACCTCGACGCGCGAATTCGGTTTACAGGTGAGCGGCGACAGGTCACTGCCCTTTTCTATGACATCGTCGGCTCGACGGAGCTGTTGTTGCGGAGCGAGCCGGAGAAGTTCTTTCGTTCCGTGTCGGCTTTACATCAGAGTGCCGAGACGATCATAAAAAAGCATGGAGGCTTTCTTCATCAGCGGCTCGGTGATGGGGGATGCTGTTTCTTCGGATATCCCGATCAATCCGAAGATGCGGCTGAAAGTGCGGTACAGGCTTCGTTGGAATTGTTGGGCATTGCAACGAGCACCAAGGGCAAGGCGCGCACCGCTTTCAGGCTGCGGATCGGGGTTGCCACAGGTCTTGTCGTATTCTCCACGCAAGGAGACGAGATCGTCGGCACAGCACCGGTCCTGGCGGCTCGCTTGCAAGCAGAGGCCGAACCGAATTCGGTCCTGGTCGCAGATTCGACCGTTCAGCTCACGCGACACAAGTTCGACTATCGCCTAGTGCGGAAAGCCAAACTCAAAGGCTTCGAAGAGCCGTTTGCGCTCTGGCGCCCGCAGGAACGCGATCGATCAACGGCCGCGCTGTCGCCATTCAACGAATGGGACCGGCCGATAAGAGGCAGGGAAAGAGAGCTTGCCGCTCTTTCGAGCGCCTGGAATTCAGCTCTCGACGGCAAGGGCAGTTCGATCACCGTGGTCGGAGAGGCAGGCATCGGCAAATCCAGACTGATGGGCGAATTCGCCCGCAGTCTATCGCAAACTTCGCACGAGACCCTGATCTTTCAGTGCGGCAGGCGCCTGGAGAGCCAGCCTCTGCACCCTTTTATGTCGTTTCTTGAGAGGCTTGTGGCCGAACCTTCGGTTCTGAAGGATGGCGATAGCGCGGCTTTCATGCAGGCTCTTGAAGCATCCGGCCGAGACTTAGGCGCAGACATCGTCGACACCATTCTCTCATTTACGTCAGACCGGTCGCCGGCGACCTCGCGCAATATTCGCGTGTCGGATCTGTCGGGGCGCGCATTCAGACGGAAGGTCATCGAAGCCGCTGCCGACATCCTGACGTGCAAAGCGACTGGCATTCCGACGCTCCTCGTCTTCGAGGATGTGCACTGGGCTGACGGCATGACGTTGGAGCTGATCGATCGGCTTGGGTTGCTCGCAGGCAAGTTGCCGATCCTCGTCGTTCAGACATCGAGGATCAGACGGTCCCTGGCACTGGCGACCGAGATAGAATTATCCGGCTTGGCCTCTGCGGCGGTTCGCGATCTCGTCGCCTCGGTCTGGCGTGAGCGTCCCCCGCCGGGACTGTCCGATTTCATCCTGGATCAATGCGATGGCATGCCGCTCTATGCGGAGGAACTGGCCAACTTCTTCCTGGGAAGGCAACCCTTGGGCAAGGCCTCATCCGAATGGAAAGGGCTGCTTCTGGAAGGTGGCGTCAGCTCGCTGAATGATCTGCTTTCCGCCAGACTCGCGGCGACCGGTTCCGCACGACGGGCGGCGCAATTTGCGAGCGTCATCGGCCGCGAATTCAACATCTCGCTGCTCGCCTACCTTCTCGAAGGGGTCAGCCGGCAGACGGTGGAGGTCGCGGTCGAGCGGCTGGTTTCCCAAGGCATCATCGAGCCCTCTTCCGCCACGCCCGGCTCTTTTCAGTTCCGGCACGTACTCACTCAGGAAGCCGCCTACAGCAGCCTTCTCAAAAGCGACAAACGACGCATACACAAGCGGATCGGCGAACTCCTGATCGGGGAAGCAAAGCCCAGTCTGCCGGCTGCCATCGCGGCCTGGCAATGCGCCGAAGCAGGCTTGCACGCCGCCGCGGCCAGGTTTGCCCTGGCGGCGGCCGAGGCAAGCGTTCTGCGCTCCGCCATGCACGAGGCGAACGTGTCGCTCGAACTCGGCGCGCAGGAGGTCGACAGCCTTTCCCGGCGCCATCCCGATCGCACGGAACTGGCATTGGGCCTGCTCGAACTTCAGGGGGTCGTTGCGACCGCACTTGAGGGAGAGGGCTCGGAAAGCGCGCGCCAGGCCTATTCCCGCGCAATGCAGCTTCTGAGGAAACAGGCCTCGGCTGTTCGGTCGAAACATTTCCCGGTCTATTGGGGATGGTGGTTCACGGCGCCCAACATTCTGACGCAGCAGTCTCGCGCGCGCATTCTCGTCGGCGACATGCAAGCGGTCGAAGATCAGGAGACGCGGCTTCAATCCTATCACTGCGGATGGGCGACGAGCTTCCACGCCGGCGAGCACGAATTCTGCCTCGATTGCGTCGCCAGAGGCCTTGATCTTTACGACCCAGAAAGAGCGGTCAGAAATCGCGCCTTCTTCGGCGGACATGATGCCAAGGTCTGCGGCCTGGGCGAGAGCGCCCTGTCCTACCTGCTTCTCAACGATGCCGATGCCAGTGAACATGCGATCAGACAGTGCCTGGACTGGGCGGCCTCGACCGATCATGCCGGGAGCATGATTCACGCGCTTTATTACGCCATCGTCCTTCGCCGCTGCCAAAGCAGATATGACGATGTCCATGACCTCGGCGAACAAATGCTGGCGCTTGCCGAGCGACACGGCCTCGCCGCCAGCCAGGCGCGCGCCAACATGTATTGCGGCTGGGCGGAGCTGATGACGTCGTTTGCCGAACGGGGTGAAGAGCGATTCCAACACGGTCTGCTGCTCCAGCAGCAATTGGGCACCGACGATAATTTTTCCATGCACAGCGACATGCATGCGCAGGTGCTGCAGCGGCTCGGCAAGCCTGCTGAAGCCCTGGCGACCATTCACAATGCGATCAACGTTGGCCGTAACAGCGGTCAACGGTTCTGGCTGGCCGAACTCTACCGCCTCAGCGCAAGACTGAGACGAGATCTGAACGACCCTCCATCCTTGGTAAGGAGAGACCTGATGAGGGCGGTGCAGATTGCCGAAGGACAAAAAGCCACCTGGCTTCTGGCACGGGCCGAGCGGGATTTGGGAGGCATTGGTTGAGGATATGATCAGAGGGCGATCTTGCTGAACGGAGAACAACTCGAAAGAATGTTAGCGGCCCCGATTCAGCCGCCGCGTGATCCAATGGAGACCGTTCGCCGAATTCTCGAGCGGAAGCGGGAATTCGGTATCACGAGGCTGGGTTCCATTACCGAACTTGACCGCATCGGAATCCCGGTTGCCCAAGTCGTAAGGCCGTTGTCGCGTTCGGTGAGCGTGAACCAGGGCAAGGGTCTCACTCACGGGCAGGCCGCCATCTCCGCTCTCATGGAATCGCTGGAAGGGTGGTCTTCGGAACGCATATCCACCGAGCGGGTCGAACTGGCGGGTTTTCGTTCCATGAACGGGCAAGGTTACTGGTCGCACCTCGCGGACCATGGGGAACGCAACGAGACACTTGCGTGGATCGAAGGTTGGGACCTTTTCTCGTACAGGGCGGTGCCTGTACCGCTTGCCTTGGTTGACACCGCCTATACGATACCCTCTCCCCATCCCGGCTGGCTGCCGAGGAACACTACGGGCCTGGCGGCAGGAACAAGCTGGCGGGGGGCAATTGAGCATGCTTGTTTCGAAGCGCTCGAAAGGCACGCGCGTTGTGCGGCGATGAAAATACCGCACTTCTTCGACCGTTATCAAGTGGACAGTCGTTCCGTTCTTGCCGGAGCCGCGGGAGAGATAGTCGGCCGACTGCGTTCGGCGGGCTGCTCTATAGGAATCTGGTCAATCCCGACGGAACACGGCCTGCCCGTCTACTGGTGTCACGTCATGGAGAGCGACCTACAGGCTCCTTTGGCCCCCTGGCCAGCGGAAGGCTTCGGCTGCGACCGGACCCACGACCGAGCACTGGCCAAGGCGCTGCTGGAAGCATGTCAGTCCCGCCTCGGGATCATCTCGGCCGCGCGGGAGGACATGGCGGGACACATTTACCGCTACCAGGACGCCAGGGAATTGTCAGCATGGCGACGGCGACTCGCTATCCCCGGATTGCCTTACCCGTCACCGGACGGGGCTGACCTGAATACCGATCCATCGCCGCTGCCGGTGGAAGCATTGCGACGCGCGGGGGCAGAGGCCGTCATTGTGGTGGCACTGTTTTCCGATGAAACCATACCGCTCCATGTGGTGAGGGTTGTGACCCCTCCTCTCGAAACCGACCCGGAGTTTCAGAATGGGGTATGAGATCGTCGTGTTCCTCGGGCCCACAATGAGCGTCGCAGACGCCAGGGAGCACCTGGATGCATTGTACCTCACACCTGCGGGCAACGGGGATATCGTGAGGGCGGTGATCGAACATGACCCCAGCGCGATCGCACTCATCGACGGCGTGTTCGGCCAGTCCCCGGCGGTGCGCCACAAGGAAATCCTCTGGGCGATGTCGCGGGGCGTGCGCGTCTACGGATCCTCCAGCATGGGTGCCGTGAGGGCCGCGGAACTGACGGAGTACGGGATGAGCGGATACGGCATGGTCTTCAGGTGGTACCGCCGGACTTCGCTCGCCGACGACGCGGACGTGGCGGTCGCGATGGCCCCTGCGCAATTGGGGTCCTTTCCCCTCGGTGATGCCCTCATTGACATCAGGCTCACACTGAAAAAGGCCATGCATAACCGCATTATAGGGCGGCAGCTTCAAGTGACGCTGGAAAGACTGGCCCGCTCCATCCACTATGCGGAAAGGAGCTTCGGGAAGCTAATTTCCATTGCGGCCGAGCATGGCATATCCAGTCAGGAACTCCGCGTCCTCGATCTTTGGCTCGTGGACGGAAAGCGGAAGCAGAAAGAAGCCGATGCCATCGGTCTTCTTGCGCTCCTGTCGTCGAACAGTTTTGAGATGAAGAAACGCAGCGAGCCGAGGAGTTTTGAACTGACGGAGGCTTTTGCCTACGATATGGAATACTACAATTTGACGGATATATTATTGGACACCGACCATCATTGATAGTTTTCTAATATATAGTATAGTCTCCACTTCGCCCGGCAAGGAAAACGGGCGGTGGGGGGGGCAACGTTGGATGCCATCGCAAATTCGGGCGACGCGGGACAGGTGGTTTCCGACCTCCTGATTGGGACGCGTTTCCTGGTTTTCCCGCAGCCGCCGTTCATCAGTGGATATGAGAAGCCGGAGGTTGTCTGGATTGGCCGCTCCGACGGGCCGATCCTTGCTGGTCCTTCCGACAACCGCATGTACGTGGCCGATCCGGTCGAACCAAAGCGACCATATGCCCTTCCCGACCTCCCGCCCTACCCTGGAGTTCTGCGCCCCCCCGCCGAGCCGGGGCCGGACGGGCACTTCGACCATATACTCCCAGGATCGCCTGCCTTTCTTTCAGCCCACAGCTACGCTTGCTCCCGTCGCGTGCTGGATATCTGCGAGGGGTACGTCGGACGGCGTATCGATTGGTTCTTCGAGCCGACCTACGACAGGCTGGAGATCGTGCCGCACATCCCTCGATGGGAGAACGCCCAGTCGGGATTCGGTTTTCTGGAACTGGGCGAGAGCGAACCTCCGACGCCTACCTCCAGTTTTGCGTTGAACTTCGATGCGATCGCCCATGAGATGGGTCATCTCGTTCTGTTAGGCGAACTCGGCATTCCAAACGGAGACGGCCAAGATGCCGACTTCTTCGCCTATCATGAGGCGGTCGCGGATTTCATATCGCTTCTCGGCCTTCTGCACTTCGACACGGCCATCGATCGGCTCCTCCGGCGGACAGGCGGCAATCTTCTAATCCACAACGAACTCGATCGTTTCGCAGAACTCAGCGACGAAAAGCAGCTCAGGTCGCTCAACAATTCGCTCAGGACCTCAGACGTCGGCGAAGATGTGCACGACAGGTCGAAGCCTTTCGCGGGAGCGATGTTCGACAGCCTTGTCGAAATATACCAGACGCTGCTTTTCGAAAGGGGCGTGACAGACCTCGATCCGCGCAGGTTCAGCAACCTGCGCCAGCAGATGGCCCCCGCACTGATCGAGGAGAGCCTTCGCGGTTCCAAGTACGACTACGAGAAAAGGCATTTTGCGAGCAAGGCCGCGCTACAGGAGGCTAGGGATATCGTCGGGGAGGCGCTTGTCCGGTCATGGGCGCGCCTCGACCCCGACCGTCTGACATTCCGGGGGGCAGCGGAAGCGCTTCTGGTATCAGGCTACAAGGGCCGCGCCCTTCCATACGTCAGGCAGATCGAAGACTGCATCAGATGGAGGCAAATATGGTAAAGGAGGTCGAAAATGGTCGATGTGAGCATACCCGCACCCGATAGACCGGGGATTTATTTCCCGGACACTGTCATCCTCTATGGCGTCAAGCTCAACACAGGAACGCCCTTTGCTGAGTTCGACGCAGGCGAAAACGGGAGCGCCGCACTGCAGATGCTACTCTACAGGTCGGGGGTGGCGCAAACCGAAAAACAGTACTCAATCGTACTGGGCTATGGGTACGCCTTCGAGGGGCATTGCTATCGCTTGGACACCAAAAGGGTTTTCATCGTCAAAGGGGCGAGGGCCGAGGAGGCCGTCGGCTGCGGATTCGACCCTCCTCCAAATGCGAATGCGAATGCCAAATATTATATGTGGCGCGTCCGATCTTCTGAGGAATTGCTTGAAATCACCCTGAACTACGGCGACGTCAAGAAACTGATTCTTGACGCTAACCTGCCCGGTAGGAGATCGCCTTCATCCTATGCGATCACGGCGGCTTTAGCCCACCGAGATGGCCGTCTCAACCGGGATTAGCGCTTTCGCGAGCGGAGGGAGAAGTTATGTCCATTAAAGTCTATGTTCATTTCAGACGGGCCTTGACGAACGTGGTGATCACCGATGTGAGGTCGGGCGAGAAAATTTTGCTCGCCAACGTTGTCGCCGACCACGAAGCAACACTTGAGCCAGACGACTTCGACGGAGAGGCAAAGGTCAGCGTTTCCAGTAAGGAGGAGCCGCAAAGAGGGGCGACGCTGAGAAACGAGGAAACGTTCCTATACCCTCCAATGGTTCGCTCGGCCCTTAACGAACTCGCACAATTCGAAGACCTCGACGCACTGGCGCGTGGAATCGACAAGATACTCAAGAACACACCTTCTCCAGCTGCCAAGTCTTCCCGTGCCGCCAAGTTGTCTCCTTCTGCCACCAAAGGGCCGAAATAGCAGTTCGTCTGACTGGCAAAAGCGCATGCTCGAGGCTCGAGATCAATGACCGATGACCTGCTGCCGGATGGCGGAGTCATGCTATCTCCCTATGCTTTGAATAATTTCCACTTTCAGCCGACGATCGGCCAGGTGTGAGCCGGGCAGGATTTGAACCTGCGGCCTTCAGGTTATGAGCCACAGACGAACTCCAGACCTCCGGGTCATGAACGTGGTGCTACTTATCCCAGCAGCCTCAAACCTCCCCTCCCAGCACTCCCCACAGCCCAATCGCCCACACTACGCCGGTCCGATGATGCAAACGAGCGCCCCCTTGATCGCAAAGCTTCCCACGCAAAGAGCCCCGCAGTTGTTGCGACCGCGGGGCTCCTTGACGCCTTACCCGGGAGAGGGGGTCAGGCGGCCTGTACTTTGCGGGTCGTGCGTGCCCATTCGGGCAGCCAGTCGCCGTGGGTGGCGAGCAGATCGTCGACCAGCGACCAGATCTGGTCGAGGTCGAGTTCGGCTGCCGTATGCGGGTCCATCATCGCTGCGTGATAGATGTGCTCGCGATTTTCCGTCATCAGAGCCTGCACCGTCAGCTCCTGGACGTTGATATTGGTGCGGATCAGCGCGGTCAGTTGCGGCGGCAGGTCGCCGATGAAGGTCGGCTGGATGCCGGAAGCATCGACGAGGCAGGGCACTTCGGCGGCGCAATTCGTCGGCAGCGAGGTAATGCAGCCATTGTTGCGGACATTGCCGTAGATCACCGAGGGTTCGCCCGTCCAGACCGAATTGATGATCGACGAGGCATATTCCTTCGACGGCTGAACCTCGATCTTGTCGGCCGAACGATAGGCCTCCGCCTGGCCTTTCCAGCGCTCGATCTGCTCGATGCAACGCTTCGGATATTCGTCGAGCGGAATACCGAATTTCTCGATCAGGTCGTCGCGGCCCTCCTTGATGAAATAGGGCGTGTATTCGGCGAAATGCTCCGAGCTTTCGGTGACGAAATAGCCGAGCCGCGTCAGCATCTCGTAGCGCACCTTGTTCGGGCAGCGCGGGTTCCAGCCGGGCTTCGGCGCCCTGCCCTCGCGATAAGCGCGCAGCAAGTCGGGATAGAGATTGCGGTAGGAGCCGTCCGGCTGGCGATGCTCGAATTTGAGATAGAAGGCCATGTGGTTGATGCCGGCCGCGCGGTAGCGGATTTCCTCGTAGGGAATGTCGAGATCATGCGCCAGTTCCATCGCCGTGCCCTGCACCGAATGGCAAAGGCCGACCTGGCGGATGGTTGGATATTTCTCTGATATCGCCCAGGTGTTGATCGCCATCGGGTTGACATATTGCAGCATGATCGCCTCGGGGCAGACGGCGAGCATGTCCTCGCAGACCTTCCACAGATGCGGCACGGTGCGAAGCCCGCGCATGATGCCGCCGACGCCGAGCGTATCGGCGATCGTCTGGCGCAGCCCGTATTTCTTCGGCACTTCGAAATCGGTGACCGTGCAGGGTTCATAGCCGCCGATCTGGAAGGCGACGACGACGAAATCGGCGCCCGCAAGCGCCTTGCGCTGGTCGGAATAGGTCTCGGCCTTCGCCTTGACGCCGAGCGTCGAGATCAGCTTGTTGACGACGATGGCGCTTTCTTCCAACCGCTGCGGATTAAGGTCCATCAGCGCGATCGTCGCGCCTGACAGCGCGGGCCGCTGCAGCACGTCGCCGACGATGTTCTTCATGAAGACGGTGGAGCCTGCTCCGATAAAGGTGATTTTGGGATTTCTTGCCATTATAGCCTCCGGCATTCGGTAATCATGCTACCTCGAAAGCGGCCTTGACGAGCCGTTCGGTGTAGGCGGTCTTGGGATGGGTGAGAACTTCGTTGACAGGACCCTCTTCGACGATCTTGCCATGCTGCATGACGATGACGCGATGGCAGAGCGCCCTGACGACCTTGAGATCGTGGGAGATGAAAAGGTAGCTCAGGCCACGTTCGTCCTGCAGCTTGCGCAGGAGTTCGATGATCTGGGCCTGGACGGAAAGGTCGAGCGCCGATGTCGGCTCGTCGAGCAGGATGAACTCCGGCTCCAGCGCGATGGCGCGGGCAATGGCGATGCGCTGGCGCTGGCCGCCGGAAAATTCATGCGGGAAGCGCGACAGGATATTGCCCGGCATGCCGGCGGCGACAAGCGCCTCGCGTACCCGGTCCTGCCGTTCGCCCTTGGTCGCGCCCAGCCTGTTGACGACGAGCCCCTCCTCGATGATCTG
The DNA here is from genome assembly GCF_001652265.1 of Rhizobium leguminosarum. GTDB lineage: Bacteria > Pseudomonadota > Alphaproteobacteria > Rhizobiales > Rhizobiaceae > Rhizobium > Rhizobium leguminosarum_D. Next base: position 20,709 of record NZ_LWBS01000426.1, read on the forward strand.
GCCGATCGTCATGCGCGGGTTGAGCGATGAGAAAGGATCCTGGAACACCACCTGCATGCGGGCGCGCAAGGGCCGCATCTCGGCCCGGGACAGGCCGTGGATCGGCTGATGGTCGAAACGGATCTCGCCGCTGTCAGGCGTGTTCAACCGCAGGATTGCCTGGCCGAACGTCGTCTTGCCGGAGCCGGATTCGCCCACCAGCCCGAGCGTCTCGTGACGGCGCAGCGTCAGGTCAAGGCTGTCGACGGCGACAAGCTCACGCATCGCCGGCTTGAGAAAGGTGCCGTGACGCATCATGAAGGAGACGCGCACGCCCTTGGCATCGAGGATGACATCCGATCCCTCGGGCAGCGGATTGGCCTGGCCGCGCGGCTCGGAGGCGAGCAGATGCTTGGTATAGGCGTCCTGCGGATTGGCAAACAGAGCTTCGGTGGTGTTGTGCTCGCGCACTTCGCCGTACTGCATCACATAGACGTAATCGGAGAACTGCCGCACCACGGTCAGATCGTGGGTGATGAGGATGACGGCCATCCCCAGTTCCTTCTGCAGGTTGCGGATCAGGTTCAGGATCTGCGCCTGCACGGTGACGTCGAGCGCCGTCGTCGGTTCGTCGGCGATCAGCACGTCCGGATCGTTGGCGAGCGCCATGGCGATCATCACGCGCTGGCGCTGGCCGCCGGAAAGCTGATGCGGAAATTGCATGAGCCGCGCGGCGGGATCGGGGATCTGCACATGTTCGAGCAGTTCGAGCGCGCGCTTTTGCGCATCCCTCTTGCTGATCCGGCGATGCACGCGGATCGCTTCGACGATCTGGCTGCCGATCGTATAGATCGGGTTCAGCGAGCTCATCGGCTCCTGGAAGATCATCGAGATGCGGTCGCCGCGCAGCTTACGGCGCGCCCGCTCGGAAAATTTCAGGATGTTGCTGCCGTCATAGGCGACCGTCGATTTCTCGGAGACGACGGCGCGCTTCGACAATAGCCCCATCACCGTTCGTGCCGTTACCGATTTGCCCGAACCGGATTCGCCGACGATCGCGATCGTCTCGCCGCGATAGAGCTGAAAGGAGACGTCCTTGACGGCTTCGACCATGCCGTCCTCGACCTTGAAATTCACCGCCACATTGCGGGCGTCGATAATCGGCGTGTCCGAACGGCCATCATGGTCGTGGCGGACGGGCGGGGCGAAGGAATTGACCAGTGCAAGAGCCATCTTCATCACCTCAATAAGGATCGACCGCGTCGCGCAATCCGTCGCCGAGCGCATTGAATGCGAAGACGGTGACGAGCACGAAGCCGACGGGGGAGAGAATCCAGGGATAGGAGCCGATCACCGAATAGGTCGCCGTATCCTGCAGCATCAGCCCCCAGGAAATCAGCGGCGGCTTGACAGCAAAGCCGAGGAACCCGAGGAAGGATTCCAAGAGCACGACGCTCGGTATATGCAGCGTCACTGCGACGATGACGTGGCTCATCACGTTCGGGAAGATGTGCTGCATGATGATGCGCGTGTCGGTGGCGCCGACGGCCATTGCCGCCCGGACATAATCGATGCGGGCGAGCGCCAGCGTCTTGCCGCGCACCTCGCGCGACATCTGCGCCCAGCCGAGCGCCGACATGACGGCGATGACGAAGGCAAGGAAGACGTTGGTCGGCGCCGTCACCGGGATCAGCGAGGTCAGCGCCAGATAGAGCGGCAGCTGCGGGAAGGCGAGCACCAGTTCGACGAAACGCTGCAACCAGATATCGAATGTGCCGCCGAAATAGCCGGACACCATGCCGACGGTCGTGCCGATGATGGTGACGATGAAGACCACCGTCAGGGCAATGGTCAGCGAAATGCGCGAGCCGATGATGGCGCGTGACAAGACGTCGCGGCCGAACTTGTCGGTGCCGAGGAAATGCACCGGCTGGCCGTCGGTCGAGCCGAAGAAGTGTCGGCTGGCGGGGATCAGGCCGAAAAGCCGGTATTCCGCTCCCTTGACGAAGAAGCCGAGCACCCGCGGATTGTCGTAGTCGATGCCGACGATCGGCTGGAAGGTGACGGGGTCGAGCTCTTCGGAATCGGAGAGCGCATAAACCCGCGGCTGGAAGACGAAATTGCCGTCCTTGTCGTGGAAGCTCATCACCTGCGGCGGCGCGAATCCGACATCGGTCGCCTTCGGGTCCATCGGCGCAAAGAAATCGGCAAAGATCGCCATGACGATCAACAGCACGACGAGCACCAGCCCTGCCATGCCGGTCCAGGAGCGCCTCAGCCGGCGCCAGACAAGGGCGATATAGCTTTCATGCCCACGCGATGGCTTGTTGATGGAAAGTTCTGTCGTCGGCGGAGGTGGCGCGGAGTCGAAAGCCAGCATCTCAGGCTCCTCCATATTGGCGGACACGAGGATCGAGCAGGGCGAGCAGCATGTCGGCGATGATGTTGCCGACGATCAGCGTCGCCGACAGCACCATCATGAAGGTGGCGGTGACATAGACGTCGCCGACCGCCATCGAGCCGACGATCGCCGGGCCGACGGTCGGCAATGCGAAAATGATCGCGGTTTCGATCTCGCCGGTCAACATGTAGGGCAGCACGACGCCCTGGTACATCACCAGCGGGTGCAGCGCGTTCGGCACCGCATGGCGCATCACCACGGCTGCGCCGGAAAGCCCCTTGGCCTTGGCCGTCTCGACATATTGGGCATTCAGCGTATCGAGCAGATTGCCGCGCATGACGCGCATATTGTAGGCAAGCCCGCCGAAGGTGGCGATCGCCACGACCGGCCAGACATGGTGAACCAGATCGGCGAACTTCGCCCACGACCAGGGCGCGCCGCCATATTGCGGCGAGAAGAAGCTGCCGATTTCGGAGACGTTAAGCTGGAAGACCAGGAGATAGACGATGATCAGCGCCATCAGGAAGCGCGGCACCGTCATGCCAAGGAAGGAAATTCCCGAAAGCAGGCTGTCGATCCAGCTATATTGTCGCGTCGCCGCCCAGATACCGAAGCCGATGCCGAGCACCGAGGCAAAGAGATGGCAGACGAGCGCCAGAAGCAATGTCCGCGGCAGGCGTTCACCGACGACATCGGCGACCGGCTTGTTGTAAAACATGCTGTAGCCGAAATCACCGCGGGTAACGATCCCGCCGATCCAGTTGACGTATTGGACGACCATCGGCTTATCGAGGCCGTGTTCGACCCGGTAGAGCTGCGCCTGCGCTTCGGCCTGGGCATAGGACGCGCCGCCCTGGTTGATCAGCTGGGAGCGGATGTAATCGGCGTAGTCGCCGGGTGGTGCCTGGATGATCGCGAAGGTCACCACGCTCAGGATGAAGAGAATGGGGATCGCGGAGGCTATGCGCACGAGCAGGAATCGTAACATCGAACGGTTCGCTTCTCCTTGCCGCCAGTCGCTCCTTGTCAGCGCGGCCGGCTTGTTGGTCATGTCAGGCCGCGCGCGGCACGCGCGGCCTGGAGCTCACTTCAGCTGGGAGGGAGCTTAGTTTATCGGGCCCTTTTCGCCGGGCTTGCCGGGCAGCTGTTCGGGGAACAGCTCGTATTTGCCCTGCTTGTCCGCAGCCACCCACAGGCGTTCGCGGATCACGGAATCTTCAGCCCAGTTGAACATCATGATTGGCGTACCCTGGGGCACGTTGGAGAACCGCTTGTTGACGATCAGGGCGCCCGGATATTCCGTCAGGCCGACGGTGTTGACGTGCTCCGTCGAGATCTTCTGATACTGCTTCATCAGATCGACGCGCTCGTCGTTGTTCTGGCTCGTCCTGAACTTGTTGACGACGTCGACAAGCTCCTTTTCGAAGGGCATCAGATCAAGCTGGTCATCCTTGCCGGCGCGATGGTGCCAACTGGTGCGCGGACCGACAGGGGCGAGCTGCTCGGTGTTCTGCACCACCGACGACAGCTCCGTCGTGTTGCGCTGGATCAGCCAGTCGAAGCGGCCGGCATAATGGGCGTCGTCACGCTTGGCGCCGTCGAGCGCATTGATGACGATCTTCAGCCCGAGCTTCTCCATCTGGCCGACGACACCTTCGGCAAGGCTCTTGTCGGTCGTGTACTGATTGTTGATCAGCATGACGATTTCGACATCCTTGCCACCCGCCGTGCCGGCCGGGAAGTTGACGACGCCATCGCCATCCGTGTCCTTCAGACCGGCCTTGGCGAGCTCCGCCTTGGCGCCCTTCAAATCAGAGGGATAGTAGACGGTGGAGTTGCGGTCGTAGAAGCTGGTGCCGGAGGAAAGCCCGCCTGGATAGATCGCCGTGAACGGCCCCTTGACCAGCGAGTCGCCGATCGCCTTGCGGTCGAGCGCCATGGTGACGGCCTTGCGGAAGTCCTCGTTGCGGTTCAATTCGCGGATCGCCTGGCCGCGCTCGTCCGGGTTGCCCCAGCCATTGGCGGAGAAATTCATGCGCAAGTTATAGCCGATCAGGCGCGGGCCGAAGGCAAGCCGGGCGGGCGCGGTCTTCTCGGCGGCGCGCTTCAGCGAAGCGACGAAGTTTTCCGGCTGCTCGAGGTTGGAGAAATCGGCGGAGCCTGCCACGGCCTGAACGTCACGGTCGGCCCAGGTCGAGAGCTTGTAGTGCAGCTCGTTCAGATAAGGTAGCTGATCGCCCTTCTCGTCGACCTTCCAGTAATAGGGATTGCGACGCATGACGATGATGTCGTCCGGGCGATATTCGACCGGTACCCAAGCACCCATGACCGGCATGTTCATGAACTCGGGCGGGAAGGCGTTCTTGAACTGGTCGTAGGTGTTCTTGGAATATTTCGGATGCTTCGCCTTCAGGATGTGCGACGGACCCGGGCAGAAGTTCGGGTAGGACATGGTGTAGAGATATTGCTTCGGGAAGGCCTCCTTGAAGGTCCATTCGACCGTGTAATCGTCGACCTTCTTCAGCGTCGTCCCGGCGCCGAAGGCTTCCGGCGATGCGCCGCCGCCGAGCGGCGAGACGTTCGGGTCGATGACTTCATCATCCCAGTAGAACATGATGTCGTCGGCATTGAACGGCGCGCCGTCGGACCATTTGGCGCCTTCGATCAGGTGCATGGTCAGCTTGTGGCCGTCTTCGGACCAATCCCAGCTCTTGGCGAGGTTCGGCAGCGGCTCGGTGTCTGAGGCCTGCACCTGGAACAGCGGCGCGGTGCGCGTCAGGCATTCGGAAAGGCCGATATCGATGCCGCCCCAGCCCTGCGTCTGGCCGGCGCCGTAGTTCCAGCCTTCCGGCCGGCCGCCGATGACGTGGCGCATGGTATCGCCGTAGACGCCGATGCCGTCGGGCATATTGCCGGTCTTGAAGACCAGCGGCTCCTTCGGCAGGCGGTCCTTGACCGGCGGCAGCTTGCCGGTGGCGACGAAATTCTTCGTGACCCAGTCAGGCTCCTGATATTCGGGCAGCGCCTTGAACTCCAGGATGGAGTCACGCGCGACATAATTGATCTTGCCTTCGGCCGGAAAGTCCGCCGGCGCCGGCGGAACGGTTGCTTCGGAGGCATATGCATTCAGCGCCGCGGCTGAGACGCTGAGCGCCAGTCCGGCCAGAATGCCTGCGTTACGGAAATTCATCATCGTTTCTCCCTCTTGTTCCGGAGCGCGGTCAGGCGGCTCCTTTTTCCTCGAACGACATGAAAGCGGGCCTGATGTCATGGATTTCCCTCCCGGAAACCGATGACGACCCATCCTTCACAAAATCAGACGGCCTTTTTCAGCGCCGCCTTTTCCGCGCGCAGCTCCTCGATCGAGCGAACGTTGCGGCGTGCGGCCCCCGCCCAGTCGCGGGTCTGCACCTTCGATTTCGACAGCCGCTCCTTGGCGGCCGGCACGGCATGGGCATATTGCGGCAGCCAGGGGGCCTGGGCAACGACCATCTCGTCGACCATCTGCCAAACCTCTTCAGGCGTCGAGACGGCGCCGACCAGCGGATCGTGCAGCACGGCAAGCTTCAGAAGGTCGATATCGCCTGATATTGCGGCATGCACCGACATGCGCTGGACGTTGATCGAGGAAATGCAGGTGGCCGCGCAAGCCTCCGGCAGGGTGACGCCGGAGACCATGTTGATGCCGAAGCGATCGACGAAGCCGGGCGATTCGATGATCGCATCCGAAGGCAGGTTGGTGATGACGCCATTATTCTTGACGTTGAAATGGCCGCGATAGACCCGGTTCGTCTCCAGCGCCTCCAGGATATGGCTGGCATGCTCGTTCGAGCGCTTGGCAGGATCGATCGGCTTTGCGGCTGATTCCAGGAATTGCGGATATTCCGTCTCGAACCAGTTGCGCGTTTCGGTGGAATGGCGGAGATAGCCGCCGGTTTCGCCGTGGATCCAGTCGGACATGTCGATCCAACGGGTGATTTCATCCGGCCGCTTGCGATACCAGGGCAGATATTCCGAGAGATGGCCGTTGCTTTCGGTGGAGTAGACGCCGAAACGCTTCAGCACATCGATGCGCAGCTTCTCCTGTTGCGAATAGACCGGATGCGCCTCGAAGGCGGCGATCAGCTCGTCCTTGCCAATCCTGCGGCCGTTGAGGCGCAGGTCGATGAACCAGGTCTGGTGGTTGATGCCGGAGCAGATATAGTCGAGTTCGCTCACCGACTTCGCGCCGAGCACCTCGGCGATCTGTTCGGCGCCGTGCTGGACGCCGTGGCACAGGCCGACGGTATCGACCCTGCCGTATTCGATCGCCGCCCAGGTGTTCATCGCCATTGGGTTTGCATAATTCAGGAACTTCGCGCCGGGCTCGGCGACTTCGCGGATATCCTTGCAGAAGTCGAGGATGACCGGGATGTTGCGCTGACCATAGAGAATGCCGCCGGCGCAGATCGTATCGCCGACGCACTGGTCGATGCCGTATTTCAGCGGAATTCTGATATCGTCGGCATAGGCCTCGAGCCCGCCGACCCGGACGCAGCTGATGATATAGCGCGCGCCTTCCAGCGCCTGGCGCCGGTCGGTGGTCGCCGTCACCTTCGTCGGCAGCCCGTTCGCCTCGACGACGCGGTCGAGGATCGCCTTGATCATTTCCAGATTGTGTTCGCTGATATCGGTCAGTGCAAACTCGATGTCGCGAAACTCCGGAACGCACAATATGTCGGTGAACAGCTTCTTGGTGAAACCGACGCTGCCCGCACCGATGATAGCGATTTTGAAACTCATGATCTTCACCTCGACCCAATCGAATGCTAAGGAAAAGAAGGCCATGGAGGATCAGGCCGCATGCCGACGCATGTGGCTGAAAACACCGCAAAATCTGCCTTTTTCCTCCCGGCCGCTCTGTCGGCCGTGGTCTCTTCCTCTAGTCGAGCGGGATTATGCCCGAAATCGACAGGGCGACCAGAGAAGGATTATGCTTTCGGGGGTAATTTTGTGCTGCAAGATTTGATCGCCAACGGACAGTCGATGAGGACGGTTTCGCTGCCTCGGGGCCGCCAGCGATTGCATGCCATGCCGACCAGCGCCGGCTATGAAGTACGCGAGAATGAGAGCTACGACTGGGACGGTCGTCGGCGCGGCCAGACCCCCTTCACTGTGCTGCAGCACACGATCAGCGGCAGCGGCCAGCTGCGCTACCAGCACCGCAACTATCGCCTTCAGGGCGGCGACACGCTGCTCGTTCTGGTGCCGCACAATCATCGCTACTGGCTGGAAAAAGGCGACCGCTGGGAATATTTCTGGATTTCGATGAACGGCGAGGAAACGCTGCGCATCCACCAGATGGTGCTGTCGACCGCCGGCCCGGTGCTGAAGCTGCAGCCCTCGACCATCGATCATCTTGCCGATTGCAGCCTGCGCCTGGTCAAGGGCGCAACGTCGCCGGGTGCCGCCTCGGCGATTGCCTATGAAGCGGCGATGGCCCTTTACGACGACGTCTTCGGCTCGCCGGCCTTTGCCGCCGAGCTCAGCCTCATGCAGCCGGTGATCGACCATATCAATGCCAATCTCGAAAAGCCGCTGCCGGTCAGCGAGCTTGCCGGCATCGTCGGCCTCAGCCGCGCGCATTTCTCGCGCAGCTTCGCCGAGAGCGAGGGCATGCCGCCGGCGGAATTCGTACTGCAGCAACGCCTGCAGCGCGCCGTCAAGCTTCTGACCAAGGCGGACTTCCTGCCGGTCAAGGAAGTCGCCATCATGTGCGGCTTCGAAGACCCCAACTATTTCTCCAAGGTCTTCCGCCGCGTCTACGGCACCAACCCCACCGAATTCCGCACGACAGGCATGTATGCCAGCATCGGAAAACTGAGATAGCTGGCCACCTGCTAAACCAGTTGCGTCAGGCCCGCACCTCGAACACCATGTTGAACGGAGTCTCCGTCGCACGACGGAAATGCGTGAATCCGGCGTCGAGCGCCACCTTTCGAAGCTTCATTTCTCCCGCCTGTGCGCCGAGCCCGAGCCCCACCTCCTGGGAGAGCGATGCCGGCGTGCAGATCATCGTCGACGCTCCGTAATAGACGCGTCCCACCGGATTGAGATTGTCCTTGAGATGGTCATGGGCAAAGGGCTCGACGATCAGCCACGTTCCGTTCGGCCCAAGCGTGTCCTTGACATGCCGGCCGGCGCCGACGGGATCGCCCATGTCGTGAAGGCAGTCGAACATGGCGACCATGTCATAGCCGCGCCCCGGAAATTCCGCCGCCGAACCCTGCTGGAAGGTCACGCGGTCCGAAACACCCGCATCCTGGGCGGCAGCCTTTGCTCTTTCGATTGACGGGCCGTGATAGTCGAACCCGGTAAAGCGGGAAGCGGGATAGGCCTGCGCCATCAGGATAGTCGAGGCCCCATGACCGCAGCCGACGTCGGCGACACTGGCGCCGGCCTTGAGCTTTTCTTCGACCCCGGCAAGAGCCGGTATCCATTCGGCGACGAGATGGCTGTTATAGCCCGGACGGAAGAACCGCTCGGTTCCCCGAAAGAGGCAGGTGCTGTGCTCATGCCAGCCGAGACCCTTGCCGGTGCGGAAGGCATCGGCGATCTTCGGCTCGTCCATCCATATGGATTGGACGACCTCGAAGGCGCCGACGAAAAAGGCGGGGCTGTTTTCCTCGGCGAATACCATCGCCTGTTCCGGCGTCAGGCTGAAACGATCCGTCTTTTCATCGTAAGCGACATAGTCCGCGGCCGCCTGGGCGCTCAGCCATTCCCTGAGATAGCGCTCCTTTATCCCTGTCTTCTTGGCAAGATCCTGGACGCTCATCGGCGTTCCGTCGGCCATCGCCCTGAAGATTCCGACCTTGTCGCCAAGCACGACCAAGGCACCGGAAATGGCGGCGCCGACGTCGCCAACAAGACGACCGACAAGTGCATCGAGTTTTTGCATATCTGGCTCACGCATTATAACCTCCCGAGTGCGTGATAAAGTCAATCTAAATTAGGCTCTGATAATATTCAGTCAATCAATCTTCCCTTTTGGCAGTTGTGCGTGGAGTATTAAAAGTCGAAGGGATGGAATAGGCAGGTCCATTCAAGGGCTCACAATGTCCTATGCCGTCATGCGCCTGCTCTCGTCATCGCTTGTATCGAGATTGCGTTTTTAATATAATCTGCCCGAGGCAGAATCACACTTTTGATGCAAGGTTATTGTTTTGTGTCTATCCTCCGCTCAATGCCGCGCGGCTCGGGCCCTTTTGGCATGGTCTCAGGACGATCTCTCATCGGCCTCGAAAGTCGCCAAAGCGACGATTGCTAATTTCGAGGCTGGAAAGCGCTCTCCCTACGAACGGACCCTTCAGGATGTGAAGCACGCGCTGGAAGGCGCAGGCGTTGTTTTCATCCCTGAAAATGGTGGGGGTGCCGGCGTTCGCCTTGCAACGCGCACGGATGCCTCGATCGACACGAATGAGACCGAGACGGTTCAATATGAAGAATATCTCAAAAACGACGCACCGCCCGGTGCAGGTGGCTGAATGATGGCGAAAAAAGAAAAGCTCGAACACTCCGAACTGGCGGGAGAATTCACCGATGACGGGATCACCGTGCTCGTCGACATCTTCCGCACATCGGGCAGCAATGAAGACTGGACGATGGAAGTGGTCACGCAAGCGGAAGACCTGATCCGCTGGGACGAGCCATTTGCGACTGACCGGGATGCCTTCGACGAATTCCTGGCCGTCGTCGCGCGAGACGGCATTCGATCGTTTCTCGAAGATGAAGAGCCATCCGTGCATTGAGGTATCCCGTGAAAAGCATCAATGATCTCGTCGCATCAGCGAAAACCGTCTGCGACCGATACCGGGCCGGGCGGATGGAGCGCGAAACGGTGCGGGAATGGGTTCTCGGACTCGGCGCCTATCCGCCGCCGCATGGTGACCGCGTGCGGGAAGCGGCGGAATGGTTCCGCTTGCACAATCGTGAGCCCGTTTCCGAAGACATCGTGTTGGTGGACATCGACCGGCTTGCGGCGATTTCAGCGCCGTGATCCCGGGGCGTGCGAGCGGACAGGCCGGTTGCACGGGCTCGCCCATGTCCGATCTTAGCCAGTCATTGCCTGACCGTTCGATGCGGAATGGATCGCAGCAGTGCCGGCACTGTTTTACGGTTGCCTCGCCGCCTCGATCCGGACTGGCGCAATTACGCCGGTACTCGGCGGCGTAGGACCAATGACGATCATGAGCCTTATGCATAATACCCTCATCGCAGCTGCCATGCGGAGCGGTCTGGGGGTTCCGCAGCTTCGGCAAATGTGACACTCCTTACGAGGCTGGCATGGCTCCTGCATCTCACGCGCGAAGCGTACGTCAAGCGCGGCTAGGGTATTTTAATTCGTGCGATAAGTAGAAGGAACAGCACGTGGCAGCATTTCCGGAAAAGGCAAAGGTCGTCATCATCGGGCTCGGCGGTATCGTCGGCGCCTCCATCGCGCATCATCTCGTCGAGCGGGGATGGGACGATATCGTCGGCATCGATAAGTCGGGCATACCGACAGATATCGGCTCGACAGCCCATGCCTCGGACTTCTGTTACACCACGAGCCACGACTATCTGTCGGTCTGGACCACGCAATATTCGATCGATTTCTACGAGAAGATGGGCCATTACGCCCGCATCGGCGGCCTCGAAGTGGCGCGCACCGGCGACGATGCCTGGATGGAGGAAATCAAGCGCAAGCTATCCTCGGCCCGCGCTTTCGGCACGCGCGCTCACTATGTCAGCCCTTCCGAGATCAAGGAGAAGTTCCCGCTGATCGAGGAAGATCAGGTGATGGGCGGCCTTTTCGATCCGGATGCCGGCCTCGTCATTCCGCGCTCGCAGACCGTTGCCGGCAAGCTGGTCGATGCCGCCGAAAAGGCTGGCAAGCTGCAGGTGTTCGGCAACACGCCGGCGAAGTCGCTGATCGTCGAAGGCGGTCGCATCAAGGGCGTCGTCACCCATCGCGGCACGATCATGGCCGACCACGTCATCGTCTGTGCCGGCCTCTGGGGCCGCCTGATCGCGGAGATGGTCGGCGAAGACCTGCCGGTCATGCCGGTCGACCATCCGCTCACCTTCTTCGGTCCGTATAACGAGTTTGAAGGCACCGGTAAGGAAATTGGCTTCCCGCTGCTGCGCGACCAGGGCAACTCCGCCTATATGCGCGATACCGGCGACCCGGCGACGACGGAGGGCGGTCAGATCGAGTGGGGCTACTACGAATCCACCAATCCGCGCATGTGCCATCCGCGCGATATTCTCGAAAAACACGAAGCGCGCCTTTCGCCCTCGCAGCGTGATCTCGAGATGGAACAGATCATCGAGCCGCTCGAGCGCGCTATGGAACTGACGCCGATCCTTGGCGAGCTCGGCTATAACGAAGGTCACTCCTTCAACGGCCTGCTGCAAGTATCGGCCGGCGGCGGCGCCTCCTGCGGCGAGAGCCAGAAGGTGCGCGGCCTCTGGTATTGCGTTGCCATCTGGGTCAAGGACGGCCCGGGCTACGGCAAGCTGATCGCCGACTGGATGACCGATGGCCGTACTGAAATCGATCACAACAGCATCGACTACGCCCGCTTCTATCCGCATCAGTTGACGGAAGAGTTCATCGAGGGCCGGTGCTACGAAGCCGCCCAGAAGATCTATTTCCCGGCTGTTCACACCCGCGAACCCTATGCATCGGGCCGCAACGCCAAGCGCTCGCCCTTCTACGAGCGCGAAAAGGAGCTTGGCGGCTACTTCATGGAACTTGGCGGCTGGGAGCGTGCGCACGGCTACGCCGCCAACGAGCATCTTCTGGAGAAATACGCCGACCGCGTCCCGGTTCGCGAGAACGAATGGGACAGCCGCCATTTCTGGCGCGTGTCGAATGCCGAACATCTGGCGATGAGCGAGGATTGCGGCATCGTCAATCTCAGCCACTTCCACATGGTCGATATCGAGGGACCTGACCATGTCGAGTTGATGGAATGGCTGTGCGCCGCCAAGGTCGGCGGCGATGCAAACATTGGTAAGGGCATTTACACCCACTTCCTCGACGACGAAGGCATGGTGCGCGCTGACTTCACCGTCTTCCGCATGGCCGACCGCTGCCGTCTCGTCAACGGCGCCGATGCCGGCCCGCGCGACCTGCACTATATGAAGCGCGTCGCCGAAGACCGCGGCCTTGACGTAATTATCACCGACGTCTCGGAAAAATTCGTGACGATCGGCATCTGGGGTCCGAACGCGCGCGACACGCTGAAGAAGGCTGTGGCCGATCCGACCGGGCTCGATCAGGAAAACTTCGCCTTTGCGGCGATCAAGCCGATCGAAATCGCAAGCAAGCCTGTCACCGCCTTCCGCATCTCCTATGTCGGCGAGCAGGGCTGGGAACTGCACATGAAGTACGAAGACGGCCTCGCTGTCTGGGATGCGCTGCGCTCGACCGGCGTGATGGCTTTCGGCGTCGAGACCTATGCGAACTCGCGCCGCATGGAAAAGAGCCTGCGCCTGCAGAACGCCGACCTCCTGACCCAGTACAACCTGATCGAAGCCGATCTCGCCCGTCCGAAGGTCAAGGAAGCCGATTTCCGCGGCAAGGCAAAACATCTGGAATACAAGGCGCGTGATCACCAACCGGCGATGCTCTGCACGCTTGTGATGACCGAGAATAGCGACAAATCGGGCGTGAAACGTTATCCCGTCGGCAACATGCCGGTTATCGATCCCGCCACGGGAGAGGTTCTGGTCGACGAGCTTGGCCGCCGGTCCTACACGACCTCGATCGCCTACGGCCCAACAGTCGGAAAGAACATTGCCTTGGCCTATCTACCCTGGTCGTATTGCCAGGTCGGACGCAGGCTGAATGTCGAGTATTTTGCCGAGAGTTATCCGGTCGAGGTTGTCAGCGTCGGGTACAAGCCGATCTATGACCCAGAAAATCTGAAGCCGCGCAGCTAACCCATCGGCGCGAAACCGGAATTGATTTTCGAACATCACGATATGTAGATTCAAAGTATTACAGCGCCGCGCGTCTTAAAAGGCGCCCGGCGCTGTAAGCGCTCAAGCACTTGTGACGCCGCAAGGATGGGACGCCACAAACATGAGGCTGATCGTCGGCGCAGGTCTGGCCAGTCATTCTACGGCGATCAGATGAAGTCTATCGCGCCCATCGAGACCCGGCCAGCACTCCTTGACGACCGAAGGCGCCGCGCTGAACGGCGGCTCGATGAGCTTTCTGGTGACGCGGATCCGTCACCCATCCGCTTCTGACGCTCTGGGTGCCGGCGCTATTTTACGGTTGCCTCGCGGTCGGATTGGAAGTCAGGATGCGACGATGCCATCAATAATTCAACAGCGAGGGATGATGTTGACCGAAACCTACTCAGACTTCTCGGCCTCATGCTCTGGCAAGTGGATAGTCGATGGTTGATAGTTTCACATGGTCCGGAGTGCTTGCCGATCCTGTCGTCCAGGCCGGGACGCTGGCCGTGGTCGGCGCAGTGATCACCCGAATAGCGCTTCGGCCCTTTCCAAGCTGGAAGCTCGCCGGCCAGGTGTTCTTCTTCGCGGCGCTCACCGTCCTGCTGCTCTATCATGACATCGTGCCCTACGAAGTCGGACCGGCGCCGGCTTCGACCTTCGAACGCGTCTTCATCGCCCTTGCCAAGGTGGTCTGGTGGATCAATGCCGCCTGGGCGCTGATCGCGTTCGTCCGCGTCTTCCTGATCTTCGAGCGCCAACCGCGCGAAGGTCGCCTCGTCCAGGATCTGGTCATCGGCTTGATCTATCTCGGCGCGATTCTCTCTGTGGTCGCCTATGTCTTCAGCTTCCCTGTCGGCACGCTGATCGCCACGTCGGGCGTCTTTGCCATCATCCTCGGCCTTGCGCTGCAAAGCACCTTAAGCGACGTCTTTTCCGGCATCGCGCTCAACCTCGGCCGTCCCTATACGATCGGCGACTGGATCGTGCTGAATGACGGCGTCGAGGGTCGGGTCGTCGAAACCAACTGGCGCTCCACCCATCTGTTGAACGGCTCGAACGACCTCGTCATCCTGCCCAACAGCTTTCTGGCCAAGATCGGGCTGACCAATCTCAGCAGCCCCGACCGCAGTCACGGCGCCTCACTGACGGTCCGGGTGGTGCCGACGATTGGGCCGTCGGCGATCATCGAGGTCATGCGCGCCGTGCTTTTGAGCAGCGACTCGATCCTGGCTGAGCCGAAACCCGGCGTGCAGATCAAATCGCTGACATCAGATGCAGTGGAGTTGGAGCTCTCCTTCCGCGTCAGGGATATCGGCCAGACGGGACCGGCGAAGAACGAGATATTCGATCTCATCTACCGCCATATTAAAGCTGCCGGCCTCACCTTGGCACGACCGCTCGACGCCGCCGGCCCACCGCCCGACCAGTTGCAGTCGGAGGAGGTGATGAAGCCGCATCGGCCGACGCCGCTCAAGCTTCTCGACGCCATCCCGCTGTTTTCCTCGCTGACCGAAGACGAGAAGGAAACGCTCGCAGCCTCGATGACCCGGCGGACCTTCAAGAAGGATTCCATCCTCATCGAGCAGGGCGACACGGTCGCATCGCTGATGATCGTGCGCAGCGGCGCCCTTGTCGCCACACGGCGAGAAGGTCACAAGGAAATCGAACTCGGCCGGCTGGCGCCGGGCGATTATTTCGGCGAAAGCGGGCTGCTGATTGGCGTCGGCGAAGCGGCGAGCCTGCAGGCGCTGACCTTCGTCGTCGTCTACGAGATTGCCCAGGCAAGCCTGATGCCACTGCTGCACGACCGGCCCGGCATCGCCGAAGAGCTTGCCGCCACCCTCTCACACCGTATCGAGACCGGCCAGCATTCCTTCGCGGCCGAAGGCGCCACGTTGCACGGCGGCTCGGTAACCTCGCTGGTGACGCGTATCCGCCACCTGTTCAAAGTGCCGCAATAGCTGTCCCAGATAAAAAATTAGAGCATAATGTCGTCCGAAAACCGCTTCACACTTTTCGGCATCATGCTCGAAGCTATTTTCCCTGAAACCTCTGCCGCGCCGCGCGCGCCACGCTCTCGGCGAGGATCAGCAGACAGCCGAAGAAAAGCAGAGCAGCGCCGAGAAGCGCGTCGACCTGGGCGAATTTCACCAGAACGCCGACGATGGCGATCAGCAGCAGTGCCGCCAGCGCCAGCGCGCCGTCGTCGATGAACATGCCGAAGAATTCCTTCGAGGCGAGCTTAAGAATATTCATCATGCGGCCACCTCGGCGTGAACGCTGAAATAGTGGCGCAGCATCCGGACTGCCGCGAAGGAAAAGACGGCGAGCACCGCAAGGATGGCCAGAAGCGAAAGATCGGCGCCCGGCCAGTCGGCGCCGACACCCTCGCCGACCCAGAATATGCCGAAGGCGCTGAGCAGCAGCCCGACGACGAATTTGAGGCTGTTCTCCGGAACCGCCGAAAGCGGTTTGTGTGCGAAGATGCCGATGATCAGCACCAGCAGGCAGGCCGCGGCTGCTCCAAGGCTGGCATAGCCGATCATGCCATGTCCGGCTCCGGTGGCGATGACGATAAACACCACTTCGATCCCCTCGAGAAGCACCGCCTTGAAGGCCGCGGTGCCCGCCAGGAAATCGGCACGGCGCTCGGCGGATTGGCGCCGCAGGCTGTCGGTCTCGGCTGCGAAGGCCTTCTCCTCGTCGTGCAGCGCGATGAAACCCGACGCCCGCAGGATCGCCTTGCGCAACCAGCGCAGGCCGAAGAGAATGAGCAGCGTTCCGATGACGAACTGCATCAGCTCGATCGGAATGAGGCCGAGCAGCGGGCCGAGCGCCAGCACGAGAAGCGCGAGAAGGGCGAGCGCAAGACCGGTGCCGATGAAGGCCGGACGCCAGCTCTGCGTAACGCCGACGGCGAGAATTATGGTGAAGGCTTCAACGACCTCGACGAAGGAGCCGAGAAATGCGGCCGTGACCGTCGAGGCGATCGTTGTCAGAGTTGTCATGGCTCTTGTCCATTATGCCGGCGGAGATCACGTGTCGGGCTGAACTGCTGTCTTTTCTTACCGTTTTTCGGCTTCTGCAACATCATCTGGTGCGCGGCTCGGAACGAATCGCTTCGAAATCAGCCAGCAGCCGAGCGCCCAGAGCGCGCCGGCGCACCATCCAGCCAAGACGTCAGTGGGGTAATGGACACCGAGATAAATCCGACTCAAACCGATGATGACGGCGAGGAAGACGCCGGCGCCCATGACGAAAATCCGCGTCGACCGGTAACGCTGCGTTCGCGCCAGCAGCGCCCCCAGCGTCAGATAGGTCACCGCCGAGACCATCGCATGTCCGCTTGGAAAGCTGAGATCGCTCACCTCGACCAGATGCGGCACGATATCGGGGCGTGGCCGCGCAACGAGGATCTTCAAGAGCGTGCTCGCCAGCCAGCCGGTCAGCACCGAGGAAAAGACGAAGATCGCGATCGGCCAGCGCCGGTCGAGCAGAAGATAGACCGTGACGAGAACCGTCATCAGCGAGAGAACGGTGATACCGCCGAGGCTGGTGATATCGTCGACGGCATGCGTCAGCCAGCCAGGCCCGATCGGCACGGCAAGTTCGCCCGGCCGCCTCAGAGCCAGCAGGATTGCCTCGTCGAAGCGGAATGTCTCGCCCTCCAGGACTTCGCTGGTCAATCGCTGCAGCACGAACAGCCCGCCGGCGATCGATGCCAGCATGATCAATGTCAGCGGCTCATATGCGTTGAGCCTCGCCAAGAATCCCCGTCGTTGAACCTCACTCATGCCTACCGTAGAACTCCCTTCACATCATGTCGGTCCTCGCCAGATTGGCAATGCGAAGTCAGGATTCAAGGCCTTGCGGCAATCAAGGACGTTCCCGAGAGGAGTTTATGGGTTGTCGAGGCCGCCGTCTGTGGTTCATCAACGTCCCCGGCGAGATTGTCAGCCACTCCCATCAGTTCACAGTCCCAACGCCTTGTTGATGGCCGCGATCAGTGCAGCTCCGGAAAATTGCTTCTGCAGATATGCAACGCATCCAACCTTTTCCGCTTCCGCTTTCACGGAGCCGGTTTCCAGTGCCGTGATGAAAATCACCGGAAGGGTTGTCCCCTCGGCCTTCAGCCTGCGTTGCAGATCGATGCCGGACATGCCACCGAGGTCGATATCAAGGACAAGGCAGTCTATCGCCGTTTTGGGATCGCGAGCGAGAAAGGCCTCGGCGGATGCATACTCCACGGCCAGAAAGCCATAGGCGTTGAGCAGCCGCCCGAGGCTGCGCCGTAGGCTTGCGTCATCATCGACGACAGCGACCGTGCGGCGAAGGTTCTCCACCTCATGCCCCCTCTTTCGAACCTATGAGAGACTAACGGTTGCCGGTCAAACTAGGCCGCTTGGAGGTCGATTGATATTGTCCTAAAGGGAAGGACATCGGATCACCCCACCGGCGATGCCCTATCCTGGCCGATGAGACCGACATTCGCGGCGATCGACACCGCCTCGGCCAGCGAGCGCACGGCAAGCTTTTCCATGACCTGATGGCGATGCACCTTCACCGTCCGCTCCGAGATGCCGAGTGCATAAGCGATCTGCTTGTTGAGACGGCCGCGAATGAGGAGTTGGAACACTTCGGCCTCACGCGGACTGAGGCCCGCCACCAGCGCCCGCTGGGCTTGAAGGCGGTCGTGGCCGGCCCGCTGTCTTTCGTATTGAATGAGCGCGCGATCGATCGCCTCCATCAATGACGCCGTGGAAGAAGTCTTTTCCAAAAAATCCTTGGCACCCGCCTTCATCGCCTCGACGCTTGCCTTTATGTCTCCTTCCCCCGTGAGGAACACGACCGGCAAGTGCGGTGCCAGCTCGCAGAGCCGCCGTTGGATCTGCAGGCCGGACTGGCCGGGCATCTGGAGATCGAGGAGAACGCAGCCCGGCTCGCAAGCGGAAAAGCGGGCGAGAAAGTGATCTCCGGATTCGTAGGCTTCGACCTTGAGGCCATGTGCGGAAAGCAGCCTTGCGGTTGCCATACGGTAGGATTTGTCGTCATCGACGATATGAATGACAGGTTTCATCTTGATCGTTCCTGCCCGTGGGCGAGTGGCAGGACCATGCGAAAGACTGCCCCGCCTTCGGGGCGGTTGTCGGCGCAGATAGTGCCGCCATAGGTCTCGACAATGGCGCGGGCTATGGAGAGCCCGAGGCCCGTGCCCGTCTGCTTGGTGGTGTAGAACGGTTCGAAGATGCGGATCAGTCGCTCCTCGGGAATGCCGTCTCCCGTGTCGGAAACCCGCAATTCCGCCTTCTCGTTCGCCAGTCCCGTTGCAAAAGTGAGCGTTCTCCCCGCCGGCACGGCCTCCAGCATGGCATCCATCGCGTTCGTCGCCAGATTGAGGATGACCTGCTGCACATGAATTTTGTCGGCACGCACCCGCAACTCGCTGGGCAACTGGTTCGATTTCAGCTTGATTCCGCGTCGTTCCGCCTCGCCGTGAATGATATGGATTGCGCTCGACGTGACGTCGTTCAGGTCGAACTCCTGCCAATCGATCTCGCTTCTTTTCTTGAGCAATCCTCTCATTCGGCTGATGATATCGCCTGCGCGCTGATCGTCCTCCTGGATGTCGAGAAGAATCTGCTGGATCAGCTCGCGATCGGGGCTCTCGCTTCGAAGCAGCACTGACGCTGCCTCGGCATTGTTTCGAATGGCCGATAGGGGCTGGTTCAGTTCGTGAGCGATCGACGAGGACAATGCGCCGGCTGTCGCGGACTGGTTGAGATGGATGGCTTCGAGCAAGTGCAAACGCGAGCTGCGCTCGGCGTCGCGGCGGCGCCTCCGCTCAAGCAGGAGCACCGAGATGATGCTGGCCTGCGCCAGCACGAGGCCGCTCCCCGCCACCAACACGACCCAGTGTTCCTCCCAGAGGCTCCTCTCCTTGTGCATCTGGATCGTGCCCGGCGGCAGATCCTCTTCGGCAAGCCCCCAGCGCTGGAGTTGCCGGGCATCGACGATATATGTCTGAGGCGCTTCGAGATCCGACACCGGCTTGCCGGCGATCGCATCGATGACGAGGTCGCCGACGGTTCGGCCGAGAGCTTCGAACGTCACGGTATTGCCGCCGACGACGCCATGGTCGATGTAGGTCTGGTAGGGTCCGTAAACAGGCGCGCTGGCGGTTGCTGCGATCTGCCCGATCGCGTCGCGCGGAATGAAGTTGCGCCCTGCCCGATCCTTGAAGACCGTCAATGCCAGGATGATGCTGTCGGGCGGCACGCGGGATGCCCGATCGACGAACTCGTCGATCGTCAGATCTTCCAGATAGGTCGTCTCGTAGGACTTCGAGAACTGCTCGAGAGCCGCGCGGGCCGTCGTCAGCCAGCCGCGGTCGAAGTCGGACGAACCGCCGACAATGTAGAGGTGGCGCGCATCGGGCTGCAGGCTGCGGGCCATCTCGGCCGTCTTCAGAATGTCGAATGTCGTGAAGGCTCCGATCACGTCATCCGGCAAGCTGATCTTCTCGGCGGTGGCTGTGCCGAAACCGGCAGCGACGATCTTTGCGCCAGGCGCGATCGTGCCGCGGTTCGCGGTTACGAAGCTCGCCGATTCCTTGCCGAGGGCCACGACAACGTCCGGGCGGCGCGCCGCGTATTTCTCGCCGAGATATCGTGCCATGCGCGCGACATGGTCGCCTTCCGGAAACCGCGAGAGATCCAGGAACTCCGAAAACAGGTCGATCCTGCCGTTTGTCGCTTCCAGCAAACGGCTCCGCAGCGCCTCCCCGGCAGCAGTCGTGGCCGCGATCCTCTCATCATAGGGATAAAGAACGAGAACGCGGGGAACCCGGTCGATGATGGCAATCGAGTTGTCGGAGGCTGCCGCATGGCGACCGGACACACTTATGGCGACAACCGCCAACAAAAAGGCAGTGCAGCATAATCGACCTGACCATTCGCCCAAGCCCATCCGCTTTCCCCCCAAAGCCGGGCGACAATAACAGCTTCTCGCTGCGGCGTCATCTGCGCATCACTACTTTCGATTGCTTATTGTGAGAGGGATTCCCCAAAGTACAATATCGGGCGAAGACCGTATTCGCTAAGGTCCAGCGCGCCGGGGCAGAGATGCCGTCGGCTTCGCAAGCCCCGCGGAGGCAACTCCGGCAGGATCGTCATTTCAAAGCAGCCCAGTTGAGCTGACGCAGGCGATCGCGGACCTTTCCCGCGAACAACACCGTCATCAACCGGACTCCAACGGAGGGATTTGACATGAACGGCAGAATCCTTGTCCGCTGCATCGGAGCCTTGGCTTCATCCACCATTCTCTGGTGTGCGGCCTCGCCCCTGCAAGCGCAGGACTCCCAACGAAAGCCCAACATCCTGTTCATCGTGTCGGACGATACCGGCTACGGCGATCTCGGCCCCTATGGCGGCGGTGAAGGTCGCGGGATGCCGACCCCAAACATCGACAAGCTCGCCGACGAAGGCATGACCTTCTTTTCCTTCGGCCTGGATCCAACCAGAGCCGCCGTCTTCCAAACGTGGTTCATCTGACTTTCGTACCAGCAATTTGGAGGACATCCGATGTTCGCGATTCAAGATTTCATCAAGTCGGCCCGCGGCGGAACGTTGGCTGTTACTGCGGCTCTTCTCTTTGCTGCTTCCGCGTACGCTCAAAGCGATCCGCTGCCCTCATGGAACGACACGGCCTCGAAGGCAGCCATCGTTTCTTTCGTCGATAAGGTAACCGGGCAAGGATCACCCGAATTCGTTCCGGAACCGGAACGCATCGCCGTATTCGACAATGACGGCACCCTGTGGGTCGAGCATCCCATGTACGTCCAATTGGCCTTCGCTTTGGACCGCGTGAAGACGCTTGCTCCGCAGCATCCGGAATGGAAGGAGACGCAGCCATTCAAGGCGGTGCTTGACGGCGACATGAAGACGCTCGCGGCGTCGGGCGAAAAGGGCCTCCTGGAGCTCATCATGACCACGCATGCGGGGATGACCAGCAGCGATTTCCAGAAGGTCGTTAGCGATTGGCTGGCTTCCGCGCGAGACCCTAAATTCAAGCGCCCATACACCGAACTCGTCTATCAGCCGATGGTCGAGCTTCTCGCCTATCTCCGCGCCAACGGTTTCAAGACCTTCATCGTTTCAGGCGGCGGCATCGAGTTCATGCGGCCATGGGCGGAAAAAGTCTATGGCGTCCCGCCCGAGCAGGTTATCGGCTCGTCGATCAAGACCGAATTCAGGATGCAGGACGACACGCCGACCCTCTATCGCCTCCCCGAAGTCAACTTCATCGACGACAAGGCCGGTAAACCCGTCGGGATCAACCAGCAGATCGGCCGGCGGCCGATTGCCGCCTTCGGTAATTCCGACGGAGATCTCCAAATGCTGCAATGGACGACCATGGCGGGCGCACCTGCCAGGCTCGGCGTCCTGATCCATCACACCGATGCGGACCGTGAATACGCCTACGACCGCGATACCGAATTCGGCCGCCTCGACAAGGCGCTGGATGCCGCCTCCATCACCGGCTGGACCGTCGTCGATATGAAGGCCGACTGGAAACAAGTGTTCAAGGATTAGGAATGCGCCTCACGCCAGAAGTTTGAACAATGGCGGCCCCGACTTCTAAAACGTCAATAGGGAGCGATTGAGTGGCAGCATCTGTTCGGTCAGCAGCAGTGGGACGAATAGCGGTCCTGCTTTTCCTGTTGCTCGCGCCTGCCGTGCGCAGCGTTGCCACTGACGACATCCCGACATCCGGGGCCGACCCGCAGATATCGATCCATGAGGGTTTCGTGGACGAAAGGACGTGCGCATCCTGCCACGCCGATCAGGCCGCGGCTTTTTCGAAATCCCACCATGCGAAGGCGATGGCACTGGCCGACGACGGAATGGTCCGCGGCGATTTCGACAATAGCAGGTTCGACCATGACGGCGTCGTCACGACCTTCACCCGCCGCGACGGCCGCTTCTTCGTCAACACCGAGGGGGCGGACGGCAACCAAGCCGAGTTCGAAGTCAGATATACCTTTGCCTACGAACCCCTGCAGCAATATCTCGTCGACATCGGAGGCGGGCGGCTGCAGGCTCTCGACATCGCCTGGGATACAGCCAGACGGCAGTGGTTCTGGCTCGGCAACGGCACCCCGGCCAAACCCGGATCGACCTATCATTGGACAGGTCCCTTCTATCGCTGGAACCGCACCTGCATCGATTGTCATTCGACCGATCCCCAGGCGAGGTTTCAACCGCAGACGAACGAATACAAGTCGACCTACGTCGCCACCAGCATCGGCTGTCAATCCTGTCATGGTCCGGGCGCCAGGCACGTCGCTTCGGCGCAATCGGGCAATGTTTCGTCTTCCGTCAAGCCGGATACAGGTCTGCCGAAAGTCGATGCGGGCATCTGTTTTGCCTGCCATGCCAGGCGCACCAAGCTGCTGGATGGCTATCAACCGGGAAAGCTCTTTCTCGATTATTTTTCCCCTGCCCTGCTCCGGCAGGATCTTTATTTCCCGGACGGACAGATACTCGACGAGGTCTTCGAATATGGCTCGTTTCAGCAAAGCAAGATGGCAAGGGCGGGCGTGACCTGTCTCGACTGTCATCGGCCGAATGATGCCGGCCTGAAGGCCGAGGGCAATGCGCTTTGCACGCAATGCCACACAGAGACGAAGCCGGAGCGCTTCGTCAACCAGGATCCGAGCGGGCTGTTCGACACTCCCCGTCATACCCGCCACCAGGCCGGCTCCACCGGAGCACAATGCGCCAACTGCCATATGCCGGAACGAACCTACATGAAGGTCGATCCGCGCCGCGACCACTCCTTCGTCATCCCACGGCCCGACCTGTCGGCCACGCTCGGAACGCCGAATGCATGCACGACCTGCCATGTCGGCAAAACCGATGATTGGGCAGCCGAAACGATGGATGAATGGTACGGAACGCAATGGCGCAAACGCGCGTCGATCGCCCATGCCTTCACCGGAGCTGCAAACGGCGATCGAGCCGCGCTGAAGGCTCTGCGCGACCTTGTCGGCGACCAAAACCAAGCAGGAATTGTCAGGGGCAGCGCCATCGCAGCAATGAGCCGAACTGGCGGCGCGGATATCACCGCCGACATTCAAACGGCTGCAGCCGATGCAGATCCGCTCGTCAGGCTCGGTGCTGCGGAAGCGGCAAGCAACATTCCGCCGGAGCAGAGGCTGGAGGCGGTCGGCAAGCTGCTCGGCGATGAAACGCGTGCGGTGCGCATTGCTGCCGCCAATGCACTCGCCGGCACTCCGCCCCAGCTCTTCGGCGATCAGCAAGGCAATTTCGAAGCCGCTGTCGCGGACCTGCGCGCCTATGTCGAAACCAATGCCGACGTCGCGGAAACCCAAAGCAATTATGGCGTCTTCCTGTTCGCCCGACAACGTACGGCCGAGGCCGAAGCCGCGTTCCGGCGGGCGATTTCGCTCGATCCGACACTCGAGGGAATGCGCATCAATCTCGCCGAGTTCTACCGCGCCTCCGGCCAGAACGACAGGTCGGAGCAGACCTATGCCGAAGCGATCCGGATGGCGCCCGACCGCGCGGATCTGCGTTACGGCCATGCGCTGTCCTTGGTGCGCAAACAGGCATTGACCAATGCCATAGTGGAACTCGAAGAGGCCGTGCGGCTCGATCCGCAGAACTTCCAGTACAAAACGACGTTTGCCGTCGCTCTCGATTCGGCTGGCCGGACGGGAGAGGCCCTAGACAGGCTTGGTGGCTGGGTCACGGGCGGAGATCCCGACATCATTGGTCTGGCGCTCCAATACAGTCTCAAGCTTCGACGCCTGCCGGAGGCGCTGAAATACGCGGAGGATCTGGCGCGACTGCGGCCTCAGGACCAGCAGATTTCAGGCCTCATCGGGCAGTTGAAGCAGGCGATCAACGGAAAATAGGCATTTGAGCTTGTCGAAAGCTACTTCCCGTTGCACAGTGCCGACTCGGGACAGCAGTGCCAATAAAACGAGGTCGGGGGATTCTCATGAAAGCCATATACTTGCGTGCCATTCTGTTGTTGGCGGGGATCTCCGCTGCGTCGGCCGGCAACGCCGCCGATATCACGCCGCTCACGCCGGAAGCAAAAACGGTCGAGAGCCAGAGCGGGTGGGAATTCACCTTCGCGCCATATTTCTGGGCTGCCGGCATATCCGGCGATATTGGGCAGTTTGGGCTTCCGGAAGTTCATGTCGACGCGGATTTCGGCGATATCCTCCAAAACCTCGACTTCGCTTTTATGGCGGCAGGCGAAGCAAGATACGATCGCTTCAGCATCGTCGGTGACGTGATCTACACCAAGCTCGGTGCCGACGCCGACACACCTGCCGGCATCCTTGCCGACAGCGTCGATGTGACATCGAAGACCTTCGCGGGACTTCTTGGCGTCGGTTACGCCATACTCGATGACCAAAATGGCCATCTCGATGTGGTCGGCGGCATGAGGGTCTGGTCGGCCAAAACCGAAATCTCCTTCAATGGCGGCATTCTGGCCGGAGTGGATGTCGAAGACAGCGCCACATGGGTCGATGCCGTCGCCGGCGTCCGTGGAAACTACTTCTTCACGCCGGAAATCTATCTCACGGGATGGGGTCTGGTGGGCGCCGGCGGCGCCGACCTCGACTGGGACGTGGCGTTGGGCCTCGGCTACAAGTTCAGCGACAGCATCTCGGCGGTCGCGGGATATCGCGCATTGGGCGTCAATTACGACAATGACGGGTTCGTCTTTGACGTCGTCGAGCAGGGGCCGATTTTCGGTGTCGCGTTTCACTTCTAGACGGCGGCTTGTGAAAATTCGATCATGGTGCAATGGGGATGGCATCAATGAATAGCATAGCTTATCGGACGGCGATGACCCTGACGGCGCTTGGGCTCGGTACGGGGCTGGCATACGCTCAGTCGAATGAAGACCTGGCGAAGAAGCTCTCAAATCCGATCGCCTCGCTCATCAGCGTCCCGTTCCAGTTCAACTACGATCACGGCTATGGTCCAGACGACGGCGACAAGGCGACGCTGAACATTCAGCCGGTCATTCCGTTCGAGATAAACGAGAACTGGAACGTCATCTCGCGCACCATCCTGCCAGTCACATGGCAAAACGACATCGCCGGACCATCGGGAACGCAGTTCGGCCTGGGCGACACCACGCAAAGCTTCTTCTTCTCGCCATCGAAGCCGACCGAAAGTGGTATCGTCTGGGGCGTCGGCCCGGTGTTCCTGTTGCCGACGGCGACGGACGAGC
>NZ_LWBS01000427.1 GCF_001652265.1 Rhizobium leguminosarum
CGATGTTTTGGGCCCGGTTTCAATCGTGAGCCCGTTTTTCCATCTTATCGGGGGCAACCACCCCTGCCAGCCATCACTCTTGAAAATGGTCTGGGGTGATCGCGCCGCGATTACCCCATGTTTTGCGTTAACGACATGCGGAAAAACAAAGACCTAAAGCGCGAGGAGCGAATCTGAAAGATCGCGACGCGCTTTAGACGCTGGGCAGGTTGGGTCAATCGAATAAACGGAAGATTTTGTTCCAGTCCGAAAGTTCTCGAAACGATAATCGACATTCTTGATCGTCTTGCTTGACCACAATCTTTTGATTGCCGCACGTCGTCGGCTTGGGTCGAAAGTATGCGACCAGCCTCCGTCGCGAAAATCCCAATCAAAGTTGGGCCTTTGCGACAGATTGTTGCAACAGCTTTTCGGTTCCATCGGTTCACGCTGCCAGCCGCCCAAAATCGATCCGGCTATTCAGGTCGAGGTCGAAACGGCCATAAGGATTGACGTGACTGTAGATCAGCGGCGTGAGGCTGCGATAATCCTCCAGCGTCATCCGGCCCGCCCATTTCGGCTCCACCAGCACGGTCTGAAGCATGCGGGTGTCCACATAGACGAGCGACACCTGCAGCAAATGCAGCGCAAGGGCGGAGACCTCCTGCTCATCGCCGCTACCGGGTTTTACCTCCGGAATTGCGGAAGCATTGCGGGGCTCAAAACTGCGGCGGCGTCTGCCCTGCAGTGCGGTGGGCGGCGATGACCGTGTTGGCCATCAGCATGGCGATGGTCATTGGTCCGACGCCGCCGGGAACCGGGGTGATGGTGCTGGCGACCGCCGAGACCTCCTCGAAGGCGACATCGCCGACGAGCCGGGTCTTGCCCTCGCCTCTTTCGGGGGCTGCCACCCGATTGATGCCGACGTCGATGACCGTCGCACCGGGCTTGACCCAATCGGCCCTGACCATCTCCGGCCGGCCGACAGCGGCCACCAAGATATCGGCGTTGCGGCAGACCTCGGCGAGATTCCTGGTCCTGGAATGCGCGATCGTCACCGTCGCATTGGCGTTGAGCAGCAATTGCGCCATCGGCTTGCCGAACAGGTTGGAGCGGCCGATGACGACGGCGTTGAGGCCGGAGAGATCCTCGCCATGGGTACGGCGGACGAACACCATGGCGCCGGCCGGGGTGCAGGAGACCAGTCCGGTCTTCAGGTCGCCGGTGGCGAGCTTGCCGGCATTGACGACGCTCAGGCCGTCGACATCCTTTTCCGGCAGGATCGACTGGATGATCGCCTCGCTGTCGAGCGGCTTCGGCAGGGGCAGCTGCACCAGGATGCCGTGGATCGACGGATCGGCGTTGAGGGTGGCGACAAGGGCTGCCAGCTCCTCCTGCCTCGTCTCAGCCGGCAGCGTGTGCTGGACGGACTTGAATCCGCATTCCTTGGCCATGCGGCCCTTGGAACCGACATAGGCGTGGCTTGCCGGATCGTCGCCGACGATGACGACAGCAAGGCCGGTGGTGACGCCGGTACTTTTTTCCAACGCCGCCGTCGCACTCTTGACCGTCTGAATGACCGATGCAGCTACGTTCTTGCCGTCGATTACTGTCGTCACGCGTCTCTCCGCCCTGTTTCGCGTCAATCTATGGATAGTTGACGAGCTTCAAATGCTCGCTAACGCCCTATCCTGTCGGAAAGCAGCAATGCAATATCAAAAATGCAAGGAAATGTTCCTTCAACGCAGCGGTCGTCGCGCTTCGAGCGCATGAACACGAAGCCGGTCGCGCAGGCCGGAGATCTCGGAGCGCAGCACCTCCATTTCGTCGATTGGCGCGGGGTCCGGCGCGGGCATCGACGGCAGTGGAACCTGTGGCCGGGGCGCCGGCATTTTCTCCCTTCCGGGATCGGCGACGGGCCTGCGCAGGCGCAGCAGGAAAGCCGCAGCAAGGCCTATCGCAAGGCCCGCCGCGGCACCAGCCAGCGAGCGGCCGGTTAGGCCATCGGTGCCCAAGACTGCGGTTGCCAATGCCGGCTTCAGGAGAACGATACGACCGTCGGTGGCGGTTTCAGCCGCTGCTGACGTCGCCTCTTCGAGGCGCGAGCGCGCGGCATTCGCTTTTTCGCTGAGCTCGGTCAGGCGTGACAAATCGACGCCGGTGTCCCGGCTCTGGGCGATCAGCGTATTGCGGCGGTCGTTCAGGCCCTTGCGGGCATCGACGGCGGCTTTGACAGCGAGGTTGGCAGTCTGAGCAAGACGGGTCAGCTCCTTGCCCATATTGTCCTTCAGACCGTCGGTTTCAGCCTGCTGCTGCAAGAGGCGCGGATGGCGCGGGCCGAGCTCGGCCGAAAGCTGCGCAAGCGCTGTCCTGGCGACGGCATACTTGTCGCGCCAGCCCTGCAGCGCCGGCGAAAGCATATCGGAGGGAAGCGAACCGTCGAGCACTTCGGCAAGTTTTGCCGCCTTGAGCCGGTCGGTCTGCGCCTTGGCGGCAAGAATATTCTGGTCGGCGGCTTTCAGATCGGCATCGAGCTGGTCGATCTGGCGGCGAAGATCGATCGCCACCTTGACGTTGCCCTCGCCGCTCTTTGCCGTGAAGGCGGCAAGCTCCGCCTTCGCCTCGTCATAGGTTTTGCGCAAGGCGGCATCGGTTTCGACGTTGCGGGGTCCGCCTGCTGTAGAAACCGCTTCGGCAAGCCTTGCGGCGATGCGCATGGATTTGCCGCTATCGCCGGTCGTCACCCTCGCGAGGATCGTGCCGGCAGCGGCATCGGGCAGTATCTCGACCGCATGCTTCAGCGTGACCTCGGCTCGCGAGGCCGGATCGGCAGCAGCACCGGTCGCCGAAAGGAGATCGAGCGCGACGCCGAGCGCATTGGCGCTGGCGCCAGCAAATTCGGGATCATGATCGAGTTTCAGGGCGGCCACCGTCGAAGCAACCACCCGCGCCGACAGCAATCCTTTCGCAGCAGCCTGGGTGAAGGCAGCGCGGCTTACAGCATCGCTCTTCACCGCAAGTGTCGCCTCGGCACGATAGAGGGTCGGCGAAGCCGGCATCAGCGCCGGCAAGCCCGCGCCGATGATCGTCGCAGCGGCGACCATCATCGCAAGACCAATGCCGCCGACGCGGCGGCGCGGCGCGGCCGGCCGGGGCTCGGCGGGTTCTTCACGAACCGCGGCCAGCGGTTCGGGTGAAATCACAGGCTCGTCGGCCAGAACACTCAGCTCTTCATCGCCCGCCGGCTCCTGAAGAAGCGGATGGCCGACGTCATTGGCGGCCCGGAGGCGGTTGCCGAGGATGGTTTCGATGCGGTCGACCAGCGGTGCGGTGCGCGCCGCCCTGGCGCGCTGCTCCTCCAGCACCCGGCCGATGGCGCGCACCAATTCGGCCTCGGGCGGCGCGATATCAGGCCGGCTCGACCGGGGCGCCGCATAGGAATCGTCATGGGGGCGCGGCCCTGCGGCTGCGCGATCCTGGAAGTTGTTTCTGGCCCTGATATCGTACATTTGCGCCACATCTCATGCACATGATGGCCGAGTTCGCTCATCCGCACGGATGCAGATGATTAATCCACTCTAAATATTCATGGCAAAGAAATGGTTAACCGCAGCGGGCAAGAATTGCTAAGTCGCGCGTCTTGTTAGACGCGCGACGCTATAAAGGTCAGCTCGCCTTCTTATGGTCCGACCGCGGCTGCAGCGCGCTTCCGTGCTCTTCCGGATGGCTGAGGATCCTTTCACGCCGGCGAAAGCGGTAGCGCAGGACATGGAAGAGAAACACCGGGATGCCGATGATGTAGCGGCGCCAGAGGCGCGTCGGCTCCTGCAGCAGGCGATAGGCCCATTCCAGGCGCATCATCCGCACCGTACTCGGCGCACGCGGAACAGCGCCGGAGACGAAGTCGAAGAGCGCCCCCACCGTCAGCACCAGGCGCGCATGATCGGCGCGAATATGATCGTGAACCCATTTTTCCTGCAGCGGCGTGCCCATGCCGACGATCAGGATATCGAGCTTCTGGCGCTCGAGCTCTTCGATGACAGGCGAGGGATCGACCTTGTCGAAGTAACCGTCGGAAACGACGACGAATTCGTGCCAGGGCGTGTGCCTGTGGAAATTTTCCGCCGCCGCCTCGACGACCGAACGCTCGCCGCCGATGAGGCCGATGCGACGCGGCGCCTCCATGAAGGTCAGGAAGGCCGGCACGAAATCGGTGCCGTTCAGATTGGCGGGAAACGGCGAACCATGGGCGATCTGCGACGCGATATTGAGGCCGATGCCGTCCGGCAGCACCAGATTGTGCGACATGATCCGGTAATATTCGTCGTCGCGCAGTGCCGTCAGCATGTTGTGGGCGTTGACGAAGCAAACCACGGTCTGGCCGACGGGAATGGAGGCCAGCTCGTTGATGAAAACGAGGGCGTCGTCCCAGCCGAGATCGCAGACCGGCAGATCGAAGATCGTCCGCCGCGATGCGAGCACCGCGAAGTTTGCAATCAGATTCATTCCTACCTCCTGCCGAGGGTGCTGCATGCGCCCGACATCCCGGAAAACAAGCCCATATTTCCGCACCGGAGGTCTCGCAAGGACCGGTCGCGTCCCGCCGGGATGGCGTCGCTCCGATCCCGGATAAGCGGCGCATGCCAAGCTGTGACACCTGATATAACAGGACGGTTTCAAACAACCCTTAGGAAAATTCCTTGAATTTCCATGCTCGTATAAGTGGATAATTAACCACGTGCGCCAACGACAAACGGCGCCCCCGGGCGCCGTTTGTCGTCGATGAGCAAATGATGTTTAGTGGGCCGCTGGCGCCGGTGCTTCGGCGGCCGGCGCGGTCTCGACGATCTTGACGGGTGCACTCACCTTCTTCGGCTGGCCGGCGGAGCTTTCCTTGACCTCTTCCTTGGAGAGATAGTCGAGTTGCTCCAGCATCACGTCGGCGACGTATTCGCCGCCGAGGCGCTCGTTCATGCCCTTCTTGATTTCCTCGCGGAAGGCCTTCGGATCGAAGGACTTGATGTGGGCGATATCGACCATCTTGTTGCCGACGAGCAGGCTGAAAAGCTCGTCCGTCGTCATCTCGCTCAACGGCAGCGTCACGCCTTTCAGCATGTCCTTGTTCATCATGAACGAAACGCGGCCGAGGAAGTAACCGGTGATCGCACCGTTCCCGATGATCGGCACCGTGATCGTTTCGCCCTTCACCAGTTCAAGAGCGCTCTGCTTGGAATCCGTTGCTGCGGGCGCCGGCGCCGTCGCCAGGTACACCGAGAAATAGACCGAAGCCAAGGTGATGGCGCAAACCCAGACGCCGGTGAGGACGAGCTTGATCATCAGTTTCCACGCGCGGCGAATTGTTCCTGGGAATAGGTGCCGTCGGCATCGGCGTCCTGAACCGCGTTCTTCAGGAGGTCGGCGACGGCGCGAACCGCTTCGAGATGCGCCTCGACGCGACGGGCATTGAGAACCAGTTTCTTCTTCAGTCCGTGCAGCTGATCGAGATGGGCAGCGGCAAGCTCGGCCGGATCGGTGTCGCGGAAAAGCATCGACAGCTCGTAGAGGCAGCGGCTCTTATGCGCGTTGGAGACCTTGAGATCGAACTGCGGATCGTTGCCGATCCGGGTGTTCTCATTGTCGATGATCATTTCGAGGCGTCCGAGAACGGATTTGATCCTGTATTCGTTCGAAACTATTTCCATTGTAACCCCGGTTATGCGTCGTTTGGAGCATGATGCCGCAAAGTGCGCGGTTTTCGGACGACGTCATGCTCTAACTATTTAATTGAGAACAGGATTCAGATTTTAGGCCAACGGGCCTAAAATCATCTTGTTCTGTCGGTCTTGGCTTCGGCGGTCGGCGTGCCAAAGGTCTTGCGCTGGAAGTCGTCGATCATGCTGAGCGCAGCGTTGCGATCATCGTCGTTGGTGGAGGCATTGACGACCTTGCCTTCCTGCCGGCGCAGTTGCTCGCTGTACATCTGCTTGGCGATACCGATGCCGTCTCCCTTGGCCATGGTGTTGCCGAGCTGTTCGGCCATCATGCCCTTCCAGATATCGCCGGTCGCGCCCTTGCCGTATACGTCTTCGCTTTCGCTCGGCAGCATGGACTTGACGAAATTCTGCAGGACCATGGCCTCGAACTTCCGGTAGCTTTCCGGAACGTCCTCGGCCTTGGTGCGGTTCTGGATGTTTGCGAGGCCGCTCTTCTGGCCGATATGATCGAGAACGTCGACCGTATTGGAGAAGCCCTTGCCATTCTCGGCGAGGCTCGTTGCGGCAAAGGCCGCACGATTTGCCTTCAACTTTTCCTGGGCTGCCTGAACCTCCATGGGGTCGGCAGCTTTGACAACGTCCAGGACCAGATCACTAGGGGGCGAAATAGCCACGTTACAATCCTCTGAATTTAAGATCGTAGCGACTATGGTTTTTGAAGCTTGCTGGAGGCTGGCGTTGCGAATTGCTGATCGATGACATCGTAGACGGCGTTGTCATCTGCCTCGCGGCGCTCGGCTTCGAGAGCTTCTTTCATGCCGTCTTCGAGGCGGTCGCCCTTGGCGCGCTCGCGCGTCAGCCGCATCTCGTGGATCTGCTGCATGCCGGTCAGCTGCTGGTCCTTGATGGTGAGCCTACCGAACCGGTCGGCGTAATTCTGCGAGAACGCGTGGTGGACGGGGTCCATCGAGCCGAGCGCCAGGATGACGTCGTCCATCGCCACATTGACCTCGACACGCTGACGGCTGGTTTCGGCCAGGTCGTTCTCGGCCATTCTTTCGATATGCCGCTGCACCGAGAGTAGCCGCTTGAGCTTCTGGGAGCGCTTCTTTTCGATCATCGCCTCATCGCCCGATATAGATCGAGCCGAAGGACTGGCCGAACTGGCTGACCAACGCCGCGATCGAGAAATAGATCAGGAAGAGCCCGCCCATCAGCAGATAGGGCGTGGAAATGAAGTAGACCGGGATCTGCGGCGCCAGCTTGTTGATGAAACCGATCGAGACGTTGAAGATCATGCCGTAGATCAAAAACGGGCTCGACAGCCGCAGCATGATGTAGGTGGTCTGCTCCAGCGTGTCGGTAAAGGAGATCAGCGTCGCGCGCATCTGCATCAGGCCGCCGAAGGGCATGGTCGTGTAGGAATCGATCAGCGCGCGGAAGACGATATGATGGAAATCCATGATGAAGAGAATCATTATGCCGGCAAAGGTAATGAAGCCGGAAAGGCTGGTCTCCGGCGTGTCTTCGAGGATGTCGGCGGAACCCGGCTGGGTGTAACCGACCATCATCGCGATGATCGTCGCGGCGAACTGCATGCCGATCGTGTAGATCCTCGCCAGCATCCCGTACATCACGCCGATCAGCGATTCGCTGAAGATCAGGCCGATATAGGTTCCCGAACTTGTGTGAACGGCCGGGTAGACGGTGTCCCAGAGCAACGGCATGACGGCGATCGAGAGCGCGCCGGCGATGAAGACGCGCAGCTGGTCGGGCACGCGCGCTGAGGAAAAACCCGGAAGAGCCAGCACACAGCCACCTATCCGGCAGAAAACCAGAAACAGCGCGAGAACGGTCCCTTGCGGGTCTGTTATCATGAAATAGAGCCCAAAATCTTTATCTCGATGCCCTTGGCCAGTTCGACATGCGACAGGACCGGGAGCGTGGCGAACAGCCGTTCGATGATCATGCGCACATAGGAGCGTGTTTCCGGCGACGTGACAAGGGCGAATGGCAGGCCGCGATCCATGAACTCACGGATAACTTTGGTGGCCTGCTCGCTGAACTCCTCCAGGCTGCGCGGATCGATGTCGAATTCGATCACTTCGCCCTTGGCGTCGCGCTTCAGCGCCTGGTGGAAAGCCAGATCCCACTTGCTGCCCAGCCGCAGCACACGCAGCACGCCGTTGTCGGCGAGGTCGCCGCAGAGTTGCTGCGCCATGCGGATGCGGACGTGCTCGACAATCTGCTCGGTCTTCCTGACATGCGGGGCGAGCTCGGCCACCGCTTCGAGAATGAGGTGCAGGTTGCGGATCGAGACGCGTTCGGCAAGCAGCAGCTTGAGCACCGCCTGCAGACCCGAATAGGACATGTGCGACGAGCAGATCTCGTCGGCAAGCTTCTTGTATTCTGGATCGAGCCGATCGATCAGCACCTTCACGTCCTTGTAGGACAGAAGCTGCGGTAGGTTGTTGCGGATGACCTCGCTCATATGGGTCAGCACGACGGAGACGTTGTCGATCGGCTGGAAGCCCTCGCGTTTCAGATCGTCGGCGAAGTTTTCGAGGATCGAGACGGCAGGCATACCGAAAGCGGGTTCACGGATTTCGTCGCCGGGAATGCTCGGCCGGCGGCCGGCGCCGGTCACGACGAGAACTTCGCCGACGCGCAGCAGGTTGGAGGCGACCGTCGTGCCGTGGATGCGGATCTGATAGGACTTCTCGGCAATGGCGATATCGTCGGTCACCTTGATTTCGGGCACGACGAAACCGTATTGCGTGGCGAACTTCTTGCGCATCTTCCCGACACGGAAGGCTAGCTCCTGGTGGGCGCCAAGCAGGCGCGTCGAGACCATCTTGCCGAGTGCGAGCTCAATCTCCGAGGTGCGCAGCACCGACTTGACCGAATCCTTTTCCAGCTCCTTGCTCTGGACGACCTTCTTTTCTTCCTGCTCGCGGCGAAGCTTGTTTTCAGCTTCGACCTGACGCGGGATGAACCAGGCGCCGAAAGCGAGAAGACCGCCGAGGACCACGAAGGGGACAAACGGCAGGCCCGGCATCAGGGCCAGCACGAACATCAGCACGGCCGAGACGGAAAGCGCGCGGGGATACCCGCTCAACTGGTTGACGACCGCCTGGTCGGTGGAGCCGACGGTGCCGCCGCGAGAGACGAGAAGGCCGGCGGCGAGCGAAACGATGAGGGCCGGCATCTGCGAGACGAGGCCGTCGCCGACGGAGAGCTTGACGAAGACGTCGGCCGCTTCGCCGATCGGCATGCCGTGTCGGAAGTAGCCGATGATGATGCCGCCGAAGACGTTGATGCAGGTGATGATGAGGCCGGCGACGGCATCGCCGCGCACGAACTTCGACGCACCGTCCATCGCACCGAAGAAGGAGCTTTCTTCTTCGAGTTCCTTGCGCCGGCGCTGGGCTTCCTTTTCGTCGATGATGCCGGCCGAGAGGTCGGCGTCGATCGACATCTGCTTGCCGGGGATGGCATCCAGGGTGAAACGCGCGCCGACTTCGGCGATACGCGTGGCGCCCTTGGTGATGACGATGAAGTTGATGGTGATGAGGATCAGGAAGACGATCAGACCGATGACGAAGTCGCCGGACATCACCAGGCTTGCGAAACCGGCGATGACGCCGCCCGCTGCTTCATGGCCTTCATTGCCGTGGGACAGGATGACGCGTGTCGTCGCGATGTTCAGCGCCAGCCGGGTCATCGTCGCGATCAGCAGAATGGTCGGGAAAGACGAGAAATCGAGTGGTTTCTGGATCCAAAGCGAGACCATCAGAATCAGCACCGAAAAGGCGATCGAGAAGGCCAGTCCCATATCGATCAGGAACGGCGGGATCGGCAGGAAGAGAATGCAGATGATGCCGATGATGCCAAGGGCAAAGCCGACATCGCGCAGGCTCGGGGCGACTTTTGGAAGGGGGAGTGCAGGTGGTTGCGCCATGACGATTCCGTCTCTTCATGAGAGGAGGCGGACATGCGGCCCGCCCAATTCGGATCGAGAGTTAAATGGCGAAGCTTGCGCGAAGGTGGCCCGACCGCTGCGCACTTTTGGTGGAATTGCTCTAGAAGCCGGACTGGATGCGCGAAAAGACCAGATTGGTGAAAATGGAGATCTGCGAGCCGGCGAAAGGTGCGGTGACGCCGACCGTGATCAGCACCGCGACGATCTTCGGCACGAAGGTCAGCGTCGCTTCCTGCACCTGGGTCAGCGCCTGGATCAAGGCAATGATGAGACCAACTGCCATCGCGACGATGACGGCGGGACCCGCGGCAATCAGGACGGTCCAGATCGCCGCCTGGAACAGATCCAATGCATCAGCTTCATTCATCTGAAGGCAACCTCATATCGCCTTGAAGTGGCCCCGCCGTGGCCGGACCGCCATTGATTGGTATCAACCGAGCCATACGGCGCACCGGCGCCGTGGGTATCAGGTATCGCTGGTCGGTGCCTTGTCGGCAACAGTGATTCCCGCCTGCACGAGTATATTACCGCCAGCCGTGGTTGTCGCAATGATTCCGTCGGAATAAACCTTGACGGATTCGATGGTGCCTTTGACGGTGCCGTCGGCGCTTTCCATGTATTTGCCGACGTAGCTGCTGGCCTGGGTGAGGCTCGAGCTGGCGAGCAGCGTGTCCAGCTTGGTATTGGTCTGGATCGTCTGTTCGACCTGCGAGAAGCTCGCCAGCTGCGACATCTGCTCGCTGGCGTCGACCGGATCGGTCGGATCCTGGTTCTTCATCTGCGCGATGAGCAGCTGCAGGAAATTGTCGTAGTTCAACGTCGCCTTCTGCTGGGCCGTGTTCGTCGTACTCGTCGAACTCGTTTTGGCCACGCTTGATGTTGCATCTACCGCCATGGTGCAATCTCCCTGCGAATCTGCTCGACCATCGTCGGCGGCATTTCGTGGTTATTGAGGATATTGTCTTCGATCGCGTAGAGGCCGCGGATCGCCTTAAGCGCGTCGAAAGCGCGGCCCGTCGAGACGAGTGCATCGATGCGCTTCAGTTCGGCGAGGATCTCCTCGTTCTTGAAGCAGGAGAGCAGCATGGTGATCGACTTGCGGAACAACGCCGTCGAGTGGTCCTTGCCCTCAGGGTTGATGAGGATCATCTGCGCAATGAAATAGAGCTGACGCAGCGGCGTCGTGGCGCCCTCCGGCTGAAGGACGTGGTTTTCGAGAAGGAACGTCACATCATTCAGGAATTCCAGCGCGACCTTGCGGTCGACGCGCAGGACGGCGCCGTTGATGAAGATTCTTTCTCCGGCTTTCAGAGAAATGCGAAGTGTACTTTTCATTTAAGTCCATCCCTGATGATGGTGGTAACGTCGATGATGCCCTGGTAGTTATCAGACTGACGTTTTCTGATCCTGTCGCATTCCTTCAATATCCAGATTGCGATCGAGATGAGGTTGGCCCTGAGCCCGATCTCCAGCTGGTTGTCGGGATGTTTGAGATCCTCGATGAAACTGATCCACACCCGGCGGGTATAAAACAGGGCTTCAATGGCTTCCCGGCCGTATTTTTCCTTTTCGCGCGCCAACGACAGCAGGTCTATGGACCGGTCGAGAACCTGCCATTCCCGCTCTTTCGCGTCGGCCACCGAGTCCTGCATGACTTCGGCATATGAGAACTGATACATTCATGCATCCTTCTTTATTGCGCGCCTTTGCTCATCAAAGGTAGTTTACTAGACTCAACTGCTGGATCTTCGAGACGATCGTGTAAGCGGTTTCAAGCTGCGTTTCCAAAGTCTTGACGAGGGTCGAGGCTTCGTAAGGATCGACGCCCTGGAGATCGACGAGCTTGTTCTTGATGATATTCGACTGGGCGTCGAGGGCGTCGTTGGACTTCTTGACGCGCTCCTGCGAAAGGCCGAGCTGGCTTGCCTGCGTCACGAGGCCGCTGGTTGCCTTCGTCGTATAGCTGATCGCCTGCTTGGACACCGTGCTCATCGCATCGCTGCTGAGGCCCTGGCCCAACAGCGCCGAGGTCATCACCGAGGCAAGCGCGAAGTAACGCATGCCCTCGGAATTGGCATTCGTCGACGATTCGATTACTTCCGAGTTGCTGATGCGGCTCGTCATATTTTGGCTCGATGCCTGCGACCACCCGGTCGTCGGGTCGGTCCAAGCAGTCTCGGTGAACATCGGCTCTACCGTCGTGGTGATGAAGGTGCTCATTTCGGCGCCAGTCAGATCTTTGACCGCCTTCGGGAGTCCTGCCGCATAAGCGTTCAGGGCCGTGACGATCGCGGCACTCGTCGCGGTCGTCTTGTCGGTCAGCGGCTGCACATCGGTGTTGATGCCGGAGAACAGATATTCGCCGTTCACCATGGTATTGGCTGTATCCATCATCGTGGACAAGGCGCTGGTCGCCGACTGGATGGCGACGGTGATGCTGCCGGGATCGTGACTGCCCTGGAGCGCCGTCAGCTTCGACACGAGGCCATCGCCGACGTCCTTCATCTTGGAAAGGCCGAGCTGCGAGGATTCCATACGTGCGGTAACGAGCGAGTTACTTGATTTGATCGAGTCTATCCTGTCGACTTCGCGGCTGAAGTCGACGCTCCTGGCGGCGTTGCCGCCGAGCGAGATACCGATATCCGCATAGACTCCCGTCGTCGCTTCCATCGTCGCCTTGGTCATCTGGTTCTGCGCCTGACGGATCGTCAACCGCATCGCATTCTGAATGGCCGAACTTGAAATAAATGAGCTCTTCATGGCTTAACTCGCAATATCCAGCAATGACTTCAACATTTCGTCAACGGCGTTCAGGATCTTGGTCGCCGCCTTGTAGGACTGCTCTATGTCGAGGAGCAGCGTCAGCTCCTCGTCGAGGTTGACGCCGGTCTCGTTGGAATAGGCTTCGTCGGAGCGCGACAGCGCCGCCGAGGTGTTTTCCGCCGCCGTCGTGGCGTTGCTGCGGTACTGCTCGAGCCAGCCGAGGGAATTCGTGGCGAATTCCATGATGCTGACGTTCGAATCGATGCCCGTCGTGGCGTCGAAACCGACCGTCGGCGCTGCCGGATCGAAATCGATGTCGGCGCCCAATGCGGTATAGAGACGATCGAGTTCAGTCGTATAGCCGCTAAGGCCGGTCGTATTGAGGACGAGGCCGGTGGCATTGATGCCACCATCGCGTAGGCGCATCGGATCGCCGCCTTGCGAGGTGATGACGCGGCTGCTGACCGTGATGGTCGCCGCCATGCCCGCAACCGCGGTGGCGCCGGTATCGACCGTGCCGCCGCTCCAGGTGAAGAGACCGGGCACATAGGTCGGGCCGGCCGCCGTGTTCTGCTCCTTGAAGAGCGAGACCAGGCCGCGGGCGATTTCATCGAGCTGCTTCTGAAAGTTCGGGGCGATTTCGTCGCGGACCTGGAGGAGAGACTGAAGGCTCCCCTGCCCTGTCGTCGTCGATCCGCTGCCGCGCGGAAGGGCCACACCGTCGACATAAACCAAATTGCCGACAGTGGTGGCGGTATAGATATCCTGAGATTTGAACGTCACGGTGCGCGGGACCGTCTCGAAGAGGATCGTCCCGTCAGACGTGCTCAGCACCATGTCGTTATTGTCGCGCGTCGTCGCGTTGACGCCGACGATCTGCGAAATCTGTTTGAGAGCCTTCTCACGCTCATCGAGAGCGCCGGATGCATCCGCACCCGAGGACGTGGCGGACTTCACCGCGTTGTTGGCCTTCTCGAAGTCGCTGAGAAGCGTGTTCAGCTTATCGACGTCGGTGGCGATCTGCTTGTCGGCGGTGGCGCGGACGTCCTGCACGGATTGCGAGGCATTGTTCAGCGAGTTGGCGACGTCCTGGGCGGCGGTGATGGCGCCCTGGGCGGCGACGGTGCTGCCCGGCGTCGTGCGGAAGGCCTGAAGCTTCTGTTGGAAAACGCCGAGATAGGTGGATGGCGACGTTTCGTAGTCGTTGCCACCCACGATCGACTTCAGGTCCTCGAGACCGCTCAGCAAAGCCTGCTGGGCGCTGTCCTGAGAGGATGTCTTCAGGTACTGGCGCAGCAGCGCATCTTCCTGCGCCCGGTCGATCTTGACGACCTGGGCACCGTTCAAGGACGTGGTGAGCATCGCCTGCCGGCGCACGTAATCTTTGTTGCCCGCATTCGAGATATTGTTCGATACGACACTGCTTTGCGTGCCGGTATTGTTGAATATGCTCTGTGCGGTATTAAGTGCGGATGTGAGCGACATGGCTTACCCGGTACCTTGCTTATCTCTTGAGGTTGACGAGGACGTCCATAATGTCGGACCCCGTCTGGAACACCTTGGAATTGGCGGTATAGCTGCGCTGCGATTCGATCATCTCGGTCAGTTCGCCGGCAAGGTCGACGTTCGAGCCTTCGAGGGCGCCTGACTTGATGGTGCCGAGACCGTTGGTCTGCGGGAAGCCGGTAACGGTGACGCCGGACTGACCGTTGGCGCTGTAGACGTTGCCGCTCTGGAGCGTCAGCTTGTCCGGGCTGGCGACGTTGGCGAGTGGGATACGGTAGAGGGGCTTGTTGGTGCCATCTTCGTACTTGGCGTAGACGATGCCGTCGCCATCGATCGTGACGTCCTTGACCGGGCTTGCAGCCTGGCCGTTCGGCGTACCGGTGCCGGCAAAATCGGCGCCGAGTTGGGTGAAGCCGGTGAGATCCATGTTGATCGTCTGGCCAGTCACCGGATCGATGATGTTGACGGCGCCGCCCGAGACCATCTTGCCGTTGGCGTCGAAGTTGAGCGTTCCCAAGCCGACATCGCCGCCGGCGGTTGTGTAGGGGAAGGAAGTCGTGCCGCCTACCGCCGCATCGGCGTTGCGGTAGATCGAAACCTCCCAGCTGCTGTTAACGGCGGGAGATGCCGGCGGCGGCGCTGCCGCGACCGATGTCTTGGTGAAGTAGAAGTCGTACATCACCTTGTTGCCGAGAGTGTCGTAGGCGACCATCGAGAACTTCTTGGTGTCGGGTGTCGGCGTGGCGGGGTTGGCGCTCGGCCGCGTCGCAGCGGCCGCAACGACATTGGCGCCGGAATCGAGATTGCCCTTGAAGACCCCGGATGTCGAGGCGATGGCGGTCAGCCCTTCCTGGTTGACATTGACGGGAACGAGGCCATCGAAACCGTTGACGACAACAGCAGGAGAGCCGGAGTCGTAGGAGTAGCCCATCAGCATGAAGCCGGCGGCGTTGACGAGGTTACCTTCGTCGTCTTTCTGGAAGTCGCCGGCGCGGGTCAGAACCGGCGTGCCATCCGCTCCCTGGACGATGAAGAAGCCGTCGCCCGAGATCGCAAGGTCGGTGCTCGAGGTGGTGTAGGAAATATCGCCCTGGTCGGAGACAGACTGGCGGACCGAGGACTGAACGCCGCCGGAATTGTAATTGCCGCCCGAGGAAGGCAGAACCAGCGACGAGAAGCTCGTCGACACGGACTTGTAACCGGTGGTGTTAACGTTGGCGATGTTGTCGGCGACGGTGCTGAGGCGGTTGGCCTGCGCGTTCATCCCCGATACTGCCGTCTTCATGCTGCCGAAAATGCTCATCTGAAAACCTCGTTTTCCCTGTTATGCACGAGAGTATTTGTCGGGCCTTGCGTGAAGCTGTCTGTCATGGCGAGCTGCGAGGCCAGATATTGAGGTTCAGCCGGGTATCTCCACCCGGCTGAGAAAATCAGGCCCAATCAATGCAGTAGCCAAGGAAGCGCTTGGAATCGACCGGGTCGACACCGAGCTTTTTGCGCAGCTTCTTGCGCAGCTTGGAGATGTGGCTTTCGACGACGTTCTCCTCGACCTCTTCATCGAAGATGCCGTAGATGGCGTTGAAGATCTGGGTCTTGGTGACCCGGCGACCGCGATTGGCGATCAAATATTCGAGGATGCGGCGCTCGCGCCGGGGAAGTGCAAAGACTTCACCGTTGATCTCGGGGTCACGACCATCCGAGTAGACGCGGATCCCGCCGATCTCGGTGTAATTGGTGATCGCCTTCAGCCGCCGCCGGATCGCAGCCGCCCTTGCGAGGATCTCGCGGGGGTGCACCGGTTTGCGCACTACGTCGTCGACGCCGCAGTCGAACAACGCAAGGGTGTTTTCGAGCGAGTGCTGGTCGCTGACCGCAATCACCGGCGCCATCGACCGATCTCGGATCGCCCGGGGCAGTTCGAAATTGCGCTGGCCCTGACCGATCAGGAAGGCCTCGACTGCAGCTATATCGGAATCGGCGGCGGTCTGTACCCACTCGCCGAATTCCGCTGGATCAAAGCCGGTTGAGGGAATGCCCTCACGACCGAACAGAGATGTGTACCCATCTTTCACGAGCTCACGCTCATCAACCACTACGATCATTCGTCCGCCTCCGAATCAGTGTGGCACTTCGATGATCTATGGGTACGAATCGCACGAATCGGCGACAACTCGTTAAAGTTAATGGCAGAAACTAATAATTGATTAAGATCTGGATAGCGATTTGATCTATATCTAGTGGGTATGCCAGATTATGCACACCAAAATTTCGTGGAAAAGTTAACGGTCGGTTAAATATGGCTTGCGCACGGGAATCGTGCCGGATTCCTGCCATATTGTGACACAGTTTCGTCACAATATGCCTCTTCCATCTTTGGTTGAATCAATTTTGACAAAAGTTACTCGCATTGGGAGTCCACTTGCCATAGCCCGTGGCGACGAGATTGGCGATGACGCGGCAGACATATTGCTTCTGTGCCGGATTGTTGTTGGGCCCGGCATGGTATCTGGCTACCGCCATCGTCCATGTCTCATGACGGTCATGCAGGTTGCGGAGGAATTTTGCAGCGTACTCCACGTTGCGATGCGGGTCGAACATCTCCTCGGCGGAGCGGAAATTTTCGCCGTGAAAGTAATGGTTGATCTGCATGCAGCCGATGTCGATGAGCTTCGCACCGCTGTTGCGGGCGACATCGAACTGCTTCATCGCGTCCTGCTCCGAGGGAGGAAAGATCGCTTTGCCTTCGACGTTCATGGCATAGGGATAGAGCGAGCCCTTGCGGCCGGTTTCCGTCAGACCGACCGAATAGAGGATGCCTTCCGGGATACCGTATTTGGCCGCTGCCGACTGGATCTCGCGCTCGCAGGCGCCGGTAGAGGCGGCCGCCTCAGAGGTAAACGCCCCCAGTGCCGCTGCTGCTGCCAGCACGAGCGTCTTCAATACCCGTCTCGCCTGCGCCATTGAAGCCTCCGTCCGTCCGCTGTGCCGTCTGATTGTAGCGCTCGCGCGCCTCGCCGCCCCGCCCCTGCTGGGGGAGCGATTGCTGCTGGGAGGCCTGGCTACCCGCCTGGTTGCCGGCGTCGGGACGCTCGACCGGCGCCATGCTGATGGTGACATTTTCGACCGCGTAGCCCTGGCTGCGCAGAGCTTCGAGAATCTTGCCGTGATCTTCCTTCATTTGACGGTAAGCCGCCCCGGTTTCGACCTTGAGGTCGACGTTCAGGGCGTCCCCGGACAGGCGCATGGTCGCCGTCACCAGGCCGAGATCGAGCGGGTTCATCTGGATCTTCAGCGTATTGACCACCTTGCCGGTGCTCGTCCATTCCGCTGCGTTGGAGAGCGCCGAGCTCGGCTCCATGGCGCGCGCCCATTCGGAATCGCCCGAGAGAGCAGCGGTCACGGCGGCGGAATTCGAATTCTGCATCAGGCCGATATAGCGCCGCGATTCGAGCACCGTAACGTTTTCGACATCGGCTTTCTTCGAGCCATCCTTCGGTCCGGCCTGATCGGTGCCGATGTGGACATCCATCGACACGCCGCGGCCATCGGCGCGCCTGATCCTGAATGTCTTGCCATCGGCGGCTTCGGCATTCTCCGATCCGGGAACCTTGATGTCATCTGCCGTGCCGCTCTCGATGTTGCTGCTGACCGCCGCCAGGGCGTCGGACGCATGGCCGCCCGCCTTGGCGTCGAGTTTCTTGTCGGCCGTTCCAGCCTCATCGACCTTGGCGGAGACGTGATGCGCGGCTGCCGCCATCGGCAAGGTCACGGTCCCGTCGGCAGGTTCCTGCTTCAGCAGGCCGAGAACATCCGAAATGCCGCCGTCATCATCGTCGCTGGCCTTGTCCGTATCGGTTTCCAGCGCGTCGGCCTTGGTGTGTTTGCCGCCCTTGGCTGCCGGAGCGACCTCGTCTGCGGGACTGTCCTTCGGATCGAGCTTGCCGAAGGCGAGATCGGCCGGCATTTTGATGTCAGCCTTCGCGGGTTTTTTCGCGACCTTTTCAACATTGAGGATCGTTTCCGGCTGAACATCAGCCTGCGCCCTCAGAGCGGCGTCGCTGAGATCGATCAACGGCTTTGCGCCGTTGCGGCCGCGGATCGTCTGCGCCGCTTTCTCGGCGCTGCCATCGGCAACCACGCCCTGATCCGGCTGCGCATCGTCGGCATCGTCATTGGCAGCACTGCTGCTTGCCTTGGCCAGCGCGTCGGAGAAGCCGTTCTTTTGGGCGGCGGCATCGTCTTTTCCGGCCAGTCGCGCAGATTTCGCAGTCGCGGCGGACTCCGCACCGGGGGCTCCGCCCGAGACGCTCATATCCATCATTGTTGGTTGCCTTCCTGCGCCAGAAGACCGTCGATCTTGTCGAGCTTGGATCGATTGGTCGTCACAAATGCGTTGAATGAGGGGTCGGTATCCTGGCTTTGGCCAGTCGATGCCACACCTCCCGGAACAGGCTCGGGAAGCGCGCCTGGCGCTCCCGGTTGCGTCGCTATAGCCGCAGCCTTTTCAGAAGTGATTTCTTGATGGTCAGTATTAGGATCCGAGGCTTGCGTCAGGCTTGCCGGGTCGGGAGCGCGCAGGATCTGCTCGGCAACGGAGCGCGCCGCCTCCTGCAGCGCCTGATCCCGCGGCGAAAGCGCGTTGCCGTCGATGCCGCTGACATTCTTCGCCGCCCGGTCGATATCCTCTGTCGGAAGGCCGGCCATGCCGCCATAGAAATCCGCGAGGGGACCGAAGGCATTGTCGGTGCCGGCACCCAGCGACTGCACACGTCCGACCGCCATGCGCGCCAGCTCCGGCTTGCCTGATATCGCGGCCGCGCGGGCGATGCGCAGATAGACCTCGCGCTGGCGCGGCGCGTCCATGAAGGACAGGATGTCGATGACGTCCTGCGGCTTCACGTCGTGATCGTGACCGACGACGAGCGTGACGAAAAGATCGGCGAACTGGCTGGCATAGGGCGAATGCAGGAAGCGTCTGACATAACGCTGCGAATAGGCCATTCCCTTATCAAGCATTCCCTTGTCGACGCAGATGGCCACAGAGCGGCGCAACGCCGCCTCCTCGACGATCGTACCGGGGGCTGCAAGACGCGCCTGGTCGTAGAGATCCAGCGCATCTGTCGGTTTCGTCGCGATCAGCACGTTGCCGCCGATCAGCGCAAGGTAGGGGCCGATCTTCTTGTCGCGATATTCCCTGGCCGTCTCCTGCAGCGTCTTGGCGACGAGGAGCCCCTTGCCGCTCAGATATTTGCGCAGCACGTCGGTGACGCGATTGTCGAAATAACCGTTGACGTCATGGGCGATCAGATATTCGAGCGTCTGGGGATTGCCGCCGCTCA
Source organism: Rhizobium leguminosarum (assembly GCF_001652265.1). Classification (GTDB taxonomy): domain Bacteria; phylum Pseudomonadota; class Alphaproteobacteria; order Rhizobiales; family Rhizobiaceae; genus Rhizobium; species Rhizobium leguminosarum_D. Next base: position 19,284 of record NZ_LWBS01000427.1, read on the forward strand.
TCGCGTAAATCAGCGCGGCATCGACATTGCGGTCGTCGTCGAAGATCGAAGGATCGACGGTGCGCAGCCGCTCGTCGATCGTGCCCAGCATGAAGCGCTGCATCTCGCCGGCCGAATGATCGCCGCTGACGACGGAATCCTGCACGAATTGCAGCGACCGCAGCATTTTGTAGGGCGCGAGATCATCCGGATCCTGTGCATTGCCTGCGGCCGGCGAAAGCATCGCCAGGCCAAGGGCCACAAATCCGACGTAGCGATGCTGCCGACGCGCCATTCGACTATCCTTGATCCGCCTGCACCAGAATCTCGATCCGGCGGTTGGTGGCGTTGAACGGGTCGGACGGCAGCTTCAGCCGACGGTCGGCGAAGCCGGAGACCTGCGAGATGCGTTTCTCGTCGAGCCCGCCGCGCACAAGCATGTAGTAGGCGCTCTGGGCGCGATCCATCGAAAGCCGCCAGTTCTCGTTCTGCGTGCCCTTATACTGGCGCCCGTCCGTGTGGCCGCGGATGGCAACGGCACCACCCCTCGCCTTCAGGATCGCGCCGATCTTTTCCATGGCGAGCACCATCTCCTGACGCGGAACTGCAGAACCGATATTAAACATCGAATCGTCGGTCTGGTCGGAGATGCTGACCAGCAATCCGCCCTCGGACGCCGTCACGCTCAGACCTTCGGCGAGCTTGCCGGCAACGCCGCCGATCTGCTGGGCGATCTGTGCCTGCAGTTGCTCGGCTTCCTTCTGCTGCTGCTCGGTCTCGGCGGCGCTCTTGTCCACATCCTTCTGGTGATCGGCGCCTTTCTGAGCTTCGGCCTTCTTGTCGTCGGGCGACTTGCCGGCCGGCGCCTTGCCGTCCTTGGCTTCGACCGCGCCTTTGGTTTCCTTAGTTTCTTTGGTTTCCTTGGCGGCCTTCTGATCGGTGGTCAGCGGTATAGGCTTCATATCCTCGACCTTGGCGATCTCGCTTGTCTCGCTCTCGACCGCCTGCTCGTCGCTCTTGCCGGGCGGCAACGTCTTGCCGGCCGTCGTGACCTCGACCTGCTTCGTCCAGAAATCCGGATCGAAGGGATCACGATAGGCCTCGCCGCCATCGGCGCCAGTGGCCGGGCCGGAATCGGCGGCACCGCCGTCGCCCTTGGCGCTGACATTGGCCTGCTGGCCAACCTCCTGCGCGATCTCGGCAAGAACCGAATAAGGATTTTCGAAGAAATCGGCCTCGGAATAATTGGTTTGGTCGCCTGATGTCGATGTCTGGTCGTCACCATCGGCCGCAGCCTTGCCGTCGTTCGGATCTTCTTCCTTCTGTTTCGACTTCTCCTGCTTCTCCTCGCCCTCGGCGTTGTCGACGGGCTTCTTCAGGCCCTTCTCGGTCGGCTTTTCGTCGGAGAGTTTGATCGGATTGAAATAGGTCGCGACCGAGGCTTTGGTCTCCTCGTTGGCGGCATTGACCAGCCACATGACCAGGAAGAACGCCATCATCGCCGTCATGAAGTCGGCATAGGCAATTTTCCACGCACCGCCATGGGCGCCATCGTGATCACCGCCGCCATGTCTCTTGACGATGATGATCTCGTTCTTGCCGTGGTGGTGGTTTTCGCCTTCGCTCATTCGAGAACTTTCTTCAAGCTGGCTGCCCAAGCGGACATACGGGTGACGATGACGGAATCACCGATTTCGACGGCAAGGTCGATATCGTCGGTCTCAATGTGGCGAACCGCCCCGGCATGTTCACCGAGCTCGGCCTTCAATATGTCGAAAAGCCGGGTCGGCCCCCTGACGACGACCGCTCCAGCCGCGCCTTCGAGGATCGCGTCACGCACAAGAGAGGCGAGGCTTTCGGCAGCCTTGGCGGCAAGCGCTTCGGTCATCACAGGCGCGATGGCAACGGCGGCGCCGGCGCTGACCAGCTGCGCGACCTCTTCGGCGATATCGCGGATGCGGGATGCAATGACCGCCGCCGCCTCGACTTCGTAACGCAGCTTCAGCTCTTCGAGTTCGCGCGCATGGACCTCCGCCAGCATCCGCGCCTCGCGTTCGTATTTCTCAGTCAATTCCACGGTCGCTGCGGCATGACCTTCCGCATAGGCTTCACGGCGCTCCGCCTCGACGTCGATCGCCGGTTCGCTCGGCATTTCGGGGAAAGAGTCGCCGCCGAAATCGTCCATGTCGAGGATCGGCGCTGACGATTCCGGTTCACCGAAATCCTTCAAATACCGGGAAAGCGTAATGCTCATAAAAAACCATCCAGCATTCGGGAGGCATGCAGCATGCCCGCCCCCGCTCAAAGTGACCTTGCGCGCCGGCATCCCCTTCGAAACGGGCAAGGGCCTGACCCTGCGCCGGCACGGATTCGGACGATGCCTTCATGCCGGAAACTAGGAAGTCAAACTTGCGCGAGGATGAATGGCGCCGCCGCCGCCCGTGATCGCGCCCACCCCCTACTCCAGCAGGATCAGGATCTTGCTTGCGGCGGTGTTGAGGATCGAGATCGCTTCGACGGCCATCTGCTTCTGTGTTTCGATCGCCTTCTGCCGGATCGAAGCCTCATCCATGTCGGTATCGACGAGCGCACCGACGCTCTTATCGATCGAGTCGGACAAATCGGCGGTATAGTCGATCTGATCGTCGATGCGCGTCTTCATCACGCCGATGGACGCCGCCGTCGTCGTCAGCGAGGAGAGCAGCGCGTCGGTCACGTCAAGCATGTCGGTAAGTTGCGCATCGGTCGTGCTCTTGCCAATCGCAATTTCCGTACCTGTCGCCGGCGTGGTGGAATTGGCGTTCAGCAGATAATAATTCCGCGACGTCGTGCCGCTGTTATTGATGGCGTTGGCATCGACCGGCTTGGTCAGCAGGCCGCCGCTCGCATTGTTCTTATCGACGAGAATGGTCTGCGAGGATGGGAAATCGATGGTCTGGGCCTGATATTCGCCGGTCGGAGCGCGCACGAAACCAGAGATGACCTGCCATGTCGGCGGCGCGGCGGTATCGCCGTTCAACAGCCAGTTTTCACCCGCAAACGACGTCGATTCGACGACAGTCTGCAGTTGCTCCTTGTATTCGCTGATCTCGGCGTTGATCTTGTCCTTGTCGGCGCCCGGCTCTCTTGCCGAAACCAACTTGGCGCGAATGTCGCCTATGAGATCGATCGCCGAGTTCATCGCCGTGTAGGTCGCATCCACCTTGGCAGCGCCGAGACCGAGCGCATCTCCGATCGTTCCGAGATTGGTGCTGTCCGAGCGCATGACGGTCGCGACCGACCAGTAGGACGCATCGTCGGCGGCCGTCTCGATACGATATCCCGAGGACACCTGCTGTTGGGTCTGGTTGGCTTCTTTGTTGATGCTGCGCAGCACCGCAAGCGCATTCACCGCGGCCGCGCTGGTAATCTTAACGGTCATCGACAGGTCTCGGAATCGGGGTGAAAGGGCAGGCCGGATTGCCGGCGGCGACTGAAGTGGCGTCATGCCTCCGGCAGAGTTTCTACCGGCGTGTCGCAAAAGCAAATCAACTCGAGGCGAAGTTAACTCGATAACAACCTGTTGGGCAAGAGCGCAGCACTGAGCCTGGCGCAGCGATCGCAATGCCGACCAAGGCTTTGATATAAAAGAATAAACCGCGCCGTTTCGGGCGCGGTCCGGGAGGCTTTTCGATTGCTGCCAGACGATGGCGCAAGATTCGGTCCAGCTTCAGCGTCTGATTTAGCTGCGGAACAGCGTGAGGATGTTCTGAGCGCTGGAGTTGGCGATCGACAGCGACTGGATGGCCAGCTGCTGCTGCGTTTGCAGCGCCGTCAGCTTGCTCGATTCCTCTTCCATGTCGGCATCGACGAGGCGGCCGACGCCCGAATCGATCGAGTCGCTGAGCGCACCGACGAAATTTTCCTGCAGCTCGATGCGAGTGGAAATCGAGCCGAGCTGCGACGCAGCTTTGGTCATCGCTTCGAGGCCGGCCTCAATTGACGTCAGGGCCATGGCGATCTCAGGTGAGCCGAACGTGCTGATATCCATCGAGTAGATCGAGCCGATTGTACCGGATGATGTGCCGAGAATGCCGGAGCTCGTCTCGATCGTGCCAGTCGAGGTCATGCCGAAGAGGACGTTGCCCGCGGAGCCCGAGTTCAGAATGTAGTCCGTTGTCTTGACCGAGACATTGCCGTTGCCATCGCGCACGAAGGTGGAAACGACGCTCTTGGTGCCGTCAGCGCCGGCAACCCAGTTTTCACCGGAGAAGGAAGCCGATTGCGCGATGCTCAGGAGCTGCTGCTGCAGCTGGCTGATTTCTTCCTGGATCTTGGTCTTGTCGACGCCCTTTTCGGTCGCGGCAACGATCTTCGCCTTGATTTCGCTGATGATGTCGATGGCACTGTCCATGGCAGAGTAAGCGGTGTCGACCTTGGCGGCGCCGAGGCCGAGAGCGTCGGAAACGGCGGAAAGTGCCTTGTTGTCCGAACGCATGGTCGTTGCGATCGACCAATAGGCGGCGTTATCGGCGGCCTTTTCGACGCGGTAACCCGACGATACGTGGTTCTGCGTCGTCTCAAGGCTGTCGTTGATGCCGCGGAGTGTCTGAAGAGCGGCCATCGCCGCGACGTTCGTCAAAATGCTGGTCATAAAATGATTGCCCCTTGTTGGCAGATGGAAAAAAGGGACATTCCGGAAAGCTACCGGGAACGGGGACCAGCCTCATGCCTGTTAACCGGTTCTTAAATTTGGTTAACCCGCCGTCTCGTTGACCGCAGAAGACAGCATTATGGTTAATCAACAGTTAACGGAAACTAAAAAAGCCGCGCTCCATGGAAGCGCGGCTCGATTCCTGGATGCCCGCCGGAGACCGGCGGGCCGATGTTTCGGCGGGTTATTAGCCGCGGAACAGCGTGAGGATGGTCTGCGAAGAGGAGTTCGCGATCGACAGCGACTGGACCGCCAGCTGCTGCTGGGTCTGCAGGGCGCTGAGCTTGGAGGACTCTTCTTCCATGTTGGCATCGACGAGACGGCCGACACCGGAGTCGATCGAGTCGCTGAGGGCGGATACGAAGTTTTCCTGCAGTTCGATGCGCTTGGAGATCGAGCCGAGCTGAGCGCCGGCGCTGGTCATGGCCTTCAGAGCCGATTCAACGTTGGTCAGAGCCGACTGGATCTGGCCGAGGGTGAAGTTGGTGATGTCCATTGCATAGACAGAACCGGTCGCACCATTCGAAGTACCGAGGATACCCGTGGAGGTTTCGACCGAGCCGTTGCTCATGCCGAACAGAACGTTGCCCGTGGAGCTGTCGTCGAGAATATAGTCGGTCATCACGACCGAAACGGCGTTGGAGCCGTCGCGGACGAACGAGGAGACGACGTTCTTGGTGCCGTCAGCGCCGGCAACCCAGTTTTCACCGGAGAAGGAAGCCGACTGAGCGACGCTCAGGAGCTGCTGCTGCAGCTGGCTGATTTCTTCCTGGACCTTGGCCTTGTCGACGCCGTTTTCAGTGGCGGCAACCAGCTTCGCCTTGATGTCGCCGACGACGTCGATGGCGCTGTCCATGGCGGAGTAAGCGGTGTCGACCTTTGCAGCGCCGAGGCCGAGAGCGTCGGAAACGGCGGAAAGTGCCTTGTTGTCAGAACGCATGGTCGTTGCGATCGACCAGTAAGCAGCGTTGTCGGAAGCCTTGCCGACGCGATAGCCGGACGAAACGTGGGCCTGGGTTTCCTGGAGACCCTGGTTGATGCCACGGAGAGTCTGGAGGGCTGCCATTGCAGCGTTATTGGTGTTGATGCTCGTCATAGTTTGCTTGCCCCTTGTTGGCAGATTTTAAGAAGGGACATTCCGGATTTTCGGCCGGCCCACAGCGATCAGCATCATGCCTGTTAACCATCTCTGTTAGGGTTAACTCGCCGTTTCGATGGGCCTAGAAAACAGCAAGATGGTTAAGGAAAGCTAAATCATTATCGGAAATTAATCAAAAATATCTGAGACTTAGAAGGTTTTTCATTAACCTTATATTAAAACATTTCGCGGCCGGGGATGACCCGGCCGCGAAACTTGAAACCTTGTGCCGACCGGTCTTAGCGGAAGAGCGACAGGATGTTCTGCGAAGAGGAGTTCGCGATCGACAGCGACTGGATCGCCAGCTGCTGCTGGGTCTGCAGGGCGCTGAGCTTGGAGGACTCTTCTTCCATGTTGGCATCGACGAGACGGCCGACACCGGAGTCGATCGAGTCGCTGAGAGCGGACACGAAGTTGTCCTGGGCGTCGATGCGGCTGGAGAGCGAACCGAGAGCAGCGCCGGCGCTGGTCATGGCCTTCAGAGCCGCTTCAACGTTGGTCAGAGCCGACGCGATCTGGCCGGAGGTGAAGTTGGTGATGTCCATTGCATAGACAGAACCGGTCGCACCATTCGAAGTACCGAGGATACCCGTGGAGGTTTCGACCGAGCCGTTGCTCATGCCGAACAGAACGTTGCCCGCAGAGCCGCTGTTGAGAACGTAGTCGGTCGTCTTGATCGAAACGGCGTTGGAGCCGTCGCGGACGAACGAGGAGACGACGCTCTTGGTGCCGCTAGCGCCGGCAACCCAGTTTTCGCCGTTGAAGGAAGCCGACTGAGAGATGCTCAGCAGCTGCTGCTGCAGCTGGCCGATTTCTTCCTGGACCTTGGCCTTGTCGACGCCGTTTTCAGTGGCGGCAACCAGCTTCGCCTTGATGTCGCCGACGACGTCGATGGCGCTGTCCATGGCGGTGTAAGCGGTATCAACCTTGGCAGCGCCTACGCCGAGAGCGTCGGAAACGGCGGAAAGTGCCTTGTTGTCAGAACGCATGGTCGTTGCGATCGACCAGTAAGCGGCGTTGTCGGAAGCCTTTTCGACGCGATAGCCCGACGAAACGTGGTTCTGCGTCTGGTTGAGGCCCTGGTTGACGCTACGCAGCGTCTGGAGAGCGGCCTGTGCGGAAGTGTTCGTGTTAATGCTTGTCATAAGTCTGTCCCCTGGAAAACTAGATACAAAAAGGAGGACATACCGGACTATAGTACCGGCGATGACGGACCAGCTTCATGCTACTCGGCGCCTTTTTTGTTTGGCCCAAACCCGTCATGTCCAGGGCAATTTCGCAGCCAATGCTTGCCAACTCCTTAAAAATACAGGGCCTAAGCCGGCTCCTCGCAGGGCATAGTTAATGCTTGCTGAATATATTCCTTTGCATTCTAATTCTCTTGAAAACCAAGCGTTTCCCCTAGGCAAAAGTCGGCATTTCCCCGCGAAAACAGAGGTCATCAGGCGCACCGGTTTCAAGCAAGCTTCGAATGCCAATGTGGCAGGCGCCGGGATAGCACCATCGGACCGATCCGCCCGTTTTGCGGAGGACGGCCTGTCCGTGCCTCGGCGGTCGACGCCAGAACATTTCCTTCACGGAGTTGGGTTTTGAACAGCAAAGTTTCGTTCTCTGCGGCATCCAAGGACTACCAGATGGGCCGCTACACACAGTCCTTGGCGACGCTCAATCAGCTGATGGATATTCAGCAAGACGCCAAGACCTATGCGCTGCTGGCCAAGAACCTCGTGCAGCTCGGCTTCAAGGCCGATGCCGCGAAAGCCTATGGCCTGGCCGGCAGCTGTGAAGGACCGAATTCCTACGAATACCAGAAGCAGGCGGCCAAGCTGCACTACGAGACCGGCAGCGAGGACGATGCTCTGCTGATCGCCATGCGAAACCTTAGCAAGGCGCAGGAAGACCCGGAACTCGCCTTCATCATCACCGCGATCTATTTGAAGCGCCAGCAGCGCGATATCATCCGCCCGTTCAAGACGGTGCTGTCGCAGAGTGCCAATCCCGATCATATGCGCCTGGCGGCCCTGCTTCTGAGCGACGATCTGAACGACGCAACCAACCAGAGCCTGTCGCGCAACCTCTTCAAGCGGTTTCCAGGCAATCTCGCATTCCGCTTCCTGCATCTGGTTTTCGCCCGCGAATTCAATGAGTTCGAAGAGGCAAGCAAACATCAGGCGGTGATCGATGCCTCACTCGCAAAGGGCGATGTCGAGATCCTGCGCAAGGATAACCCGTTCTATCATCTGCACTGGTGCGGCAACGAGGATTTCAACCGATATGCGACGATCGGCACCACCCCCCTCAACCCGGAACGGGTGGCCTTCCGCAGAAACCAGCCGCACAGCTGGTCGGACAAGATCCGGATCGGCTACATGTCATCGGACTTCTGGGATCGCCACGCGACGATGAAGCTCTTGCAGCGCATCCTCGAACTGCACGACAAGGACCGGTTCGAGGTGACGCTCTTCTGCCATACAGGCCCTGAGTACCTCAAGCATAACAATACCGACCGCAGCCGCTGGGGCCGGGTCGTCACCGTTCACGGCTTCTCCGACCAGGGGATGCTCGCAGCGGTACGCGAGCATAATATCGACATCATGGTCGACCTGAAGGGCCATACTTCGGGCAGCCGCGCGTCGGCCTTCAATTTGCCGCTCGCGCCGGTGCATGTCGGCTGGCTCGGTTTCCCCGGCAGCACGGTCAATATCGATCTCGACTACGTCATTGGCGACCATTCGGTATTGCCCGAGGTGGCCAAGCCCTTCTACCATGAGAAATTCTGCCGGCTGCCGGAGAGCTATCAGCCGAACGACCCGATGCATCGCCCGAAGCCGCGCCCTGTCACCCGCGAGCAGCTCGGCCTGCCGGAAGACGCCTTCATCTTCGCGTCCTTCAACGGCAACCGCAAAATCACACCGGAGACGATCGACAGCTGGTGCCGCATTCTCAAGCGCGCGCCGAACAGCGTGCTCTGGCTGATGGCGAACACGCCGCGCAACCAGGCGAACCTCTTGAAGCAATTCCAGGCGGCAGGGATCTCCGGCAAGCGGATCATCTTCTGCCCGCGCGCGCCCTATGAAGAGCACATCGATCGTCAGCAGGCGGCCGACATCGGCATCGACACCTTCCCCGTCAACGGCCATACGACCACCTCGGAGCAACTCTGGGGCGGCCTGCCGGTCCTGACCGTCAAGGGCACCAACTTCGCCTCACGCGTCAGCGAGAGCCTGCTCAGGGCCATCGACCTGCCCGAACTCGTTGCAGCCGACCTGCAGGCCTATGAGGATCTTGCCGTCGAACTGGCGCAAAACCCCGCGCGGATCGCGCAATACAAGGCGCATCTCAAGGAGAAGCGCTATATCGCGCCGCTCTTCGATGCCGAACGGTTCTGCGACCATCTGGAGCAGGCCTATGAAGTCATGGCCGACCGTGCCAAGCAGGGTCTTGCACCCGATCACATGGACATTCCGGCGCTGCCGCCGCGCACGGCGCCGTTCGCGGCCGAGTGAGGGCTTTTCGACCACTACACAGCGCCGCGCGTCTTTCAGACGCTTAAAGGACGTTTTAGCATCTCGAATTGCGGCACAATTAAAGAACCCGCCGGAGCGATCCGGCGGGTTTCTCATTGACCAATTCAAGCGGCGGCAGCCGGTCAGTTGAACGAGCGCACCAGGCTGCCGACCAGCAGGTTCCAGCCGTCGATCAGCACGAAGAAGAGGATCTTGAAAGGCAGCGAGATCGAGGTCGGCGGCAGCATCATCATGCCCATCGCCATGGTGATGGTCGCGACGATCAGGTCGATGACGAGGAACGGAAGCACGACGAGGAAGCCGATCTCGAAGCCGCGGCGAATTTCCGAAATCATGAAGGCCGGGATCAGCACGCGGTAGTCGATCGGATTGGTCGTCTGGATATTCTGTCCGCGTTCGCGCGCCAGATCGACGAAGAGCGCCAAATCCTTGTCGCGGGTATTGGCCGCCATGAAAGTGCGGAACGGTTCGGCGATACGCTGGACCGCCTCGGTCTCGTTGATCTGATTAGCCAGCAGCGGCTGCACGCCGTTCTGCCAGGCCTGATCGAAGGTCGGCGACATGACGTAGAAGGTCATGAACAGCGACAGTGACAAAAGGATCATGTTGGAAGGCGTCGAGGAGAGGCCCATCCCTGAGCGCAGGATCGAGAAGGCAATGATGAAGCGCGGGAAGCTCGTCACCATGATCAGGATGCCCGGCGCGACCGAAAGAATGGTCAGCAGGCCGAATGTGCGGATGATCCAGGCGGCGACGGAGCCATCGACCGGGACGTTCAACAAGTCAGTCGGCAGCTGCTGTGCCACCGCCAGTTCCGGTACCGCCATCATGGCGGCAAGGAAAACTATGAGACGAATCATTCGATGACAAATGTCCTGAACATGACCTTCGATACCCGCCCTTGCGAGCGAAGGTCAACACGTTCCTGTATGTCATCCTTGAGATATTGAAAGCCGCGCGGCCCCTCGATCTGCTGAAGGGAAACGGTTCTGATATAGGCGAGGATATCCTGATGAATATCCTCTGAAACCTTGACATCCGGCGGCCCGTTGAACAGCAGCGCGACTTCGAGTCGGACCCAGTTTTCCGAGGGGTAGGCGAGGTTCGAGGTGATCGGTTCGAGTTGGACGACGTTGTTGGCCTCGGTCGAGATCCGCGCCAGACCTTCCTCGGCCTTCTTCTTGGCCTCGGCATCCTTGGCCTGCTCGACCTCCTTGGCACCGTTGATGTTGGGTGCGACGATCGTGCCGACCGCCCAGCCGCCGCCGGCGCCGAGCAGGGTCAGGACGGCGATGCCGATGATCGTCATCAACGAGCCGGATTTCTTGTTCGGTTGACCTGCGCTTACGTCTGGCTCTGCCATCGTCGTTCAGCCTCAAAGCGGCGAGAAAAGATCGACGGCCTGCTGGCCGCGCGGAGGCTGCTGCACTTCCATCAGGCGGCCGCGGCCACCGTAGGAGATGCGAGCTTCGGCGATCTTGTCATAGGAAATCTGATTTTCGGCATTGACGTCCTGCGGACGAACGATACCGGCGACGTTCAGGATGCGCAGCTCCTGGTTCAGGCGGACTTCCTGCGAGCCCGATATGACGAGGTTGCCGTTTTCGAGAATGCCGGTAACGACGGCGGCGACCAGAAGGGTGAGCTTGTCGGTGCGCTCGATCTTGCCTTTGCCGTCGGTGCTGGTGTCGGACCCATAGGTCAGGTCGGTCTTGGACTCGGGCGTCCAGCCGAAGATCTGGGCGTTGACGTCCCAGTTCATGCCGCTCGAATTCTTGCGGCTGCGGTTGGTCTCGTTGTCGAAGGAGCCTTTGTCGTTGATCTGGATATCGACGGTCAGGATGTCGCCGACGTTGAGCGCGCGCGCGTCCTTGAAGAGGGCGGCCTGCGAATCGCTCCATAGCGAATAGCCCTGCGCCACGGCGCGCGGCTGCTTCGGATAAAGCGCCATCTGCGGCGTCTGGCCATAGGCGAGGCCGCTGCCGATCGGGCTCATGGCAGGCGCGCGGCCGATCTCGCTGACTGCCGTCGGAGACTGGCAACCTGCAAGGAGTGCGAGGGCGGCGATCGCGGCCGGGAAACGCATATTCATGAAGGATCCTTCGACGTATTGGGATCGGACGCACTGGCAATGACGCTGGCGATGACCGCGGCCTTTTGCGGGTCCATCTCGTTGAGGATGAGGCTCGACTGCCGCGGGCCGAGCCGCATGATCACGGCAGAGGCCACCTCGATCTTCATGTCCTGCAACTGGAGTGCGGCCGCATCCGGTTTCATCTTCCTGTAGATCTCGGTGAGGCCGGCTTCCGCCTGCTTCAGGAAATCGTCGCGCCGCTTCAGCCAGTCCTGGTATTCGGCCTTACGCTTGTCCATTTCCGCCATGCGGGCGTCGATGTCGGCGCGAAGCTTTTCCAGTTCCTGCTTCTGCAAGAGGTAACGCTGGTCGCGGGCGGGATCGGCAATGTTGGTGCAGAACTGCTTGACCTCGTCCTGGGAGGTGATGTCGCCAGCCGGCGCATGTTCCTGCGCGAAGGCGCCGGGGATCGACAGAAGGACGAGGCCTGCAGCCGGCAGCGCCAACCGGCGCAGCAGTTGCAGAACCGTCATGTCACGGTTGATGATATCAATCATTGCAGCACAAGCTCCGCCTGCAGGGCGCCCGCCGACTTGATGCCCTGGAGAATGGCGATGATGCCATCCGGTTTCACGCCGATATTGTTGAGGCCGGCGACGAGGGTCCGGAGATCCGGACCATCGATGATGGCGACGCGCCCGCCGGTCTGCTCGGCGGCAATATCGGTCTGCGGCTGGACGGCGGTCCGGCCTAGCGAGAAGGGTTCCGGCTGGATGATCTGCGGCGTCTCGGTGACCTGAACCGTCAGGGTGCCGTAGCTGACGGCGACCGGCGAGACGCGGACGTCCGAGCCGATGACGATCGTTCCGGTGCGTTCGTTGATGACCACCTTGGCCGGCGTGTCGGTCTCGACGATGAGATTTTCGATATCGGCCATCAGCCGGGTGAGATCGGCCGTGCGCGGCTTCTGGATCACGACTTCCTGCGAATCCTTGGCTTCGGCAACCGGGCCGCCGAAGCGCGCCGAGGCATAACCGTTGACGATGTCGGCGATACGGATTGCCGTCGAGAAGTCGGGGTTGCGCAGCTGCAGGACGAGATTGACAGAGTCCTCGAAGCGGGACGGCAGTTCGCGCTCGATAATCGCACCGCCGGGCACGCGGCCGGCAGTGGTGACGCCTTCGGTCACGGTCGCCGCCTGGCCCTGCGCCTGAAAACCGGAAACGATGGCGGCACCCTGCGCAACGGCATAGATTTGTCCGTCGGCGCCGGAAAGCGAGGTCATGACGAGCGTGCCGCCGCGCAGCGACGTCGCATCACCGAGCGAGCTCACCGTCACGTCGATACGGCTGCCGGGGCTTGCGAAAGGGGGCAGGTTGGCGGTGACCATCACGGCCGCAGTGTTCTTGGCGTTGGACTGGCCGCCCTGCGTCGAGATGCCGAGATTCTGCAGCATCGCGCGCATCGACTGTTCAGTGAAGGGCGAGGACCGGAAGCCGTCGCCGGTCCCCTGGAGGCCGACAATGAGTCCATAGCCGATCAGCTGGTTATCGCGGCCGGCCTGAAGGGAGGCGATGTCCTTGATGCGGGAGGTCAGCGCCCAGGCGGGCGCGACATCAGCCAAACTCATGGCGAGAACCGCGACAAGAGTGACGAAACGGAAGAACAATTTCATTTTGCCCTCACATGGACCGTGCCGTCCGCAAGCACCGTGCCGCTGACGATGACGCCGGAATCCATATTGCGGGCGCGGACGACCTGCCCGGTCGCGCCGTCTTCAAGCGGTGTGCCAGCGGCGGAAATCGTCATCGCACCGAGCGTGAAGACCAGGCGAATCGAAGAGCCACGGGTCACCGTATAGGCCTCGCGCAGGGCCGAGACCGAGATCGTGCGGCCCGGTAACAGCGTGCGTTTGGAAACCATGCCTTCGACCTGCGAAACGGATTTGGCATAATCGCCGGCAAGGTTGGGGTTGGTGACCTCGACCTCCTGGAGCTGGCTGGCCGACAATGTGTCGCCGGGGTAGATGATCGTCGTCGGGACGACGGCATAACCCATGCCGGCATCCGCCGACGCGGGCAAGATAATGCCCGCGACTGCGATCGTGGCTGCTGCCACCCATCCTGAGATGTGTCCTGCCCGGCAAAACATCATGTTTCGGCCCTTCCCTTACTTCAGGTTCTTGCTGACGATGGAGGCCATTTCATCAGCGGTGGTGATCACCTTGGAATTCATTTCGTAAGCGCGCTGGGCCGAAATCAACTCGGTGATTTCCTTCACCGGGTCGACGTTCGAGGATTCCAGATAACCCTGTTTCATGTAGGCGAAACCTTCCTCATCGGGATTGCCGATGACCGCTTCGCCGGAGGCCGGCGTTTCCTGGAAGAGATTGTCGCCGAGCGGCTGGAGACCCGCCTCGTTGACGAAGTCGGCAAGGGTCAGCTGCCCGAGCACGGTCGCCGCCGCCGCGCCCGGCAGCTTGGCCGAGACTTCGCCCGAGCGGCTGATCGTCAGCTCGGTCGAGCCCGTCGGAATAGTGATGCCGGGAAGGACCTCGTAGCCATCGATGGTGACGAGCTGGCCCTGGTCGTTCTTGTTGAAGGCGCCGGCGCGGCTATAAAGCGTCGTACCGTCGGTCGACTGGATCTGGAAGAAGCCCTTGCCGATCAGCGCCACGTCGAGATCGTTGCCGGTCTGGGTCAGTTCGCCCTGGAGATGCAGGTTGCGGACCGCCGAGGTCTGGACGCCGAGGCCGATATTGGCACCTTCCGGAACGACGGCCTGGTTGGCGCGGTTGGCGACACCCTTGGCACGTTCAGTCTGGTAGAGAAGATCCGAGAATTCGGCGCGGGCGCGCTTGAAACCCGTCGTATTGATGTTCGCGATGTTGTTCGCGATGACTTCCAGATTGGTCTGCTGGGCATCCATGCCCGTTGCTGCGATGGCGAGCGCTCTCATGTGTTCGTCCTCAAATCAGTTACATCTGCATCTTGGTGACTTCGAGAAAGGCCGAGACGACCTTGTCGCGGATGGCAATCGCGGTCTGCAGCGTCTGCTCGGCCTGGAGCATGGAATCGACGACTTCACGTGTCGTCGCCGTTCCCTTAATACCGGCAAAGGACATGCTTTCCGCACCCTTCAGGCTGTTGACCGCATCGCTCGCCATGTTGCCCATGATAGAGGCGAAGCTCATGCCGTTGGCGGCACCCGCGGTGCCCGGCATGGCGGCGGCAGACGAGGAGGCGGAATTTTCGGTGTCGACGGCGCCGAGTGCGCGGGTCATCGACAGGTTGCTGACATTCTGGACGCTGCTGATCATTATTATTGGCTCTTCAGGAGGTCGATCGTGGAGGAGATGAGATCGCGGGTCTGTTTGATGGTCTGCAGATTGGCGTCATACGAGCGGTTGGCTTCGCGCATGTCGGCCATCTCGACCAGGATGTTGACGTTCGGCAGCTTGACGACGCCCTTCTTGTCCGCAGCCGGATTGCTGGGATCGAATTCGGTGCTGAAGTCGCCTTCGTCGACGCCGACCTTCTTGACGCCGACCGTCTCGACGCCGCTGGTGCGATCCATCTGCTGGCCGAAGGTGATCGTCTTGCGCCGATAGGGCTCGGCGCCGGGTGTGTCGCCGGTCGAACGGGCATTGGCGATGTTTTCCGAGACGATGCGTAACCGCGTCGACTGCGCCTCGAGCCCGGAACCGGCGATTTTCATTGCTGCTGAAAGCGGATCCATGACTTTTACTTCCTGACGGTCATCAACATCATGCGGTTGAAGGAACTGACCAGCGAGGTGTTCAGATCGTACTGGCGCTTGATATCGCCCGACTTGGAAAGCTCCTCGGCCAAACCGACCGTATTGCCGGATTCCTGGACGCCGATTTCCTGGTCGAGTGCGGCCTCCTTGACGTCGATATCGCCGCTGTTGCTGAAATCGTTACCGCTGAGATGCGCCGGATTGGTGCGCGCCATGGCGATGTCGGACTTGTCGAGCACCGCGTCAAAGGGCGTGACGTCCTTGGCGTGGAACTTCGGGGTATTGGCATTCGCGATGTTGCCGGCAACAACCTGCTGACGGATCGTCAGCCATTCCGCCTGTCGCGAAGCCAAGTCGAAAAGTTGGATCGGTTGCATGAGAACTCTCCGTTTTTACTGTCCCGAACCTAGTGCGGTAATCTTGCGTGGGACTTACGGGAATTCAGGCTTGGGGGGCCTTTTCTGCGAACGCCGCCGCTATCAAAAGAACGGGGGCTCCGGCCGGTTCGCGGCGGAGCCCCTGTTGCCTGGGTTTGCGGAGAAATTCAGTTGTTCTGATAGGTCTCGCCCTTGGAGGTGACGATTACCCATTTGCCGTCGCGCTGCTCGAGTGTCGCGAGGCGGCTCTCGTCGGGCAGGATCGAACCGACGCGCACCACATACATGCCGGAGGGATCCTCGATCAGCGCCCGGCCGTTGGAGACGTGCAGCAGGCGAAAAGAAGACTTCCCGGGGAAGGGCTGATCCTCCAATATGGGGCCGCCATCGCGCTCTTTGCCGAGATCAGACACCGTTGCGGTCGTCAGCGGATCGATCGGCGGGGCCTTCTTGTCCGCCTCGTTCTTGTTGACCATGGCAAGCGGCGAGACGCTGAAGACATTGCGGGCCGGCCAATCCGGCAGTTCGCGCGAATTGCTGCTGGTGGCAACGTTGATGCCGAACTTGTCCGCGTTGAAGAACACGTACCAGGGGAAAAACGCGGAGGCGCCGGCAAGCGCCAGGCCGCTGAAGGTCAGCAGCCGATCCAGGATGACGGTTTTCCTGCGCTGCTTCAGGGAAGCGATGCGTTCGTCGTCGAATTCAGCCACGTCTAGCCTCTCCTCTGAATGGGTGCGCCCTGATTGCCCATGCCGGCTGCAGCCTTGAGTGCGCCGGCGAGATCGGCGAAAGCATCAGGCGAGTCGCGATCGCCCGGAGACTGTTTCAGAACGTCGTAAATGATCGGCACCTGCTTGATCGCCATGTCGAGATCGGGGTCGGCCCCCTGGCGGTAACCGCCGATCATGCGCAGGTCGCGCGTCTCTTCGAAACGATGGATCAGTACCTTCAGCCGCGACACCAGCTTTTCCTGATCCGGCGTCCAGGCCTTGCGGGCAAGACGCGAGATCGAGGCGAGCGGATCGATCGGAGGATAACGCCCTTCTTCGGCGAGACTGCGCTGCAGGACGATATGACCGTCGAGGATGCCGCGCGTCGAATCGGCAATCGGGTCGTTGTGATTGTCGCCGTCGACAAGGATCGAGATGATCGCCGTGATGGTGCCGGCGCCCTCGGGGCCGGGGCCGGCGCGTTCCAACAGGCGCGGCAGCTCGGTGAAGACGGAAGCGGGATAGCCGCGCGCGATCGGCGGCTCGCCGGAGGCGGTCGCCACCTCGCGGATCGCGTGGGCGAAACGCGTGACGCTGTCGACGATGAAGAGAACGTTCTCGCCCTTGTCGCGGAAATGTTCGGCGATGGTGACGGCCGTCAGCGGCGCCATCTTGCGCAGCATCGGGCTCTCATCGCTGGTTGCGACGACGGCGATCGCCTTTCTCATATTGCTGCCGAGCGTATCCTCGATGAATTCGCGCACCTCGCGGCCGCGCTCGCCGACGAGCGCAATGACAACCTTGTCGAAAGCATCGGCGCGGGCGAGCATGGACAGAAGCGTCGACTTGCCAACACCGGAGCCTGCGAAGATGCCGAGGCGCTGCCCGAGGCAGAGCGGCGAGAAGATGTCGATTGCGCGCACGCCGGTCTTGAAGCCGGTCTCGACACGCTTGCGGGTCATCGAGGGCGGCGCGGTATTGGAGATCGAGCGGCGATCGAGCCCCTCGGTGATCGGACCCAGCCCATCGATCGGCTCGCCGAGCGAGTTGACGGTGCGCCCACACCAGCTGTCCGACGGCGAAATGCGGAAGGCGCCTTTGCGGATCACGGTATCGTGGATGCCGATCGGCTCGCCGGGTTCGATCGGGCAGACATAGATCAGCTCCGGTTCGACGCGCACGACTTCGCCGAGATGGATGCCGGTCGCGGATTTATGGGCCACGAACTCGCCGAGACGAACATGGCGGGAGAGACCGTGAACCGTGTAGTGGCCGGCGGCGATGGTCTGCACGCGACCGCCATGGGCAATCGCAAACTCCGGCGATGCGTATCGGTCGACGAGGCCCGCCAGATGCGCCAGCTTCGGGGAAAGGCCGTCCTCAGACAGTAGCGTGGTGCTCATGCTTTAACTCTCGCCCTAAAATACGTCGCGTACAGCTTGCTGCATGCGACGTATTTTTGGTCTTTGTTCTTGTGCATGTCGTCCTTCCAAAACCGCCGGGCACTCTTGGGCGACATGCATTAGCGGCTGCCCCCAAGTGTCTGGACGGCTTCCTTGAAGGAATCTTCGCTGTCGCGCATCAGCGACGAGACGCTTTCGAAGGCGCGGTTGACTTCGATCAGCTGGGTGATCTCACGCATGGCGTTGACGTTGGAGTTTTCGAGATAACCCTGCTCGACACCGACATTGAAGCGGTCGACGACGGCGCGCGGCTGGTCGGTGGTCATGACGCCGCTGTTTTCGTAGCGCAGGTAACCCTTGCTGATATCGGCCTCGAATAGGCCGAGGGAGCCGACCTGGCGGCCGCCCTGATAGATGATGCCGTCGGTGCCGACGGCGGGCTCGCCCCCTTTGGTGTTAAGCTGGATCGGGGCACCGCCGGCGTCGAGAACCGGGTATCCCCGGATCGAAACAAGTTCGCCGGTTTCCTTGATCGTGAAGCGGCCATCTCTCGTCAGCACACGGCCGGCCGGCGTATCGAGCGAAAACCAGGCATCACCCTTGATGGCGAAATCGAGCATGTTGCCGGTGTGCTGCAGTTCGCCGTTTCCCTCGTTCAGGTAGTCGTTGCCTTGGGAAACGAAGGCGACCTTGGTGTTCAGCTTGTTCTTGGTATTCGCCACCATTTCGTCGAACTTCACCTCAGTGGCGCGAAAACCGGTCGTATTCACGTTCGCCATGTTGTCTGCGATGGTGTTCAGACGCTTTTCGAGGGCCATCTGCGACGACAGAGAAACATAAAGACCGGATTGCATGTCGGTAAGCTCCAAGCATTGGCGATGAACGGGACGAAAAGCCGGGCGTCGTCTCATGTGGTTCGGCCGGGATTTCGCTGAGGCGGCATCTCAGAAACGGGTGCGGGCACCCATTCGTCTCCTTTAGACTGACGGCAGATGCTTGCGCGAAGCTGGCACGCGGAAATGCTTGGCGATCGGGCCTTTCATCAGCCTCACGCAAGGCAGAAACCCTATCCGTCTCAAAGAAAAGCAACGTTCAGATTGGGCTGACGATGAATATCATTATCGGATTTATAGTGACTTGCGGCTGTATCGTCGGCAGCTTCATGGCGATGGGCGGCGAAGTGGATGCGCTGCTCCAGCCCTTCGAATTCCTCATCATCGGTGGCGCCGGCCTCGGCAGCTTCATCATGGCGAACCCGATGAAGGTGGTGAAGGATTCCGGCAAGGCGCTCAGCGAAGCCTTCAGGCACGCCGTGCCGAAGGAACGCAACTATCTCGATACGCTCGGCGTGCTCTATTCGCTGATGCGCGACCTGCGCACCAAGTCGCGAAACGAGATCGAAGCCCATATCGACAATCCGGCCGAATCGACGATTTTTCAGTCGGCTCCGACGGTTCTGAAGAACAAGGAGTTGACGGCGTTCATCTGCGACTACGTCCGCCTGATCATCATCGGCAACGCCCGCAGCCACGAGATCGAGGCGCTGATGGACGAAGAGCTCAACACCATCATGCACGACAAGATGAAGCCCTACCACTCGATCCAGATTATGAGCGATTCCTTCCCGGCGATCGGCATCGTTGCGGCCGTTCTCGGCGTCATCAAGGCGATGGCGCACATCAACGATTCGCCTGAGGTGCTCGGCCACCTGATCGGCTCGGCGCTCGTCGGCACCTTCCTCGGCATTCTCTTGTCCTACTGCGTCTGCTCGCCGCTGGTCTCCCAGATCAAGGTCGTGCGCAACAAGCAGCACCGTCTCTACGTCATCGTCAAGCAGACGCTGCTTGCCTATATGAACGGCTCGGTGCCGCAGGTCGCGCTCGAATACGGCCGCAAGACGATCTCGGCTTACGAGCGTCCGTCCATCGATGCGGTCGAGCAGGAAATGATGAACCCAGGTGGCGAGAACAAGGCGGCTTAAATGACTATGAGCAATGCTTCGCACGACAAACCGGCAATGGATCCTGCCCTCCTTGCCAAGCTGACAGGCGGGCTTGGCGACAGAGGCAGGGTCGCCAAGATCTGCAGTTCCTTCGGGGAAATCTACAGCGAATTCTTTCCCGACGTCATCAAAAGCGAGACCGGCCTCGACGTGACGGTCAACTATCTCGGCTGCGAGATCGGCTACAAGAACCACCTCATCGAAGACCTGAGCGCGAACGTCACACTCGTCGACGCGACGCTGCGCAACTGGTCGCAGAACATTACGCTTGCCTGCGGCAACGGCTTCGTCATCACGCTGATGGAGCATCTGCTCGGCGCCACAGCCGATACGATCGAGGAACCGGCCGATCGGCTGCTTTCGATCATCGAGCTCGATCTGGCAGTCATGGTCTTCGACAAGATCGCCAAGGTGCTGCGCTCGGCCGTCAGTGCGCCGGGTGGTTTCGAACCGAGCCTTTCGGCCCCGCACGCCCATGACATGCACGCCCGGCCGCAGGAGGATCGTCCGGATGAATTCGCGGCCGCCATCAACATGTCGATCACGCTTGCCGGCATCGTTTCGGAATTTTCGTTGATCGTTCCGCAGACGGCACTGCTGAAGACCAAGGTGACGCCGCCGAAGCCGAAACGCCAGGCCAGCAGCAACTCAGCGGAATGGACCGAACAGCTCGGCGATCAGGTCCGCCGCTCACATGTCACGCTCGAGGCCAAGATCAGGCTGCAGGACTTGACGCTGCGGACAATATCGAAGCTGATGGTCGGCGACGTCATTCCGTTCCGCGATCACGGCGATGTGCGCGTCGAGGTCAGTGCCAACACCAAGGAATTGTATGTGTGCGAGTTCGGGCGTTCAGGCGAAAATTACATGGTCCGCGTCAAGGATACGATGAACTCGGATGATGAACTCATCCGTCATTTAATGAATTAATCGGTTCTCTGGCTTTTGGGCTGCAAAGGCAGTTTGAGGCAAGTTTCAACTGGAATAGTGATTTCATGGCTACGAAGAAAACACAGCAGAACAGCGACCTCTCCCTGGATCTTCCGGGCAGCGAAGCAGATCTCGACCAGGCGATCGACGATCTGCGCGGCGTGCTGAAGCAGGATGCCGATGGCGACCTGTCGCAGTTTGGCGACGACCTGCAGAGCGACCCCTTCGCAGCAGGAACGGACCTGGCGGCCTTTGGCGGCGAGACTTCGGAAACCCCCTTTGGCAGCGACGATTTCGCCGGCGACTTCGGCGGCGGCGATGCCAGCCCGGCTGCCGGCATGGATTTCGGCAGCAGCTCCTCCTTCGAGGCGTCGCCGGCCCCACTCGGCAGTGCTTTGAATTCCAACTTCGACCTGATCATGGACATCCCGATCGACGTCCAGATCATGCTCGGCACCAGCCGGATGCAGGTCTCCGGCCTGATGAACCTCAATGAAGGGGCGACGATCGCCCTCGACAAGAAGATCGGCGAACCGGTCGAGATCATGGTGAATGGCCGCAGGATTGCCCGCGGCGAGATTACGGTGCTTGATAACGACGACACACGATTCGGTGTGAAACTGATAGAAGTTTTGAGTACGAAAAAAGCCTGATCCCTGTGTGGGACGGAGAGGTTAGACCATGATGGACTTTGACGATTTCGGCGGCGCGCTAGCCGGGAAACCGTTGACCCAGGCTGAAAAGGCAGCGGCTGTTCTTCTCGCTATGGGAAAAGGAGTCGCCGGCCGGCTGTTGAAATATTTCACCCAGGCCGAACTGCAGACCATTATCTCTTCCGCCCAGTCGCTGCGCGCCATTCCGCCGGACGAGCTGCTGTTGCTCGTCTCCGAGTTCGAAGACCTCTTCACCGAGGGCGCCGGACTGATGGACAATGCCAAGGCGATCGAGGCCATTCTGGAAGAAGGCCTGACGCCCGACGAGGTCGACAGCCTGCTCGGCCGCCGCACCGCATTCCAGGCCTACGAAACCTCGATCTGGGATCGCCTCAGCGAGGCGGAGCCGACATTCGTCGCACAGTTCCTGCTGCGCGAACATCCGCAGACCGTCGCCTATATTCTTTCGATGATGCCCTCCTCCTTCGGCGCCAAGGTGCTGCTGCAGCTTCCCGACAACCGCCGCGCCGACATCATGAACAGAACGGTCAACATGAAGGCGGTCAGCCCGAAGGCTGCGCAGATCATCGAAAACCAGGTCATGACGCTGCTTGCCGAGGTCGAGGCAGAGCGTAATGCAGCCGGCTCGACGAAGGTCGCCGATCTGATGAACGAACTCGACAAGCCGCAGGTCGACACGCTGCTCACCTCGCTCGAATCGATCAGCCGCGAGTCGGTCAACAAGGTTCGACCGAAGATTTTCCTGTTCGAAGACCTCATGTACATGCCGCAGCGCAGCCGCGTCATGCTGCTCAACGACATCTCGACGGATGTGCTCACCGTCGCGCTGCGCGGGTCGCCGCCCGAGATCCGCGAATCGGTTCTCTCCGCCATCAGCCCACGCCAGCGCCGCATGATCGAATCGGATCTGCAGAGCGGCATGGGCGGCGTCAATCCGCGCGAGATCGCGATTGCCCGTCGCGCCGTGGCACAGGAAGCGATTCGCCTGGCCAATTCCGGCCAGATCGAACTCAAGGAAAAGGAAGGCGACGCTTCGGCCGCCGCCTAAAGCGCGTCGCGATCTTTCAGATTCGCTCCTCGCGCTTTAGGCCATTGTTTTTACGCATGTCGTTGTCGCAAAACATGGGGTAATCGCGGCGCGATCACCCCAGACCATTTTCAAGAGTGATGGCTGGCAGGGGTGGTTGCCCCCGATAAGATGGAAAAACGGGCTCACGATTGAAACCGGGCCCAAAACATC
>NZ_LWBS01000428.1 GCF_001652265.1 Rhizobium leguminosarum
ACGGCACGGTCGTCGGCGGCGTCCTAGACAGCGGATGTCATAGCGAGTTCACGGTGATCGGTGATGCGGTTAACGTCGCCCAACGCTTGGAATCGTTGGCCAAATCATTCGATGCGCCACTCGTCGTATCGTCAGCGCTGATGGCCCAGCTGCGTAAACCAGTTCCGACCGCCCTTTGGATACCTGAGAGTTCGGTGGGTCTGCCGGGACGTCGGCATCCAATAGACGTGTGGTATTTGCACCGCGAAGCGGGGTTTACTCCCGCCGAGGAAAACACCGGTTACGAGACGGGCGGCGTGCAGACCGCCCTCCATAGATCATCCTTCCAGTCATCGCCCCCCGCGCCCGATGTGTGCACGGGGTAGTCAATACCTCGGACGGACACCTTGGCTGGATCGCCACATTTAACGAATGCTCGGTGCTTTCCCGGATCGCTGTAACCAGCACCCGCAGCATTTTCCTGCGAAAGCGAGATCAGGACATCGAAATCGTATCCAGCTCGCTCTGCGGTATGGTTGCTTAAAACGCCAAGGCTAACAACGGTGTCATCGTCGAAATGAGCCGTATGAAAAATCAATGGTTCCGCTGCCTTCGCATTGGAAAGTAATGACAGCCCGGCAACAAATGCAGTAAGAAACCAACGCATTCACCCCTCCCGTGGTTCATGCGAATGCGAGATCATATCACTTCAACGGCCGGGCTGCTATCCATTCTACTGTAGGAGCAGCCATGGCAGTACAACTACGCAAATGCGCTCGACCTGGTCGCATTTGGCTAAGCGAAGCACACCATCCAGTAAGATCACTATGTGGAAAGTAACCGGTGTCCCACTCCCACATTGTCCTCGCGGCAAGAAGAGCGTTCTTCCGATTGAGCGCAATCGGCCGATGCTTCGTTCTACGTACCACCGGACGGCCCGGCACCCTCTAATTTCGGGTCGTCTTTGCGCCGCACCAGCGCATCACTCGGGGAGACCGGCCTTGCGGTAGCCATCGACGAAATGCGCAAGCGTCCGAGCATCGCGGAATGGCTCGGTCGCAGCCCAGTGGCTGGTTGAAAAACGCGGGTTGGCAACAAGGAACAGTTCGACCTCGGCGCGCGCCTCGTCGAGCCGGCCGAGCTGGGCAAGGCTTGCCGCCAGGAAACGGCGTGAGCTCGTGCGATAGGTCTCGTCGCTGCGCAGCGTCTCGACAGCGGCTTCGTATTGGCCGGCGGCATATTGCGCCTGCCCGAGCGTCAGATAGTACCAACTTGCCGGAAACGGGTTCAGCCGGAAGGCCTTGGCGATATGCTCGAGGCCCTCCCCGACCCGCCCGGCCAGGACCGTGATGTCTGATAATGCCGCAAAGGTGTCGGCCTCGTTCGGGTCAAGCTCGATCGCCTTGGCGAATCCCGCATCCGCCTCGGCAAAGCTGCGCTCATAGGCCAGCAGGTAAGCCAGGACCCAGCGACAGCCGGCGTCGTTGGGGTCGATCGCGACGGCCTTGCGCGCCAGCTCCAAAGCAAGGCTTCGGGTGGGTTGCGTTGGTCCGGCTGAATGCACCTCTCCCATCCAGTGGTTCATGGCAAGCCAGCGATAGGCCTCGGCATAGTCGGGATCGAGCGAAATCGCGCGCGTCAGCATCAGATGCGCTTCCCGCGCCGCCTGCGGCGTGTCATCCATCAGCTTGCGCGCCCGCACGCAGAGATCGTAAGCCTCGAGATTTTTGGGCCGGTTTCGCGGCGGCGGTGCGCGCAGCCGGCCGAGCAGCGCCTCGATGATCTTGGCCGTCACCTCATCCTGAACAACAAAGATATCGTCCAGGCTGCGATCGAAGCGTTCCGCCCATAGATGATCGCCACTTGCCGCATCGACC
Organism: Rhizobium leguminosarum; assembly: GCF_001652265.1. GTDB lineage: Bacteria > Pseudomonadota > Alphaproteobacteria > Rhizobiales > Rhizobiaceae > Rhizobium > Rhizobium leguminosarum_D. The sequence continues at coordinate 1,857 of NZ_LWBS01000428.1, forward strand.
AGCTGAGCGTTGATGCGCACGCGCGCCTCGACGCGTCTTGCGCTGCCCTGCAGCAGGTAGCGCACGCCGAGTTCCTCGGCGATCTCGCGTACATCCCTCGCCTTCCCCTTGTAGGCGAAGGCCGAGTTGCGGGCGATCACGAACAGGCCCGGCATCCTGGAAAGGTCGGTGATCAGGTCTTCGGTCAGCCCGTCCGCGAAGGATTCCTGCTCGGGATCGTTGCTGATATTCACGAAGGGCAGCACTGCTATCGATGGTTTGTCAGGCAGCGGCAAAGCTTTTCGCCTCACGCCGCCAAGCTGGTTGATGGCCCCTGTGAAGCGGTAGCCGACGCGCGGCACCGTGGAGATCCATTCGCCGCCGTCGCCGGCCGGACCGAGCAGCTTGCGCAGCTGCGCGATCTGGACGGTGAGGTTGCCTTCCTCGACCGCCCTGCCCGGCCACGCCGCATCCATCAACTCGGCCTTGCCAAGGATTTCGCCGGGCCGCCCGACGAGTGCGGCAAGCAGCTTTACCCCGCGGTGGCCAACGGCAACGGGATCGTCGTTCCGAAGAAGCGTTCCCGCAGCCGGATCAAGCACAAATGGTCCAAAGGCAAAACGCGATCCCTGCATGAGGTGCATCCTAGAGTCTTTAAAGCTTGGATGGAACTGTTCGTCCGCTTAGGCCGCGTGGCATCGAGGGGTGGCTACTGGCCGGGACGGAGCCTCGTCTGGGCAAGGTCGCCTAGAAGCGAAAACGCATCGCATCATGCACTGCTTGCTGCCAGAGGAAGCAGGGTTTCAATCTTGCCGGACGATGGCGCCGACTGCATTGACGAGAATGCGCGCGGCGGTCAGGGCCGACAGCCCGTCTATGTCGGCGGGAGGATAGAGCTCGACAAGGTCGAATCCCACGATCCTCGCCCGCCTGCCGAGGCCAGCGATCAGGTCGATCACCTCAGTGTAGGTGAGGCCGCCAGGAGTACGCGCCGCCACGCCCGGCATGATGCTGGGATCGATGCTGTCGCAATCGAGGGTGACGACGACCTGGGCTCTTTCCGGAATATGCTGGAGGGCAGCTTTGACGCCCTCGGCGTGAACCTTGCGAGCGGTCACGAAGCGGCTACCATAGTGCCGAGCCGCCTCGATGTCGGTGGCGCGCGCGCTGCCGACACCACGAAGACCGACTTGCACCATGCCGGCGACATGCGGCATCTTGCTCGCCCGACGCATCGGACTTGAATAGCCGTAGCGCTCGCCATGCACCTCGTCGCGCCAGTCGATATGGGCGTCGATCTGCAGGACCCAGACCGGCCCTTGATCCGCAAAGCCAGCGAGGAAGGGAAAGGTCACGGAACAGTCGCCGCCGAGCAGGATCGGGATAGCCGGCAATTCCAGCACCTCGCGCGTCTTCGCCTCGATCCGGGCCCGGTTGCCGGCATTATCATGCATGGTGGTCTGGATGTCGCCGGCGTCGATGCATGAGACCGGCCCGCCGTCGAACAGCGGCCCTCCGAGATCGAAATCCCAGTGCTCGACGAGCGGGGCATCGTCCTGGCTCGCAGCGCGGATCGCATGAGCAGCCAGGACGTAGCCGCTGCTGTCCTTGCCGGGATAGGTGCTGCCGTGAGCGGCTGCGAAGATCACCGCACTGGGCAAACGTCCATCGGCAAGGTGATCGGGAAGGCCGAGAAAGGAAGGTGAAGCGGGCATTCCAGATGGTCCTGATGATGTCCGGTGGAATTTTCGTGGTGATGGCTTGCGGTCGGGGCAAATTTTGATGCTGACCTGTTTAGTCCCTTTGGACGTTTTTGAGAACTTTTTGGAAAAACTTAAGTACGACGCTCCCCGCCTCCTGCAGAATTCATCCTCCTTGACGTTGAGGCTTACCCGGACCTTCAACCATACGGTCGGACGAGGACATCTGCATGACTGCCGAAAGCATCACATCACCGCGCGTGGATCGGATCCCCTGGGCAGCAATGGCGGGTATCATCGCGACCGTCACGGTGTTCGCCGTGGCACAGGGGCTGACCTATCCGCTGCTGAGTTTTATCCTAGAGCGGCAGGGAACGACATCGGGCCTGATCGGCTTGTCGGCGGCGATGACGCCGCTGGGTTTCATTATATCAGCGTCGTTCATTCCGGTGCTTTCGCGGCGTGTCGGCGGAGGGCGGCTTGCGATCCTGTGTTCGATCCTGGCCGCCCTCACCCTGTTTGCAATTGCCTGGATGCAGGACGTATGGGCCTGGATGCTGCTGCGCTTCCTGCTCGGCTTCTTCGCCAATCCGCTTTACGTGATCAGCGAGACCTGGCTGATCTCGCTCACGCCGGCGTCACGCCGGGGCCGTATCATGGGCCTCTATTCATCGATCGTTTCGGGTGGGTTCGCCATCGGCCCACTGTCGCTTGGCCTTACCGGCGCCGAGGGTTGGCCGCCCTTCATGATTGGTATGACGGCCTTCCTTTTCTGCGGCCTGATCGTGCTTGCCGTCGCCCCTCGTCTGCCCGGCATGCCTGATGAAGGCGAGGCAACATCGGTCGGCAGTTTCTTCCCACTGGCGCCGCTGCTGTTGTTGGCGGTTTTCACGGCTGCCGCCTTCGAGCAGATCCTGCTTTCCCTATTCGCGGTCTATGGCGCAGCGCTCGGCAGCGCCGAAGAGCACATCGCCTCGCTCATCACCTGCTTCATCGCCGGCAATGCCGTGCTGCAGATTTTGCTCGGGCGCATCGCCGAACGGCTCGGCTCGACGCGGACGATGTTATTCTGCGTCTTGGCTTGCCTGGCCTGTTGCCTGCTGCTGCCGCCGGTCTTCACCACGTGGCTTATCTGGCCGCTGGTTTTCGTCTGGGGCGGGGTCTCGTTTGGGATCTACACCCTGTCGCTGATTCAGCTCGGCGAGCGTTTCACCGGTCAAGCCCTAATCGCCGGTAACGCGGCCTTCGCCTTGGTATGGGGCATCGGCGGCATCGTCGGCTCGCCCGCGACAGGACTGGCGATGCAACTGATCGGACATCAGGGTTTGCCATTGTCCCTTGGCCTGCTCAGCTGCATGCTGGCGGTGTTTCTGACGGTTAGGAAATGGCGGGGCTGATCGAGACATTTGCTCGTGCCGCCCTTCCCCTGACCTCATCTGCCGACCACCTTTGAAGAATTGCCATTTAATCTATAACACGTTATATAACATCCAATACAAATGAGGAGTCGGCATGGTCGAGGATGTGGTCCGGACGCTGGGATTTCTGTGCATGGGCAGCCGGCTGCGGCGCATCGGAGAGAGGCTGCAGGCCGATACGCAGCAGGTCATCGACGAGGCCGGTCTCAGCATCCAGGCGGGTCAATATCCATTCCTTGCGGCGATCGACCGGGCCGGACCGCTGACGATCGGCGAGCTCGCGCAGGCGGTGGGCATCACCCAGCCCGGCGCAACGCGGACCACCGGCCAGCTTCTCGAACTCGGTTACGTCGACATGCAGCCGGCACCGGATGATCAGCGTCGCAGACTGGTCTCGCTGACCGACAAGGGACAGGACCTCATCGATCATTCAAAGAAGGTGATCTGGCCGCGCATCGCCGCCGCCGTTGCCGATCTCTGCGGCGATCTCGACGGACCGATCCTCGAACAGCTGGCCGCCATCGAAGATGGGCTTGCGGCGGCGCCGCTTGCGCGCCGCAGCCCTGCCAAGGAGGAAACACCATGAAACATATCCTCGACCGGCCGATCTGGAGCGCATTGGAGACCGCGCATGCCGATCTTGCCGAAGGCGGCAAGTCCGCGCGGCGATACCCAGTCTCCGTCGTCCCCTTCGCGGCGTCCGCCGACGACACGCCGGAGAGCCTCGACGCCCTGGAGAACCTGCCTTCGCAGGCGGAGAGCATGATCCTCGTCGAATCAGGTCCGATCGCCATTCCACCGGGTCTTGCCATTGTCACGGAAGCATCGCTGGTCCAGATGGTAGCCGAGCGGCCCCATGAGAGGCTTTCGGATTCCCGCATCCAGCCGCTCACCGAGGCCGATGCCGCCGACATGCTGGCATTGGCGACACTGACCAAACCCGGGCCGTTCACGTTGCGAGCCCAGAGCCTCGGCAGCTTCTGGGGGATCAAGAGTGAAGGCCACCTGGTGGCGATGGCCGGGCAGCGGATGCGGCAAACAGGCTTCATCGAGCTCAGCGGCCTTTGCACCCATCCCGATTTCCAGGGACGCGGCCTCGGCACCCTGCTCTTCCGTTTCGTTGCCGGCGAGATCGCATCCACCGGCGACACGGCCTATCTGCATGCCTATGCGGCGAACACATCCGCCATTTCGCTTTACAAGACACACGGCTTCGCGCTTCGGTCGGAGATGAACATGCGCGTGGTCAAACGCCGGTCCTGAGCGGTGCTCACCACCTATCGTACCGCCACCGGCAGCACTTCGAATTTCCAGAATTTTTCGGGGCTGAAATAGGCCGTGGCAAACGCGCGGATATCCCCGGCGGTGACCTTGCCGTAGCCGCTGAGACTATCGCGTATCCGGTCCAAACGACGCGAGTCCTCTTGGGCGTGGTGCAGGTATGCGATCCAATATTCGTTGCTCTGCTGCTGATGCTTCAATGTCTCGATGATGGGTTCCCGGGCGCGCGCGAGCTCGTCTTCGGAAACGTCATGCGACCGCAGATCATTGGCGGTCTCGTCGACAAGTGCATAGAAGCGCGCAACCTTTGCCGGATCGGTCTCGACGTAGAAATATGCGTAGCCGTAGCCGGGAACTTCCCTTGAAAGTTCAACATCGCCCTGCAGGGCATAGCTTGCTCCCTCTGCAATGCGAAACTGGTCGATCAACCTGTTTTGGAAAATCTGGGTGGCAATATTGGCGGTGAAGGACCGCGGCAGATCGGAGAGCAAATCGCCGATGGAGGCCCCTACGGCGGCAGCGGCATTATCGGCCCTACCGCTATGGGTCTGCAAAACGGATTTCTCGGTCGTTGCCGGAAAATGCACGTCGTCCCGATCGTTGCTCGACGCCGTCTCCGGGCGCGGCGGCAAAGCGCCAAAGGTTTCAGCCGTCAGCCGGATTACGTCGTCCACGGTTACGTCGCCGACGATGGTGATGTCGATCGGGCCATTGGAAACCATGGGCCGGAACAGCGCCTCGAATTCGTCTGGCTTGGCGGCGGACAACTGCGCGCGATCGGGGAAGGTCCAGCGCGGGTCGCCGGAATGCACGAGACCTGCGAAATCGCGGCTGAAAACGCCGCCGGGCGACGCGTCATACTGATCGAGGCCGCTCAAATAGGCCTGCTGCACACGCTTGAACGCCTCGGGGCGATAGGCGGGATCGAAGGTGTATGCGCTCATCAGCTGCAGCTGCGTCGCAAGATCTTCAGTTCGTGTACGACCGTCGAACCTGAAGGAACTGTCGCCGACCGAGAAGTCGACGCCGACAATGTTGGCCGTCAGCGCTTTCTGTATATCCTGGTAATCCATGGCCTTTACGCCAGACAGCACGACGGCCGGAGATGCCCAGATCGCGGCGGAACGGTCGTGCGGCAGGTCCAGCCGACCGCGGCCGATATCTTCGCGCACCAGCACTTCGTTGGCACGCAGCCTGGTTGGCTTGACGGTAAGCCGTATGCCGTTGGAAAAGCGCACCATGGTCAAGCCGAGATCTTCAACCGCACGGCGTTCGACCACAGCGCCCGGTTCGCCGAAATGGGTGTAGGGCCAGGCGACGTCAGTTGCACCGGATGGTGCCGAGACGGCAATGGCATTTGAAGCGTCATAGACTTGCCGAACCGTGTCGGCTCCGCCCTCAGGTGATTGGTCCGCCTGTAGCACGACCTGCGGACCGTTGCCGGAGAAAGCACGCTGCAAGGCCCGATTGACCTCGTCCGCCTTGACGCCGTTCGTCATCGTCTCGAACATCGAGAGGTCTTCGGCGGGCGAGGTGAAGACTTGGTCGTCATCGACGCTGCGAGCCAGCATGGAAGCAATGTCGGTGGTCATCCGCGTCGCGGCTCCGGCCGCAGCAGCCTGCAGGGCCGAGCGATATTCGCGGATTTCGCGATCGATCTCCGCCTGCGCAACGCCGAACTCCTGGATCCGGCGCTGTTCCTGGTCAATGGCCGTGAGCGCCGCCTGCCATTTGTCCGGCTCCGAATTCGCCGCGATCAGGACGACATGGGCGGAATCGAGGAGATCCTGGGAGCCGACGTCCGCACTGATGAAAGGGGCATCCGCCTTGCTGGCGATGGCGCTCACCCGACGTTTGAGCACCAGAAAACCGAGATCCTCAATAAGCCCAGCGCGGCGCTTGGCGAAGGTGTCAGGCGCGGCGTCATAGGGACGCGTCCAGGCGATCTGTATGCTGGTCATGCCGCCGGGAACGACGATGACCTCGGCGCCTTCGCTCTTCGTCACAAGCGCGCCGAGATCCGCTTTTGTCGGCGCCGGACCCACGGCCTTCCAGTCGCCGAAGCGCTGCCGGATTTCGACTTCCATGGCGGCGGGGTCGATATCGCCCACCACTATCAGCGTTGCCCGATCGGGTCGGTAATTGGCCCGGTAATAATCACGGACGAGGTCCACGGGCGCATTGCTGATGATGTCGGCTTTACCGATCGGCGCGCGCATGGTCGCGCGCTGGCCGGCGAGCAGCGAATTCATGATTCCGAGTGACGCGCGATATTGCGGCATGTCGCGCAGCCGCTCCTCCGACAGGATGACGCCGCGTTCGCGATCAAAGGCGCTGGCATCGAGGGTCAGCTCGCTCGCCGTCTCTCGCATCAGCATCAGGCCAGTCGAAATTGTGTCTGCATCGACCTCGGGCAGATCGAGTGCATAGACGGTCTCGTCATAAGAGGTATGAGCGTTGGTGTCCGGTCCAAAGGCCAAGCCCTTGCGCTGCAAGATACGGATCATCTCCCCTTCGGCGACATGTGTCGAACCCTTGAAGGCCATGTGCTCGAGAACATGCGCCAGACCCTGCTGGTTGTCGTTTTCATCGAGCGAACCGGAGCCAATGCGAAAGCGGATCGCTGCCTGTCCGGGCGGCGTGACATTGCGCATGATCGCAAACCGCATACCGTTGGCGAGCGTGCCAAAATGTACATCGGACTCGGCTTGGATATCGCTTTGCGTTTGTGGCCAAGACACGGACGGGCCGTCCGCATAAGCTGGCGACGTGAAGTTTGCGACAAGCGAGACCGCCGCAAGAAACAACCACGCCGTGGAGCATTCCATTTTCTTGTGAGACATGCTTGTCCAGGTGATGAGAATGAAGAGGGCAGATGGCGTCAATCCGACTATTCCACAGGTTGCATTTCCCAGCAACGTCCATGTTTGTAATGAACAAGAAGTAGATAACTCTGCCTAGAACAGGATGATTTTAGGCCCGGGCGGCCTAAAATCTGAATCCTGTTCTCAATTAAAGAGTAGAGCATGATGTCGTCCGAAAACCGCTCACACTTTTCGGCATCATGCTCTGGGTGTCAGACCAATGTCATCGAACCCGCCTAAGGGATTGCGCCTCGATGCTGTCACCAGGAGGCGTTTTCGATGGCGACATTGGAGCAGGTCGCGTTCCGGGCAGGATGCTCGCTGGCGACCGCAAGCCGCGTTCTCAACCGCAACGGACCGGCCAGCGATCTGATGGTGCGCAAGGTGCGCCGTGCGGCCGCAGAACTCGGCTATCGCCCGGCCGGCCTGTCTGCCGGGCGGCTCGGGCGCAGGCCCGTGGTCGGCGTGCTGATCCCGAGCATCACCAATCCGGTCTTTGCCTCGTCGCTGTCGAGTATCCAGAACCGCATGCTGGTGGCCGGCCATGGCGTCTTGATCGCCCAGTCGAACTACGATCCGGCGCGCGAGGCCGATGCCGTCGCCGCACTTTTGAACGACCGGCCGACCGGGCTGATCCTCACCGTCTGCGATCCATCGACCAGCAAGGCGCTGCTTGCGAAGCTCCCGCCGACCGTGCTGCTCAACAACTTGCCGACAGTGCAGTTTCCGGCGGCCGTTACCGCCGACAATCGCGGCGCCGGCCGGGAGATCACGACCTTCCTGATCGGCATGGGCCATCGCCGCATTCTGTTTCTCTCCGGCAATTTCGCCGCCTCCGACCGCGCCCACCTTCGTTACCGTGGTTATCTCGATGCCGTGGCCGAGAACGGGCTGACGCCACTCGATGCCGTGCAGATCCCCTTTGTCAGCGGCTATGACCAGCTCGATCTTGGCGTCACGATGACTTCGCTTGCACCAACGGCGATCATCGCCTCCAACGATCTGCTGGCGCTCGGCGTCATCGGTGCACTGAAGCGCGAGGGGTTGTCGGTGCCTGGGGATGTTTCGGTCGCCGGCTTCGACGGCATCGCCATCGGCCGGCTGATCGATCCACCGCTGACGACCATCGAAATGCCGAATGCCAGCATGGGCGCGACGGCTGCCTCGTTGCTGCTCGACATGGCGGAGAATGCCGCGCCCGCCCGCCATCTCGACGTCGCCTATACGCTGCGTCGTGGCGGCACGGTGCGCACCATCTGAGAAGCTTGCCAGAAACAGCGGGGCCGCCGCGCGTACGGCGTGGCGGCCCCGAACCTATTGGCCTGATGAGGCGCTTAGCTGCGCGGCAGCATGTCCGCGACGTCAGCGGCTGCGTCGTCGAGCGCTTCCTTCGGTTCGGCCGACTGGTCGACGACGCGCGAGAGATTGTCGACGATCGTCTGCGTGACCTTGACGCCGTTCGAGCCGGGGAAGGCATACCACGGGATCATCTCCGGCATCTGGCTGAGGCCTGCCTGGAACAGCGGGTTCTGCTTGTAGAAGTCGCCGAGATAATCGGCCGATTTCGCGGCCAGCTCGTTGTTCGGGACATAGCCGGTGCCGGGCACGACGACGGAAGCGCCATAGGGACCGGCGGCGAATTTGGCGAACTTCCAGGCGGCATCCTGCTTGGCGGCGTCATGCGTCAGGATGACGACGGCGTTGCCTCCGGTCGGCAGATGTCCGTTCGCCGGATCGATCAGCGGGATCTTGGCGGTGCGCAGATCGAACTTGTTGCCGACATTCTTGATCGTGTTGCGCAGCGCGCCTGTTGTCTGGAACTCGAAACCGACCTTGCCGGCAGCGAAAGCCTGTTCGCCGGCGGCCTTGGTGAAGACGGGCATGCCGCCTTCGGTGACCAGGCGATGCAGGACCTCGACGGCCTTCTGGCCTTCCGGACCGTTGAAGGCGACCTTGCTTTCGTCATCGCTCAGCATCTTGCCGCCGGCGCCGAAGAGCAGTGCCGAAAACATCCAGTCGTCACCCTGCCAGCGGAAATCGATGCCATCGACGCCATTGCCGAGCGCCTTGATCTTGCCGCCGAGCGTGATGACCTCATCCCAGGTCTTCGGCGGGTTTTCAGGGTCGCCGCCAGCCGCCTTCACGAGATCGGCGTTGTAATACATGATCGGGTTGGAGGTCGCGAAAGCGAGGCCCACTTGCTTGCCCTTGACCTGGGCGAGCTTGAGGATCGTGTCGGAAAAGCCCTGCTCGGCCATGTTGCCGTCCTTCTGGACGAGCGGACCGAGGTCGACGGCGACGTCGCGTTCGTCGAGCATGCGCAGGCGATTGAGGCCGATGAAGGTGATATCGGGCATTTCGCTGGTGCCGACCTGGCGAAGGATCGTCTGGATGCCCTCTTCATAGGTCGCCGACGGGCTGGCGAACTGGATCTTGATATCGGGATTTTCTTCCATGAACTTCTTCGAGATCGTGTCCATCACGTCCTTGAAGAAGCCTGGCATCGGGTAGTGAACCGTCAGCGTCGTCTCGGCATGCGCCGGAAGCGCGATTGCCATCGATACGGCCGCTGCGGCGAGAAGCTGGGTGATATGTTTCATCGCTCGTTCTCCTGGGTTGAAACCGGTCAGCCTTTGAGACCGGTCATGGTGATGCCCTCGACGAAGCGCTTCTGCGCAAGCAGGAAGGCAATGACGAGGGGAAGGGTAATGATGAGGGTCGCCGCCATCAGCGCGCCGTAGTCGTCGCCGGCCTCAGCGGCGCGGAAATACATCAGACCAAGCGGCGGCGTGGCATAGTCCTGCTTGCTGATGACGATCAGCGGCCAGTAGAGATCGTTCCAATGGGCGACGACCGAGAAGATGGCGAAGGCGGCAACCGCCGGCCAGGCATTCGGCACGATGACGCGGGCGACGATGCCGAGTTCCGACATGCCGTCGAGGCGCGCGGCATGGATCAGATCATCAGGCATGGCGCGGAAGAACTGCAGGAACATGAAGATCGCGAAGACCGAAATGGTGAAGGGCGCGACAAGGGCGGCATAGCTGTTGAGCAGCGCGGCGCGGTCGAAGGCGACATAGAGCGGCAGCGCGGTCGCATGGATCGGCACCAGAAGCCCGAGCATCACCAGCACCATCATGGCGCGGGCGGCGCCGAAGCGCAGCTTTGCCATGGCGTAGGCGCAAGGGATCGCCACCAGCACCTGGAAGAAGAAAATCAGCCCGCAGACGACGACGCCGTTCCACAACAGCCGCGCCATCGGTACCCGGCTCAAGGCCTTAGCGAAATTCTCGGCATAGGTGAGGTGTGCCGGGATCAGCGACAGCGACGAGGTGAAGATGTCGCTTTGCGCCTTGCCCGCCGTCGAGATCATGAAGAGGTAGGGCGACAGGAAGATGATCGCGCCGAGGGAAAGCAGGGTCAGGCGAATGATCCTGCCGAGGGAAAAAGCGTTGATCTTCATGTGTAGTGCACCCGGCGATCGAGGACGCGGTACTGCAGGAACATCAGCACCACCAGGATCAGCAGGAAGACCACCGTCATCGCCGAGGCATAACCGACGCGCAGATAGACGAAGCCTTCCTGGTAGATCGTGAAGAGCAGCACTTCCGACGCCTTGTTCGGGCCGCCCTCGGTCAGCGTCTTCACAGTCTCGAAGACCTTGACTGAATTGGTGATGCTGATGGTGATGACGAAGAGCGTCGTCGGTCCGAGCATCGGCCAGGTGACGAGCAGGAAGCGGTCGAGGGAGGATCTGGCGCCGTCTACTTCGGCGGCAGCGTAAAGCTCGCGCGGGATCGCCGTCAGCCCGGCCAGGAACAGCACCATGTTGAATCCGGCCGATTGCCAGACGCCGATGATCGAGAGGCTGTAAAGCACGGTGCCGGAGCTGCCCAGCCAGTTCGGACCGGGAAGCCCGACGAGGGCGAGCAGCGCATTGATCGGGCCGATTGTGGGGTGGAACATATATTGCCAGACGGTCGCCATGGCGACGATCAGCGAGGCGACCGGCAGGAAATAGGCGGTACGGAAGAAGCTGCGCTCCTTAGTCTCGCTCTCGATCAGCATGGCAATGCCGAGGCCGAGAAGGATTGAGACGGGTGCGACGATCGCGGTATAGACTGTCGTATTCCACAGCGATTTGCGAAACGTCCGGTCGGTGATCAGGTGCGCGTAATTCTCGAAGCCGACGAAACGAAACTTGCCGTAGCCGAGTTCGAAATCGGTAAAGCCGAGCACGATGACTGATGCAACCGGCAAAAGCACGAAGAGGAACAGCAGGACCATCGCCGGCATCACCAGCATCCAGGCGATGCGGGCTTCGCTGCGCCGATGCGCAACGGCGGCATCGTAAGGCACGGCCAGGGAGGCGATGCTAGCCATGCGCCCTCTCCCGTTGAGAGTCGCCCGCAATCAGCCCGGCATCGCCTGTTGCAACGCTGCCGGCCAGCCGGCTGCCGTCCTCGGCAAAGATCAGCGTGCGGCCGGGCGAAAGCCGCAGCCCGACCGGATCGCCGGCCGCAAGGCCGGAGGCTTCGGAGGGTTGAACCTTGGCGACGATAGTCTGGCCGATCGCCTCGAGCCGGCAATGGAGGATGACCTCGGAGCCCAGGAATTCGACGCGTTCGATCCGGGCAGCAAGGCCGTCATGCCGGCTCTTGGAAAGAAAGACGAATTCCGGACGGATGGCGAGCGTGACCGGCGTCTTCCTGTCGGGTGCATTTTCAAGCGTCAGGCGCAGGCCGCCGCAGAGAATGACGCCGCCTTCGGCAAAGGCCGGCAGCAGATTGATGCGCGGCTGGCCGATGAAGCGGGCGACTTCGATATGGGCGGGATCGTCGTAGATGACCTCGGGGCTGGCGATCTGCAGCAACTTTCCGCCCATCATCACGGCGACACGGTCGGCCATGGAAAGCGCTTCCGCCTGGTCGTGGGTGACATAGAGCGTCGGCACGCCGGCGCGGCGATGCAGGTCGACGATCTCGCCGCGGGCGTGAACGCGCAGGTTGGCATCGAGATTGGAGAGGGGTTCGTCCATCAGGAAAATGCTCGGCTGGCGCACCATGGCGCGGGCCAGCGCCACGCGCTGACGCTGGCCGCCCGACATCTGGCCGGGCTTGCGGTCGAGCAGGTGATCGATCTTCAGCGACGTCGCCATATCCCTGACATCGCGGGCGATCGCCCTGCGGGTGGCGCGCTGGCCCGGCATCAACGACCCAATGAAGGGCAGCCGCTGCATCCTCGACAGCCGGCGCATCGCCAAGGGCACGGCGATATTCTCAGAGGCCGTCAGATGCGGATAAAGCGCGTAGGACTGAAAGACCATGGCGATGTTGCGGTCGGCGGCCGCAACGCCGGACATATCCAGCCCGCCGATCAGGATCTCGCCTTGGTCGGCGTGGTCGAGGCCGGCAAGGACGCGCAACAGCGTGCTCTTGCCGCAGCCGGAAGGGCCGACCAGCGCAATGAATTCACCGGCGGCGACATCCAGGCTGACGCCATTGAGGATCTGGTTGCCGCCGAACGCTTTGGTGATGCCGCGAAGCGAGAGCGCGCTCATTCGACCGGTTCCCGCGGCTTGACCGCCTGGGGGTAGACTTCGTGGACGACATCGTCGAGCACATGCGCGGTCATGCCGGGAACGGCGACGATCGTGCTTTCGACACCAGTATCGAACTCGTGGACGACCGCGCCGATCAGGCGCTCGCCCGGCATCTCGCGCTCCATCTTGTCGATGATGAAGGCGGCCGACGGACCCCATATCAGTTGGGTATTGCCGAAGCGCCCCTGCCAGGCCCAGTGGAGATGGCCGCTCGCAAACAGCGCCACGTCATGGGCAGCGATCAGGTCATAGAGCCGCCGGCGCTGAGCCGGGCGAACGCTCCAATATCCGGTATCGCCTTCGTCGGGTGCATCGACGAATAACGGCTTGTGCGCGAACAGCGCCACCCGCCGCCCTGCCCTGTCGGAGAGCGCCTGGTCGAGCCATTCGAACTGCGCCTCCTCCTCATCATCCTCATGACCGAGAAGCAATGAGTTCACTCCGATGAAGCGCCAGCCGGCCGCGTCCTCCAGCCAGCGGTCGTCGCCGGCAAGGCTGCGCCAGCGGAACAGCCGCTCGGCATTGACGGGCTGATCCGATCCCTGGAGGTGGCCGACATCGTGATTGCCGGGGACGATCAGCATCGGGATCGACACCTGATGCATCAGGTCCATCGAGAAGGTGATATCCGCGTCTTTGTCGGCGCCATCGACGGTGAGATCGCCGGTATGGACGATCAGGTCGGCGCCGGTCTCTTCGATCCAGCTCAGAAGCGGCGCCCAGTTGCCGTTGAAATGCGGCTTGTCGGGGCTGAAGTGGGTGTCGGTGATCTGAATGATTTTCATGGGGGCGTGTCTCCGAGACCTCGGCAGCGCGTCACGGGCGCTCCCTTCTCGTGCCCTCTCTAGAAGGCTCCCATGTCAATCACACAGCTGAAGTTTTCAGCTGTTTCTCAGTTTTGACATCAATCTGTCATGCAGACCAAGGCTGCTCGCGGAAACCGGGACAGCCTTGGCCTGGGTTTGGAATTAAGAACACGCGGGCGCTTGCAACATTGCGTTGCAATCAGTGCCGTGGCGCGTTTGCGGGAATGGACGATACCGTTGCCGAGACAGGGTCGCTTGCAGGAAAGCTGTCCTCGAGGCCTTCATCGAGTTCCTCTTCCAGTGTTTGCCTGTCGCCGGCCGAACGCGCGCTCGGCTGGCCGATCAAGCCCTTGCTGCCTTCGTCGAAATTGCCGTTACTCAAGGCATCGTAACGGTTGATGCTGCCGTCTGCTTCCCCGCCGGCAAAGGCGGTCAGCTGAACCATCATGACCTTGGCGTGGTGGACCGCTGTCTTATCGTCGAGCTCGCCATGGGAGTTGTCGATTTTGACAGAAATCGATTCTCCTCCCTCGCCCAAGAATTCGACAGTGAAGATGTCGCCGGCTTGTGTCACCCGAGTATCGATCAACTGCATGGAAACCTCCTGTGTTCATGCACCTCAACGGCCATCCAGGTCCGGAGTTCCGCTGCAACGCCATTTCAACGCAAGGCGACACGCCCTTGGGACAATGGCTCAGCTCGGAACAAAAAACGCCTATGCGAGTTCACAGGCAGGTCAACAGGTCGTATCCATGCCGAAATTGCCGCTATCGCCTTCCGAGAAATTCTCGTTCTCCAATATTCCCGCAGACCAAAAATTCGCTTTGATATCGAGCTATTCGGAGGCACTGCGTAAGCTCGCCAGATCGACCGAGGCGGTCGGACGTGCAGATATGCTGCCGAAGCTGATCCAGGTGGCGGACGGACTGGACAGTATGGCAACCGCGATTGCCGAGACGGAGGCCGGAGCCGAGGTGATGGTGCGCGCAGCGCGGCTGATCCGGGCGACCGAGGGGATGCTGGCGTCGATGTCCTCGTCATCAGTCGTCCACTAAAGCGCGTCGCAATCTTTAAGATTCGCTCCTTGCGCTTTAGGTCTTTGTTTTTAAGCATGTCGTTAGCGCAAACCGCGGCACACTTTTGCGCGACATGCTTTAATGTCCCCCCTTGCGAGAATGACGGGATAGATGCTGCGACACCCTTGCCCTTAAGCCTTATGGTTAATTTATTAATAATTCAGGGTTTATAAACGGAACCAGACGGCCTTTCCGAGTGTTGATGGTGCGCCGTGGAGGAACCCTGATGATCCTGAAAATCCTTGCCCCCAAGATCGACGCCGATTGCCATGACACCGGCACTTGGCCCGATGGGATCTTCGCCGAAAACCGCATCGATCTTTCCGCTCGCCGCGATGGCCGTCGTCGCTCGCCGCATGAGCGCGACTACGGCAATGACAGAAAAGTGGAAAATCTGCCGCTCGGCTTTGCCTGACCGTTCCGTATGCGTCAGAGCCTGCGAAAGACCAGAACGCCTGATGCCGGCAGCACGGCATCGAGCACTCCCGCCGTTGCTCTGATTCTTCCGCCGCCGTTGCCGACGTTCCAGCCGCCATATGCGTGAGCATCGGTATTGAAGATCTCCTCCCAGAGATCATCTCCCAGACGTTCGCTGTGCAGCCGATAGCCGTGTTCGAAGGGAGCGTCGTTCAGCGACCCCACGACGAGGAAATCCTCGCCGTCATTCCATCGATGAAACGCGATCACCCGATTTTCGTCATGATCCAGGGGAATGGCGATGTTGCGGGATCGAATGGCATCCTGATGGACGCTGAGCGCGATCAGATCGCGATAACAGCTGATCATCCCTGCCCCGCTGCCATCAGCTTCGCCGAGAATATTCTCCCGGTTCTCGAGGAAATCATTGTAGCGATAGGGCTTCTGTGCGCCGATTTCCTCGCCCATGAAAAACATCGGCGTCCCCGGTGATAGCAGCGTCATCGCCGCCGCGAATCGGGACCTCGCCTCTGCCCACGCCCTGGTCTCGCCGACAACAGGCGCGAAATTGACGGCGATAACCGCGGTTCGCGCCGATCCTTCACGATTGCCGCAATCGTCATGCGACTGGTTGTAGACCACCTTGGATCGCGCGCTCGTCTGCAATGCGCCGGCAAGAGACGACATGGTCAGCGCCCGCTTGTCCCCGAAACCAGCATTCTTCAACAGCTGCGCCTGTGCGCCGCCGTGATATTCGACGAGGTTGTGATGAAAATCGCCATACCAGGTGGCATCGAAGCCGAGCCCGTCGCCGGTCAGGCTCGGCTCCGTCATCGCCGACCAGTCCGAATAATCCTCGGCCGTGAGGAAAAGCTGCGGTTTGATCAGCCGCATCGTGCGGGTCCACTGCTTCAGAAACTTGGTCCCGAAGGCAGCGGCCCGATCGGCGCGCCGGCCATCGGCATGCAGGACCGGATATTGATGGATCGAACTTGTCTGATCGAGCCGGAAACCATCGATATGGCAGATGGAGACGAGGAATGCAGCGCTCGAGATGAAAAGCTGTCGCACGGCTTCCTCATCGAAGCGAGGCGCCCATCCCGTCGAAATGTTGTCGATGTAGCCGCCCCTGGGATCGGCATAGTCCTCGGGACGTCCCTCGTACCAATAGTAGATATTGCGGGTGTGATCGTTGGAATCATAGGCCCATTGCGCCCGCTCGCCATCCGGATCGAAGTGGTTGTAACAGACATCGAGGATGACGGCGATGCCGCGCTGGTGGCAGACCTTGACGAACATCTTCAGCCGGTCGGTGCCGCCGGCCCCCTGGTCGGCGGCAAAGAAATGCGACGTGCCGTAACCCCAGTTGGCCCGGGTCTCGAATTCCGCAATCGGCAGCAATTCCACGGCGTTGACGCCGAGTGCCGAGAGATGCTCGACGAAGACGATGGCATCATCAAGCGTGCCGGGCGCGGCCTTGCCGAAACCGAGGGCGCCGACGTGCAGTTCATAGATCACCAGATCCTCGAGCCGATCCGGAAGCTTTCGACCGCCGGCGAATTCGTCGGCCCAGAACGCCTCGGCGGCAAGCTCCTGCCCGGACGGGAGCACCACCCGCTTCGGGTCGCAGACGACCGAACAGCTTTGCGGTCCGTCCAATGCCGCCGACGATCCGTGATAGATCGCTCCATCGGGATCGAAGTCTCCCGCGCCGATCTGCATGAGGGACCAGATATCGGTGCGGTAGGCGAGCGATCCATCATCCTTGGTGACGCGGTACATATAGGGCGTGCCGACCATGCCGTCGAAATCGGAAAGGCCGTGGTCCTCGCCGGTTTCAACACTCCAGAATCCATCAACGGTCCTTCGCATCCTGATGGTTGCGACCGCTCCGGTGCCGTCATCGGCGATGTAGCCAATGGCGGGATCGGCGAGCACGAGCGAGACGTCCCTGGCGTTCGGCGCCCAGACCGAAAAGCGGATGCCGTCTGCACTGTTGCGCCTTTCAACCCGGTTCGCCCCCAGACGGCCGATCCATGTCAGATAATAGGTCTGCGGCGCCATCCCCGGCTGGAGATCGAAGGAGCGTTCGCGACGCGTCGAGGCCTCGTCGTCCAATTCGGCGGCGATTGCCCATAGGCCGGAAGCGCCGGGTCGATCCAGTTCGATCCCCCAGCGAAAATGCGTGCCGATCTCGTCATCGGGAAAGGGAACCCTGATGACAAAGACATCATAGCCATCCTCGTCACGAGAGCGCTGCATAGGAACAGACGTCCACTCGTTCGAGGGGCGGCCTTGCTCGTCCCAACTGCCGCGGAGGCGGACATTGTCGAACGCCATCGAGGGCAAGCCGCAGCGAAACCGGAATTGAACATTGACGGTCACCGGATCCTCCAAAACCATCTCGGAATTCGCCAGACTCTGTCTATGGGCCGTCCCACTCGCGCATGATCAGCCGACCGAACGAAAAAATGCAAGCGCAGATTACATAATAAATACAATCCGAATTGAGCCACATTCGCAACAATATATCATGGATAACGAGTCATCGCCGCACGATCCTCCTCGTGTATTAAATCGAATTGGCACCAACAAATGGGGATTCATTCCCATTGCCACTTCCCTCGTAAACCGGGAGAAAAGCTTATGGCTCAAGCCGTTAGAATAAACGATATTATTCGTTCCTTTGGAATTGATACGCATATCGACTACACCGACGGAAAATATTCCAACGTCGGAGAAGTTGTTAAGGCTCTCGACTATCTTGGCCTCGATACAGTTCGCGATCACGCCCCCAACTCCGCCTCCGATCCTAACGGCCAAACGCATCTCGGCGATGCCGCCGAAGCCGGCGTGCAATTCGTCTTCAGCGCCCAGCGGGAAGTCGACCCCGCCACCGTGGCCCAGCGGCTGCATGATTTCGTGCAGGCCCATCCCGGATCGGTCGTCGGCATCGAAGGCCCGAACGAAGTCAACAACTGGCCGGTCAGCTATCACGGCCTGAGCGGTCAGGCCGCAGCGGTCGCCTATCAGAAGGACCTGTCTACCGCCGTCAACGCCGACCCCTTGCTGAAGAACATCCCGGTCCTCAGCTTTACCGGATATACGGTCGCTTCCGCCTCCGACTACACGACGATCCACACCTATGCGAAGGATGGCGACCAGCCATATTCATGGCTTTCCCGAGAATCCGGCGTTCAGCGCGCTGCCGATCCGGGCAAGCCGCTGGCCATCACCGAGACCGGTTACCACACCTCGCTCACCGCCGACACCAATGGCGGCTGGGAAGGCGTCAGTGAAGCGACGCAGGCAAAACTCCTGCTCAATACGCTGATGGACGGCGCCGCACTCGGATCGAAACAGACGTTCATCTACGAGCTGCTGGACGCCTATTCCGATCCGCAGGGCACCAATCAGGAAAAGCATTTCGGCCTTTTTCATCTCGACTATTCCACCAAGCCGGCTGCGACGGCGATCCACAATCTGACCGAAATCCTTGCGGACGACGGCGCTGCGAAGGCGAGCTTCAGCACGGGGATCCTCAATTATTCGATCGACGGCCTGCCGTCCTCGGCCCGTAGTCTGCTGACGGAAAAATCGGACGGAAGCTACCAGATCACCATCTGGAATGAGCCCGATATCTGGAACCAGTCCACTGATACCGCCATTCAGGCTGCGAACACGGCCGTCAAAGTCAATCTCGGCGCCTCGTTCGGCTCCGTGAAGGTCTTCGACCCGCTGACCGGAACGACGGCGATCAAAAGCCTCAGTGATGTCTCGTCCCTGACGGTTGATGTCATCGACCATCCCGTTATCATCGACATCGAAGGCGGCAGCGCCAGCACGCCGCCGCCGGCCACCGGCCATATTTATGGCGGCACGGGCAACGACATATTCACCGTGAGCAACCCCGCTCAAATCGTCGACGAAAGCCGGGGCGGCGGAACGGATACAGTCATGTCGTCGATCAGCTTCAGCCTCAAGGATACGGCGCATACGATCGGAAACGTCGAGAATCTGACGTTGACCGGCACCGCCAATCTGAACGGCACCGGAAATGGCCTGGCGAATGTTCTCGTCGGCAATTCCGGCAACAATATCCTCGATGGAAGCACCGGCGCCGACCACATGGCGGCGCGCGCCGGCAACGATACCTATGTGGTCGACAATACCGGCGATTTTGCCGATGAAACAGGCGGATCCGGCAAGGACACCGTCAAGGCTTCGACTTCCTTCAGCCTGGCCGATCTGAAGCGCACGGCCGGAACGATCGAGAACCTTGCCTTGACCGGGACGGCCAATCTCAGCGCGACGGGCAACAACACGTCTAACGTGCTGACCGGCAACGACGGCAGCAACAGTCTCAATGGCGGCAAGGGCGCCGACCAGATGAGCGGCGGGCTCGGCAACGACAAGCTGATCGGCAAAGCCGGCGCAGACATTCTGACCGGCGGCGGAGGGGCCGATTCCTTCGTTTTCGACGTTAAGCCCGACAATGTGAGCATCGACAAGATCCGGGATTTCTCGTCGGCGGCCGGCGACAAGCTGCTGCTCGATCATTCGATTTTCGCCGCACTCAGCCTATCCGGATTTTCGGATGAGAATTTCGTTGTCGGAACGAAAGCGCTCGAAGCTGACGATAGACTGATCTACGACCAGGCCAGCGGCATTCTATCCTTTGATGCGGATGGAAGTGCCGCGGGTGCGGCAATCGATGTCGCCGATCTCGACAATTCTCCGGCGCTTCACTTCAAGGATTTCGTGCTGATCTGACCCCGCCAGGCCCGTCGCTATTCGGCGGCGGGCTGCCGCACCACGTGCGTTTCTAAAGCGCGTCGCGATCTTTCAGATTCGCTCCTTGCGCTTTAACTCTTTGTTTTTACGCATGTCGTTGCCGCAAAACCGCTGCACACTTTTGCGCGACATGCTTTAGCCTCCTCTTGCCGGCACGAAAATCCCGGCCACATTCTCCGTTGACGCCACTCGTGCCGCAACGGAGAAGCCTTTGCCCTGGATCGCCTATATCGCCCATTTCGTCGCCGCGGCATTTTTGACCAACGGCGTCCCACATTTCGTCAACGGCGTCAGCGGCCGCCGTTTCCGCATCCCGTTCGCGCAAGCGGCGAAGCATGGCTCGCCGACGGCCAATGTCGTCTGGGGCTGGGCGAATTTCCTCATCGCCTTTCTGCTGTTTGCCAATATCGGGCCGCTCTATATCGGCACGCCTGGTGATACGATCTTCGTAGCAGTCGGCATGCTCGTCACCGGCATCCTGCTCGCCCGGATTTTCGAAGGCAACGCGATCTAAAACATGTCGCGCAAAACTGTGCGGCAGTTTTGGAAGTAACTTGCATTATGGTAACTTGCATCATGATAGTCACTGCTGTAGTGACATCAGCCATGCAACGAACGAGCTTCAGCGATTTCAAATGCCCGGCGGCGCGCGCGCTCGACAGCGTCGGCGACTGGTGGAGCATCCTGATCCTGCGAGACGCCTTCCAGGGGCTTTCGCGTTTCGACGAATTCCAGAAGAGCCTCGGCGTAGCGCCGAACATCCTGACGCGGCGGCTGAAACACTTGACGGATCAGGGGCTGTTCGAACGGCGGCTCTACCATCAGCGCCCTGCCCGCTACGAATATCGGCTGACGGACAAGGGCCGTGACTTCTTTCCTGTTCTGATGACGCTGTTTTCCTGGGGAAACCGGCACATTCCTGAGGAAGACCTTGCCTTTCTCCTGGGCGATGCCGCCTCCGGTAAAGAGCGTCAGACGGTGCTGGTCGATGCGCAGACTGGCGAACAGGTGACACCCGAGAACACCAGCCTGCTTGCAGGCCCCGCCGCCGATCACGAAGTGCATGAGCGGATCGCCCGCATGCGCGCCTGGTATCTCGGCATCGACACATAGAAAGGACAAAAGAATGGATCGCATCGTTGTCACCGGCATGGGACTTGTCTCGCCACTCGGCACCGGCGTCGAACTTGCCTGGAAGCGCCTTCTCGACGGCGGTTCGGGGCTGAGGGTGCTGGCGGAGGATATCGTCGGCGAGCTCTCGGCCAAGGTCGGCGGTATCGTTCCCGGCATCGCTGAGGATGCTGAGGCCGGCTTCGATCCCGACCGTTACATCCCGCCGAAAGACCAGAAGAAGATGGACCGTTTCATCCATTTCGCCATGGCGGCGGCGGAGGAAGCGGTGAGGCAGGCCGGCTGGATGCCGACCGACGAAGGCGAGCGCCAGCGCACGGCAACGATCATCGCCTCCGGAGTTGGCGGCTTTCCGGCGATCGCCGAAGCGGTGAGGATCGGCGAAACGCGCGGCGTGCGGCGGCTGTCGCCCTTCACCGTGCCCGCCTTTCTCGTCAACCTCGCCGCCGGCCAGGTCAGCATCCGCTACGGCTTCAAGGGGCCGCTTGGGGCTCCGGTGACGGCGTGTGCGGCCAGCGTCCAGGCGATCGGCGATGCGGCGCGTCTAATCCGCTCCGGCGAAGCGGATGTGGCGATCTGCGGCGGTGCCGAGGCCTGCATCGACAAGGTGAGCCTCGGCGGCTTTGCCGCTGCGCGTGCCCTTTCCACCGGCTTCAACGAGACGCCGGAGCTGGCGTCACGGCCCTTCGACACGGCCCGCGACGGTTTCGTCATGGGCGAAGGCGCCGGCATCCTGGTCATCGAGACGCTGGAGCACGCGCTTGCCCGCGGCGCCACACCGCTCGCCGAACTCGTCGGCTACGGCACGGCGGCAGACGCCTACCACATGACCTCCGGGCCTGAAGATGGCGACGGCGCGCGACGGGCGATGGACGCGGCACTGCGGCAAGCGAAGATCCCCGCCTCCGAGGTCAAGCATCTCAACGCGCATGCGACCTCGACGCCGGTCGGCGACAGGGGCGAGATCGCGGCGATCGGCACGGTCTTCGGCCGCAATGGCGGCATTGCCGTCAGCGCGACGAAATCGGCGACGGGGCATCTGCTCGGAGCCGCCGGCGGGCTGGAGGCGATCTTCACCATCCTTGCGCTGCGCGACCAGATCGCGCCGCCGACCCGCAACCTGGATCAGGCCGATCCAGCCGCCGACGGCATCGATATCGTCGGCAAGACGGCGCGGCCTCTGGCAATGGACTATGCGATCACCAACGGTTTCGGCTTCGGCGGGGTGAATGCCAGCGCCCTGTTCCGGCGCTGGTCGTAAAGTTCGCTTTTCTTGCGCCAGAAATCGCTTACACTTCTGCCTGTCGGGGGATCGTTTCCCTGAAAGAGCCGGAGATCAATCCATGCGCGCCTTCTTCGCAGTTCTCATCCTGTGTGCCGCATCCGCCCTCTCCTCCGTATCGGCCCGCGCCGAAGATCCGATCGACACGACGCGGACTATGATCGAGGAACAGATCAAGGCCTTCCTCAAGGACGATGCCGAGACCGCCTATTCCTTCGCCGCGCCCGGCATCAGGGCGATCTATCCCGACAAGAACCTGTTCTTCGCCATGGTGAAGAAGAGCTACGAGCCGGTCTATCACCCAGGCAATTATGCCTTCGGGCGCAGCCGCTCGATCGATAGCGGCGCGCTGATCTATCACGAGGTGCTGATTTCGGGCCGCGACGGCAAGGACTGGACGGCGATCTACCAGATCACCCGCCAGCCGGACGGCAGCTACAGGATCAACGGCGTGCAGATCGTGCCAAATACCGACAGCAAGGGCATCTGACGCGCTGCTTCCTCTCTTCGACGGAAACTCACCAACTACACGGCCTCGTTGCACTAACGATTTCGAAATCCTCCTCGAGTAACAAAGTGCCAGCGGAGGGTTGTTGCGTTGAACACCGGCAAACAATTTTTTACAGCTCTTGAGGCGTTGCGAGGAATTGCGGCTATCATGGTCATGTTCCTCCACACAGGTGGTACGCTGGGTCCGATCCCGGCGAATATCAGTTACCTTGCCGTTGACCTCTTCTTTCTATTGAGCGGCGTCGTTCTTGCCAATTCATATGAGAAGCGACTGATAACGGGGCAGATTTCGCCCGCCGGACTTCTGCTGCAGCGTATCATTCGGCTTTATCCTCTTTATCTTCTTTCGCTTCCGATTGGCCTTTTCAGCTATGCACTTCAAAACGGCTCGGACTACTCCACACTGGCGGACCTTCTGCTGAGGGCAATCTTGTTCATTCCAAGCACAAACCAGGAAGGTATCTTTCCCTTCAACGGTCCCAGCTGGTCGCTCTTCTTCGAGCTCTGGGCGGGAGTGCTGTTCTCCGTGCTCCTGATACGGCTGTCACTCAGAAGCTTACTCGCCATTGCTCTGGGGGCAGCGGGCATCACTATGTACGGGGCATTGGTCGCAGGTAACTTCGATATTGGTCCCGAGGCGGGCGATTTCAGATTTGGCTTTTTCAAGAGTGCTGTTCTCGTTCTCGCTCGGGATCTGCCTTTACAGGTCATATGAGGTCCAGAAACCGAATACGGCCAATAACTGCAACATTATCGGCCTTTTTCTCTGTGCCTGTCTGATCCTCATCACCAACATACCAGCCCGCATATTCTTCGGTTTCCCGTATTTTGATTTCTTATTATGCCTCGTGGTCTTTCCGGCCATTGTCTGGCTTGCGATGCGCACGAGACAGACCGGCCTGGTCGAGCTGGTATTTCGTTGGCTGGGGAGGCTTTCCTATCCGATTTATATCCTGCATGGACCCATCTTCAGTCTGCTGCAGTCACTGCGGCAAAAGGGCTTTGGCCTTCCTGCTTCTCCGGCAGCCGGCATGGTCGTCGTAGTCGGAATTTTCATTGCGGCAGGCATCGCCGCCGTCCACTTCGACGAGCCAGTGCGAAAAAAACTTAGAATGATGGTTGCGCCAAACCCCGCGTCCGCAGTCCCCGCGGTAAGCAACGCTGGGACGGAGTAGCCTTACACCGGTTCGAGATCGCCCCTCGCCCATTCCTCCTGTGTTTCCGCCATGAAATCGGCGAAGCGCCCTTCGGCGATCGCTTTGCGGATGCCCTGCATCAGTTCCTGGTAATAAGCGAGATTGTGCCAGGAGAGCAGCATGCCGCCGAGCGCCTCGTTGGAGCGGACGAGATGGTGCAGATAGGCACGCGAATAGTCGCGCGAGGCCGGGCAGTTCGACTGTTCGTCGAGCGGGCGCATGTCCTCGGCATGGCGGGCATTGCGGATATTGACCTTGCCGCGGCGGGTGAAAGCCAGGCCATGGCGGCCGGAGCGGGTCGGCATGACGCAGTCGAACATGTCGATGCCGCGGGCGACCGATTTCAGTATATCGTCCGGCGTGCCGACGCCCATGAGGTAACGTGGCCTTTCCAGAGGAAGTACCGGCAGCGTCGTTTCCAGCATCTGCAGCATGACGTCCTGCGGCTCGCCGACCGCCAGGCCGCCAATCGCATAACCCTTGAGGTCAAGCTGGCTCAACGCCTCGGCCGAGCGGATGCGCAGCGCCGGGATATCGCCGCCCTGGACGATGCCGAACATCGCCTTGCCGGGCTGCTCGCCGAAGGCGACCCGGCAGCGCTCGGCCCAGCGCAGCGACATTTCCATGGCGCGCTCGATCTCCTTCGGCTCGGCCGGCAGCGCCACGCATTCATCGAGCTGCATCTGAATGTCGGAGCCGAGCAGCCCCTGGATTTCGATGGAGCGCTCCGGCGACATATGGTGCAGGCTGCCATCGACATGTGACTTGAAGGTGACGCCCTGCTCGTCGAGCTTGCGCAGGCCGGACAGCGACATGACCTGGAAACCGCCCGAGTCCGTCAGGATCGGGTGCTCCCAGCGAATGAGCTTATGCAGGCCACCGAGACGGGCGACACGCTCGGCCGTCGGGCGCAGCATCAGGTGATAGGTATTGCCGAGGATGATATCGGCGCCGGTCTCGCGTACCTGGTCGAGATACATGGCCTTAACCGTGCCGACGGTACCGACCGGCATGAAGGCCGGCGTGCGGATCTCGCCACGCGGCATGGAGATCTGGCCGAGGCGTGCGCCGGCATCGGTCTTGTCAAGCGTGAATTGGAAGGTGTTGGTCATCTAGTCTTTCCGGAAGAGAAGGCTGGCATCGCCATAGGAATAGAAGCGGTAGCCCGTCTGAATGGCGTGGTCATAGGCGGCACGCATCGTATCGAGGCCCGAAAAGGCCGAGACCAGCATGAAGAGCGTCGAGCGCGGTAGGTGGAAATTGGTCATCAGCATGTCGACCGCCTTAAAGCGGTAGCCAGGCGTGATGAAGATGCCGGTAGCGCCGGCCCAGGGCATGATCTCTCCGCTTTCCTCGGCGGCACTCTCGATGAGCCGCAATGAGGTCGTGCCGACACAGACGATGCGCCCGCCTCTTTCCCGCACGGCATTCAGCCGCGCGGCGATCTCGGCGCTGACATAGCCGCTTTCGAGATGCATCTTGTGATCGGCGGTATCGTCGGCCTTGACGGGCAGGAAGGTGCCGGCGCCGACATGCAGTGTGACGAAATGGCGTTCGATGCCGGCGCTATCGAGCGCATCGAAGAGCCTGGGCGTGAAATGCAGGCCGGCTGTCGGCGCGGCAACTGCACCCTCATCGCGAGCGTAGATTGTCTGGTAATCCGCGCGGTCGCGCTCGTCCTCGGGGCGCTTGGCGGCGATATAGGGCGGCAACGGAATATGGCCGACGGCGGCGATCGCCTCGTCAAGCGCCGGGCCTGAGAGATCGAACAGCAGCGTCACCTCGCCGGCCTCGCCCTTTTCCTCGACGGTGGCATCGAGCGAACCGAGGAAACAGCTTTCGCCGGAATGGCCGAAGGAGATGCGGTCACCTTCCTTGATGCGCTTGCCCGGCCTGGCGAAGGCCTTCCAGCGGCTGGCGCCCACGCGCATGTGCAGCGTTGCGGAAACCTGCTGGCCGCCGGCGCCGTCGCGATGGCGGACGCCCTCGAGCTGGGCGGGAATGACCTTGGTATCGTTAAAGACCAACGCGTCGCCGGCCCGCAGGAACGACGTGAGATCGCCGACGCGATGATCAGACAAGCTGCTTTCCGCATTCGGATCGATGACGAGCAGGCGCGCGCTGTCGCGTGGCTCGGCGGGCCGCAACGCGATGCGTTCATCCGGCAGATCGAAATCGAAAAGGTCTACGCGCATCAGGGCACTTTCAGGCAAAGCGAAACCCGCCCCGCGCAGCTATGCGCAAAGGCGGGTTTCAGCAGAAATCACAATCAGACGTCGGCGGCAACCCGCATGGAGACGATCGAGTCCGGATCGGAAACCGGCTCGCCGCGCTTGATCTTGTCGACGTTGTCCATGCCTTCGATGACCTGGCCCCAGACGGAATACTGCTTGTTCAGCCAGGGCGCGTCGGTGAAGCAGATGAAGAACTGCGAATTGGCCGAGTTCGGGTTCTGCGAACGGGCCATCGAGCAGGTGCCGCGCGTATGCGTGGTCGCCGAGAATTCAGCCTTCAGATCCGGCTTCGACGAGCCGCCCATGCCGGCGCGGCCGGGATTGAAGGTCTCCGAGCCCTTCTTGCCGAATTCGACATCGCCCGTCTGGGCCATGAAATCCTGGATAACGCGATGGAAGACGACGCCGTCATAGGCCTTCTCGCGGGCGAGTTCCTTGATGCGGGCGACATGCTCCGGAGCAACCTGCGGCAAAAGCTGAATGACAACCTTGCCCTTGGTGGTTTCCAGAATGACGGTGTTTTCGGGATCCTTGATCTCGGCCATTATCTTCTCCTCTAGTTTTCTCTCTTAACTTACTTCTTGCCCAGGGTGACTTTGATCATCCGGTCGGGATTGCTGACTTCGCCGTTCTGGCCTTCGCCCTTCTTGATTTTGTCGACATTCTCCATGCCGGAGACGACTTTGCCGACGACGGTGTACTGGCCGTTCAGGAAGGAGCCGTCGGCGAACATGATGAAGAACTGCGAATTGGCGGAATTCGGATCCTGTGACCGGGCCATGCCGACCGTGCCACGCACGAAGGGGGTCTTCGAGAATTCAGCCGGAATGTCAGGCATGTCGGAGTTGCCGGTGCCGGCAAGGCTCGCATCGAAGCCCTTCTCCATGTTGCCGAACTTGACGTCGCCGGTCTGCGCCATGAAACCGTCGATGACGCGGTGGAAGGCGACGTTGTCGTATTCGCCCTTCTTGGCCAGCGCCTCGATCTGGGCGACATGCTTCGGCGCCACATCAGGCATGAGCTGGATGACAACAGGGCCGTTCTTCAACTGGATGGTGAGATAGTGATCGGCCGACTGGGCGAAGACATCCCCCGCGAAGGAGGCGAGATACAGCACGCCGGCAAATGCGAGATAGAAGAGTTTCATGTGGGCTCCGTTGCGGCGGTATCCGCCTAGTCTTTGCGCTTGGATTTGAGGGCTTGCAAGACGGCGGCCGGCACGAAAGCGCTGACATCGCCGCCCATGGCGGCGATCTGGCGAACCAATGTGGCGGTAATAGGCCGAGAGGCCGTGCCCGCCGGCAAAAAGATGGTCTGAATGTCAGGCGCCATCGTCCGGTTCATGCCCGCCATCTGCATTTCGTAATCGAGGTCGGTGCCATCGCGAAGGCCGCGGATCAAAAGCGTCGCACCATGGGTGCGGGCGGCATCGACCACCAGATTGTCGAAGGCAACGACGGCGATGTCGACGACCCTTCCTGGCAGGACCTTCACGAGCGAACGGCGGATCAGTTCGGCCCTCTCCTCGAAGGAGAAGAGCGGCGCCTTGCCAGGATGGATGCCGATCGCGACGATCACCTTTTCGGCGACGTTCAGCGCCTGGACCAGAACATCCACATGTCCATTGGTGATCGGGTCGAAGGACCCCGGATAGAAAGCTGTCGTCATGTGGCCCGACCGTTGGTTTGACGCCTTTTGTCACGGATGCCGGCTTGCCGCAAGTGATTTGGCCAGTCGTTCCGGGCGACTGAACGACGGATGAATGTGCCGTTCAAGGCGGTTTCAGACGGGATCTGCTTAACTTGGATCGTCAAGGCAGCCGCTGCCATTCCGGCATCCGGCGCTCCCCGAAAGACCAAGTCCATGCTGATCGTGCTCGTTGCACTTGCCGTCGTTTTCTCCCTCGCCGCCGAGATGGCCTATAGTTATTTCGCCGATCGATACGAGATGAGCTGGGTACGGCCGGAGCTTGCCGAGCATGCGGCAATCGTGCGCGCTCAGGGCCGGCTGCGCGAAAAAAACGAGCTTCGAATCTGAATGCCAGATGAACGCGACATTCAAGGTCGCTTCAGATCGGCATTGGTAAACACCCGAGCAACATCCGGCGGAACCATTTACAGACGGATGCGTTCATTCAACCGATACATAGATGCGGCGCGGAAGGATTAAAAATGCCCGGCAAGATTACGATGATTAACGTGCTCTGGATGGTAATGGTCACGGGCATGCTGACCGCAACTGTCGCTCTCTATGATCAAAAGGTCGATACCTCAAAGGTTTATGGTCCCTATGCTTCGGCCCGGACGGCCGTGCTGGGCCAGTACTGAGGGGCGAGAACGCAACTCCCCAGGAAAGGAATGCCTATGTTCACGATCTTGACAATGCTCACCGCCCTTATCAGCGTCATGTTCATCGTGTCTGTGGCCTCGACGATTTCAGCGCTCCGGCGCGAAGGCGAAGAGGTGAAGGCTCTGAACGAAAAACATAGAGCATTCTAACATTCCTCTCTTACTACCCTCTCCCACTCTTGAGCGGCACCCTTCCGTCGCCAGGGCCATTCAAAGCCGGATGCACCCAGCGTCCGGCTTTTTATTTGGGCGTGTCCCGAACCATCATCCGATTTGAAAAGAAAAGGGCGGCTCGAAGCCGCCCCGTTCATTTGATCATTCCTCGGCAGGCCCCGCCGGATCGCCATCGGCAATCGGCGCCTCGTCGCCGCCACCTTCGTCGGCAGCACCTTCGTCGGTAGCACGAGCGCCTTCGGCGACCTCGACAGCCTCTTCGGTCTCGTCCTCCTCCGGCTCGCTGATGCGCTCGACCGACACGACCTTCTCGTCCTTGGCCGTCGAGAAGATGGTGACGCCCTTGGTGGCGCGGCTGGCGATGCGAATGCCGCCGACCGGCACACGGATCAGCTGGCCGCCATCGGAAACCAGCATGATCTGGTCGCCGTCATCGATCGGGAAAGCCGCGACCAGCTCGCCGATCTCGGCGGTCTTCGAGGTGTCGGTGGCGCGGATGCCCTTGCCGCTGCGGCCGGAAATGCGGAAGTCGTAGGACGAAGAACGCTTGCCGAAGCCCTTTTCGGAAACGGTGAGCACGAATTGTTCGCGTGCTCTCAGCTCTTCGTAGCGCTCGTCGGAGAGCTGTCCCTCCTCGGTGACTTCTTCACCGACCAGCGCAATATCCTCTTCATCCACGCCCGTCGCCCGGCGTTCGGTGGCGGAACGCTTGAGATAGGCAGCACGTTCCCACGGCTCGGCGTCGACATGGCGCACGATGGTCATCGAAATGATGCGGTCGCCGCCGGCAAGCGAGATGCCGCGCACGCCGATCGAATTGCGGCCGGCAAAGACCCGGACGTCGTCGACGGAGAAGCGGATGCACTGGCCGAGCGCCGTCGTCAGTAGCACGTCGTCATTTTCCGTGCAGGTCTCGACGGAGAGGATTTCGTCGCCCTCCTCCTCCAGCTTCATGGCGATCTTGCCATTGCGGTTGACCTGGACGAAGTCCGACAGCTTGTTGCGGCGAACCGTGCCGCGCGTCGTCGAGAACATGACGTCGAGATTGTCCCAGCTCGTCTCGTCCTCGGGCAATGGCAGGATCGTGGTGATCCGCTCGCCGGGTGCGAGCGGCAGCATGTTGATCAGCGCCTTGCCGCGCGAGGTCGGCGTGCCGATCGGCAGGCGCCAGACCTTCTCCTTGTAGACGATGCCGCGTGAGGAGAAGAACAGCACTGGCGTATGGGTGTTGACGACGAATAGCCGGCTAACGAAATCCGCGTCGCGGGTGGTCATGCCGGAGCGGCCCTTGCCGCCGCGGCGCTGGGCGCGGTAGGTGGTCAGTGGCACGCGCTTTATATAACCGAGATGCGAGACGGTGACGACCATGTCCTCGCGGGCGATCAGGTCCTCGTCATCCATTTCGAGGCCGCCATCGACGATCTCGGTGCGGCGCGGCGTGCCGAACTCGTCGCGGACGGCGAGAAGTTCGTCCTTGACGATGGTCTGGATGCGAACGCGCGAGGAGAGAATATCGAGATAATCCTTGATTTCCTCGCCGATCTTGTTGAGTTCGTCGCCGATTTCGTCGCGGCCAAGCGCGGTCAGGCGGGCAAGGCGCAATTCGAGGATGGCGCGGGCCTGCTCTTCGGAGAGGTTGTAAGTCAGATCCTCGTTGATGCGATGGCGCGGATCGTCGATCAGACGGATCAGGCTTTCGACATCTTCCGCCGGCCAGCGGCGGGTCATCAGTTCTTCGCGGGCCGACTGCGGATCGGGCGCCTGGCGGATGACGCGAATGACCTCGTCGATATTGGCGACGGCAATGGCGAGACCAACCAACACATGGGCGCGGTCACGCGCCTTGCGCAGCAGGAATTTCGTTCTCCGGCTAACGACTTCTTCACGGAAGGAGACGAAGGCGCGCAGCATGTCGAGCAGCGTCAGCTGTTCGGGCTTGCCGCCGTTCAGCGCCACCATGTTGCAGCCGAAGGACGTCTGCAGCGGCGTATAACGATAAAGCTGGTTGAGGATAACCTCGGCATTGGCATCGCGCTTCAGCTCGACGACGACGCGATAACCCTGGCGGTCGGATTCGTCGCGCAGGTCGGAGATGCCTTCGATGCGCTTGTCACGCACCAGCTCGGCCATCTTCTCGATCATCGTCGCCTTGTTCACCTGATAGGGAATCTCGGTGATGATGATCTGCTCGCGGTCACCGCGCATCGGCTCGATGGCGGCGACGCCGCGCATGATGACGGAGCCGCGGCCGGTCTCATAAGCCGAGCGGATGCCGGCACGGCCAAGGATCTTCGCGCCCGTCGGGAAGTCGGGACCGGGAATGATCTGGATCAGTTCCGGCAGCTCGATGGCCGGATCGTCGATCAGCGCGATGCAACCGTCGATGACTTCGGAGAGATTGTGCGGCGGGATATTGGTCGCCATGCCGACGGCGATGCCGCCGGCGCCGTTGACGAGCAGGTTCGGGAACTTGGCGGGCACCACGACCGGCTCGGAAAGCGTGCCGTCGTAGTTGTCGCGGAAATCGACGGTTTCCTTGTCGAGATCGTCGAGCAGCGAGTGGGCAGCCTTTTCCAGGCGGCATTCGGTATAACGTTCGGCCGCCGGCGGATCACCATCGACCGAGCCGAAATTACCCTGACCGTCGATCAGCGGCAGCCGCAGCGACCAGGGCTGCGCCATGCGGGCGAGCGCATCATAGATCGCGGAGTTGCCGTGCGGATGGAATTTACCCATCACGTCACCGGTGACGCGGGCGCATTTGACGTATTTCTTGTTCCAGTCGATGCCGAGCTCGGACATGCCGTAGAGGATGCGCCGGTGCACGGGCTTGAGGCCGTCGCGCACGTCGGGCAGCGCGCGGCTGACGATGACGCTCATGGCGTAATCGAGATACGACCGCTGCATTTCCTCCATGATGGAGATGGGCTCGATGCCTGGCGGGAGCTTCCCGCCGCCGGGGGGTGTTTGCTCAGTCAAAACAGATCACGATCTCTTCTAGAATCACTTGAAGATTTATAGCGGAAAGCCTGCTGCCGCGCCAATTTCACAGCGCGTTTTGAACAGGCTTTTGCGGCTTAAAGAGGGTAAAACATGCAAGTTGCGCGGCCGGACCGAACAAATCCGCCGCGGGCCGCCGCGGGATATTTGCCAAATCGAAATCCCCGCTTCACAATCATAAAAACCACGCACCCATATGGGGTTCCGGAGAGCCTATGGCAAGCGCCGACCAATTGATCAACGCCTTCACGACGCTGCTCGTCACCATCGATCCGCCGGGGCTCGCACCGATCTTCCTGGGTCTGACGACAGGCATGAGCCGAACCGAGCGTACGCAGGTGGCGCTGCGCGGCTCGGTGATCGCCTTCATCATCCTCGGCGTCTTTGCTCTGTTCGGCGCGGGCGTGCTCGGCGTGCTCGGAATTTCGATCGGTGCCTTCCGCATCGCCGGCGGGCTGCTGCTGTTCTGGATCGCCTTCGAGATGGTGTTCGAGAGGCGGCAGGAGCGCAAGGAGAAGGCGACCGAGGCGGCGATCACCAAGGATCATATCGAGAATATCGCCGTCTTCCCCCTCGCCTTGCCGCTGATTGCCGGCCCGGGCGCGATCTCGGCGACGATCCTGCTTGCCGGCACGCTGGCCACCTCGATCGGGAAAGCCCAACTGATCGGCGTCATTGCCGCCAATCTGCTGCTGACCTTCGTCACGCTGCTCATTGCCGAAAGGCTGGACCGTTTTCTCGGCGTCACCGGCCGGGCGATCCTGACACGGCTCCTCGGCGTCATCCTCGCCGCCCTTGCCGCACAGTTCGTCGTCGACGGGGCGAAGTCGGCGTTCAATCTGATCAGCGCGACGCCGCACTGAAAACGGCCGTAGACGATTGAGGCCGATCCGGTCTGAACGATCTGTCGCGAAAACAAAGAAAAAGAGCATGACGCCGTTATGGACGCCATGCTCTCCAGTCTTTCACAAAGCTACGAAAGCCTAACGATCAGAACGGGATGTCGTCGTCGAGATCCCGCGAGAAGTTGCCGCCACCGCCACCGCCGCGGCTCGGTGATGAGGAGGGAGCCGGGGCGCCGTAGTCGTCGCTATAATCGTTGCCGCCAGTGCCGCTGCCACGGCCGCCGCTCGCACCGCCGCCTTCACCGCGGCCGTCGAGCATCGTCAGCGTCGAACCAAAACCCTGCAGCACCACTTCCGTGCTGTAGCGATCCTGGCCCTGCTGGTCCTGCCATTTGCGGGTCTGCAGCTGGCCTTCGATATAAAGCTTGGCGCCCTTCTTCACATATTGCTCGACGACCTTGCAGAGGCCCTCGTTGAAGACGACGACAGTGTGCCATTCGGTCTTCTCACGCCGCTCGCCGGAATTACGATCGCGCCAGGTCTCCGAGGTCGCGATACGAAGATTGGCGATCGGCCGGCCATCCTGAGTGCGGCGGATTTCGGGGTCTGCACCGACGTTTCCAATCAGAATTACCTTATTCACGCTACCAGCCATGCTTCTCACCCTGCCTGCCGCCCTGCCCGGCGGCGTTTAATCGATCGGCGCACCTTAAACCATCACGGACCGCCGATGCGCATGGGCGGCATTTAATCCACATGTTTATCCATCAGAAAGCCGCATGCACTCATCAGGAATTTTGTTCTTTATTTGTTCTAGTTTATCCGTATGATCCTGTCAACAGAATCGAAAACCTTGAGCCCTTGCGAATATTCAGCCTCGACTCGCCCGTCGGCATCACTAAATAAGGGCTGTTATCCAGAAAACCAAAGCAGAGACGATGAGCGAACTGAAGACGATCTCCATCCGCGGCGCGCGCGAGCATAATCTCAAGAGCATCGATCTCGATCTGCCGCGTAACAAGCTGATCGTCATGACCGGGCTTTCGGGTTCCGGCAAATCCTCGCTCGCCTTCGACACGATCTATGCCGAAGGCCAGAGGCGCTATGTCGAGAGCCTGTCGGCCTATGCCCGGCAGTTCCTCGAGATGATGCAGAAGCCCGATGTCGACCAGATCGACGGGCTGTCGCCGGCGATCTCGATCGAGCAGAAGACCACCTCGCGCAACCCGCGCTCGACGGTCGGCACCGTCACCGAGATCTACGACTATATGCGCCTGCTCTTTGCCCGCGTCGGCGTTCCCTATTCGCCTGCCACCGGCCTGCCGATCGAGAGCCAGACCGTCAGCCAGATGGTCGACCGCATCCTCGATTTCGGCGAGGGTACCCGTCTTTATATTCTTGCGCCGCTCGTTCGCGGGCGCAAGGGCGAATACAAGAAGGAACTGGCGGAGCTGATGAAGAAAGGCTTCCAGCGCGTCAAGGTCGACGGCCAGTTTTACGAGATCGCCGAGGCGCCGGTGCTCGACAAGAAGTACAAGCACGACATCGACGTGGTGGTCGACCGCATCGTCGTGCGCTCGGATGTCTCGGCACGCCTGGCGGACAGTCTGGAGACCTGCCTGAAGCTCGCGGACGGGCTGGCGGTTGCCGAATTTGCCGACAAGCCGCTACCGCCGGAAGAGACGTCGGCCGGCGGTTCGGCCAACAAGTCGCTGAACGAGACGCATGAACGCGTGCTGTTTTCGGAGAAATTCGCTTGCCCGGTCTCCGGCTTCACCATTCCCGAGATCGAACCTCGGCTGTTTTCGTTCAACAACCCGTTCGGCGCCTGCCCGACCTGCGACGGCCTCGGCGCCCAGCAGAAGATCGATGCGGATCTGATCGTGCCCGAGCCCGAGCGAACGTTGCGCGACGGGGCGATCGCGCCCTGGGCCAAGTCGACATCGCCCTATTACAACCAGACGCTGGAAGCGCTCGGCAAACATTACGGCTTCAAGCTCGGCACCCGCTGGAACGATCTCTCCGACGAGGCCAAGGACGTCATCCTCAACGGCACCAACGACAAGATCGAATTCCATTATGCCGATGGCGCCCGCTCCTATACGACGCAGAAGAATTTCGAAGGTATCATCACCAACCTCGAGCGCCGCTGGAAGGAGACCGATTCCGCCTGGGCGCGCGAGGATATCGAGCGCTTCATGTCGGCTGCCCCCTGCCCTTCCTGCAACGGCTTCCGCCTGAAGCCGGAGGCCTTGGCGGTGAAGATCGACACGCTGCATATCGGCGAAGTGACTGGTATGTCGATCCGTGTCGCCCGCGACTGGTTCGAGACACTGCCGGCAAGCTTCAACGCCAAGCAGAACGAGATCGCCGTGCGCATCCTCAAGGAAATCCGCGACCGGCTGCGATTCCTCAATGATGTCGGCCTGGAATATCTCAGCCTGTCGCGCAATTCCGGCACGCTGTCGGGCGGCGAAAGCCAGCGCATCCGGCTTGCCTCGCAGATCGGCTCCGGGCTGACGGGCGTGCTCTATGTGCTCGACGAGCCGTCGATCGGCCTGCATCAGCGTGACAATGCCCGGCTGCTCGACACGCTGAAGCACCTGCGCGACATCGGGAACACCGTCATTGTCGTCGAACATGACGAGGATGCGATCATGACGGCCGACGACGTGGTCGATATCGGCCCGGCGGCCGGCATTCACGGCGGTCAGGTCATTGCCCATGGTACGCCGCAGGACATCATGGACAATCCGAACTCGCTGACCGGCAAATATCTCTCCGGCGAACTCGGCGTTCCCGTTCCCGACGAGCGCCGTAAGCCGAAGAAAGGCCGCGAGATCAAGGTGGTCGGCGCACGCGGCAACAATCTCAAGAATGTCACGGCGTCGATCCCGCTCGGGGTGTTCACGGCGGTGACCGGCGTTTCCGGCGGCGGCAAATCCACCTTCCTCGTCGAGACGCTCTATAAATCGGCGGCAAGGCGCGTCATGGGCGCGCGTGAAAACCCAGCCGATCACGACCGCATCGACGGCTTCGAGCATATCGACAAGGTGATCGATATCGACCAATCGCCGATCGGCCGCACCCCGCGCTCGAACCCGGCGACCTATACCGGCGCCTTCACGCCGATCCGAGATTGGTTCGCGGGTCTGCCGGAGGCGAAGGCCCGCGGCTACCAGCCGGGCCGCTTCTCCTTCAACGTCAAGGGCGGACGCTGTGAGGCCTGCCAGGGAGACGGCGTCATCAAGATCGAGATGCACTTCCTGCCCGATGTCTACGTCACTTGCGACGTCTGCCACGGCAAGCGCTATAACAGAGAGACGCTCGACGTCACCTTCAAACAGAGGTCGATCGCCGACGTGCTCGACATGACGGTGGAGGAAGGCGTCGATTTCTTTGCGGCGGTGCCTGCCGTGCGCGACAAGCTGCAATCGCTGAAGGATGTCGGCCTCGGTTATATCAAGGTCGGCCAGCAGGCGAATACGCTTTCGGGCGGCGAGGCGCAGCGCGTCAAGCTTGCCAAGGAACTGTCGAAACGCTCGACGGGACGCACGCTCTACATTCTCGACGAACCGACAACCGGCCTGCATTTCCACGACGTCGCGAAGCTGCTCGAAATGCTGCACGAACTGGTCAACCAGGGCAATTCGGTGGTGGTGATCGAACACAATCTCGAAGTCATCAAGACGGCCGACTGGGTGCTCGATTTCGGTCCCGAAGGCGGCGACGGCGGCGGCGAGATCGTCGCGACCGGCACGCCGGAAGCAATCGTCAAGGAAAAGCGGTCCTATACCGGACAGTTCCTGAAGGAATTGCTGGAACGGCGCCCGGTGAAGAAGGCGGTTGCGGCGGAATGACGATGAGGCCAGCGTCGCCCGACGATCTGGAAACGATCGTGACGCTGACAACAGTCGCCTATCGGCCCTATACCGAGCTGTTCGGCGCTCCGCGGATCCCGGTGACGGAGGATTACGCGCCGCGGATCGAACGCGGCGAGGTCCGGCTGCGCGAGATCGGCGGGCAAACGGCCGGCCTGGTGGTCGTCGAGCAGCATTCCGATCACCTCATGCTGTTCAGCATCGCGGTCTCGCCGGCCTTTCAGGGTGCCGGACTCGGGCTGGCAATGCTGCATTGGCTGGAGGCAAGGCACGGGAATTGGCCGTGCCGGAGATCCGGCTCTACACGAATGCACGGATGGAGCGGAACATTGCGCTCTATAGCGCCTTCGGGTTTCGGGAAATGGGTCGCCGGCCGAACCCTTTCGGCCAGGATGGACACTCGTCGACATGACGAAAGAGATCAATGCGGCCTGAGCGGCCGCGAATGGGGAGGACGACATGACGAAATCCGGCACTATCCGCACCGGCGTCGGCGGCTGGACCTTCGAGCCCTGGCGCGGGCATTTCTTTCCTGAGAGCCTGAAACAGAAGGACGAGCTGAATTATGCCAGCCGCCAGTTGAAGGTTATCGAGGTGAACGGCACCTATTACAGCACGCAGAAGCCCGCGGTCTTTGCCAAATGGGCGGCTGACGTGCCTGACGGTTTCATCTTTTCGCTGAAGGCGACGCGTTTCGTCACCAATCGGCGGGTGCTTGCCGAAGCCGGTGAATCGATGGAGCGGTTCCTGTCGTCGGGCATCAGCGAACTCGGCGATCATCTCGGGCCGCTGCTCTGGCAGTTCGCGCCGACGAAAAGGTTCGATCCGCAAGATTTCGAGGCCTTCCTGAAGCTGCTGCCGGCAAAACAGGACGAGCTGACGCTCCGCCACGTGGTCGAGGTGCGGCACGATTCCTTCAAGGTGCCGGAGTTCGTGGCGCTGCTGGCGAAATACGGCGTGGCGCCTGTTTGCGCCGAACATTTCGAATATCCGATGATCGCCGACGTCACGGCCGATTTCGTCTATGCGCGATTGCAGAAGGGATCAGACGATATCCCGACCTGCTATCCGGAAAAGGACCTGAAGGCCTGGGCAGACCGGCTGGAGACCTGGGCCGAGGGCAAGGTTCCTGATGACCTGCCGCTGATCGATGGAGATCGCAAGGTGAAGGTCGAGCCGCGCGACGTCTTTGCCTTCATGATCCATGAGGGCAAGGTCAATGCGCCGCATGGGGCAATCGCCCTGCAGCAGGCGCTGGCGAAATAGGCGAGGCTGGTATGACGCTTTGCTCGTCGATGGACTCTGGCTTCATTTCTTCCCGTTCGCCAGCGCCTCTTTCCGGCGGCGCGGCAGGAGCGATTTGAGGTACCGCCATATCGGCGAGACGGCGTAGCCTGTGAGCGGAATTGCGATCAAGCCGGCGACGATACCGACGATGCCCGCGCCTGCGGCCTCGACGATCCAGCGCAGCACCGATGCCAGAACGGGAACTGCATGCGCAGTCGCCTCGCCGGCATCATGGATCAGATGCGCAAGACCGCTGATGCCATAGGCTTCGAGGCCATGAACGATGATGCCGCCGCCGACCCAGATCATGGCAGCCGTTCCGACGATGCCGAGCACTTTCAGAAAGTAAGGCATGCCTGTGACAAGCCCCTTCCCGATCGAACGCAAGACGGCGCCCATCGGAGATGCCGTCCGCACACGCGCCAGCATCAGACCCAGATCATCGGCCTTCACGATAAGCGCCACACCGCCATAGACCATGATCGTGATGCCCAGTCCAACGACGGCAAGGATGAGGGCCTGCGTGAACATGCTGCCTGACGGCACCGCGGCGAGCGTAATCGCCATGATTTCGGCCGACAGGATGAAATCCGTCTTGATTGCGCCGGCAACCTTCTCGTCTTCTAGTGATTTGGCATCGATGCTTGTCGTCTCGAGTGCCGATTCATGGGCATGAGCTGCATGCGGCATCACCAGTTCATAGACTTTTTCCACACCCTCGTAGCAGAGATAAAGCCCGCCGATCATCAGCAGCGGCGTGATCGCCTGCGGTGCGACAAGGCTCAGGATCAGTGCTGCCGGAAGCAGGATCAGAAGCTTGTTCTTCAGCGAGCCGAGCGTGATCTTGCCGATGATCGGCAATTCGCGTGCTGCCGAAAATCCGGTGACGTAGCGGGGTGTGACTGCCGCATCATCGATGACGACGCCAGCCGCTTTCGCGCCTGCCTTGGCAGCCTGGCCGGCAATATCGTCGAGCGACGCCGCAGCCACCTTGGCCAATGCCGCGATATCATCAAGAAGGGCGATCAGGCCAATACTCATTCGAGCCTCCGTCGAAAGACAGACTTACGCAGTAAAAAACGGAAAGCCCGTCAACGAGACGCGGAATCCTCCGCCGGGAAGATGCCACGCAAGGATCGCAACGACAATGGCCGTTGTTCAGCCGGCATCGGGCTCACCCCCTCGTCCAACGGAGGACGGACCTGCCCGTTCCCGTTTCTGCGAAACCCGCGACAGATCACTCTGGCCTAAACAACCTAGCCTGCGCCACGGCCGCACATATCGGGTGACGATGCGGATTGCTTCTGCGTTCGACGTGCAGAAGGCCAGCAGCGGGCCGCCAGATGGCCGGATCGGCGGCTTCCGCGCTCCTCAATCCTGGCCCATGCCGATGCGAGGATTGAAAGAGTTAGAGCGTCCTTTGTGCGTCCGAAAGGACGCATGGCGCTTTAAGGCGGCAATACTTCGGCTGCAAGCTCCTCAGCCATCAACCCCTTGCCGGCGCGTTGACCTGCCTCGCCATGCAGCCAGACGCCGGCAGCCGCGGCCTCGAAGGCCGGCAGGCCCTGGGCGAGCAATCCGCCGATGATGCCGGCAAGCACGTCGCCGGAACCGGCGGTGGCAAGCCAGACGGGAGCGTTGGTATTGATGAGCGCACGGCCGTATGGCGCGGCGATGACGGTATCGGCGCCTTTATAAACGATCGCGGCATTGGCGCGGCGGGCGGCGGCCAAGGCCTTGTCCACTTTGCCGAGCGCGTCGTCGCCGCCGATATCGGGAAAGAGCCGCGCGAATTCGCCTTCATGCGGCGTCAGCACCAGGCGCGGCTCACCCTCGAAAAGATCAAACAGCTGTTGCGGATCGTCCTTGAACGAAGAGATGCCGTCGGCATCAAGCACCAGATGGCGATCGGCAAGGGCCGAGACGAAGCCGCGCGCCCTGGCGCCGATGCCGAAACCGGGGCCGAGGACGAAGGTCTGCAGCCGCTTATCGGAGAGCCAGTCGCCTAGGTCGGCCTCGTCGTCGATGGCATGCAGCATGACGGCGGTGAGATGCGCAGCATTGGCGGCCATCGCCGCGCGGGGGGCTGCGATCGTCACCAGGCCGGCGCCGGCCTTCAGGCCCGAGATCGCCGACATGCGCGCGGCACCCGTCTTGTCGGCCTCGCCTGAGAAGACGACCAGATGACCGCGCTTGTATTTGTGGGTTTCCAACTGCTCGGCCGGCAACACGCGCTTCCAGGCATCCGGCGTGTTCTCGGCGATGATACCCCCCGCCTCAGCCCTGACGATACGAGCGGGGATACCGATGTCGAAGACCTCCAATTCACCGCAAAGCTGCCTGCCCGGCATCAGCAGATGGCCGGGCTTGCGGGTCATGAAGGTGATGGTGTTGCAGGCCCGGAAGGCTGCACCCAGCACCTTGCCGGTGCGGCCATCGAGGCCGGAGGGCAGATCGATGGCGAGCACGGGAATATCGGCGTGGGTGACGCGGCCGATCAGCGCGCGCACATCGGCCGACACCGCGCGACCAAGCCCCGCCCCGAACAGGCCATCGATGACGACGTCGCCGGTTTCGGGCCGATAGAGGTCGAGTTCCTGTCCCTCCAATGCGCAGCCGATGCGGGCGCGGGCGGCATCGCCCTTCAGCCTCACCGGATCGCCGAGGTGGAAGAGCGCCACCCTCGCCCCGCTCTGCTGCAGATGACGTGCTGCGACATAGGCGTCGCCGCCATTGTTGCCGGGTCCGCAAAGCGCAACGAAGCGCAGCGCTCCGGGATGAAGGCGCAGAGCCGCGGCCGCAACCGCGGCGCCTGCCCTTTCCATCAGGGCGAAGGAATCGATGCCGGATGCGGCAGCGGCCGTATCGACGGCGGCCATTTCGGCCGGCGTGAGAAGAAGGTCGGACAGGTGTTTGAT
Source organism: Rhizobium leguminosarum (assembly GCF_001652265.1). GTDB lineage: Bacteria > Pseudomonadota > Alphaproteobacteria > Rhizobiales > Rhizobiaceae > Rhizobium > Rhizobium leguminosarum_D. The sequence goes on from NZ_LWBS01000428.1 coordinate 42,600, forward strand.
CATCACCCTATTCAATCAAAAAACGCCCAAAAAACAACCGCCTGGAATACCAAAGAGAAGAACGACATTTAAGCATTTGCCTATCTTTTCATCATCTCGAGACGTGTATTCGCAGTTGCGAAAATACCTGACTTTTTCCGTTTCGGATGTGATTTTGATCGGAGACAATGTTTTTCCACCTGTTCCGCTACAAAAACCACACAGAATTCCCCGCAAACGCGCCGGTTTTGACAGAATCGACGTCTTTTTTCCATAAGATGGATTTCAAACTGGCACGATATCTGCATCATATTCGGCGAGCGGGAAAATTCCTGCCATAACAGGAGAAGCGGAGAGACATTTTCTCATGAAAAAGATCGAAGCGATCATTAAGCCTTTCAAGCTGGACGAAGTGAAGGAAGCCCTTCAGGAAGTCGGTCTGCAGGGTATCACGGTCACGGAAGCCAAGGGTTTCGGCCGTCAGAAGGGCCACACGGAACTCTACCGCGGAGCCGAGTATGTCGTCGATTTCCTGCCAAAGGTAAAAGTCGAGGTTGTACTTGCCGACGAGAACGCTGAAGCCGTCATCGAAGCGATCCGCAAGGCGGCGCAGACCGGCCGCATCGGCGACGGAAAGATCTTCGTCTCCAACGTCGAAGAGGTTATCCGCATCCGCACCGGCGAGACCGGCATTGATGCCATCTGACCACTTTGCCAATCACGCAAAGTCCGTTACCGTCATCGCCGACCCACACCGTCATCGCAAATCGGAGGAAACTACTTAATGGCGACCGCGAGCGAAATTCTGAAGCAGATCAAGGAGAACGACGTAAAGTTCGTCGATCTGCGTTTCACGGACCCGAAGGGCAAGCTGCAGCATGTGACGATGGACGTCGTCTGCGTCGATGAGGACATGTTCGCTGACGGCGTGATGTTCGACGGCTCCTCGATCGGCGGCTGGAAGGCCATCAATGAGTCCGACATGGTGCTGATGCCCGACACCGAAACGGTGCATATGGACCCGTTCTTCGCCCAGTCGACCATGGTCATCGTCTGCGATATCCTCGATCCGGTCTCCGGCGAGGCCTATAACCGCGATCCGCGCGGCACCGCCAAGAAGGCCGAGGCCTACCTCAAGGCATCCGGCATCGGCGATACGGTTTTCGTCGGCCCGGAAGCCGAATTCTTCGTCTTCGACGACGTCAAGTACAAGGCCGATCCTTATAACACCGGCTTCAAGCTCGATTCGACCGAACTGCCGTCGAACGACGACACCGATTATGAAACCGGCAACCTCGGCCATCGTCCCCGCGTCAAGGGCGGCTATTTCCCGGTTCCCCCGGTCGACAGCGCTCAGGACATGCGTTCGGAAATGCTGACGGTGCTCTCCGAGATGGGCGTCGTGGTCGAAAAGCATCACCATGAAGTCGCCGCCGCTCAGCACGAACTCGGCATCAAGTTCGATACGCTGGTGCGCAACGCCGACAAGATGCAGATCTACAAATATGTCGTGCACCAGGTGGCCAATGCCTACGGCAAGACGGCAACCTTCATGCCGAAGCCCATCTTCGGCGACAACGGCTCCGGCATGCACGTGCACCAGTCGATCTGGAAGGGCGGCAAGCCGACCTTTGCCGGCGACGAATATGCCGGCCTTTCCGAGAGCTGCCTGTTCTATATCGGCGGCATCATCAAGCACGCCAAGGCGATCAATGCCTTCACCAATCCGTCGACGAACTCCTACAAGCGTCTCGTCCCGGGTTATGAAGCGCCTGTGCTGCTTGCCTATTCGGCCCGTAACCGCTCGGCCTCTTGCCGCATTCCGTTCGGCTCCAACCCGAAGGCCAAGCGAGTCGAAGTCCGTTTCCCGGATCCGACCGCCAACCCCTATCTTGCCTTCGCCGCCATGCTGATGGCCGGCCTCGACGGCATCAAGAACAAGATCCATCCCGGCAAGGCCATGGACAAGGATCTCTACGATCTGCCGCCGAAGGAATTGAAGAAGATCCCGACCGTCTGCGGCAGCCTGCGCGAAGCACTCGAAAGCCTCGACAAGGACCGCAAGTTCCTGACGGCCGGCGGCGTCTTCGACGACGATCAGATCGATGCCTTCATCGAGCTGAAGATGGCTGAGGTGATGCGTTTCGAAATGACGCCGCATCCGGTCGAATACGACATGTACTATTCGGCCTAATCGGGCCCTGAACACAGAAGGTCCCGGCCCCCGCCGGGGCTTTCGCCTCCCAGGTCATGGACGCCACTACAGCGTCGCGCGTCTTTCAGACGCGCAAAGGACGCTGTAGAACTTGGAGTGCTGCATAATTTTGTCCTTAAATCGATTTCGATTTAAGGAATTATGCAGAAGGAGGATATGACGTTCATGTGACGAACTCGTGCAAAAATCTTGATTTGCGCGACACCAATCACCAAATTTGGTGATGAAAGGAAGTCGTACCATGAAAGAAAGAGTAGCAAAGTTCAGTATCGGCGAAGTGGTTCGGCACAAGGTATTTCCGTTTCGCGGTGTCATCTTCGACGTTGATCCGGAGTTCGCGAATACGGAGGAATGGTGGAATTCCATTCCCGCCGAGGTGCGCCCGAGCAGGGACCAGCCCTTCTATCACCTGCTCGCTGAAAACGACGAAAGCGAATATGTCGCTTATGTCTCCGAGCAGAACCTGATGAACGACGAAAGCGGCACGCCGCTTCGCAACCCACAGATCTACCAGATTTTCGATCAGGCCCCGTCAGGGCAGTTCAAACCCAAGATGAGCTTCGCCCACTAACTCGCTCGTGCCGATCGTTGAATCAAGGCCTCGCTTCTCCCGGCGAGGCCTTTTCTTTGCGCAACAAAAAACCCGGCATGAAGCCGGGTTTCTGTTTCAAAGAAGGTGACAGGATTACTGCGCCTTGGCTGCCTTCTGGGCGTCTTCCAGCTTCTTGCGGGCTTCTTCGGCCTTTTTCTGCATGCCTTCCTGCAGGCTGCGCTGGCTTTCAACGAGCTTGGATTCGGAAACCGGTTCGCCGTCATAAGCACCGGTGAAGCCTTCAAGCGAAATCTTGATCGGGTTCGGAGCGCGGCGGAAATTGATCGAGGTGAAGATCACGTCGCTGCCCTTCTTGAGGCTGGCGATCATCGCGTCGGTCAGCGGGATTTCAGCCGTGCACTTGTCCGGCAGGCAGACGGCGTAGTCGAGCTTCTGGCCTTTGCCGCCGTCGATCTGCATGAGGACACCGGGAGGGACGAGGCGTGCTGTGGGTACCGAGACCTGCAGGAGCTTGCGGTTGATCTTGCCGGAAACCGAGATCAGGCCGACGGCCGTGACGAGCTGGCCGCCATTGGCGAGGATCAGGTTCTGGACAACACAGATGTCGTTGTCTTCCTGCTTGCTGCAGGTTTTGTACCAGCCGAGCTTCGGCGCTCCTGCGGCCTGTGCCGGGGCATCGGCCGGAGCCTGTGCCGCCGCATCCTGCGCGAAGGAGGAGACCGGAGCCGAAGCGCCGAACACCACTGCCAGAACGGACAGCGCTGCCCGCATTTTCTTTTCAGACTTGAACATCATAACGAATTCCGTCTCCTGATATCCGTTCGGGGCAGCGGTTTGCCGCCCCAACCATCGGGTCGTTCGGCACTCCACCTCTTAAAAAAATAAGGCAAATGCATGACCCCGAAACTTCGGGTTCACCTGTTACATCGCAGCGTCCAAGATATCCAGCATTTCTTTGGCAATTTGAGGTGCATTTCGTCGCGATGCCAAAGAAATCGCCGTTCTGTGTTGGAATCGATCGACCCCATGATAATCTTTGCGGTGAATCATGCCCGTTTTCACGGATCAAGGATTGCCGAATGCTCCGGATCGTCGTCCCCCTCGTCCTCTCGCTGCTGTGCGGCACCGTCGCCGCCGAGCCGCTGCATGGCATCGCGATGCACGGCGAACCAGCTTTGCCGGCCGACTACAAACACTTCCCTTACGTCAATCCCGACGTGAAAAAGGGCGGCAAGATCACCTATGGCGTCGTCGGCACTTTCGACAGCCTCAATCCGTTCATCCTGAAGAGCATGCGCACGACGGCGCGCGGCATGTGGGATCCGGATTATGGCAATCTCGTCTACGAATCGCTGATGCAGCGCTCCAGGGACGAGCCCTTCACGCTCTACGGCCTGCTTGCCGAGACGGTCGAATGGGATGACGACCGGAGCTTCATTCAGTTCAACCTCAATCCGAAGGCGAAATGGGCCGATGGCCAGCCGGTGACGCCTGAGGATGTGATGTTCACCTTCGAGCTGATGCGCGACAAGGGCCGCGTGCCCTTCGCCAACCGCCTCAACGTCGTCGCCAAGATGGAGAAGGTCGGTGAGCACAGCGTGCGCTTCACCTTCAACGACAAGGCCGACCGGGAGACGCCGCTGATCTTTGGCCTGTTCCCGGTGCTGCCGAAACATGCGATCGATCCGGCAACCTTCGACCGTTCATCGCTGACGCCGCCGGTAGGCTCCGGTCCCTACATGGTGAAGACGGTGAAGCCCGGCGAGAGCATCACCTATGAGCGCGACCCCAACTACTGGGGAAAGGACATTCCCGCCAAGGTCGGCACCGACAATTACGACCAGATCACCGTCCAGTATTTCCTGCAGGATACGACGCTGTTCGAGGCCTTCAAGAAGGGTGATGTCGACATCTATCCGGACGGCAATCCCGGTCATTGGGCCAATGCCTATAATTTCCCCGCCGTTACCTCGGGGGCTGTGGTCAAGGACGTGTTCACGCCGAAACTGCCGAGCGGCATGCTCGGCTTCGTGTTCAACACGCGCCGGCCGATCTTTGCCAATCTCAAGGTGCGCGAAGGCCTGTCGATGGTGTTCGACTTCGAATGGGCGAACAAGAACCTCTATTCCGGCGCCTACAAGCGCACGCAGAGCTTCTGGCAGAATTCCGAGCTGTCGAGTTTTGGCGTCCCCGCCAATGCGGCCGAGCTTGCCCTGCTCGGGCCGATCAAGGAGAAAATTGCGCCGGAGATTCTCGACGGCACCTACAAGCTGCCGGTCACCGACGGTTCCGGCCGCGACCGCAATGTGCTGAAACAGGGCGTCGCGCTGCTGACACAGGGCGGTTATACGATCCAGGGCGGCAAGATGCTCGATGCCTCCGGCCGCCAGCTCGCCTTCGAGATCATGACGCAGAATGCCGACCAGGAGAAGCTCGCCGTCGCCTACCAGCGTTCGCTACAGACGATCGGCATCGCCGCTTCGATTCGCACGGTCGATGATTCGCAGTATCAGAGCCGGACGAACAGTTTCGACTACGACATGATCATGAAGTCCTACACGTCGTCGCTATCGCCTGGAAACGAACAGCTCGGCCGCTGGTCTTCAGCCGCGAAGACCCGCGAGGGCAGTGACAGCTTCGCGGGCGCCGCCGACCCCGATCTCGATACGTTGATCGATCACCTGCTCCGGGCGCGCTCGGCAGAGGATTTCATCGCGGCGGTGCGCTCCTACGACCGGCTGCTGCTGTCCAGCCATTACGTGCTGCCGCTCTATCATATGGATCAGCAATGGGTGGCGCGCAGCAAACGCATCGGCCATCCCGACATAGTGCCACTCTATGGCTACCAGCTGCCGCTCTGGTGGGATACGAGCGCCCAATAAGAAGCGGCCGAACCGCCCGGCTTACATGTCTCCCCTGGAGGCGCACAGAAATAAGGAACATCATCATGGAGCGTATCACCATCGACGTCGTCTCGGATGTCGTCTGCCCTTGGTGCTATCTCGGCAAGGCGCGGCTGGAACTCGCCATCGCCGAGGTGCAGGACCAAATCGGCGTCGACATCAACTGGCGGCCGTACCGGCTCAATCCCGACTATCCCAAGGAAGGCGTCGACCAGAAGAAGGCGCTGGCGGAGAAGCTCGGCGGCGAGGAGCGCGTGGCGCAGGCGCACAAGATGCTCAGCGATTATGGCCGCGAGGTCGGCATTGCCTTCGATTTCGAGGCGATCAAGATCGGCCCGAACACGCTCGACGCGCATCGGCTGATCCACTGGGCGATGATCGAAGGCCGCGAGAAGCAGGACAAGGTCGTTGCTGCGCTGTTCAAGGCGAATTTCGAGGAAGGCCGCAATGTCGGCGACCATGCTGTGCTGCTCGATATCGCCGAAAAATCAGGCCTCGACCGCTCGGTCATCGCCTCGCTGCTTGCCTCCGATGCCGACCGCGATCTGATCGTCGCCGAGATCAAGGCGGCCCAGGAGATGGGCGTCGACGGCGTGCCCTTCTTCATCTTCGATCAGCAATATGCCGTCAGCGGGGCGCAGACGCCCGACGTGCTGGCAAACGCGCTGCGCGATATCGCCAAGGCGAAGGCCGAGGCGCGATCAGGGCTCAACTGACGCCGACGCCCGCTCAGCCCACAACCGGAACGCAGCGCACCTCGGTCTTCACCGAATTGGCGATGAAGCACTCGTCGTGAGCGCGATGATGCAGGCTTTCCAACTCGCTGAGCGAGGGCTGCTTTTCGCCGCTGAAGACGACATGCGGACGGAGCGTCACGACGGTCATGGCAAGGCGGCCCTCGGCATTCTTTTCCATGACGCCCTCGGCGGCATCGGTGTAGCTGTCGATGCAAAAGCGCTGTTTGGCGGCGATCGACAGGAACCAGAGCATGTGGCAGCTGGAGAGCGAGGCGACGAAAGCCTCTTCCGGATCGACGGCATCCTCGGCGGAATAGGGCAGCGGGACGACATGCGCCGACGAGGACGCCCTCACCTCGATGCCGCCGTCGAAGGTCCAGCGGTGGGCGCGGCTGTAGCGGTTGTCGGTGAAGGTCTCGCCGTTGCGCTGCCAGGCGATCGTTGCGCCGTATTTCGCCATCCTCGTCTCCTTTTTCCACGCAATTCCGGACGCAAAACCGCGGCACACTTTTGCTGGAATTGCTCTATTTCGCGAATTCGGCCAGTTGCGTCATGATGACGGCAGCGCCCTGCAGGCGTTTTTCCGGCGTCGGCAGGTCGCGGGTCAGGAACAGGCTGTGATCGGGGCGGATCTTTGCCATCGTGCCCTGCTTGCCGATATAGCCGACGAGGTTGGCCGGATTGGGGAATTCCTTGTTGCGGAACTGCACGACGACGCCCTTCGGGCCGGCATCGAGCTTTTCGACATTGGCGGTGCGGCAGAGCGACTTGATGTAGACGATCTTCAGCAGATGCTGGACTTCGATCGGCATCGGGCCGAAGCGGTCGATCATCTCGGCGCCGAAGCCGTCGATCTCCTTGAGTTCGGTGATTTCGCCGAGACGGCGGTAGAGCGCCATGCGCAGGTGCAGGTCGGGCACGTAAGTTTCCGGGATCATCACCGTCGTGCCGACGGAGATCTGCGGCGACCAGCCGGTGTCGTGGATCTCGTCGACACCCTTGACCTCGGCGACAGCCTCTTCCAGCATCTGCTGATAAAGCTCGAAGCCGACCTCCTTGATGTGGCCGGACTGCTCTTCGCCGAGCAGGTTGCCAGCGCCGCGAATATCGAGGTCGTGGCTCGCCAGCTGGAAGCCGGCACCGAGCGTATCCAGCGACTGCAGCACCTTGAGGCGGCGTTCGGCGGTTGCCGTCAGCACCTTGTTGACAGGCAGGGTGAAGAGCGCAAAGGCGCGTACCTTCGAGCGGCCGACGCGGCCACGCAACTGATAGAGCTGGGCAAGGCCGAACATGTCGGCGCGGTGAACGATCAGCGTGTTGGCTGTGGGCACGTCGAGGCCGGATTCGACGATGGTGGTCGACAACAGCACATCGTAACGGCCTTCATAAAAGGCGTTCATGATGTCTTCGAGTTCGCCAGCCGGCATCTGGCCATGGGCGACGGCGACCTTCAGCTCCGGCAGATCGGACTGCAGAAAGGCATGCACGTCCTCGAGGTCGGCAAGCCTGGGGCAGACATAGAAGCTCTGGCCGCCGCGATAATGCTCGCGCATCAGCGTCTCGCGGATGACCAGACTATCGAAGGGCGATATGAAGGTGCGCACCGCCATGCGGTCGACCGGCGGCGTGGTGATCAGCGACAGTTCGCGCACGCCGGTCATGGCAAGCTGCAGCGTGCGCGGGATCGGCGTTGCCGACAGCGTCAGCACATGCACGTCGCTCTTCAGCTCCTTTAGCCGCTCCTTGTGCTTGACACCGAAATGCTGCTCCTCGTCGATGACGAGCAGACCGAGATTGGCGAATTTGATGCCGGCGCCGAGCAGCGCATGGGTGCCGACGACGATATCGGTCTTGCCTTCCGCCACTTCCTTCTTGGTCAGCGCCAGCTCCTTGGCGCCGACGAGGCGCGAGGCCTGCTGGATTCGCACCGGCAGACCGCGGAAACGATCGGAAAAGGTCTTGAAATGCTGGCGGGACAGCAGCGTCGTCGGCACGACGATGGCGACCTGGGCACCGTTCATCGCCGCGACGAAGGCGGCGCGCAGCGCCACTTCGGTCTTGCCGAAGCCGACGTCGCCGCAGACGAGGCGATCCATCGGCCGGCCGGCGCCGAGATCGGAGCGCACCGCCTCGATGGCGTTTTCCTGGTCCTCGGTCTCATCATAGGGAAAGCGGGCGGCGAATTCGTCGTAAAGGCCTTCCGGCGTCGTCAGCATCGGCGCATGGCGCGTCAGGCGCTCGGCGGCGATGCGGATCAGCGCATCGGCCATGTCGAGCAGGCGCTTCTTGAGCTTGGCCTTGCGCATCTGCCAGGCGCCGCCGCCGAGCTTGTCGAGCTGGGCTTCGGTGCCCTCGCCGCCGTAGCGCGAGAGAAGATCGATGTTTTCGACCGGCAGGAAGAGCTTGGCCTCGTCGGCATATTGCAGTTCGAGGCAGGCATGCGGCGCGCCCGCCGCCTCGATGGTCCTGAGGCCTATAAAGCGGCCGATACCATGTTCGGCGTGGACGACGATCGAGCCCTCGTCGAGGCCCGCCACCTCCGAGATGAAATCGGCGGCGCGCTTGCGGCGCTTGGAGCGGCGCACCATGCGGTCGCCGAGGATGTCCTGCTCACCGATGACGACGAGGTCGCCGGCCTCAAAGCCGGCTTCGAGACTGAACACGGCAGCGGCCGCCTCACCTCTCGCCAGCGAGCCGACATCCTTCAGCGCCTCGATCGGCTTGACCTTTTCCAGGCCGTGTTCGTTCAGCACCTGCAGCAGGCGTTCCAGCGAGCCTTCGGTCCAGGCGGTGATGAGCACTTTCGCGCCGGCAGCGCGGCGGTCGGCAATATGCTTGACGACGACGTCGAAGATGTTGATGCGTTCGGCATCGCCGCCGCCTTCGGCGTTCGAACGGGCCCAGCGCTGGCCCTGGCGGGCGTCGACATTGACGACCCGCCGCGCCTCGCCCTCATGTTCGTTGAAGGGGCTGATGCGGATCGCGCCGAGCGCGTCGAGAGTTTTGACGAAAAGCTTGCTGTCGAGATAGAGCTGGCCCGGCGTCACCGGCTTGTAAGGCGTGCCCTGCGTCATCCCCTTGGCCGGCTGGCCGGAGTTCAGGCGGGCGTCGTAATAGTCCAAAACGAGCTTGGAGCGCTCTTCGGCTGCTTCACGCACCGTATGGTCGATGACGATCCGGAAGCCGCTGAGATAATCAAAGACGGTATCGAGCTTCTCGTAGAAAAGCGGCAGCCAGTGCTCCATGCCGGGGTAACGGCGGCCTTCGGAGACGGCGAGATAAAGCGCGTCGTCGCGCGTGGTCGCGCCGAAAGCAGAGAGGTAATTCTTGCGGAAACGGCTGATCGTATCGGACGTCAGCGTCACTTCGCTCATCGGATTGAGATCGAGGGAGCGCACCTGCCCGATCGTGCGCTGGCTGGCCGGATCGAAGCTGCGGATGCTCTCCAGCGTATCACCGAAGAAATCAAGGCGGACCGGCTCTTCGGAACCCGGCACGAAGACGTCGAGAATACCGCCGCGCACGGCAAATTCGCCGACTTCGCGAACGGTGGCGACCCGCTCGAAGCCATTGCGTTCCAGACGACCGGCGAGATCGTCCATGCGCAGCTGGTTGCCGGGACGGGCCGAAAAAGTCAGGCTTTCGATGACATCCTGCGGCGCCACCTTCTGCAGCATGGCATTGGCGGTGACGAGCACGATTGCCGCATGCGGCTTCTTGCGATGGGCGATGAGGCCGCCGAGTGCAGCCAGCCGGCGGGCCGAGGTGTCGGCGCTCGGCGAGACGCGGTCATATGGTAGACAGTCCCAGGCCGGCAAGGTGAGAACCGGAATGTCGGGGGCGACGAAGCCCAGCATCTGTTCGAGATCGGCCATGCGATGTCCGTCGGACATGACATAGGCGACCGGCTCTCCCGTTCGGGCGAGCTCGGCGAGCAGCAGCGTTTCAAGACCTGCCGGCACATTGCCGATCGTCAGCGGCTCGGCAATGGCCGCAAGCTTCTTCGCATCGAAACCAGGGATCATTCCGGCGTCCTGAGGGGCTTGTCAAAATCGGGCTTGTAGGCGGCGATGCGGGCAAACATCGGTGTCCGGAAACGCTCAGGCACGGGCCATGTTCCCATGATCCAGCGGACGAGATCATTGTCCTCTTCCGCCATGATCGTCTCGAACTCGTCGAGCTCGGCTTCCGACAGTCTGGCGACCTCGGCTTCGGCGAATTGGCCGAAGACCAGATCCATCTCGCGGATGCCGCGATGCCAGCAACGGAAAAGGATCCGGCGGCGGCGCGGGTCGAGACCGGCACTGGTGAGCGTGACACCTGTCATGGCATTACCTTCCTGTTGATGCGCCTCTATAGACCCTGGAAAGCGGCTTGTCAGCCTTGCCAAGGCCGCATTGTTCATCGCATTTTGGCCGCATGCGCCCCGCCATTCTCGATCCTCTGTTTTCCCCTATTTCGGGCCTTCCGGGCGTCGGACCGAAGATCGCCGACCTGCTGGTCAAGCTGCTCGGGCGCGAGACGCTGGAGGATTGCCGGGTCATCGATCTGCTTTTCCACGCGCCGTTCTCGCTGATCGACCGGCGCAACCAGCCGGGCATCGCCCGCGCGCCGCAGGGTGCGATCGTAACGATCACGGCGCGCGTCGACCGGCACCAGGTGCCGCCGCGCGGCAAAAGCAATATCCCTTACCGCGTCTTCCTGCATGATGAGACTGGCGAGCTGACGCTGGTCTTCTTCCGCGGACAGGCGGCGTGGTTGGAAAAGCAGCTGCCCGTTGACGCGGAGGTGACCGTCAGCGGCAAGATCGACTGGTTCAACGGCCGCGCCTCGATGGTGCATCCCGACTATATCGTCAGGGCCGACGAGGCGGAGAGCCTGCCACTCGTCGAGCCGATCTATCCGCTGACGGCAGGACTTTCACCGAAGACGCTGCGCAAGATCATCGACGCTGGCCTGCCGCGTTTTCCCGAGCTGCCGGAATGGATCGATCTGGCACTGACTGAGAAACAGGGCCTGCCGTCGATCCGCGACAGCTTCCACATGCTGCACGAGCCGCGTGATCCCAGCGATATCGACCCGCAGGCCCCTGCCCGGCGGCGGCTTGCCTATGACGAGTTCCTCGCCGGCCAGCTGTCGCTGAGCCTGGTGCGGCAGAGGCTGCGCAAGGTGGCGGGCCAGCCGGTGCATGCGACCGGCGCAACCAGCAGCAAGATCCTGAAGACCTTGCCCTTCTCACTCACATCAAGCCAGAACGAGGCGATCGCCGAGGTTTTGCAGGATATGGTCGGCAACGAGCGCATGCTGCGGCTGCTGCAGGGCGATGTCGGCTCCGGCAAGACGCTGGTCGCACTGATGGCGATGGCGGCGGTGATCGAGAGCGGCGGCCAGGCCGTGCTGATGGCGCCGACCGAAATCCTGGCGCGGCAGCACCATGCGACGATCTCGAAATTCGCAGCCTCCGCCGGGCTCGGCATCGAGGTGCTGACCGGGCGTACCAAGGGACGCGAGAGGGAGGAAATCCTGGAGCGCATCGCCTCGGGTGCTGCCCAGATCATCATCGGCACACATGCGCTGTTCCAGGACAGCGTCGCCTACGCCAATCTGATGCTTGCCGTCGTCGACGAGCAGCACCGTTTCGGCGTGCATCAGCGCCTGCGGCTGACCGCAAAGGGGCTCTCGCCGCATATGCTGGTCATGACGGCGACGCCGATCCCGCGCACGCTGGTGCTCGCCGCCTTCGGCGACATGGACGTCTCCAAGCTGACCGAAAAACCGGCCGGCCGCAAGCCGATCCAGACGATCACCGTGCCGATGGAGCGGACCGGCGAAATCGTCGGGCGGCTGCAAAGCGCGATCGCCGAGGGCAAGAAGGCCTACTGGATCTGCCCGCTGGTCGAAGAGTCCGAGGAGCTCGACCTGATGTCTGCCGAGGAGCGGCATGCGACGCTGGTCTCAGCACTTGGCCCCGGTATCGGCCTGATCCACGGCCGCATGAACGGGCCGGAGAAGGACGCGGCGATGATGGCGTTCAAGAACGGCGAAACCCGGCTGCTCGTCGCCACCACCGTCGTCGAGGTCGGCGTCGACGTGCCGGATGCGACGATCATGGTGATCGAACATGCCGAACGCTTTGGCCTGGCGCAATTGCATCAGCTGCGCGGCCGCGTCGGGCGCGGCGACGAGGCTTCGACCTGCATCCTGCTCTACAAGGGACCACTCGGCGAAACCGGCCATGCCAGGCTTTCGATCATGCGAGAGACGGAGGATGGCTTCCGCATTGCCGAGGAGGACCTGAAGCTGCGCGGTGAAGGCGAATTGCTTGGCACACGGCAATCCGGCACGCCGGGTTTCCGCATCGCCAGCCTCGAGGCGCATGCCGACCTGCTGGAGATTGCCCGCAAGGATGCGGCTTACCTCATCGAGCGCGATCCGGAATTGACCACGGAGAGGGGAACGGCGATCCGCACCCTGCTCTATCTTTTCCGCCGCGACGAGGCGATCCGTTTTCTTAGAGCGGGATAAAGCGCGCCGCGGCGCGCTTTAAGTCTTCCTTCCATGCATGTCGTTATCCCAAAACCGCTGCACACTTTTGGGCGACATGCATCATTCGGCCTTGGAAACCGCCACCGGCTTCGGCCGCGGCAAATGCTTCTGCTTCGGCTCCGGCTGCGGGGTTTCAGGAGCCACGAGACCGCCCGAAATCAGGAACTTGGCGGCATCCTCCGGCGACATGTCGAGCACGACGATCTTCTCGCGCGGTACGAAGACGAGGAAACCAGCCGTCGGCACCGGCGTCGGCGGCAGGAAGACCGCGACCATATCCTGGCCCATCGCATTGAACTTCGAAGCGATTTCGCCTTTGGCGTCGGTGGCAACGAAAACCAGCGCCCAGAGACCGGGACTTGGATATTCGATGAGGCCGACTTTCTTGAAGGAGTTCGACTGCTCCTTCAACACGGTTTCGAAAATCTGCTTCACGCTTCTGTAGATCGTCCGTACCAGCGGCATGCGCTGGACGACGGATTCGCCGAAACCGACGATGCTCTGGCCGATGAGGTTCTTGCCGAGGAAGCCGACGACGGTGATCAGGATAACGGCGGTCAGCAGGCCGAAACCGGGAATGGCAAAATTGAGATAGCTTTCCGGATTCCAGCGCGCCGGAATATAGGGCCTGACCCAGCTGTCCGACCAGTGGATGAAGGTCCAGGTCAGCCAGATGGTGATCGCGATCGGAGCGCAGATGATCAAACCTGCGAGAAAATTATTCCTCAGCCGGGTCGCGACCGGCATTCTGGGGGCGTTGTCGGCCATCGTTTTCTGATGAACTCCATCTCAGTCCTGGACGGGCCGGTACGCCGGCCCTTCCCCCTTGTCCGCAGACCAAAACTGCCAGAATTCGGGGCGTCGCACAATATGTTTCGGCGGGACGGTCCCGGTGCTGCAGGCTTATTCCACGGTCACGGATTTCGCCAGGTTGCGCGGCTGGTCGACATCGGTGCCCATGAAGACGGCGGTGTGATAGGCGAGCAATTGGATCGGCAGCGAGAAGATCATCGGTGCGATGATTTCGTCGACCACAGGCAGGGTGATTGTTGCCATCGTCGGCAGTTTCGAAGCAGCCGCACCGGCCTCGTCGGTGATGAAGATGATGCGGCCACCGCGGGCTGCAACCTCCTGCATGTTCGAGACGGTCTTTTCGAAGAAACGGTCGTAGGGGGCGATGACGATGACAGGCATGTTCTCGTCGATCAGCGCGATCGGTCCATGCTTCAATTCACCGGCGGCGTAACCTTCGGCGTGGATATAGGAAATTTCCTTGAGCTTCAGCGCGCCTTCCATGGCGAGCGGAAAGCTGGTGCCGCGGCCGAGATAGAGCACGTCCTTGCACTTCGACAATTCGCGCGACAAGCTTTCCATCTGCGGCTGGATGAGGTTCAGCACGCGGCTCATGATGCGCGGCATTTCGGCGAGATGGCGCACCAGTGCCCTCTCCTCGTCGGCACTCACCGTGCCGCGCGCCTTGCCGGCGCCGATCGCCAGCGCCGCCAGCACGGCAAGCTGGCAGGTGAAGGCCTTGGTCGAGGCGACGCCGATTTCGGGGCCGGCCATGGTCGGGAAGACGGCGTCGGATTCGCGCGCAATCGTCGATTCGCGGACATTGACGACGGCGCCGATCTTCAACCCGTTCTCGCGGCAATAACGCAAGCATGCCAGCGTATCGGCGGTCTCGCCGGACTGCGAGATGAAGAGCGCAGCCTGCGACGGCGACAGCGGCATTTCGCGGTAGCGGAATTCGGAAGCGACGTCGATCTCGACCGGCAGGCGGGCATAACGCTCGAACCAGTATTTGCCGACGAGGCCGGCGAGATAGGCAGTGCCGCAGGCAGAGATGGCAAGGCCGGTCGCCGCCTTGAAGTCGATCGCGGCGGCGTTGGCGCCGATCGTGTTCTCGGCGAAATCGACATAGTGGCTGAGCGCATGGGAGATGACCTCCGGCTGCTCGTAGATTTCCTTCTCCATGAAGTGGCGGTGGTTGCCCTTGTCGACGACATAGGCGGTCGCCTGCGAGATCTGCCGGGCGCGGTTGACCGGCTTGCCGGCGAAATCCAGCACCGAGACACCGTCGCGGGTGAGGACAGCGCAATCACCGTCGACGAGATAGGTGATCTCGTTGGTGAAGGGCGAGAGCGCGATCGCATCCGAGCCAAGGAACATCTCGCCGCGGCCGTAGCCGACGGCAAGCGGCGGGCCGGAACGGGCGGCCATGATCGTTCCGGGATCGGCCTTGAGCATGATGGCCAACGCATAGGCGCCGGTCACCCGGTTCAGCATCTTCAACATGGCGGCGCGGGGCTCCAGGCCTTCGCGCAGATATTTCACCATCAGATGGGCGACCACCTCGGTGTCGGTCTGGGTTTCGAAGACCGAGCCCTCTTCCGTCAGTTCGTCGCGAAGCTCGGAGAAGTTCTCGATGATGCCGTTATGGACGACGGCGACGCCTTCGACGAAATGCGGATGGGCATTGGTCTCGTTCGGAACGCCATGGGTCGCCCAGCGCGTGTGGGCGATGCCGACGGTGCCGGGCAGCGGTTCGCTGTCGAGGCGCTTTTCCAAATTGAACAGCTTGCCCTCGGCGCGGCGGCGATCCATCACGCCGTCATGGATGGTGGCGACACCGGCGGAATCGTAACCACGATATTCGAGACGCTTCAGCGCGTCGACCAGGCGCCCGGCAACAGGCGCAGTTCCGACGATCCCCACAATTCCACACATGCAACATCCCCACTAGGCCTCAACAATGAGGCCAGTCCTAACGATTCCTGCTTATTTCTCAATCACCTCGGCGGTCACTTTGAATTTCCGCCGGTTACGCAAGACCGGTCAGGCTTTCGCCTTCTTCGCCGCCTTGATGGCGAGCGCGCGTTCGCGCAGCAGCGTCGCGCGGCCGGGCTTGATCTCTTGGCGAGCGCGGCCGAGCGCCAGTGCATCGGCCGGCACATTGACGGTGATGACGCTGCCGGAGGCGATATAGGCGCCGTCGCCGATCGTCACCGGCGCGACCAGCGAGGAATTGGAACCGATGAAGGCGTTTTCGCCGATCACCGTCTCGCTCTTGTTGACGCCGTCATAGTTGCAGGTGATCGTGCCGGCGCCGATATTGCTGCCGGCGCCGATGACGGCATCGCCGATATAGGTGAGGTGGTTGACCTTGGCGCCCTCGCCCAGCCGGCCGTTCTTGACCTCGCAGAAATTGCCGACTTTGGCGCCGCTGGCGAGATCGGCACCCGGCCGCAGCCGCGCGAAGGGACCAACGGTCGCGCCCTGGCTGACATGAGCGCCTTCGATATGCGAGAAAGCATGAATGACGGCGCCGCTGTCGATCACAGCACCAGGGCCGAAGACGACGTTCGGCTCGATCAACGCATCCTGGCCTATGACTGTATCGTAGGACAGAAAGACGGTTTCCGGCGCGATCATGGTGACGCCTGAAAGCATCATCTGGTGGCGGCGGCGCTCCTGCCAGAAGCGCTCGATAACGGCGAGTTCGGCCCGGGTGTTGCAGCCGGTCATCTCGATCTCGGGCGCATCGACCGCAGTGACGCGTCCGCCGAGCGAACGGGCGATCTCGACGAGATCGGTCAGATAGAATTCACCCTTGGCGTTAGCGTTGCCGATGCGCGAGAGAAGATCGAGCGCCTTACTGCCGTTGATCGCCATCAGCCCGCTGTTGCACCAGGTGACGGTGCGCTCGGCATCGGTCGCGTCCTTTTCCTCGCGGATGGCAATGAGTTCGCCGTCCTTGACGAGCAGGCGGCCGTAGCCGGTCGGGCGGTCGGTGTGGAAGCCGATGACGACGACGTCGCTGCCATCGGCAAGGCCCTGGCGGGCAGCCTTCAGCGGTGCGTCGGTCTGGAGCGGCACATCGCCATAGGTGACGAGGATATCGTCGTAACCCTTGGCGATCGCTTCGCGCGCTGCCAGCACCGCATGGCCGGTGCCGAGGCGTTCCTTCTGCAGGCAGGACTCGATGCCGACGCCGGCGACGCTTGCCGCCTTTGCCACGTCCTCGGCGTCACGGCCGACGACCAGGGCGACGGACGAGATGCCGGCGGAGGCGACCGCCTCGACCACGTGGGCGATCATCGGCCGTCCGGCGACCGGATGCAGCACCTTTGATTTCGAGGATTTCATCCGCGTGCTGTCACCGGCGGCAAGGATGACGGCAAGACAAGTGCGTTCCATGATTTGCTCCGCGAATCCGCGCGATGAGGCGGCTTTATCGCCTCATACTGCAAAACTCCTCAAATCGGAATCGATTTAAAGATAAATTATGCTGCCATTCAAAGTGCTGCAGCGTCCTTCGCGGCTCTCGAAAAGACGCGCGGCGCTGCCGATAGGCAAAGCCTTCACAAAGGTGAAATTGCAGCCGAAATCGGCCCTGTGACGGCGTCGGAACCGCGGGCCACGAAGGCTTCGTGCACATGATGGCGGCCGTCCAGGATGACGTCCTCCATCGCGCGGCGCGCAGCACTGCTATCGCCGGACACGATCGCATCGACGATGCGCATATGGGTGTCGGCGATATTGGCGAAGCCGTTTTCGGTTGGCGGCGTGCTCATCCGGAACATGCCGACGAGGGCTGCTTCGATGAGGCTGCCCAGTGTCCGCATGAAGGGATTATGCGAGGCTTCGGCGATCGCCAGGTGAAAACGAAGGTCGGCGAGTGCCAGGCTATCGGCCGTATGACCAGGCGCCGCCATCTCGAGCGCCAGCCCGCGCAACATCTCGATATCCTCGGCATTCGCCTGCTCGGCGACGAGACCGGCGGCGAAGGGTTCGAAGGCGAGACGAATATCGTAGAGCTGCAGCAGAAACTCTTCCGTCACGCCGTTGTCGAAGTGCCAGGCGATGATCTCGCTGTCGAACATGTTCCAGAGGTTCTTCTCGGTCACACGCGTGCCGACCCGCGCCTTGGCGACGACCATGCCCTTGGCGGCAAGCGTCTTCATCGTCTCACGCAAAACGGTGCGGGACACTTTGAAACGCTGCGCCAGTTCCGTATCGCCCGGCAGGATCGAGCCAACGGGATAGGTGCCGGCGACGATCGCCTTGCCGAGTTCGTCGACGACCTGGGCGTGGCTTGTCCGGGTTCTGCGCCCCGTCTTGCGTGTCTCGTCCAATTTGTAGCGCAAGCGATCCGTCTCCCCTCAGGCGTACCTCTTGTTCAGACTGGAAACGAACAGGATGGCTTTCTGCATCAGGATGAATGCAAACAGCAGAAGGCCAATCAGGATCTTGGTCCACCAACTCGACAGCGTGCCGTCAAAGGTGATGTAGGTCTGAATGAGCCCCTGGATCAGGATACCGATCAAGGTTCCCGCCACGAATCCCGCTCCTCCGGTCAGCAGCGTCCCCCCAATGACCACCGCCGCGATAGCATCGAGTTCGACGCCGACTGCTGCAAGAGAATATCCAGCAGAGGTGTACAGCGAAAAAACGATCCCGGATAGGCCTGCAAGAAATCCCGACAGCGCATAGATCTGGATTGTCGTGCGGCCGACCGGCACGCCCATCAGCCGCGCCGTCTGCGCGCCGCCGCCGAGTGCATAGACGTTGGTGCCGAAGCGGGTGCGCTGGGCGATGAAGATGCCGACAGCAAAGACCAGAAGCATGATGCCGCCGATCAGCGTCAGCCGCCCGCCGCCGGGCAGACGCCAATAGAGGCTCGTCAACGTCGAATAATATTCGTGATCGATCGGGATGCTGTCGATCGAGAGCACGAAGGCCATGCCGCGCGCCAGGAACATGCCGGCGAGCGTGACGATGAAGGCCGGCATTTCGAGATAGTGGATGATCGCGCCCATGATGGCGCCGAAAGCGGTGGTGATGACGAGCACGAGCGCGAAGGCGAGCAGCGGATGGATCGAGGTGTTCTGCAGGATCACAGCGAGGAAGACGCCGGTAAAGGCGATGACCGAGCCGATCGAAAGATCGATGCCGCCTGAGATGATGACGAAGGTCATGCCGACGGCTGCGATGCCGAGAAAGGCATTGTCGGTCAACAGATTGCCGATGACCCGCGTCGACAGAATGTTTGGATATTGCAGCGCGCAACCGGCATAGGCGAGCACGAAGATGACGATGGTCGCAAGCAGCGGCAGGTATTTGGAGTTCATTTCGGCTGCTCCCTACCGCCCTGCCGGCGGCTGGCGAAGATGGCGAGCGATTGCACCGCCGGCGACTGGATGACGAGGATGACGATAATGATGACAGCCTTGATGATCAGGTTGAATTCAGGTGGGAAGCCGGAGGACAGGATGCCGGTATTCACCGCCTGGATGATCATCGCGCCGATCAGCGATCCGAGAATGCTGAAGCGGCCGCCGAGCAGCGAATTGCCGCCAACGACGACGGCGAGGATCGCGTCGAGCTCCAGCCAGAGGCCGGCATTGTTGGCATCGGCGCCCTTGATGTCGGCTGCGACGATGATGCCCGCGATCGAGGCGCAGAGACCGCTCAGCATGTAGACCGCCATCAGCAGCACCGGAGTTTGAATGCCGGAGAGCGTGCTGGCTCGGCGATTGATGCCGACGGCCTCGATCAGCATGCCGAGCGCCGTGCGACGGACAAGGAGGATGACGAGCAGGCCGACGAGAAGCCAGATGACGACAGGCATCGGCAGGAGAGCCATGGAACCGCTGCCGAAGAAGGTTAACCCGTCATCGTTGAAGGTCAGGATGGCACCTTCGGTGATGAGCTGGGCGATGCCGCGGCCCGCCACCATCAGCACCAGCGTCGCGATGATCGGCTGGATATTGAGGACTGCCACCAGGAACCCGTTCCAAACGCCGCAGGCAAGCCCAATCGCAAGCGTCAGGATAATGGTGTAGGCAACTGAATTTCCTGAAACAATCGACGATGCGGCGACGGCGCCGCAGATCGCGATCACCGCACCGACGGACAGGTCGATGCCCTTGGTGGCGATTACCAGCGTCATGCCGATCGCCAGCAGAGCCACCGGCGCACCGCGATTCAGCACATCGATCAGGCTGCCATAAAGCCGGTCATTCTGAACCACGACATTAAAAAACTGCGGTGACGTGATGAGATTCAACAAAAGAATGACAACAAGCGCGATCAATTGCGGCGCCAGGCGATAGGCCAGCGCATTCCGCGAGGACCTCATGCATCCTCCATCTTGTGTTCGGCGGCGGCGATGGCTTCGACGATGCCGGCAGCCGTGATGCGTTCGCCTGTCAGTTCGGCGATATGTTGCCTGTCGCGAAGTACGATGACACGCGAACTATAGGCGACAAGCTCTTCAAGTTCCGAGGAAATCACGATCAGCGACATGCCGCCGGCGCAGAGCTCTTCGATGAGCCGGATGATCTCGGCATGGGCGCCGACATCGATGCCGCGGGTCGGCTCGTCGAGGATCAGAAACTTCGGATTGGTAGCCAGCCAGCGGGCGAGGATCGCCTTCTGCTGATTGCCGCCGGAGAGCAGCCGGATCGGCTTTTCGCGGTCGGTGGTGCGGATGTCGAGCGCCTTGATGTAGCGGTCGGCGAGTGCATTCTGCTCGGCGCGCGAGAGCGGCCGCGTCCAGCCACGGCGGGCCTGCAGGGCAAGGGCGATGTTCTCCCTGATCGACAGGTCGCCGATGATGCCATCGGTCTTGCGGTCCTCGGGGCAGAAGCCGAAGCCCTTTCCGATCGCCGCGCGCGGGCTCGAAATCGTCACCGGCTGGCCGTCGATCGTGGCGCTGCCGCTATCGGCATGCTCGATGCCGAAGAGGAGTTCGGCGGTTTCGGTGCGCCCGGAGCCGAGCAGCCCGGCGACGCCGACCACCTCTCCGGCGCGCACCTCAAGGTCGAAAGGCTTGACCTTGCCGCGTTTGCCGTAGCCTGAAAAACGATATCGAACCTCGCCTGCCGCAAGGCTGCGTTCCCTGACAGTCTCTTCGACATGAGCCAGTTCGCGGCCGAGCATCATGGCGATCAGGCCCTGGCGCGGCAGATCGACGGCGTCACGGGTGCCGACGAGCTTGCCGTTGCGCAGCACGGTAATGCGGTCGCTGATCGCATAGACCTGCTCGAGAAAATGGGTGATGAAGACGATGCCCAGGCCGCGCTTCTTCAGGTCTTCGATGATGCGGAAGAGCAGCGCGACCTCCTGGTTGTCGAGACTTGCCGTGGGCTCGTCGAGGATCAGCACCTTGCCTGAGAGATCGACGGCGCGGGCGATGGCAACCACCTGCTGGACGGCGACGGAAAAACGGCCAAGTTCGGCGGTAACGTCGATATCGATGCCGTAGCCGGTGAGCAGATCGCGCGCCTCGCGGTTCATCGCGCGCACGTCGGTCATGCCGAACCGTCTTGGCTGGCGTCCGAGAAAGAGGTTTTCGGCGACGCTTAGATTGGCCAGCAGGTTGACCTCCTGGTAGACCGTGCCGATGCCGAGCTTCTGGGCGGCGAGCGTATTGGCCGGATTGATTTCCTGGCCGTCGAGCGCCAGGCTGCCTTCGTCACGATGATAGGCGCCGGTGATGCACTTGATCAGCGTCGACTTGCCGGCGCCGTTCTCGCCCAGCAATGCGTGCACCTCGCCTCTGCGGAGCGTGAAATCGACCTTATCCAGCGCCACCGCGCCAGGAAAGAATTTCGATATTCCGGAGGCCGCGAGAACGTTCTCGAAATCGTGAGTCATAAGGGTCTGTTTTCCTGATATTGACGGCAAAAGCCGCGCCGCGGCCGGGCATGATGTCCCAAGGCGGCGAGGCAGTTCCGCACCGGTCCATGACGGGCCGGTGCGGTTCTACAGCGCCCTTCGTCTTCTGAGACGCGCAACCGACGCTGTAGCGCTTTGAATTGCTGCATGATTTATCCTGAAATCGATTCAGATTTCAGAAATTATGCAGTGTCAAATCAGATCAGTAGCCCTGGCCCTTCTTCTCTTCGTAGACCTTCATCGGGTCGTCGGCAGGCGTGTAGAGCTTGGACTCAGTCTGGATCCACTTGGCCGGAGCCTTCTTGTCCTTCAGATAGGCTTCGAGCGCATCGAAGGCCGGACCTGCCATATTCGGCGTCAGCTCGACCGTGGCATTGGACTCGCCTTCGGACATGGCTTTGAAGATATCGGGCACGGCGTCGATGGAGACGACGAGGATATCCTTGCCGGGCTTCAGGCCGGCTTCCTTGATCGCCTGGATGGCGCCGACGGCCATGTCGTCGTTATGGGCGTAGAGAGCGCAGATATCCTTGCCGCCATTCTCGGCCTTCAGGAAGCTTTCCATGACTTCCTTGCCCTTGGTGCGGGTGAAGTCACCGGTCTGGCTGCGAACGATCTTGAGGTTGTCATGGCCGGCAAGGGCCTCTTCGAAGCCCTTCTTGCGGGCGATGGCCGGCGACGAACCGGTGGTGCCCTGAAGTTCAACGACATTGCATTTCTTGTCGCCGACGGTCTTGACTAGGAAGTCGCCTGCGACCTTGCCTTCATGGACCAGATCTGACGTAACAGCCGTCAGGTAGAGATCGTCGGGAGCCTTGATGGTTCGGTCGAGAAGGATGACTGGAATCTTGGCTTCCTTGGCTTCCTTGAGAACGTCGTCCCAGCCGGTTTCGACGACCGGAGCAATGAGAATGGCATCGACGCCCTGAGCAATGAAGGAGCGCAAAGCCTTGATCTGGTTTTCCTGCTTCTGCTGCGCATCGGCAAACTTCAGATCGATGCCGCGCTTCTTGGCCTGCTCCTTGGTCACGGTCGTTTCAGCCGCACGCCAGCCCGATTCCGAGCCGATCTGCGAGAAGCCGACGGTGAGGCCGGCGGCCGAAGCCGAACCGAACATGCAGGCAGCCAGAATCGTGGCACTCAAAAGTGCAGTCTTCAATTTCATGATTTCCTCCCAATGCCGCATCTCGCGGCGCAGGGTCAAAAAATCATATAGTATTACTTTTGTAAATCGGAATCTTGGGATGCATTGCAGCAAAAAAGAGCGCCCATTAGGGGCGCTCTTCGCATCTGCGAGATAGCTACGGGATTATTTACCCGGCAGCTTATCGTCGACGCCTTCAACATAGAAGTTCATGCCGAGCAGGGTGCCGTCATCGGCCTTCTCGCCGGCCTTCAGCCAGGGCGTTCCGTCCTGCTTGTTGACCGGTCCGGTGAAGGGATGCAGTTCGCCTGACTTGATCTTGGCTTCGGTTTCCTCGGCCATCTTCTTCACGTCGTCGGGCATGTTGGTATAGGGCGCCATCTTTAGGATGCCGTCCTTCAGGCCGTCCCAGCTCTGCTCGGACTTCCAGGTGCCATCCAGAAGGGCGTGAACGCGCTTGGAGTAGTAGGTCCCCCAAGTGTCGACAATTGCCGTCAGCTGAGCCTTCGGGCCTACTGCGATCATGTCGGAGGCCTGACCGAAGGCGTGGATGCCGCGTTCTTCGGCCACCTGCATCGGCGCGGTCGTGTCGGTGTGCTGCGTCAAGACGTCGACGCCCTGGTCGACCATCGCCTTGGCGGCATCGGCTTCCTTGCCGGGGTCGAACCAGGTGTTGACCCAGATCACCTTCAGCTTGAAGCTCGGATCGACCGACCTGGCGCCCTGCTCGAAGGAGTTGATGCCCATCACGACTTCGGGAATCGGGAAGGAGGCGATGTAGGCCGCCCCGTGATTCTTCGAGGTCTTGGCGGCGATCTGGCCGAGGATGTAGCGGCCTTCATAGAAGCGGGAATTGTAGGTCGCGAGGTTCGGGCCGGCCTTGTAGCCGGTGCCATGCTCGAACTTGACCTTCGGGAACTTGGCGGCGACCTTCACCGTCGCATCCATGAAGCCGAAGGACGTCGTGAATATCAGCTTGCAGCCGGAACGGGCAAGGCGCTCGATGGCGCGCTCGGCATCCGGGCCTTCCGGGACGTTTTCGAGGTAAGGCGTGTCGATCTTGTCGCCGAACTCGGCCTGGACCTGCTGGCGGCCGAGATCGTGGGCCTGCGAATAACCGCCGTCAGTATGCGAACCGACGTAGACGAAGCAGACCTTCGTCTTGTCCGCGGCGTGAGCAGCGGAAGAGATGCCGATGACGGCGGCAGCCGAGGCGGCAAGTGTGAATGCTAACTTCTTCATGGGGACCCCTGTTGGTTTGAAGTTATTGCGGAAACCCGTCTTTGTTGTTGCTTTATCGCTCCGGCACGAAGGCTTTTCCGAGCGACGCGGGCGTGTTGATCAACGTCGTGCGGCGATTATGGGAAATGATGATGAGAACCACAATAGTCGCGGCGTAGGGCAGCATCGAAAGGAACTGCGAGGGAATGCCGAGACCGAAGGCCTGCGCGTGAAGCTGCAGGATAGTGACTGCGCCGAAGAGATAGCCGCCTGCAAAGACCCGCCACGGCCGCCAGGAGGCGAAGACCACCAGCGCCAGCGTGATCCAGCCGCGGCCGGCCGACATGTTCTCGGCCCATTGTGGGGTGTAGACGAGCGAAAGCTGCGCGCCGGCAAGACCGGCGCAGGCACCGCCGAACATGACGGCGAGATAGCGTGTGCGGATGACATGAATGCCGAGCGCGTGGGCCGAACCGTGATTGTCGCCGATCGCCCTGAGCTTCAGCCCGGTCCGGCTGCGAAACAGAAACCAGCTGACGCCGACCACGAGCGCGATCGACAGGTAAAAGATCAGGTCCTGCCTGAAAAGAACATGGCCAACGACCGGAAGATCCGACAGGACCGGAATGACGATCTCTCCCAGCCGGATGCCGGGCATGCCGACATAGGCTTCGCCAAGCATGCCTGAGGCGCCGAGGCCGAGAAGGGTGAGCGCCAGACCGGTCGCCACCTGGTTTGCCACCAGCGTCAGCGTCAGGAAGGCAAACAGAAGAGAGAAAAGCGCGCCTGCCGCAATGCCGCAGACAATGCCGACATAGGGCGAGCCCGACATCTGCGCGCCGGCAAAGGCGGCAACCGCGCCCATGATCATCATGCCCTCGACACCGAGATTGAGAACGCCCGAGCGCTCGGTCACCAGTTCGCCGAGTGCGGCGATGACGAGCGGCGTCGAGGCGGTGATCACCGTCAGCAGAATGGCTTCGAAGATGCTCATGCCGCCCTGCCCCTGACCCGCGACCAGACAATGCGGATTTTGTAATAGATCAGCGTATCGCAGGAGAGCACGAAGAAGAGCAGCAGGCCCTGGAAGACGCGGGTAACCTTGTCGGAAACGCCGATCGAAAGCTGGGCTGCCTCACCACCGAGATAGGTCAGCGCCAGCACCAGGCCTGATGCGATGATGCCGAGCGGATTGAGGCGGCCGAGGAAGGCGACGATGATGGCGGTGAAGCCATAGCCCGGCGAGATCGCCGGCTGCAGGTGGCCGATCGAGCCGGATACCTCGGCTATCCCGGCGAGGCCGGCAAGAGCACCCGAGAAGAGAAAGCTGAACCAGATCATCTTTTTCGACGAAAAACCGGCAAAGCGCCCTGCCCGCTCCGATTGGCCGAGCACGACGATCTCGAAGCCTTTCAGCGTATAACGCAGCATGAACCAGACGCCGATTGCTGCGACAATGGCGAAGATGAAGGCCCAATGGGCGCGGCCCGATTCTTCCCAGATCGCCGGCAGCACGGCCTCCGGTGCGAAATCACGCGAAACCGGAAAGTTGAAACCCTTCGGATCGCGCCAGGCGCCGCGAATCAGCCAGTCGAGGAAGAGCTGGGCGATATAGACCAGCATCAGGGACGTCAGGATCTCGTTGGTGTTGAAATGCGCCTTCAGCAGCGCCGGAATGGCGGCGAAAAGTGCACCGCCAAGCGCGCCCAATATCAGCATCAGCGGCAGCACGAGCGGCGAATGCCAGTCGTAAAAGACGATCGGCAGATAGGAGCCGGTGATGGCGCCGATGGTGAACTGGCCTTCGGCGCCGATATTCCAGTTGTTCGAGCGATAGCAGACGGCCAGGCCGACGGCGATCAGGATCAGGGGCGCGGCCTTGATCGCCAGTTCGTGCAGCGACCAGACCTCGAGCAGCGGCTCGACGAAGAAGGCGTCGAGTGCGGCGACCGGGTCCTTGCCGAGCATGGCGAACATGATGGCGCCGAACACTAGCGTCAGGACAAGGGCCAAGAGCGGCGAGACGAAGGCGAAGAGCTTCGAGACGTCGGGCCGTTTTTCAAGTTCAATGCGCATGGGGCGCCTCCGGGGGAGAGCTGCTCTCGTGCAGTCCGCCCATCAGCAAGCCGATCTTTTCCCGCGTCAGTTCGCCCGCCGGGAACGGGCGGGAAAGACGGCCTTCGCAGATGACGGCAATATCGGTCGCCACTTCGAAGATCTCGTCGAGATCCTGGCTGATGACGACGACGGCCGAACCAGCTCTTGCGAGATCGACGAGCGCCTGGCGGATGCGGCTCGCGGCCCCAGCATCGACGCCCCAGGTCGGCTGGTTGACGACGAGCACTGCCGGCTGGCGGTCGAGCTCGCGGCCGACGATAAACTTTTGCAGGTTCCCGCCGGACAAGGAGCCGGCAGCCGGGTCATCGCCGCTCTTGCGGACATCCATGGCCTCGGAAATGCGCCTTGCGGCGGATTTCACCGCGGCGTGGCGGATGATGCCGAGCAAGCCCAGAAACGCCTTGCGGTCCGACTGGCTGCGGGCAAGGACGAGATTGTCCGACAGTTTCATGGCGGAGACGGCGGCATGGCCGTGGCGCTCCTCCGGCACGAAGCCGGCGCCGAGCAGACGGCGGGCGGTAATACCCTGATTGCCCACGCGCTTCTTGCGGATGACGATCGCCTCAGCCGAGGCGACCGGATATTCGCCCGACAGTGCGTCGAAAAGCTCGCTTTGCCCGTTGCCCGCGACACCGGCGATGGCGAGGATTTCGCCGGAGCGCACCGCCATCGACACATCACGAAGCGGCATGGCGAAGGGGGTGCGCGCGGCGGCGGAAAGATTGGCGACGGCAAGCTGCACCTCGCCCCTGTCGCTGCGCTCCGGATGCGTCACGGTCGCCACTTCGCTGCCGACCATCATGCGGGCGAGCGAGGCCGGCGTTTCCCGCTTTGGATCGCAGGCGCCGGTCACACGGCCATGGCGCAGAACGGTGGCGCGATCGCAGATACGCTGCACTTCTTCCAAGCGGTGGCTGATATAAAGAACCGAACGCCCCTCGGCGCGCAGCTTGAACAGCGTCTCGAACAGCCTGTCGGCCTCCTGCGGCGTCAGCACCGAGGTCGGCTCGTCGAGGATGATGAGCTTCGGGTTCTGCAGCAGCGCACGGACGATCTCGATACGCTGGCGCTCGCCGACCGAGAGATCGGCGACATGGGCATGCGGATCGAGCGGCAGACCATAGGCGATGGACAGCGCTCTCGCCTCCTCGGCGATTTTGTCGATCGGGATGGCGTCATCGAGCGACAGGGCGATGTTTTCGGCAACCGTCAGCGCCTCGAACAGCGAGAAATGCTGGAAGACCATGCCGATGCCGAGCTTGCGGGCTTCCCCAGGCGACGTGATCGCCACCGGCTGGCCCTGCCAGAGGATATGCCCGCCTGTCGGCTCGAGAACGCCGAACAGCATCTTCACCAGGGTGGATTTGCCCGCACCATTTTCGCCGAGAAGCGCATGAATTTCGCCCGGCGCGATATCGAGATCGATTTCATTGCAGGCAGCAAAGCCACCGAAGAACTTCGTCAGCTTCTGAACCGATAATAACGCACCGGAATCCGGCACATTCAATGGCGACACGTTCCCCTCATTTCTTCTGCCAACCGGTCCGTTTGGATCTCATGGAATCAGCAGCGTCGTTCCTGTTGTTTTTCTTGTTTCCAGATCCGCGTGAGCCTGCCCAACCTCACGCAGCGGATAGGTTTGATTGATATTGATACGCACTTTGTTGCTTTGCACAATATCAAATAGCGCTTTCGCACTGTCGATCAATTCGCTGCGCGCGGCGATATAGGTGAAGAGCGTCGGCCGCGTCGCAAAGAGCGAGCCCCTCTGCGCCAGCATCGCAAGGGTGAAATTCTCGATCGGGCCGGAGGATTGGCCGAAGGAGGCAAAAAGGCCGCGCGGCTTCAAGCAGTCAAGCGACTGTGGAAAAGTATCGCGGCCGATCGAATCGTAGACGACATCGACGCCCTTGCCGCCGGTGATGTCGCGGACACGGTCGACGAAATTGTCGCTCTTGTAGTTGATCACATGGTCGTACCCATGGGCGAGCGCCAGCTCGATCTTGTCTTCAGAGCCCGCCGTGCCGATGACCGTGGCGCCGAGCGCCTTTGCCCACTGGCCGGCGATCAGGCCGACGCCGCCGGCAGCGGCGTGGAACAGCAGGACCGTCTGCGGGCCGACCTTGAAGGTGCGGTTCAAGAGATATTCGGCAGTCATGCCCTTCAGCATCATCGCCGCTGCCGTTTCGAGCTCTATGCCGTCAGGCACCTGCACCAGATGCCGCGTCTCGATATTGCGTTCAACGCTATAGGCGCCGTCAGCGCCGGCATAGGCGACACGGTCGCCGACCTTGAAATCCTCGACGCCGGGGCCAACCGATGTCACGATGCCGGCCCCCTCCTTGCCGGTGACGAAGGGCAGATGCGGCGCCTTGTAGGTGCCGTTGCGGAAATAGACGTCGATGAAATTGAGCCCGACCGCCACCTGCCTAATCTGCACTTCGCCCGCCGAGGGCGAGGGAAGATCGATCTCGACATAGTCGAAAACCTCCGGCCCACCCGTCCTCGAAAATGAAACCGCCTGCGTTTTGGTCATCTTGCCTGTCCTATGCTTCGCGTCCAAGGGCGGGGAAGAATTGCAGCACCGCGCCGATGACGTAAAGATAGGCTCCGGTCACGATAAAGAGAATGAGCGCCCATTCGGGCGTGTCGAAATGCATCAGCAGCGAAAAAATGCCCAGCGCCGACCATAGGAAAAAGACGCCGAGGTTGAGCGGGCGCAGCCTTTTGACCCGGACCGGGTGGAGGAAATTGATCGGCAGGAAGGTCAGCACCACCGAGACGATGACAACAGTGAGCGCCGTCGTGGCGCTGGCATCGATGACGAACAGCGTGAAAACGATCATGTTCCAGACGACGGGGAAGCCGGAGAAGAAATACTCGTCCGTCTTCATGCCCATATCGGCATAGTAGATGGCGCTGGAGACGACGATCATGCCGGCGGCGGCGAAGGACCAAGGCTCGCCGATCATGCCGCTCTGATAGAGCGCGAAGGCCGGCAGAAGCACATAGGTGACGTAATCGATGATATTGTCGAGCGTATCGCCCGACCAGTTCGGCAGCACTTCCTTGACACGCACCTTGCGGGCGATCGGCCCGTCTATGCCGTCGACGAGAAGGGCGAGACCCAGCCACCAGAACATGTCGATGAAGCGGTGCTCGGCGGCGGCAACGACGCCGAGAAAGGCAAGGAAGGAGCCGGATGCCGTCAGGATATGGACGGAAAAGGCGCGCATTTCCGCGTAAGGAACACGCTTGTAGTTGAAAATCTTCATATTCCCCCGACCGCCCTATCGCGCTCGCCCCGGCAAGCATCTTTTTTTTTCGCCATCATCGCCGAACCCTGCTGCTGAATCGGGTTCGACGCCGTAGGTCTTTGTTGTCGCACCATTTTTGCCGAAAACCGGCATCCGTTTCCGGCGTGCTGCTCTAATATGCATCCTTTGCCGGGCTTCGCCAGCGGGAAATACGACATTCCCCCACCGCCCCTGCTCCCCATTGAATCCTGACCATGACATGCATATTTCCCTTTAGAAGCGTCGCGTGGAATGGAATGCCTTTAATTCCGGCCCGATTTGTAATATCTCGCTCGCATCCGACTGTTCATCCGACGAAACGGGATCCGCTACCGAAATGAACGCGCCTGCAAAGACCGAAGACTTCGCCCTGTCCATCCCCGCCGGCGTCTATGCCGAGACGGTGCTCGATGTCACGCACTATACCGACCGGCTCTTCCGCTTCACGATGACCCGGCCGCAGGGCTTCCGTTTCCGTTCCGGTGAATTCGCGATGATCGGCCTGATGGTCGAGGGCAAGCCGGTCTTCCGCGCCTATTCGATCGCCAGCCCCGCCTGGGCCGAAGAGCTGGAATTCTTCTCGATCAAGGTGCCGGACGGCCCACTCACCTCACATCTGCAGGCAATCAAGCCAGGCGACCAGGTGCTGATGCGCAAGAAGCCGACGGGTACGCTGGTGCTCGACGCGCTGACGCCCGGCCGTCGTCTCTATATGTTCTCCACGGGAACGGGCATTGCGCCTTTCGCCAGCCTGATCCGCGATCCGGAGACCTATGAAAAGTTCGAGGAAGTCATCCTCACCCATACGACACGCGATGTCGCTGAGCTGAAATACGGCTTCGACCTCGTGCATGAGATTCAGAATGACGAGCTGCTGAAGGAAGTCGTCGGCGACAAGCTGCGCCACTATCCCACAGTCACGCGCGAGGATTTCGAATATCGCGGCCGCATCACCGACCTGATCTCCTCCGGCAAGCTGTTCACCGATCTCGGCGTGCCGCCGCTCGACCCAGTGATCGACCGCGGCATGATCTGCGGTTCCTCGGCCATGCTGAAGGATACCAAGGAACTGCTTGAGAAGGCCGGCCTCGATGAAGGCGCCAACAGCAAGCCAGCCGAATTCGTCATCGAGCGCGCTTTCGTCGGCTAAAGCATTTCTGACAATCCGATCTGTCAACGGCTCCGGAAACGGGGCCGTTTCTATGTCTGGCTGAGGTAATCGATCAGCCCCGCCATGGTGGCGCGCGCTTCATCCGGCCTGCCCTGATGGATGGCGCGGATGACGGCGACGTGCAGCGAGATGGAGCGATCCATGCGCTCCGGGCTTGCGGTGGAGTACCAGAGGCGACGTGAATGCGTCTGCACCGGGCCGAGTGCTGCCGTGATGAAGCCGTTCGGGCAGGCAGCCTCGAGAATTTCGTCGAACGCCTTGTCGGCAGCGAAGAAGCCGGCGAGATCGCCGCTGACGGCGCATTCCTCCATCGCGCGGGCGCAGTCGAGGAGACGCGCGCGCTGTTCGTCGCTCGCATGTTCGGCGACAAGGCTTGCCGCGATCGGCTCCAACTCGCGGCGCACCTGCATGACATTGCCATGATCCTCAGGCGCGATCTCGGCGACCTGCAGCCCGACACGCGGCTTGACCAGGATCAGCCCCTGCCAGGCGAGCTTCTGGATTGCCTCGCGCACCGGCGTACGCCCGTGGCCGGCCATATCGATCAGCTGCTTTTCGGTGACCAGCGCGCCGGGCTTCAGAGCCAGCGTCACGATCAGATGCTCCAGCGCGAGATAGGCAAGATGGCTCTGTGAAGTCTGCAATACGGAATTCCCGTTGCCAATTCTGATATATCACATTGTCGCACGGTCAAAAGTCGAAGACAAGGCGACGCTGAATATCTGAACAGGGACAGATAGATAAAGGCGAGGCTGCCAAAAACCGGCGAGGCGTTGACGTCTGTGCCGTGAAGGCTCTTGCCAAACTCGCCCCGGTCTACAGTCTATCCCGTCGGCTGCTTTATCAGGCCGGCACCTACTTCTCGGTCACCCCTTGCGAAAAGTCCGGCTCGAAACCGAGATCGAATTTTGACACGGGTCTTTTGCATTGGCGAACTGATAGCCGTCAGCCTTATGGATGGCACCAAACGCCAGGCCATTCTCCGCGCATCGTCTGCAAAAGGCCTCGACGTCCTCCACGTCGAAGACCAGCTTGACGGTTGATTGGCCGCTCCGCTGGCCCTTGGCGGCCTGGTGCAGCATGATATTCGCACCGCCGTCCTGAGCAACCAGTTCAACGATCCTGTCGCCCGGCAGGCTGGTCGCCTTGAAACCGAAGTGCTTCTGATAAAAGCGCGCCGTTTCCTCGACATTCCCAGCGTAGATCACCAGCCTGTTGAGCGGCATGTTGGTACCCTCCGATTGCGCTTGCATTCGATTGACAAGAGTAGAGGGACATCACGCGTTTTGCCACGGCGCATTATTCGTGCCGCAGCGC
This sequence comes from Rhizobium leguminosarum, assembly GCF_001652265.1. GTDB lineage: Bacteria > Pseudomonadota > Alphaproteobacteria > Rhizobiales > Rhizobiaceae > Rhizobium > Rhizobium leguminosarum_D. The sequence goes on from NZ_LWBS01000428.1 coordinate 74,485, forward strand.
CTCGATGGGGTTGAGCTGGGCTGCCCTTCTCGCCGGGAAATAGCCGAAGATCATGCCGATCGCAGCGGAGAATAGGAAGGCGACGGCGACCATTAGCGGGCTGAAGACGAAGGGCACCTTCAGGAGCGTTACGGCGCCGAAGCCGAGGCTCAAGCCCAGGACGATGCCGGTTATGCCGCCGAACAGCGACAGCGCCACCGCCTCGACCAGGAACTGGGTGAGCACCTGGTTTTCAAGCGCGCCGATCGCCAGGCGGATGCCGATTTCGCGGGTGCGCTCGGTGACGGAGACCAGCATGATGTTCATGATGCCGATGCCGCCGACGAGCAGGCTGATCGCCGCGACGGCGCCGAGCAGGCCGGTCAGCAGCGTCGTCGTGCCGGTCATCGCCTCGGCGATCTGGGTCATGTCGTTGACGTTGAAATCGTCCTGGCGGCCGGGCACGATCTTGCGGCGCTCGCGCAGGAGATTTTCGACATCGGACTGTACCTTGGCTGTGGAGACGCCGTCGCGCGCCGAGATGATGATCTGCGGCACGTTGCTGTTGCCGCTGATGCGTCGCTGGAACACCTTGACTGGCATGATGACGACATCGTCCTGGTCGTTGCCCATGCCGGACTGGCCGCGCTTGGCCAGCACGCCGATGACGGGGCATGAGACCTTGCCGACGCGGATCTGCTGGCCTGTGGGGTCGGCACTGCCGAAGAGCTGCGAGCGCACCGTCTCGCCGATGATGCAGCGCGCCTGGCCGCGTTCCTCGGCGGGGGTGAAATTGCGGCCGAGCGCCAGGTTCCAGTCCTGCGCGATGAAATAATCGTTGGTGGTGCCGGAGACGCTGGTCGAATGATTCTGGCCGCCGAAAATCACCGTCGCCGTCGACTGGTTGAGCGGTGCCACCGCCCTGAGGCCGCCGATCTGGTCGCGGATGGCCGCGACGTCCTTGACGCTGAAGCGCTTGGCCTCGGAGCTTGCCCGGCCGGGGCCGAACTGGCCGGGACGGACGAACAGCATGTTGGTGCCGAGTCGCGACAGCTCGGTCGAGACCTGTGCGGTGGTGCCGTTGCCGATCGTCACCAGCGCGATGACGGCGGCAACGCCGATGACGACGCCGAGCACGGTCAGGAACGAGCGCAGCATGTTGCGGCTGATGGCGCGCAGCGCCAGCTTCAGCGTCTCATAGAACATGATCCGCCCTCCTCCGATGCTCGACTTCCGTCTCCAGCTTGCCGTCGACGAAACGCAGCAGCCGCTGGGCATAGGCGGCGATATCGGGCTCGTGGGTGACCATGACGATGGTGATGCCCTGCTCGCGGTTCAACCGCGTCATCAGATCCATGATCTCGACGCTGGTCTTGGTGTCGAGATTGCCGGTGGGCTCATCGGCCAAGAGCAGCGCCGGTTCGGTGACGATGGCGCGGGCGATGGCGACGCGCTGTTGCTGGCCGCCTGACAGTTCCTGTGTCTTGTGATGTTCGCGCCCGGTGAGGCCGACCAGCGCCAGGGCTTCGCGGGCCCGTTCGCGCCGCTCGCGCACCGCCATGCCGCGATAGATCAGCGGCAGCTCGACATTTTCGACGGCCGAGGTGCGCGACAGGAGGTTGAAGCCCTGGAAGACGAAACCGAGCATGTGGCGGCGCAGCAGCGTCAGCTGGCTGCGGTCGAAGCCGCTGGTCGGAATGCCTTCGAAGATGTAGTCGCCGGCGCTCGGCACATCGAGGCAGCCGAGAATGTTCATCGCCGTTGATTTGCCGGAGCCAGACGGCCCCATGATCGCGACGAATTCATGGGCGTTGATCGCGAGGTCGACGTGGTCGAGCGCGCGGATCGCCGCCTCGCCCTCGCCGTAGATTTTCGAGACCTGTCGGAATTCGATGAGCGGCGGGCTTACCATCCGTCTCTCCGCCTAGTTCGCACGCGCCGTGGCGTCGGTCACCAGTGCGTCGTTTTCCTTGATGTCGCCGGAGACGACCTGGGTGAACTGGCCGTCGGATGAGCCGACCTGGATGACAACAGGCGCCGGGCGACCGTTGCGCAGCACCCAGACACGGCGCTCAGCGCCCTTCAGCGCCGGGCCGGCATTGTTGTTGCGCTGGCGTGGCGGGCCGAAGATGCCGAAAATGCCGCGGCCGCGCCTCTCTGCCTGCGCCGGAGCATAGCGCAGCGCAGCGTTCGACACCATCAGCGTGTCCTTGACGGCCTCGACGGTGACGTCGGCCGTCGCCGTCATGCCGGGGCGAAGCAGCAGATCGGCATTGTCGACGGATAGGACCGCCTTGTAGGTCACGACATTGTTGACCACTTCGGAGGCGAAGCGGATCTGCTCGATCTCGGCGGGAAAGGTGCGGTCGGGATAGGCGTCGACGGTGAACTTCGCCTTCTGGCCGCCGTCGATCGGAGATATGATCTTCGCCTTGGCGAGGTTGACTTCGGCAAGCTGCAGGTCGGCCTCCGAGGCCAGGACCTCGGCCTCGTTGATCTGTTTGGCGGCGACGGCAGAATCGTATTTGTAGCTGGCGTCGTCGAGGCTCTGCTGGGTGGAGACGTTGCTCCTGACCAAGCTCTTCAGCCGCTCGAGCGAGGTGCCTGCCGATTGCATATCGGCATTGGCCTTGACGACGTTCGCCTTGGCCGAATTGAGCTTGGCGCGCGAGCTCTTCAGATCCGCCTCGAGCTTGTTCGTATCGAGAAGGGCGAGCACTTCGCCTGATTTGACCGTGCTGTTGTAATCGACATTGACGTCGCGGACGGTGCCGGACAGCTCGCTCGATATATCCACCTGCTCGGTCGGTTGCACGGAGCCGGTGGCGGTGACGAGCACCGTCAGGTCGCCGCGTTTTGCCGGCTGGGTGGCATAGCTCACTTCGCTTTGCCCGCGGCCCATATAGAAATAAGTGGCGACTGCTGCGGCAGCGATGAGGATCAGCAGGATGAGCAGGCGTCCGCGCCAGCGGCTGCGCTTGCCTTGCCGTCCCGATGCGGCCAGGACCGCGGCGAGATCGGACGCTGCGCCTGTCTTTGCTCCGGTTTCGCTGCCGCTTACGATTTTGTTCATGTCGTCCTCAATCCGTCAGTGGCCGCTTGCGGCCTCTGCGGCGAAATAATCACAACGCAGATGAACCGGCGATTAGCGTTGCCGCCGAACTGGCACGGAATTGCGGATGGGTGAAATGAAATATTGGTAAGAAAAGTCAAGTTTCGGTGCGCTTAATCTCGATGGCGACGCGCTTTAGCGCCCGTCAGTTCGCATCCTCGGCAAATTGACCCGCGCCGGGCAACGAATGCAGCCAAGGCTCGCGCCGCTTGATCCAGACTTCATAACCAGGCGCAAGGTCGGTCGGCGGAGTGTCCAGGGACCCCAGGCGGATTTCCGCCTCGTCATCCCTGAGGCAGAAAAGCCTGCTGCCGCAGACCGGGCAGAAACTGCGGCCGGAGAAAGTGGCGACCTCGCCGCTGTGGGAAAAAGCCTGGCGTGGCCAGACCGCGAAGAAGACGAAGGCGGAGCCGCTCGATTTGCGGCAATCGGCGCAATGGCAGAGGCCGACGCGAAGCGGCTCGCCTTCCACCTTGTAGGCCACCGCCCCGCAAATGCAACTTCCGGTTCGGATCCTCATAGAGCGCCTTCAGGCGTCAAGGTTGGTCGGCAGGCCCGGCGGGCGCCGCTTTGCTGCCATCAACAGGTCGAGTTCGGTGGCCGATGGGCCGAACTTGTCGTAGAGGCGCTTTGCCTCCTTGTCGTCGAGCCGGTATTTCCTGGCAAATTCGCCGATGCTGTAGGGGCGGCCACGCAACACTCTTCGCGCCGGGGTCGCCGTATTCGGTGCGTCGGTCATGGTTTTCTCCTTTCGTCACGTCCCTTTTAAGGTAGAGCGAGTTGTCGATTTGGAAAGAGCCGGCGAGCCGCATCGAAGTTTCCGGCGCGGGTGGATGCGGTTGTTTTCCTGGAACCTTTTCGCCGACATGCGCATTTTTTGATCGAGGTTGCGGGCCGCGCCAAGCGGACGCGGCGGTGCCGGAGAACATCGGGATTTTTCCGCTTTCTCCCGGTGGCCAACGAAATGGCAGACGAGCTCCCGACCCGCCCGGTTCGCTTCCTCATCCCGTTCTTGTCGAGCGGAGATCACGAAATATTAAAATCCGGAACACATCCGCTGGGAGCCGGTTTTCCCATCGAGGTCGACGTGGCCTCGTTCAAACCCAAGGAGAACCGAATGGCAAACCAAGGTGGAACCCATGAACAGCACGTCAAAGCTGGACAGCAGAGTCACAAGAACGACTCTAATGCCCGCAGCGCCTCAGTTGGCCGCGACGCGCAGTCCAGCGGAACCCGCGGCGGCAGCCATGAACAGCATGTAAAGGCTGGCCAACAAAGCCACAAGAACAGCCAATAAAGCTGTTCTGAACGTGAAAACTCGGCCCGCGCCCTCCATTCCGGCGCGGGCTTTCTTCGGAGGCGGTCACCGCTCCCTACCCGTATTATATTTGAGACGAAGCAACGCGAACATCCGTTGAATGAACAAAGAAATTCCCAAGTATAAACCGCATATCTTAACGTAACTTTTGATAAGATTTACTGCAACACCGGAATGTGTGCTAATCGTATATATGCTAGCCGGTTCGGTGGAAATTACCTTTGTGGAGGTGTAAAGATACCCCAAAATCAAAAACACAGATATAGGAATAAGTTTAGGGACATAGCTCGCATCTTTAATCCATATCTGGCTCACAAATAGGTAGAAAATATAGATCAGCATGACAGCGCTGATCACGGAGCGCGTGGAAAGCAGTATGCAGCTATCAGGCCTCGCATAACCAGCCCCCAGCAGGACATCAGCATCCTGAAGGTTGGTTGGCCAAATTTCCGTGTATATACTGCTTGCTGCCAAATAACACGCTGTCTCGGCATGCAATAAAAAGAAGCCATATGCCAAAACTGCAATAATAAATGTAACCAGTACTGCAAAGAGAAGCGCCAAGAGCTGGCGTCGCATTTCGTTGTCCGCCTTTTCTTCCTTCCCATTCGCGCTCTTCAGTGTATTCATTAGTGATCCGAGAAAAATTAGATAAGAAAATAAAACTCAAACCGAATTGTTATCAAGACGATTCCTTTGTCAAGGATGGCTGGAAGCTTATGGCGAATGCACATTCGCGCCGCTCGGACGACGCTGGGATCACACACGCCGGCCATCCTCACCGAAGAGGTGCAGCACGGCGGGATCGAGATGGAGCGGTAGGCTGTCGCCCCTCTTCATACTCTGCTGGCCGGCAAAGACGGCGATCAGCTTCTTGCCGGCGGCTTCGGTGTGCACGACTGTTTCAGAGCCCAGTTCCTCGACAAGAGTGACGCTTGTATCCAGTCTGCCCGCGGAGCCCGCTTCGGCAAGGGTGATATGCTGCGGCCGAATGCCAATGCTGACCCTTTCGCCCGCCGGGCGGGTCTCCTTGGCAATGACGGAAAGGCGATGGCCGCCGACGGTTTCGACCTCAGCGAAACCGGCCTGGTGACCGACAATCGCACCTTCGAGAAAATTCATGTGCGGCGCGCCGATGAAGCCGGCGACGAAGCGGTTGGCCGGCTTGTTATAGAGCTCCAGCGGTGTTCCCACCTGCTCGATCCTGCCGCTTCTCAAGACGACGATGCGGTCGGCCAGCGTCATTGCCTCGACCTGATCGTGGGTGACGTAGATCATCGTCGCCTTCAGGCGAGCATGAAGGGCTGCCAGTTCGGCGCGCATGGTGACCCTGAGTTCGGCGTCGAGATTGGATAGCGGCTCGTCGAGCAGGAAGGCATCCGGCCGCCGGACGATGGCGCGGCCGATCGCGACGCGCTGGCGCTGGCCGCCGGAGAGCTGGCCCGGACGGCGCTGCAGGAAAGGCTCGATCTCCAGCATGCGCGCGGCATCGGTGATGCGTGCTTCGATCTCGGCTTTCGCCACCTTGGTGTTTTCGAGACCGAAGGCGAGGTTTTCCCTGACACTCATATGCGGATAGAGCGCATAGGACTGGAAGACCATGGCCAGGCCGCGATCGGCGGCGCTGATAGCGGTAACATCCTTGCCGTCGATGGCGATGCTGCCGCCTGTGGGCTTGTCGAGGCCGGCGATCAGGCGTAGCAGCGTCGATTTCCCGCAACCGGAAGGGCCGACGAAAGCGACGAACTCGCCGTCGTTGACCTCAAGCGAGACATCGCGAATGACCTCGACGGCGCCGAAATTCTTGACGATGTTCCTGAGCTCGAGCCCGCTCATGCTCTCTCCTGTTTCATATTTAAGCTGGCCTCTTTCAAATTATAGCTGGCTTATTTGAGCCCCGAGCCGGCGATGCCCGTGGTGATGAAGCGCTGCAGGAAGACGAAGATCAGCACGACCGGAATCATAGAGACGACGGTCATGGCGAGGATATAGTGCCATTGCACATTGAGCTCGCCGGCATAGACGTTAAGGCCGACCTGCAGCGTGTAGAGTTCCTTGCGCGAGAGCACGATCAGCGGCCAGAGGAAGTCGTTCCAGCGCCAGACGACCGAGAAGATCGCCAGCACCGCCAGAGCCGGCGCCGACAGCGGCAGGATGATGCGCCAGTAGATCTGCCATTCGCTGGCCTTGTCCATGCGCGCGGCGTCGAGCAATTCGTCGGGGATCGTCAGCATGTACTGCCTGAGCAGGAAGACGCCCGTCGGGGTGGCGACCGTTGGCAGGATGACGCCCCAGAGGCTGTCGAAGAGGTTCAGCGTGCCGATGACGGAATAGAGCGGCACGACGATGACCGAAAGCGGCACCATCAGCGTCGCCAGGATCATCAGCATGACGGCGGTGCGGCCGGGGAATTGGTATTTCGACAGCGCGAAGGCGGCCATGGAATTGACGAGCAGCGTAATCGCCGTCGCGACGACGGTGACGAAGACGGAGTTGCGCAGGAACAGGAAGAAATCGAAGCGCTGGAACGGTTCGGTGTAGTTGCCGCCGGCGAATTCGACCTGACGCACCGGCGTGCGGTCCTTGATATTCGCCTTGACGATTTCGCCCGGCTGTTTCGGATCGACCATCTGGCCGATGATGCCGATGCGGCGGACTTCGGCGAGCACACGCGTGCTGCCATCCGGCATCGCGACATTATAGAGCGGCAACGGCTTGTCGTAACCCGGCACCACTGCCTGTTCGGTGACATAGGGCAGGAAGGAGGGCGGGAACTCGGCAAGGGCCGCCGGCGTCTCGAACGAGGAGAAGACCAGCCAGACGGCCGGGCCGAACATCAGGAAGACGCCCGATATCAGCCAGATCCAGGTGACCACATCCGTCCAATGCCAGCCTCGGCCACGGCGGCGGAGTAGAAAGGCAGAGACAGCGCTCATTGGCGTGCTCCCTTCTTCTCGTTGCGGCTACTGACGCCGAGCTGGACCAGCGTCAGGATGACGAGCACGAAGCCCATCAGGATCGAGGCGGCGGAAGCCAGCCCCGGATTGCGCAGCGAACTCGCAAAGCCGGTCTCGTAGATATACTGGGTGATGTACATGGTGCTGGTGCCCGGCCCGCCACCGGTCAGCACGAAGACCTCGTCGAAGATCTGCACGGCGCGGATCAGTGCCAAGACCAGCACGACGATGAGGTTCGGCATCAGCAGCGGCAGGGTGATGCGCCGGAAGATGCGGGTCGGACGGGCGCTGTCCATCGCCGCCGCCTCGTAGAGATCCCGCGGGATCGCCTGCAGGCCGGCGAGCAGGATCAGCGCATAAAAGCCCATATGCGCCCAGACCGAGACGAAGACGGCGAAGAAGAAGGCCCAGAAACGATCGCTGAGCCAGGAAAAGGGTTCGAAGCCGAAGGGGCTCAGCGCATAGTTCAACAGGCCCTCACGCTGCAGGATCCATTTCCAGATCAGGCCGACGACGACAGGCGACAGCAGCACCGGGAAGAAAAAGACGGCGCGCCAGAAGCCGCGATTGGAAAGCTCGCGGTTGAGAATCAGCGCCGTTGCGAGCGCCGCGATCAGCATCACCGTCACCTGGAAGACGACGAAGACGGCAGTGTTGCGCACCGCCGCCCAGAAGGTGTCGGCCGCGCAGGTCGAAGGATCGAGATAAGAGCCGCAATCGAAGAGGATGCGGTACTGGTCGGCGCCGACATAGGTCCTGTTCTGTAGGAAAATGGCGCTGCCGCTCGTCGTCGAATAGATGAAGTTGATGACCAGCGGCAGGAGCACGAAGACGGTGAAGATCAGCATGTTGGGCGCCAGGAAGACGCCCGCCATGCCGTTCAGCCCGGTCAGCTTCTGCCAGCCACGCATGGGAATGTCGATGAGCCCCATGACAAGCCGGACGGGCGCCGAGAGTGCCCGCTGTAGACCGGTTTTCACCGGTGGTTCGGAAGAAACCGTCTTCGCCGTCATCTGCTTTTCCGTCAGTTGCCGGCGACCTTGGCCTTGATGTCTTCGTCGATGCGGGCATAGGCGTCATCGAGCTTCATTTCACCGGCAATCACCTGGCTGATGCGGGCGACGATGGCGCTGTAATAGGCGTCCGACCACTTCCAGCCCGGCAGCTTCATGGCGGGTGCCGCCGTCTGGCCGGCCGCTTCGACGAAGGCCTTCAGCGCCGCCTGCACATGTGGATTGTCGGTCTTGAAGTCCATCTGGCCGGCGGCGACGCCCTTATGCGCGGGGATGAATAGGCTGCGTTCGGCAAATTCCTTCTGCACGTCGGCACCGGCCAGGTAATCCATCACCTTGGCGACGTCCTTCGGGTTCTTGGTGTATTTGACGGCCACCAGACCGGCGCCGCCCTGCATGCCGGTGCAAGCGACCGAACCGCAGGGGCTTCCCGCCATCACCCAGTCGAAATTGTCTCCGATCTTCTGGGCGAAGCCCGAAACCTGCCAGCTGCCGGAATAAAGATAGGCAAGGCCGCCATTGATGAAGTCCTCGGCGGCGGAGCGGTAGGTGGTGCCGGCAGCGCTGACCCAGACATCCTTGTTGATGGTGCCATCCTCGTTCCACTTGACGAAGCGGCTGAGGAACTCCTTGGCGCCCTGATCGATCGGCGCCGGCTTGCCGTCGGCGGCGATATAGTTGGCGCCATAGGAGATATTCGGGCCGGAGACGCGGTGGCCGGAGCGGTCGATCGCCATGGCGAAGACCTTCTGGCTGTCTGCGACCTTCTTGGCGGCCGCCGCCCAGTCGTCCCAGGTGGCTTTCGGGCCGGGAATTTCGACGCCGGCCTGCTCGAACAGCGTCTTGTTGACGAAGCCACCGGTCAGCGTCAGCTGCGTCATGAAGCCGGTGATGGCGTTCGAACCGTCGGGACGCATCCAGTCGGCCTGGGCGCCGAAATTATCGTCCCAATATTTCGCGTCGGTGAGGTAGGGGCGAAGATCGAGCCAGTGCTGCGCCGGCGCCTTCAGATTGGTCAGGCGGGCAATATCCGGCCCCTTCCCGGCTTCGAGCTGCACCGGCAGCTGTTCCTTGACGACGTCATAGGAGACCTCGTCGAGGATGACGTTGACGTCGGGATTGGCCTTGGAGAAGCGCGACAGCAGATCCTTGATCACCTCGCCTTCGCCGCCGTCGGAATACCACATGATGCGCACGTCACCGGCATGGGCGGCAACGGAACTCAAGAGAACTGCAGCAAAAGCCGCGCCGATCGATTTCATTTTGGTCATTTTCTCCTCCTCTTGACCGATGAATTCCTGCGTCCGGCCGGTCCTCCACCTGCCCGACACGTCGTCTACGAGGCCGCGCGCCGAGGCTGCCTGCCCGGTATCTTCAGATGTACCGCGTCTCCCCGCACCGACCAGTCCGTCGGGCGAAGAATGCGGCCTTCGGCGCGCACGGTGCCGTCCTCTTCAAAGACGACCCGGCCATAATCCGGATCGACGACGATCAATGCTCCCTCGTCGTCGCGGCGGGCCGAGAGCATGGCGAAACGCGCCCGCATGCCGTCAAGGCCAGCCTCACGCTCGAGATCGGAGAGACGGACGATCCAGCGGCCCTTGCGGCCGGCCAGGCGCAGCTCGATATCCGTCGTCGGGCCTTGTTTTACCGGCTCCAGCGCGCCGTTGCCGATCAGCATCGCAATGCCGTCGCCAGAGCGGGCGAGCGCCAGATTGCCGTCGACCGCCGTGTCGTCGAAGGCCTCGAGCGGGAACCAGGCATGGGTGAAATCCGGCTGGCCCTCATGGATCTCGAAATCGAGGATCGCCAGATCGCGATACTGGTGCACCCGCGGCAGCGTTCCGCAGCCGCCCCAGAAGCTCGGTCGGCCGTAGCCGAACTGGATGGTTTCGCCGGGATGGTTGATCCAGATCTGCGCTTCCGGCCGGCTGCCCAGGCGCAGGTGCAGCACGGTTTCCTGGTAACCCCAGGCGCCGGGGCGATAATGGGCGATGGTGCCGAGTGCGGTGTCACGGGTCTTATAGTGATAGAGGGCGGCGAAACGGTTTTCGCCCTGGGAGAAGGTCCATTCCTGCGCGTCGTCGGACTGGTGCGCGGCGATTTCGGCCAGCGCTTCTGGAAAACGCAGGCCATGATCGCGAATGCAGACGGCAAGCTGCGGCAAAGCGTGGACGCGCCGGCCGTACCAGCCGCGGCCCCAGAGCAGCCGGGCAATGGCGGAGAGCTCGACCGAGCGGCCGGGGCGCAGCGTATGTTCGTAGGAGCGGCCCTGGCTGCCGGTCAGCATGCCGTGATGGGCCGAGCGGGCGACGATCTCCATCAGGCGGACTATGCTGGCGTTTGCCCGGTTGCGGATCGTCTCATCCGGCGCGCAGGCGGCCAGCGCCGTCAGCCCCTTGAGATCGATCGGGAAATAGGGAACAGAATTCCACTCGGCCATTTCCCAGCGCTCGAAATGATCGAGCCAGACGCGGACGCGCTCCTCGCCGACCTGCATCTGCTCGGCGCCGGTGCGGCCGGAGCGGACGAAGACGGCATCGGGGAATAGCCTGCCGCCGAGATAGGCGGCGGTATGGAAGAGAAGCGCGTGGTTTTCGGAAAAATACCACTGAACGTCGTTGCCGGGCTCATCCATCCAGTAGCGGTAATTGAGGACCGCGTGCTCGATCCTGTCGCGCAGCGCAGGTGACAGCAGATCGCTCCAGCGGGTATAGGCAAAGAGCAGCGGCACCAGCACGAAATCGGCGCAGTCGTGGCAATCCTCGATGACCGGCAGCATGGCCGAGATCATCGCCTCGGTTTCCTCGCCGCCCTGCCCCAGCGCAAGACGGGCGAAAGCGCAGACCGTATCGGGCTCGCAATGGGCGGCGACCTTGGCCAGCGCCTCGGCGACGCGGTCCTCAAGCGCGGCGGGCGCCTCGCCCTGGGGTTGGGGATGACAGATCTCGACGCCGAGCGTGCGACTGAGCGAAAGCGCGCCTGTTTTGAAGGTGATGCGGAAATGGCGGAAATCGGCGGGCATATCAGCCGAGGTGCCGAGCGCCAGTTTCGTCGCTCCCGCTTCCAGCTCGAAATCATAGTCGAAGCGCTCGATCGACATGAAATCGCCTTCGATCTCGACGTGGCAGCTCAGCCCCACCGGCAGCGGCGCGGAAAAAAGGATCGTCACATCTTCGCCGAGATAGGCGGTGCGGTCGAAGCGCATGCCTTCGAGGATCGCCTCCAGCGCATCCGCATCACCGGCGGCAATGGGAACAGGCACGGCAGTTTCAACTTCCGGCCCTTCGACATAATCCAGCTGGAAATAGAAGCGGGCGTCGCGCTCGGCGAGATCGTCGAAATAGACACGGATCTCGTTGAGGCCGGCGGTCAGCTCGACCTCGAAGAGCTGCTGGGCTTCGAGATTGCGCTCATAAGGCGCCATGAAGCCTTGCTCGCGGCCATTGACGAAGAGGATCGCGCCGCCGCAGGTCGACAGGCGAAGCGTGGCACGCCCCACCGAGCGGGCATCGAGGAAGGTGCGCGCCCAGCAGCCGATGCGTGTCGGGCGAAACCAGAAGCCGGAGAGATCGACACGCGGGGAGGCAAAGGGAAGCCACCAGCGGACGGCCTCGAATTCGGCAGCCGGTTGCGGCCGCCGGCCGGAGAAGGATTTTTTGAATTCGCTGCGGCAGGGATATTCATGCGGAATGAAATTCTTCGTCTTGGTGACGAAGAAAAACGGATCCATGCTGCCTTCCATCGGACGGTCGGCGACGTCGTAGCGCTCCTGCCACAGATGGGCGAGCTGCCAGTAGACGATCGGGCTATCCTTCGCCGTTGTACGGCGGAGATGTGATTGCTGCTCAGTGGTCATGCTTCAGCCCGCCCTAGAACAGCTAGAGCATGATGTCGTCCGAAAACCGCTCACACTTTTCGGCATCATGCTCGATCCTTGAGACGCCGGACAAAATGCCGACGCATGGATTGGCCCTCGAGCCGCATCTTCAAAGCCTCCCTGCTCTGCCGCTTGTCGCGGACTCCTCAAGCAGCGATTGTGCACAGGCAATCCATTTGCGCAATCTGAAAGATTTTTGCATAGTAGCGGCTGCGAGGAGACGACATGGCGGCGGAAGAGAAAAAAGGCAGGCGCACACGCCTCGACGACATTGCCGCCAGATGCGGCGTCTCGATCAGCACGGTGTCGCGTGCGCTGGCCGGCGAAAAGGGCGTCAGGCCGGAGATTCGCAAGCTGGTGCTGGAAACGGCAAGTGCGGTCAGCTACGCGCTGCCGGCAAGCGTTGCCGGCAAGAAGGTCATGCTCGTCGCCTCCGGCGCAGCGATGATCGACTATGTCCGCAACCAGTTCACGCTCTATGTGCTCGAAGGATTGAATGCACGCGCGGCGGCCCTCGGCATCGAACTGGCGATGCGCCCCATCGCCGACAAAGGGGATGAAGCCCGGGTCGTCGCCGAGATGCGGGATGATCCGAGCTTTGGCGGCATGCTGATCCTGACCGTCGACGAAGGGGAGATGCTGGCGGCGGCCGCCGATCTCGGAAAGCCCGTCGTGCTCGTCAACAGCGACGATCCCTATATGCGGCTTTCCAGTGTGACGCCCTGCAACCGCTCGGCCGCCTTCATTGCCGCCGAGCGGCTGATCAAGGCCGGGCATCAACGCATCCTATTCATGCTGAGGCCGGGGCGGCGGACGATCGAGCGGCGCCTGGAGGGCTGGCGCGATGCCCTGCAGCATCATGGGCTGACCGCCGATGCCGATCTGGTGCTCGAGGTCGACGACTGGCTGCCGGAACTCGGCGCCGAAGCAATCACCCGTCTTGTCCACGAGAAAGGCCTCTCCTTCACCGCCATCCTGACAGCGGGCGACAGTCTTGCCAATGGCGCGGTGCGGGGATTGCAGGCGATGGGTTATGTCGTGCCGCAGGACATCTCGGTCATGGGCATAGACGACCTGCCGCAATCGGCCTTTCTCAATCCGCCGCTGTCGACAGTGCATATTCCGATGCGCGAACTCGGCGCCACCGCGCTCGATCTTTTGCGCGACATGATGCTCGGCCTTGCGGCGACACGGCGGCGGGTCGAGCTTGCCTGCCATCTCGTCGAAAGGGGTAGCGTCGCGGCTGTCAGGCATGTGTCTGCTTTGACGGAGGGGCGCTGAGGATCGCGGTCACTGGTGTCCCGTTAGAAAATGTGGGCTTTCGCGGTGTTTGAGACAGGAGCAAGAGGATCTAATCGGCTCAGGAGATCGTAATAGCGGCCCCTCATCCGGCTGCCGCCACCTTCTCCCCGTAAACGGGGCGAAGGGACATGCCACACCGGCTTACCCCAACCTCGACGCTGCGTTTGGCACGTCCCCTCGCCCCGTTTTTGCGGGGGTCCGCAGGACGGGCCGAGACGAGTGGCTCGACCCCGGTAGGTTAGGGTGAGGGGCAGCTCTCCGCGCAAATCGGACAGCAGCGGCACAAGACCGAGGGACATCAAGCTTCGATAAAGCTCGCTTCGAACAGTTCTCGTGCATAGGCATCATGCGTGGTGCCGGCCTGCAGATCCGCTTTGGTCAGTTGGTCGACGAAACAGCCGTTTTTCATGATCAACACCCGGTCACACATATGGGCGATGACAGCGAGGTCGTGGCTGACAAGCAGATAGGTCAGCCCCTTTTCCTCGCGCTGGTCGGCAAGCAGGTTGAGGATTTCGGCCTGGACCGAGACGTCGAGCGCCGATGTCGGCTCGTCGAGCAACAGGATGGGCGGCGACAGGATCAGGGCCCGGGCGATTGCCACCCTCTGCCGCTGGCCGCCGGAAAGTTCGTGCGGAAAACGGTTTGCGAAGCTCGCCGGCAAACCGACCTGGATCAAAGCCCTTTCGACCTTCGACCAGATATCGGAATGGCCCATCGCGCGCAGCGGTTCCGCCAGGGCGGTGCCGATACGATGGCGCGGATGCAAGGATCCGTAAGGGTCCTGAAACACCATCTGGGCAAATTTCAGCTCCTCGCGGGAGCGCTTCTTGCCGATCGGTTTGCCGCCAAGTTCGATGTCACCGGTCCAACCGGCCTCCATGCCGGCGAGGCAACGCAGCACCGTCGATTTGCCGCATCCCGATTCACCGACGATGCCGAGCGTCTCTCCCTGGCCGACCTGAAAACTGATGCCCCTGACGACATGGTTGCTTGATTTGCCGGAGGCGAAGACGACATCGAGGTCACGCACATTGATCATTGCGCCATCTCCAGATCGAGTTTCGTCCTGTCGAGAACCGCAAGCCGGCGAAGCGGGTTCCTGGGGTCGGGCAGCGCAGCGATCAGCCCACGGGTATAGGGATGGCGCGCCTCCTCGATACGGGTCAGCGTTTCCACGATCCGGCCGGCATACATGACGATGATGCGCTCGCAAAAGGCAGCCACCATGCGAATGTCGTGGCTGATCAACAGCAGACCGGAATTGTTCTCGCGCACCAACTCGTCGAGCAACAGCAGCACATCCTTTCGGACGCTGACATCAAGCGCCGAGGTCGGCTCGTCGGCGATGACAAGCTTCGGCCTCGCCAACAGCATCATCGCGATCATCACGCGCTGCCCCATGCCCCCCGAGATCTGATGCGGATAAAGCGCCATGACCCGCTCCGGATCGCTGATGCGCACGCGCTCCAGCATGGCGCGGGCAGCCTCATGCGCCTGTTTCTTATGAAGACCGAGGTGAAGGCGGGCGGCTTCGGCAATCTGCTTGCCGATCGAGAGCACCGGATTCAGCGAATAGCGCGGATCCTGCATGATCAGCGCGATATCCTTGCCGCGCAGCGCGCCCATCTGACGTTCGGTCTTTGCAAGCAACGGACTGCCGGCGAGATCGAGGCGTTCGGCGGAGACCACCGCGGCCGGCGGCAGAAGGCGCATGATGGCGCGACCGGTCGTCGATTTGCCGGAACCGGATTCTCCGACGATCCCGACGCGTTCGCGCCCGACGTCGAAACTGACATTGGCGACGGCGGGCACGGCGCCTCGGCCGAAACGGACGCTCAATCCTTCGACGGAAAGAACGGGCTGCAGATCACGATCTTGCATGGCGAGGATCCAGAATGTCGCGCAGAGCATCTCCGGCGATGTTGAAGGCAAGGCTGGTGAGGAGGATGGCGATACCCGGCATCACGGCAACCCACCAATAATCGAGCATGAACTTGCGGCCGCTGGAGATCATCGCGCCCCATTCCGGCGCCGGCGGCTGGGCGCCAAGGCCGAGGAAGCCAAGCGAAGCTGCCGTCAGAATGATACCCGCCATGTTGAGCGTCAGGCGAACGATGACCGACGGGACGCACATCGGGGCGATATAGAGGAGAAGAATGCGCATCGGCGAGGCGCCATAAAGGCGGGCGGCGACCACATAGTCGGCGTTTCTGACGACAAGCGCCTCGGCGCGCGCAAGCCGGGCAATCGGCGGCCATGCGGTCAGCGAGATCGCGATGATTGCCGTGGTCAAGCCGGCGCCGAGTGCCGCAGCAAAGGCGAGCGCCAGGATCAGCGACGGGAAAGAGAGAACGATATCGGTGGCGCGCATCAGCAGCGCATCGATGCGCCCGCCGAAGAAGCCGGCAACGACGCCGATCAACAGGCCGATCGGGCCGACGATCAAGGAGATCGACAGCACGGTCTGGATGGTGATGCGCGTGCCGAAGATGAGGCGGCTCAAGATGTCACGGCCGAATTCGTCCGTGCCTGCCAGATGCGCAAGGCTCGGCGGCTGCAAGGCATCACCAAGCGCCTGTATCGCCGGATCGTAGGGCGCCAGGAGCGGCGCGAAGATCGCGATCAAGCAAAGCAGACCAAGGATGACGAAACCGGCAAGACCGAGCGGCTCGTGGGCCAATTTGCGGCCGGCGCGCGCGAACGACGTCGCCACGCGGGTCGACACACTTGGAGGGCGGATCTCTATCTCGCTGCGGATGACATCGCTCATCGGGCCGCCTCCCGCATGCGCGGATCAAAGACGGCGTAAGCGACGTCGGCCAGGAAGTTCAACAACATGAAAATGAATCCCACAATGATGGTGCCGGCGACGATAGCGTTCATGTCGCCGATCATCAGCGCGTTCGTCATGTACTGGCCAATGCCTGGCCAGGAGAAAACGATCTCGGTCACGACAGCGCCTTCGAGCAGACCGCCATAGGAAATGGCAAGGATGGTGATCAGCTGCACCGCAATGTTCGGCAGGACGTGGTGCCAGATCGTGCCGAGGGGGCTCACACCCTTGGCTCGGGCCGCGATGACATAATCCTGGCTCAACTGCTCAAGGGTGAAGCTGCGGGTCATGCGGGTGATGTAGGCCATCGCCGCATAGGCGAGGATGACGGCAGGAAGAATGATATGGCCGAGCGCATTCCAGAAGATTTCCGTCTCGCCCTGCAGCAGGCTGTCGATCAACAATAGCCCGGTTTTCGGCGTCACGAGGCCTTCGTAAAAGACATCGATCCTGCCCGGCCCGCCGACCCAGTTCAGGCCGGCATAGAAGATGACGAGCCCGACGATGCCGAACCAGAAAACCGGGATCGAATGACCGACGAGAGCGACCACGCGCGCCGTCTTGTCGATGAAGCTGTCGCGAAAGAGAGCCGCGACCAGTCCGAGTGGGACACCGACGAAGGTCGAAATGATCACCGCCAGCGTCGCGAGTTCGAACGTCGCCGGAAAGGCCTGGGCAAGGTCCGAAGAGACAGGATTGCCGGTGAGAATAGCGGTGCCGAAATCACCATGCGCCAGGCCATTCAGATAGAGGAAAAACTGCTGATAGATCGGCAGATCGAGCCCCAGACGCGCCCGCATCGCCGCATAGGCGGCGGGATCGGCGAGCTCGCCGACGATTGCGCCGACCGGATCGGTGGGCAAGACGCGGCCGATCACGAAGGTCACACATAAGAGGATGAACAGGCTGACCAGCAAATGCGCCAGGCGTCGGCCAAATTCGGCTACGGAGAGTTCCTTCATGATCGGCTGTCCTGGGAAGTATTACTGGGTTTCGACCTTGGTCACGTTCTCGAGACGCGTCAGTTGCGAGGGATGCCCGACATATCCCTGAACCTTACCGGACAAGACGATCGGCTCGAATCGCTCGAAGAGCGGAAGCACTGCCGGCTTCTGTTCGACGAACATCTTCTGCATCTCAACATAGAGTTCGCCCCGCTTCTTGGCGTCCGGCTCCATCGATGCTTTTGCCGTCAGGGCCGTCAGCTCGGGAATGTCCCAGCCCGAACGCCAGACGAAATTGCCGGCATTGTTGGCTTCCTTCGAGTTGTCGGGATTGGAGGAAAACTGCTCCATCGAGCCGAGGACGTTCGGCATATAGGCGCTGGTCTGCGGGATCAGCAGATCGAAATCCCTGGCGCGATGGGCGGCGATGATTTCCGAGCCGTTGCCCTGCTGGATGTCGATCTTGATGCCGATCTGGGCAAGTGATGCCTGGATGGCGGTGGCCAGATCGATGCGCGGCGTTTGCGCGATGGTCTTCAGCGACAGCGAGAAGCCGTCCTTGAAGCCTGCCTCGCTCAGCAGCTGCTTCGACTTTTCGACGTCGAGATGCCAATCGGGGTTCGGGATGGCGTATTCGAAATTCTCCGGAACGGGAACGTTTCTCGCCCGGCCGTAAGGACCCATGATCGTCTTTTCGATGCCCTTGTAGTCGATGCCATAGGCAATGGCTTCGCGAACCTTCGGGTTGGCGAGGTATTTGTTGCCGGCATTCATCGACAGCACGTAGAAACCGCCCGTCGGAATACGCTGGATGGCAAAGCCCTTCTTGTCCTGGAACGTCGCGAGATCCGATGCGGTGAGCGCGCTGGCAATATCGATATCGCCGCGTTCAAGCATCAGCCGCTCGACCTGGCTTTCAGGCACGTGCCGGACGATGACGCGGCGCATTTTCGGCGCGCCGGCCATATAGTCCTTGTTTGCGTCGAGGATCACCAGTTCGTTCGGAGACCAGCGATTGAGGGTGAACGGACCGGAGCCGGCCGAATGGGTTCGCATCCAGGCGTTTCCGTAGTCGTTATCGACGGCGTGGCTCTCGACCTCGACGCTGTCGACCACGCTGGTGGTGGTCGTCGTCAGCCGGTAGAGCAGAAGCTCCGCCGTCACCTGCTCGGAGAGATCGATGCGCACCGTCTGGTCGTCGACGGCCTTGACGAGCTTTTCGACATTGTCCTTGTCGTAGCCGACGCGCTTAAGGTTGGCGGCGGCGGCCTGGTCCATCTTCAGGAGCCGCGCCAATGAATAGACGACATCCTTAGAAGTGACCGGGTTGCCGGAGGCGAAATTGGCCTTGCGCAGCGTAAACGTGATGCCCTTGTCGTCAACCTTCCAGCTTTCCGCCAGCTGCGGAAGGATCTTACCATCAGCCGTGCTGGCGACCAACCGATCGTAAAGATTCGACATGATCTCGACCGCCTTGCCTTCGGTCGCCTGCTGCGGATCCAGCGACAGAACCTGCGCCAGCGATGTGCCGACCACCAACTGGTCCTGCGGGGTGGCAGCCTGCATCTGCGGTGCAGCGATCGTCAGGGCGCCGATCACGGCGCCGACGAACAAGCCCTTAGAAAAATGCTTCATTGTAAGTCCTCCCTAGACTACTATAAAAGACATATTATGTCGCCCGTATGTCGTATTATGATTTATCGAAGTCTGATATGATTTGCAAGACCCGAGCGGGAGACTTGATGCAAAGGGATTGGGGAGCGGACAATGACAACACTCGGCGGTGGCCGGCAAAGACTGGCGCAACAGGTCATCGATCAACTGCGGGCGCAAATCGAGACGGGGAAGCTGCGTGTCGGCGACCAACTGCCGACCGAGCCGCAGCTTGAAGCGACATTCGGCGTCAGCCGCACCGTGGTGCGCGAGGCGATCGCCGATCTGAGGTCGGCAGGCTTCGTCAAACCGATCCAGGGCAAAGGCGTTTTTGTCGCGGATCCGAAGGCGCATTCGGTCCTGTCACTGACGCCGGTGGAAATCAAAAGCATTCCGGAAACCCTGGAATTGCTGGAGTTTCGTATGGCGGCCGAGGGTGAAGCGGCGGCAATTGCCGCCTATCGCCGCACCGCCGAGCAGGAGGCGGCAATCCGGGAAGCCAACCGCAGAATGGCGAACCTGATCGAAACCGGACAGCAAACGGTGGAAGCGGATTACGCCTTCCACATGGCGATTGCCGCCGCCACGAACAACCGATTCTACGTCGATGTCCTGCGCCATTTCGGCCCCAGAGCCATCCCCCGCGGCCAGTTTCCGACGCTGCCGGAAGCCAATGACCGCAGCTATCTTCAGAAGGTTTATGCCGAACATGTCGAAATCCTCTCGGCAATCGCCGATCAGGATCCCGAACGCGCCCGCCAGGCAATGCGCGCCCATATGCTGGCCAGCCAACGCCGCTACCGCATGCTCGCCGAGCAGCAATAGGGCTCGACACTCTTCAAAATTCATATTATGTCATACGACATTGTGTAATTTCGAAAGAGACTCAAATGTATCTGGGAACACAGGTCGCAGCGCGGGATGACGACGATTATCGTATTTTCGCGCAACTGGGTGTGAAGCATATCAACGCCGACCCGCCGGGAAAGCCGAGCAGCTGGACGCTGTCCGATCTCGAACGCCATCGCGACAAGGTCGAAAGCTTCGGCCTGATCCTCGACATGATTCAATTGCCGCTGCCGTCGCAGCCGATCGAGAAGGCTTCCTATCCCGATATCCTGCTTGCCGGCCCCGAGCGCGACAGACAGATCGACGCCGTCTGCAAGCTGATCGAGAATGTTGCGGCCGCCGGCATTCCTTCGGTGAAGTACAATCTCAACCTGATCGGTATTCCCCGCACGCCGGATGAACTGGGACGCGGCGGATCGCTGAATGCCAGCTTCCGCTGGGACAAGACGGACCAGCAGGCCGAGCCTGGTCTTGCCGGGGTGCTTTCCGAGGACGAAAACTGGGAGCGGATCGACTATTTCCTGGAGCGCGTCGTTCCTGTTGCTGCAAGCAACCGCGTCCGGCTCGCCTGCCATCCGCACGATCCCTATACGCCGCCGGGTTATCGCGGCGTCACGCGTGTGCTGGGTACGGTGGAAGGCCTGAAGAAATTCGTGCTGATGCGCGAAAACCCGTATCACGGCCTCAATTTCTGCCAGGGTTCGATCGGCGAGATGCTGGAAAATCCCGGCAAGGAAATCGACGATGTCATCCGCTGGTTCGGCCAGCGCGGCAAGATCTTCAATGTTCACTTCCGCAATATTCGCGGCGGCAAGCTGTCCTTCATGGAGACCTTCCCTGAAGAAGGCGACATGGACATGGTCCGCTCGGCCAGGATCTATAAGGAGGTGGGCTTCAAATACATGCTGATGCCCGACCATGTACCAACCGTCAGCGGCAAGGATCCGACCGCCACCGCATTTGCCTTCTGCTACGGCTATATCGCCGCACTTCTGCAAGTGCTCGACAGCGAGTGACCCGGTTTTCAACACGTAAGAATAGGACTTCATGATGAACCCGATTGAATTGAAGAAGGCCGTCGGTAGTGGTCTCCTGTCGTTTCCAGTGACCCATTTCGACGATCAACTCAAATTCGACGAAGCCAAGTACCGCCGCCATGTCGAGTGGCTTGCAGGTTACAACGCGGCTGCACTGTTTGCCGCCGGCGGCACCGGTGAATTTTTCTCGCTTAATCCGGCCGAGATTCCGCAGGTGATCCGGGCCGCCAAGGCGTCGGCGGGCAAGACGCCGATTATTTCGGGAACTGGCTACGGCACGTCGCTCGCCATCGAGATCGCAGTCGCGGCCGAGAAGGCCGGCGCGGACGGACTGCTGCTGCTGCCGCCCTATCTGATGTTTGCCGAACAGGCGGGTCTCATCGCCCACGTCAAGGCAGTCTGCCAATCGGTCGGCATCGGCGTCATTGTCTATAACCGCGACAACGCCGTCCTGACCGCCGACAGCATCGCGCGCCTGGCGGAGCAATGCCCGAACCTGATCGGCTTCAAGGACGGCGTCGGCGATGTCGACAAGGTGATCGAGATCACCACCCTGCTTGGCGACCGCCTCGTCTATGTCGGCGGCATGCCGACCCATGAGGTTTATGCGCAGGCCTATTTCGCGGCAGGTGTGACGACCTATTCATCGGCCGTTTTCAACTTCGTGCCTGCGCTTGCCCAGCGTTTTTACGGCGCCTTGCGCACCGGGGATCAGGCAACCATCGACGAGATCCTGAAGGGCTTCTTCTTCCCCTTTGTCGCCTTGCGCAATCGCAAGAAAGGATATGCCGTCTCCATCATCAAGGCCGGCCTTCGCGTCCTCGGGCAGAACCCCGGCCCCGTACGCCCGCCTTTGACGGATCTTACCCAGGAAGAGCTCGTGCTGCTGGAAAAGATCGTCCAGGCCAACGGCGTCACACGGATCGCGGCGGAATAATATATCGCGGCAGTCGGCCGCCGGGGTGGCCCGGCGGCTGTCCGGTTCGCACCAGCAACGGACATCGGCTCGGCTTGGATAGACGACCGCTACGGGGCCGGAAGCGGCGCGTCTGTTATCGGGGCGAGTTCATGCATTGCGCCGGATCTACACCATCATCGATCCTGCATAGTTGTCGATTTGGCATTCATGGGCGCAAAACCAAACTGTGCCTTGAAGGCTCGGCTGAAGGCTGCTTCGGAATCATAGCCCACTTGCCTGGCGACCGACCCAACCTTGGCATCAGGCTGGCGCATCAAGCCCAAGGCGAGCGTCAGCCGCCAGCGGCTGTGGTAGGAAAGTGGCGCTTCTTTCACCAATGCTATAAATCGCGCCGCGAAGCCGGACCGGGACAGGCCCGCCACCCGAGCCAGATCGAGCACGGTCCAGCGCCGATAAGGTTCGTCGTGGATGGCCTTGAGCGCGCGGCTGATGCGCGCATCCCCGAGCGCTCCAAGCCAACCGACATTGCCGCCCCGCTCGATCCGCACCCAGCTCCGCAGGATACTGATCACCAGCACGTCGATCAGCCGTGAAATCATGATGGACGCGCCGGGATACACCTCCTGGGCTTCCTTCATCATGAAGTAGCCAAGGCCCTCGGCCCATCCGGCGGTCTCGCCGCTGGCTTTTGGAATGTGAATGACCGACGGCAGTGCCGATACGAGCCAGGGCACGGAAGCGCTTTCGAACCGAAAGGCTCCGGCGATAAGCTTGGTCTGTTGGCCGCCTCCGCCGTGGGAGACATTGAGTTTTTCGGCGGTAACCTGCGCCGCCATCAGGGCTGCCAAGTCAGCCTCAGTTGCACACTCGCCATCGCTCAAGCCGTGCCCAAGGCCTCGCGGCAGCATGATCAGATCGCCAGTTGCCACCTGCAAGGCATGGCCCTGATCGTTCACAACCGTCAGGTCCCCTTCGAGCACGATGAAGAAATAAGCCGCTCCCGGATGAAAGCGCAGCGCCCATGGTTGGCTGAGCTCGACTGTAAAGACGATTTCGCCATGCAGGCTGACCATGGCCAAAATCTGGGAGAGCAGATCCACCCGAGAGGCGAGCATGATCGCATTTTTGGACGACGGAGCATGCATTGCGGGGCTCGGGTCATGGTGATCCATCTCGGTAAGCCCTAGTTTGGTTTTGTCTTCAAAGAGGAATTATCTGGCAGTTCAAGCCTTTCCGCGAAGGCAAGGCCATCCTGGTCTTCCTGCCGTCGTGTAGGCGACAGCATTGCAGATTATCCGAATTAAGCAATCGCGCTGATGCGCCCTATAGGAGCTCCAAATGAAATCTCTTCTTATGTCCGCCCTAATGCTGACGACCGCCATGCTTGGTGCTGCACCCGCAAGGGCCCAGCCGGCTCTCCCGGATCAAACAATTAAGAATATCGTTCTTGTCCACGGCGCCTTCGTCGACGAAACCAGTTGGGACGGCGTCGCTGCAATCCTGACTGCCAAGGGCTACAAGGTGACTGCGGTAAAGAACCCATTGACCTCGCTTGCTGACGACGTCGCTCCCACAAATGCGGTGCTGGATGCGCAAGATGGCCCGGTTGTCCTGGTGGGCCATTCCTGGGGTGGCGTGGTGATCGGCGAGGCGGGCGACAACGCCAAGGTGGCATCACTCGTCTATGTCTCGGCCTTTGCGCCCGAGAAAGGTGAAACCATCACAGCATTGGCAGCAAGCGGTCCGGCAACCCCCGGAGCGGTAGCCATTCGGCCAGACGCAAAGGGTTACTTGACCATCGATCCTGCAGTATTCCCCAGTGCAGTAGCGGGCGACCTTCCCAAGAAGATCGGTGAACATCTGGCAGCGCACCAGATGCCGATCAACCACACTGCCTTCGATGCGCCTGCTGAGATCGCGGCATGGCACGACAAGCCAAGCTGGTACGTCCTGAGCTCCAAGGACCTCGTCCTTGATCCCCACGCACAGGCTTTCTTTGCCGAACGGATGAAGGCCAAGGTGACGACGGTCGAGGGTAGCCACGCCTCGCTGGCCTCGCACGCCAAGGAAGTGGCTGCGGTCATAGAAGCGGCCGCCGGAGCAAAGTAGCCCTCGTCAACCGATGCTATCGCCCGCCTAGCGGTGGTCGGTAGCATCGATGTGCAACGATCCCGGTCGCAGAGCAAAGCCCCCGCCACTGCCCACACGCCATGGCCTCGGACAGCGCAGCACCGGATAGGACTCAGCCATCACGCCCCCTCACCGCCCATGAGGTGGTGTCCTGATCGGGGTGCTGGTTGTTGCTCTCCTTGATCGCCGACGCCCAGTCGGCGCCGTTGTCTTCGGTCGCACCGGTATTTTCTATGCCCGTGATCGTATCGAACCATGCCACCATGTTCTCGGTGCAGGTATTGGCAAGCGGCGAGAAGGCGTGCGGATCGTCAAGCGAACCGATCATCAGGTTGGTGCGACCGTTTTCGAGGTGGTGGAAGAACAATGGCGTGCCGCAATTGGCGCAGAAGCCGCGCTCGACAAGCTCCGAGCTCTTCCAGACGCTCGGCTTGCCGCGTGTCCAGGTGAGCGCATCATCGGGCGCGGCGACGAGCGCCGCGAAGATGTTGCCCGAGGCTTTCTGACACATGCGGCAATGGC
Organism: Rhizobium leguminosarum; assembly: GCF_001652265.1. Lineage (GTDB taxonomy): Bacteria > Pseudomonadota > Alphaproteobacteria > Rhizobiales > Rhizobiaceae > Rhizobium > Rhizobium leguminosarum_D. Next base: position 98,936 of record NZ_LWBS01000428.1, read on the forward strand.
AGAGATGCGAATTGTCAAGCATAGCGGTTGCGTGGTAGCGCACGGCACCGCACTGGCAGCCGCCGCTCACCTCCATCTCGATGCGTTTCATTTTTTCTCCTCTTTCAAGAGGCGGGTTTGGGCTTAATCTCTTTTAGGTTTTCGTCACTTTCCCGCTGCCCGAAGCTGTCATGCTGCCTTAATGGTACGTCACGACCGGATTGAACACCCTTTGCAGGAAGGGCCTGAGAGCTCCCTGCAAGTGGTTCCTTGGAATCTGATGTCCACACTCAAAGAGGTGAAGCGTCGCCAGGACTCCGGCATTGGACAGTGCTTTTGAGAAGAGTTCGGCTTGGGCAACAGGAGCACGGTCGTCATGCTTTCCATGCAGCAACAGCGTCTCAGACCGAACTTCGGGCGCATAATGCAATGCAGAGCGAGCCAGAAAGGCCTCTCTCGATAGGCCCGCCTCTTTCTCGATAGCCCACCGCAAACCGTCTGAACTCTCGTGATAAGCGACTTCAAGATCGTAGACGCCGCTGGATAGAATGACTGCTCGCAGATCAGAAACCTGGGTGGCGACCATTGCTGATGCAACGGCACCACGACTGTTTCCATAGAGAACAATTCGGTCAGGATCGACGGAAGGCTGGCCCCGCAGGAAAGCGAGAGCAGCTATGATCGCTTGCTGGGTTTTGGGACCGCAGAAATCTGGAGGGCCATCTGATGCCCCAAAACCGGGCTGCGAGACTGCCGCAGCAGTGATACTCAAACCAGAACAGAAGCGAAGCAACGCGCCGCTGTCGACCGCCTCTATCCCTCCAAGCAGACGGCCACCCTGATTGCCGTGGACAAATAGGATTGCTCCTGCGGGCGTTTCGCTTGCGGCTTGAGCTTGAAAAAGCTCGACCGTGGCTCCGTCACCCCGGTCAATGAGATGTCGAGTTACTACCGGCATAACCACCATCAGGTTTTTGCGTGCCGGACAGACAATAGTGCAACTTGTGGCATTGGCAACGTCCGGTGGCGGCGGATATCGTTGAGGAACCAAATGGCTTAGCCGCTCATCCGTCTGTTTCGGTCTTTTGAGCAAGTAGGTGCTGGCTGTAGGGCTTCCAGGTAACCAGTCGGTCATCCTTGATGCATGCAATGATCTGAAGATTTTCGGAGATTCTTGCGTCTACAGCGCCACACCAGTACCGCGGTCAAACACATGCACCTGATCACTCGCAATACTCGCCTCGAAGACGGCGCCGTAACGGGCGGGGTATTCGCCGTCGACGATGGCTGTCACCTGCTGGCCGGCGAGATCGAAGACGACATGGGTCTGGGCGCCTGTCGGTTCCACCAGCATCGTCCGGCCGGCAAGCGGCGTACCGGCGACGACCCCGGGAACGAGATGTTCGGGGCGCAGGCCGATGGTGATGGCCTGGCCGGCCTTGACCTTGCGGTCGGGCGCGATGCGGATTGCCGTGCCGTCGCCGAGGCGGGCGGCGGGCTCACCGTTTTCGCCGTCGACCGTGCCTTCGAGCATATTCATCGCCGGCGATCCGATGAAGGCGGCGACGAAGAGATTGGCGGGTTTCCTGTAGAGTTCGAGCGGCGTCCCCTTTTGCTCCACCCTGCCCTGATTGAGCACGACGATGCGGTCGGCAAGCGTCATCGCTTCGATCTGGTCATGGGTGACATAGATCGATGTCGTCCTGACCTTCTGGTGCAGCGTCTTGATCTCCGAGCGCATCTGTACGCGCAGCTTGGCATCGAGGTTGGACAGCGGCTCGTCGAACAGGAAGACAGCGGGATTGCGCACGACGGCGCGGCCCATGGCGACGCGCTGGCGCTGGCCGCCGGAAAGTTGGGCCGGTTTGCGGTCGAGGAGTTGGGCCAGATCCAGCATGCGGGCGGCTTCGGCCACCCGGGCCTCGATCTGCGGTTTGGCAACGCCGGCGAGCTTCAGATTGAAGCCCATGTTTTCAGCGACGGTCATGTGCGGGTACAGCGCGTAGGATTGGAAGACCATGGCGATGTTGCGTTCGCGCGGCGTCATGGCGTTGACGACCTTGCCGCCGATGGCGATCTCGCCATCGGTGATCTCCTCGAGGCCGGCGATCATTCTGAGCAGCGTCGATTTTCCGCAACCGGACGGCCCGACGAGGGCGACGAATTCACCATCCTCAATATGAAGCGAGATGCCGTGGATGACATCGACGGCGCCATAGGTCTTGCTGATATCGGTGAGTTCAACGGATGCCATGATTGTACTCCAACGGTTCGGCTCAGGACTTCACGGCACCGGCGGTCAGACCGGCGATGATGTGTCTCTGGGCGACGAAAAAGACGATAATGGTGGGAAGGATGGTCAGCGTGATGAAGGCCAGCACCAGCTGCCACTCCGTGCCGTACTCGCCGCGATAGACCATGATGCCGAGCGGCCAGGGATATTTCGATTCCGAGTTCAGCATGATCAGCGGCAGGATGTAGCTGTTCCAGCTACCGACGAAGGAGATGATGCTGACGGTGGCGACGATCGGGCGGGAAAGCGGCAGCGAGATATGCCAGAAGAATCTGAGATAACCGCAACCGTCGACGAAAGCCGCCTGAAACAATTCTTCCGGAAGGTTGCGGAAATAGTTTCGAAACAGCAGGATACTCATGCCGAGGCCGAAAGCCACCTGCGGCAGCACCACGCCCCAATAGGTATCGAGCAGGCCGAGATCGCGGATGCGGATGAACAGCGGCAGGATCGCGGTCGCGGCCGGAAACATCAGGCCGAGCAGGAAATAATTGAGCAGGAACGACGATCCGAAGAACCGGACATGGGCGAAGGCGAAAGCCGCCATCGACGAAACGATCAGCGTCAGGAGGACGGTGAGCGACGCGATCACCAGCGAATTGCCGATCTGCAGCCAGTAGCGTTCACCGAAGAGAATGTCGGTATAATTCGCCCATTGCCACTCTGTCGGCAGGCCGAAGGGATTGGTGCGCAGGTCGCCCAGCGTCTTGAAGCCACCGAGTGCGGTCGTCAGCAGCGGCACGAGCACGATCGCGGCAATCAGGCTCAGCGACGCGTAGAGATAGACGCGTGTTGATGTGCTCATGCGGATGGAAGAGCTCATATCAGTCATGGCGCATGAATATCCTTTTGTAACCGAAGGCGAGCGTCACGCAGATGATGAAGAGCACGACGCCGACGGCGCTGCCGAGGCCGACCTGCATGCGCATGACGCCATAGGTGTAGAGGAAGGTGACCATCGTCTGGGTAGAGTTGGACGGCCCGCCGCCCGTCAGCGGCATGATCATGTCGAAGAGCTGCAGCGAGCCGACGACGGCAAAGAAGATGGAAAGACGCAAGGTCGAGCCGAGCAGCGGCAGCGTGACGTAACGGAACTTCTGCCAGCCAGTGGCGCCGTCGATTTCGGCTGCCTCCAGCACGCTCTTGTCGACGGATTGCAGGCCGGCGATGAACAGCATCATGTGGAAGCCGAAATATTTCCAGACGATGACGCCAAGCACGGCATAGATCGCCACGTCCTTGTCGGCGAGCACATAAGGGTTGGCGAAGCCGAAGAAGTTGGAAACGGCGGCAAACAGGCCATAGTCGCCATCATAGACGAAGCGCCAGATAAGACCCGCGGCAACGTCCGCCAGCACATAGGGCAGGAAGAAGATCAGGCGGTAGCCGACGACACCCGGAATGCGGTGCGCCAGCATGGTGGCCAGCCAGATGGCGAGCGGCACCTGGATGCAGATCGAGATCACGATGATCAGGCCATTATTGACCAGCGCCTGGGTGAAAGCCGCATTTCGAAACAGAACCTGGAAATTGCGCAGCGCGATGAACTCGGTCGGCGTGCCGTAGCCATTCCACTTGTAGAGGCTGTACCAGGCCGCCTCGCCCATCGGCATGATGACGAAGAGCGTGAAAAGCAGCAGCGCCGGCGGCAGGAAGATCAACAGCACCGCCAGCCGGTCATGAGCGACCGAGCTCTTGCTGTTTGCGGCTCTTCTTGCCGGCCTGGCGGCTGTGGTTATCGATGGGACTGAAATATTGGCCATGGGTCCTGCTTTCGCATCTCGTCGGCAGCAATGCTGGCGCTCCGAATTTTTGCGGAGCGCCAGGAGGGTCTGCAGGCGCTGGTTATTGTTCCAGTTCGAAAGCGTCCTGGATCATCTGGGCGCCGTCCTTGGAATTCATCTGACCGGAGACGATTTCCACCGACACGTCGTTGACGACACGGCCTACCGCCGCACCGAGATCCTGGTCGAAATAGTTCTGATGCCAGGTCGAACCGGCCAGCTGTTTTGCCGATTCGGCAAGCAGCGGGTTGGTGACGCCGTCACCGGCGCCGACGGCAACGGGCAGAAGCATGCCGGCCTTGGCCATCGCCCGCTCATTGTCCGCATTGGTCAGGAAGGCGAGGAAATCGATCGCTTCCTTGGATGCCTTCTTGGTGACGGCCCAGCCGTTCAGACCGCCGAGCGTATCGGTCGGCTTGCCGGCGCCGCCATCAACCGCCGGGAAGGCGAAACGGCCGATATTTTCGGGTGCGAGACCCTTGCCGTCGCCGGCATTCTTGCGCTGGTTGGCCTCGGTATTTTCGAAGCCGAGGATGATCGCAGCCTTGCCGTCGCCGAAGACGCCGAGCGCCTGCGGCCAGGTCGAGCCGAGATAGCCGGGCTGGAAGGGTTCGAGCTTTCCGAGTTCGGCGAGATCGTCGCCCGCCTTGACGATCGCGGGATCGAGGAACCCTTCGCCCTGGCCGGTCTTTGCCGCTTCGAAGACCTTCTGTCCGCCTTCGCGCATGACGAGATAGCTCCAGTAGAAGTGGATCGGCCACTTCTCACCGCCGCCGCCGGCGATCGGCACGATGCCGGCTGCCTTGATCTTCTTCACCGTGCCGAGAAAATCAGCCCAGTTCTTGATGTCCTCGGCCTTGACGCCGGCCTTGGCAAACAGCTCCTTGTTGTAGAAAAAGCTGACCAGACCGACCTTATAGGGAATAGCCCAGGTCTTGCCTTCGAAGGTCAGGCCATTTACGGAAGCCGGGGTATAGGCGCTACGCAGCTTGCCGCCATCGGCGTCCAGAGCCGGCGTCACATCCTGGAGCGCGCCGGTTTCGGACTGCTGCTTCAAGACGCCGCCGCCCCAGCTGAAAAAGAAATCGGGCACGTCGTCGGATTGCAGCAATGTCGGAAGCTTGGCCTTGAAGGCCTCGTTTTCGAGAAACTGCATCTGGATATCGACGTCGGGATGCTGGGCCTCGTATTTCTTGACGATGTCTTCCCAGGCCGCCACGTATTTCGGGTCGAGCTCGAGATGCAGCCACTTGACGACCGTCGCCGCAGACGCTGCGCCTGCGCCGGCCAGCAACATGCCGGCTGCCGCGGCCATGGATGCGATACGCCTGCCGCTAGGAGCGGCGCCCTTGAACCTAAAAGTCATGATTTTCCTCCCAGGGGCCTATCCTCACAATTTTTCCCCTATGCGGATTAATTCAACGGAGCTTTCGCATATTGTCAACCCAATGCCTCTATTTTTATCAAATGCGCTTGACAGGACCGCTGAATTCCCGACTATTTATTTCGTAACCCGTTAAAAATATTTGGGTTCCGCCCCAACGAAACGCTCGCCTGGCTAGTTCCAATGAAGACTGCAGATCCCGAATTAATGCGCGCGATCAATCGCTTGAACGTGCTCGATACCATCAGGCGCCATGGTCCGATCTCGCGGATAGAGATCAGCGAGCGTACCGAACTTTCCACCACGACCGTTTCGGCGATCACCGCCTCGCTGCTCGACGACGGGCTGATCCTGCCGCGGCACGAAGGCGATATCCGCAATGAGGCCGTGCGCGGCCGGCCACGGGTGATGCTGGAGCTCAATCCCGATGCCGCCCGCGTGGTCGGCGCCAAGATCGCCGCCAACAGGATGGTCTTCGTCGTCACCAATTTCCGCGGCGACGTGCTGTCGAAGCTCGCCTTGCCGATCCGCATCGACCGGCAGCCGATCGGCGTCATCGCCGATCTGGTCGAGGATGGTGTCCGGCGCTGCGTCGTCGATGCCGGGCTTTCGCTGGAGGATGTCGACAGCGTCTGCCTCGGCTTTCCCGGCGTCATCGAGCACCGCACCGGCTATATCAGGAGCAGCCCGATCTTTCGCGACACCAATGTCGATTTCGCCGCCGAGATGTCGACGCGGCTGGCGACGCCGACCATTGTCGAAAGCGACGCCCACGCCATCACGCTTGGCCATCACTGGTTCGGGAAGGCCCGCGATCTCGAAGATATGGTGTTGATTTCGCTAGAGCAGACGCTGGGTCTCGGGGTCCTGCACGGCAACAGCCTGTTTCGTGGCGCCGGCGGCCTCAGCCACAATCTCGGCGATCTCGTGCTCGGCATGGGACCGAACGGCGTCGTCCGGCTTTTCAGCCAGGCCGGCGAAAGCGCGATCCTCGGCGAACAGCAGGCCGACGGGCGTTTTGCCGAAGCGATCCGTCTCGGGCGCGGCATGAACCATGCCCAGGCCCTGATCAAGGCCGATGACGACCGGCTGATCAGCGCCGCCATCCGCGCCGGCGAAGCGGTGGGATTGACCATTGCCAACATCGTTACGCTGTTTGCGCCGCCGCGGGTCATTCTGGTCGGGTCGAGCCTGGCGCTCGGCGAACCCTTTCTCAACAGCCTGCGCGATGCCTATACGCTCGCCATTCCGCCATCGCTGCGTGGGGTGAGCGAGCTCGTCTTCGACGATTCGACCGATGATTTCTGGGCGCAGGGTGCGGCGGCAGTGGCGCTCTACGAACTCTACGAATCGCCCTGGAGCACGACAGGGCCGGCGCTCTGAGGAGCGACACAATCAAGACTTAATGGAGGAATTCATGGACAAGGTCGGTATCGGCATCATCGGATGCGGCAATATTTCGGGCGCCTATCTCACGGCGATGGCATCCTTTCCCATTCTCGACATCCGCGGCGTCGCCGATCTCAACCGGGAGCTGGCGGAAGCAAAGGCTGCGGAATTCAATGTTCCCGTCAAGACGGTCGAGGAGCTTTTCGCCGATCCCAAGGTCGAGATCATCGTCAATCTGACGATCCCGAAGGCCCATGTTGCCGTGGCGTTGCAGGCACTCGAGGCCGGCAAGCACACCTATTCGGAAAAGCCGCTCGGGATTAATTTCGCGGAAGGGAAAAAATTGGCGGAGGCCGCCAAGGCGAGGAATCTGCGCATTGGTGCTGCCCCCGACACCTTCCTCGGCGGCGGCCATCAGACGGCGCGCGCCCTGATCGATCAAGGCGTCATCGGGCAGCCGGTCGGCGGCTCGGCGACCTTCATGTGCCCGGGCCATGAGCGCTGGCATCCGAACCCGGCCTTCTTTTATGAAGTCGGCGGCGGGCCGATGCTCGATATGGGCCCCTATTATATCACCGATCTCGTCAATCTTCTCGGATCGGTTTCACAAGTTGCGGGCTTTGCGACGACGCCGCGCGCGGAACGGCTGATCACCAGCGAACCGCGCAATGGCGAGCGTATTCCCGTACATGTGCCGACCCATATTACCGGCATGATGGCCTTTGCCAACGGCGCCGTCGTCCAGATCGCCATGAGCTTCGATGTCGCCGGCCACAAGCATGTGCCGCTGGAGGTCTATGGAACCGAAGGCACGCTTGTTGTTCCCGATCCCAACAAGTTCGCCGGCCCGGTGGAATATCTGAAGAAGGGCGGTCCGTTCGAGGGCCAACCGGTCACCGCGCCCTATGCCGACGGCAACTACCGCTCGCTCGGCGTCGCCGACATGGCGCATGCGATCCGCTCCAACCGGCCGCACCGCGCCAATGGCGACCTGGCGCTGCATGTGCTCGAAGTCATGGAAGCATTCCACACCGCCGCCGCGACCGGCCGAACGGTCACGATCACCACGGCGACGGAGCGCCCTGCCCCGCTGTCCGATTCCATCGTCGACGGACGGCTGGCGAAATAAGTTTCAGGAGGAAAGACTATGCGTGAAGCACTGATCGTCTGGGGCGGCTGGAGCGGGCATGAGCCGCAGGAGTGCGCCGAAATCATCAAGACCATGCTCGAGGAAGACGGTTTCAAGGTCTATCTCGAACACGGCACCGAGGCGCTTGCCGACCCTTCCGTCCATGATCTCAGCCTCGTCGTGCCGATCATGACGATGTCGAAGATCGAGAAGGAGGAGGTCAAGAACCTCGCCACGGCGATCGAAAGCGGCGTCGGTATCGCCGGCTATCACGGCGGCGCAGGCGATGCCTTCCGCGACTCCGTCGATTACCAGTTCATCATCGGCGGCCAGTGGGTGGCTCACCCCGGCAACATCATCGACTATACCGTCAACATCACACGGCCTGACGATCCGCTCGTGGAGGGTATCGCCGATTTCCCCTATACCTCAGAGCAATATTACATGCATGTCGACCCCTCGAACGAGGTTCTGGCGACGACGAAATTCACCGGCGATCACGCCTACTGGATCGACGGCGTCGTCATGCCTGTCGTCTGGAAGCGTAAATACGGCAAAGGCCGCGTCTTCTATTCCTCGCTCGGCCATCAGGCCAAGGAATTCGACGTTCCCCAAATGAAGACCATCTTCCGCCGCGGCGCCAACTGGGCGGCGCGGTAAGACATTCTGGTTCGTGTGGATCCAAGAAAAGCCCCTCCCCAACCCCTCCCCACAAGGGGGAGGGGCTAAGATGCCGCACTGCTTGCGATAACCTCTGTCGCAATAATCCGTAGAACGGTCACAGCGAGCAAGAGCTCGCTTTTGTTGCTGGCTCTCCGGCCGCGGTTTAGCCCCTCCCCCTTGTGGGGAGGGGTTGGGGAGGGGTTTTGGCTGGTCTCAGCCGATGATCAGTGCCGTCCCGTAGAGCCCCAGCGCAAAAACGGTGTGGGCGAGAAGGTTGAAGCACCGGACCTTGTTCGGGGTCGGATGTTTGGCGGCGGCCCAGCCGATGCCGAGGCCGGGCTGCAGCAGGAACCACCCTGCCCCGACGGTGACGATGCCGAAGACCCAGGCGGGAAGAAATGTCGGAGCCGCCAGCCAGGCCGAGCCCATGATCATGGCAAAGATCACGCCATAGAGGATGCCGACGGCATAATGGCTGATCCAGCCGAGCGCCAGCTCATGGGCATAGGGCTCGGCGTCGGCAATGCTCTCGTGAAAGACCTTGCCGCGGCCGAGGTGCCAGAACCAGCGCCCCACCGGAGCCCAGTTGGGCGCCGACTGGCCGAACTGGGTGAGCAGGATCGCCCAGAGGTCCATGAGGATGGTTGCGCCGGCGCCGATCACCAGGCCGCGCCACAGAATATCGAACATTGGGAATCACCGGAAAGCGTTGCGATTGCAGGACGCTACAAGATCATCGCAGACGCTCTGGCGCAATGGCTCCGGTGAATTCAAAGGCCACATAGGGGAAAGATTCCGAGGCTAATCCGGCTGCGGTCCGCCCTCGCCCTGCGCCTCACCCGCACCATTGCCGAAGGACGCACGGCGCTCTAGCATGTCTGTGGGAGCTGTCCGTTCTGACCCCGACTTGGAATCATGGATTTCCAGTGAGCTTCTTCCCAGCCCAGGTTCCGATCAACATCGTCATAAACCGTTCGGCCGCCGGAGACAGCGTTCCTCCGCGGCGGCGGACGATGCCGATTGTACGGGATATTTCCGGGTTTCGGATCGGTCTGGTAACGAGGAACGGATGATCCTCCTGGGGGGTCGCGAGCTTTGGCAGAACCGAAATTCCCAATCCGGCTTCGACAAGACCGAGTGACGTCGAAAGATGGGTCACCTCATAGGACCATCGCAATTTCAGGTTGGATTTGGCCAATGCGGCGTCGAGAAGCGTTCGGTTGCCGCTGGAACGATGAACCGTGATAAGCTGATAGGGTGTCAGATCTCCCCATTCCAGTTCATCTCTCAATGCTAACGGATGGTCATTGCGAGCCGCAAGAACGAACGGATCCTCGATCAGCCGCTCGAAGACGAGGTCGGGATCGGATAATCCCATAATATTGATACCGAACTCGACTTCCCCTCGCGCAACGGCTTGCAAACCATCGGTCGCCGGTAAGTCGAGAATCCGAAACCGGATGTGGGGATATTCAACACTGAACTGCTTAATGACCGTCGGAAGAAAATAAAACGCGGCCGTCGGCAGACACGCGATCGTGACGAGCCCGCTGCGCTGTGATCCGGCATCGCGAACCGCAAAAAGCGATGTATCGAATTCTTCCAGCATGCGTCTCACCAAGGGGATGAGTTCGGCCCCCAAAGCGGTGGTGGAAACATGCCGTGTCGTTCGTTCAAGCAGCGGCGCGCCTATGGCGAGTTCCAACTTTTGAATTCGTCGGCTGAGGGCCGGTTGTGACAGGTTGAGCAGTTCAGCCGAGCGGTGGAAGTTTTCCAACTCTACGACCGCCAGAAAGGCCCGCAAATCCAAAATCTCGCAATTAATGCTCACAACGCATCATTCCCTTCATTATTCGCATTTCACAAATTAATCAACTTTCCGCTAAATGCAATAACGAAGCCGATTGATACGAAAATCACATTGGTAATGGAAGCGACGATGAACGACCTGATCGCCATACCCTGTGTTCTCATGCGGGGCGGAACCTCGAAGGGGCCGTTCTTCCTGTCGTCGGATCTCCCTTGCGACAAAGCCGAGCGGGACGCGATACTCCTATCCATCATGGGTTCCGGGCACCCTCTCCAGATCGACGGGATCGGTGGCGGCAATCCCGTGACGAGCAAAGTTGCTATTGTCGGACCGTCCAGTGTAGAAGGCGCGGATATCGACTATCTTTTTGCACAGGTCCGCATCGATCAGCAGTTGGTCGACACCTCGCCAAATTGCGGAAACATGCTGGCAGCTGTCGGACCGTTCGCAATTGAGGCTGGTCTGGTGAAGACGGCAGGCCCAGTCACCCGTGTCAAAATTCATAACCTCAACACCGGCAAGCTGATTGAGGCCGAGGTTCCAACGCCGGATGGCCAGGTCGCTTATCTCGGCGACGCCGCGATTGACGGCGTCCCAGGATTGGCAGCCCCGATCGCCCTGACGTTTATGGATGCTGCCGGCGCTCGCACCGGCACGCTTTTCCCGACCGGCAATCCGCACGACACAATCGACGGCATCGACGTAACCTGTATCGACTGTGCAATGCCGATGATGCTCGTCGCTGCCGAACCCTTTGGGATCAGCGGTTATGAATCGGCCGCAGAACTCAATGGCAACGCCGTATTGCTGCAGCGCCTTGAGCGTCTGCGATTGGAAGCGGGCCGGCTCATGGGCATGGGCGATGTCAGCGATCAGGTGACGCCGAAGCCGGTGTTGATCGGCAGACCCAGAAATGGCGGACACCTGAGCGTCCGTTATTTCATGCCGCTGCAATGTCACCCGTCGCTCGCGACAACCGGTGCCGTGGGCATCGCGACCGCCTGTATCAACGACGGCACCATTGCCTCGTTGCTGATCGGCAAGCAATCGCCACCAACTACACTTGTTTTGGAACATCCAAGCGGTCGCCTGGACGTGAAACTGGATACCCGCGACGGCAAGACCATTGCGGGAATACTGAGAACGGCCCGGCGGCTCTTTGAGGGCCAGGTCTTTGCAAAACCGCTCGGCAGGATCGTTCGCGCGGCGTAACTTCAAGTGGCCACCGGGAGGGTGCCACATAATTTATCAGTGGAGGAATATCATGCGTAAACTCATGCTCGCGCTCGCGGCAACCGTTGCTTTTGCAGGAACGGCGCTTGCCGAACCGGTCCGCATCAGCGTCGGATCCTACAATCTCAATAACTTGCCCTTTCCCGTGGCCGCCGGCCTTGGCCTTTATGAAAAGGAAGGTTTGGACGTAACCGTCGAGAATTTTGCATCCGGCGGCTCCAAGACGCTTCAGGCGCTCGTTGCCGGTTCCACGGATATTGCCGTCGGCTTCTACGACCACACCATCCAGATTCAGTCGCAGAACAAGGCCGTTGTCGGCTTCGTGCAGCTGGCCCGCAATTCCGGTCTCGTGCTTGCCGGTGGAAAGAACGCCACTTTCGATCCGGCCAAGCCTGACACGATCAAGGGTGCGAAAATCGGTATCACCGCACCTGGCTCATCATCAGACTTCTTCGTGCGCTATTATCTGCAGCGCCACAACCTATCGGCCGATGACGTGTCGCTGATCGGTGTCGGATCCGGGTCGGCTGCCGTTGCGGCGCTGGAACAGGGTAAGGTCGACCTTCTGGTCAACTATGATCCGGCCGCGACCTTCATCGAAGCAAAGGGTGTCGGGAAGATCCTCATCGACGCCCGCAGCGATGAGGGGGCGAAGGAAATCTACGGCGGAATCTACCCGACCTCGGTTCTCTACGCGACTCAGGCCTATATCGACGAAAACCCGGAAACCATCCAGAAAGTCACCAATGCGACCGTTAAGGCCCTGGAGTGGATGAAGAATCACAGCGCCGAAGAGATCGTCGAAAAACTGCCGAAGGAATTCGTCTCCGGCGACAGGGAGACCTACGTGAAGGCCGTCGAAAATGCCAAACCGATCTTCTCGGTCGACGGCAAGTTCAGCGAGACCGACACTCAGACACCGCTCGCCGTCTTGAAGAGCTTCAACGAAAAGGTTGCCGCCGCGACCATCGATCTTTCCAAAACCTACACGAACGCCTTCGTGGACAAGGTCACGGACAAGACCATCAACTGACTAGGAGGAGGCCATGGCATTGGCTGTCGTAAAACCCATATCCGTCCCAACGGGCAAACACAATAAAAGGCCAATGGTATCGATCGACGCGGTCACGATGGCATTCGGCTCCTATGTCGCCGTGCAGGACGTGAACCTGACGGTTGCCGATGGCGAGTTTCTCGCCATCGTCGGCCCGACGGGCTGTGGCAAAAGTACCGTGCTCAACGCCATTGCCGGTCTTCTGAGGCCTGCCAGCGGCACGGTGACGATCGATGGCGCTTCGGTTAAGGGTGTCCAAAACGATATCGGCTACCTTTTCCAGCAGGATGCCCTGCTGCCCTGGAAGACATCGATCGAGAATGTCGAACTGGGACTGCTGTTCAAAGGTGTGCCGAGCGCGGAGCGGCGCGAGCGGTCGATGAACTGGCTTTCGAAAGTCGGACTTAAAGGGTTTGAGCATCGCTATCCGCATCAGCTTTCCGGTGGCCAGCGCAAGCGTGTCCAGATGGCGCAGGCCCTGATCGCCGGTCCCAAAGTCATCCTGATGGACGAGCCCTTTTCGGCCCTCGATATTCACACGCGGCACCTCATGCAAAACGAACTGCTGCGTCTTTGGCAGGAAGAGCGCAGGGCCGTGGTGATGATCACGCATGACCTCGAGGAAGCCATTGCCCTTGGCGACCGTGTTGCAATTCTTGCAGCTGGTCCTCGTTCGCGGGTCATCGAAAGCTTCCCGGTGGAACTCGAGCGCCCCCGCGACGTCGCGGAAATCAAACTCGATCCTCGCTTTATGGATCTGTACCGCAATATCTGGGCGAGCCTGCGCGGCGAAGTGGAGAAAAGCTATGAACGTCGTGACTGAACGCATCATCCAGCTGTGTCTCCTGGTTCTTATTCTTGGAGGCTGGCAGCTCGGCATCACCCTCGGTGTCATCGATGTTTTCTTCTTCCCGGCGCCCCTTGATATCTTCAACCAGCTTATAACCTGGGTTGTTGATCCGGGCTTCTACAAGCACATCTCGATAACCCTGACTGAGACCGTGCTCGGCTACATCATCGGCACGGGTCTCGGTGTCGCCGCCGGTGTCTGGCTCGGTCTCAGCCGTAGCGCGGCGCGCGTTCTCGATCCGTTTATCAAGGCACTCAATGCCATTCCACGCGTCGTTCTCGCGCCAATCTTCGTTCTTTGGCTCGGCCTGGGTCTCTGGTCCAAAGTGGCACTAGCGGTCACGCTTGTCTTCTTCATCACCTTTTTCAATGCCATGCAGGGTGTGCGCGAAGTCAATCCTGTCGTTCTTGCCAATGCGAAAATCCTCGGTGCCAAGCGGTCGGATCTGCTGCGTCATGTCTACTTCCCCGCCGCTGCCAGCTGGATCCTGTCGTCGCTGCGCACCTCAGTAGGGTTTGCAGTGGTCGGCGCGATCATTGGGGAATATCTCGGCGCGTCGGCAGGACTTGGCTACCTCATCGCCCAGGCGGAAGGCAACTTCGATGCTGTCGGCGTATTCGCCGGTATCATCATCCTGGCGATCTTCGTCCTGATCATCGACAGGGTTCTCGATGTGGTCGAAAGCAGGCTCATCAAATGGCGGCCGAACGCCGCCGAAGAGCGCCCGGCATGACGCAATGGAGGCTGGCTGACGCCGGCCTCCATTTTAATGATCGCCACAGGAATGGAGAATGAGCGATGTTTGGCCGAAACCGCAACCGACATCGCACCCTCCCCTTCGCCGTTCTTTGCACTGACGGTCGCCCCGGCGCTATCCGTGCACCTCCCGCAGCAACGCCAGGGCATCGTCATGGGGGCGACGCAGCCGCCTGTCGTCGTCACCGACATCGTCACGCCGGTCCTTGCCGGCGTCATTCTCGGGCAGAGCTTGTATGGCGCATGGGTCGGCGCCGTGGTGGCGATCGCACTGGTTCGGAGCCGTCATCGCCCGAAGCCTGCTCCCCGCAATCGATCCGGAGACGAGCGCTGCCGGCTGACGCCTCTTGCCGGGTCCGGATTGCCTCGGTTTCAGAGGGTATCTCGCTCGTATCGCGGCGCCCATCCGCGGGCCATGCCGCGGCTCATCACCCTTTCCGCCAGCGCCAATTGCTGGCGGAGATGTTTGCAGTCATCGAGCAGCGAGCGTATCGCCGCCTTGGCATTGTCGTCATGCCACGCAAGCACGGCTTCGACTTCCCAGGCTCGATCGGGCCAGGCTTGATCGGGCCAGGTTTGATCCGGCCAGGCTTGACCAGGTCCAGTTTGTTCGGGGCGTGCCCGATGGGGTTCCAAGGCTTTTGCCGGTCGCATCAGTTCAGCGCCAACGGCAATTGAACCGGCCGCGGCAAGGGCGGCAGCGGCCGGCTGAGTTCGACCTTTCTCTGCCAGGCGGCGCGCCGCTGTTGATCCCGCTCGCGGGCTGCGCGGGACGCTTCGACGAGCGCGAGGGCGTTGGCGATCACCTGTTCCGTATGCGTCATGATCATCTCCAATGTTCCTGTTTTGTTCTACGTTAGAACTTCGGCAGGAAAAGTCAAGCGTTGGGACGATATGGCTTTGAGGATGGGTGTGGCCAGCCGGAGGCTGGGGTCGAGGCGAGCCAGATACTCAGTCGGCCGCTTCTATGACGGCGATGCCGGCCTCCTGTGCCGCCCTGATGAAGGCCGCCCGCACATGTTCAGGTGGGAGATCGCCGATAATCGCATCCAGACACGACTTGACGGCTTCGAAATACTCTTCACCGTCGTCTACCGGCCAGTCGCGCAGGAGTGTGCGCGCGGCGTCCCACACAGAGTTAATAACGGCATAATGGCCGAGCCCCATTGAGGCCAAGCCAACCGGTCGAAAATGTGCCGTCTGTCTCACTTTGCTACAGCTTTTCCCAATTTCAGTGGAGCTCATGGGTACGATGCAAGTTGCGTGCCGTTGGTAGGCCGCGTCACCAGCCGAAGCGTGGCTTCACGGGATTTGATCTTGGTCAGCGATGCTCGCAGTGTAGACGTTCCTCTTCGTCCCCTCCAGATCCCCTACAGCGGGCGCGTTTGCGAACGTGGAGCTTGAGCTGGGGTCCTGCAATCAGTCATTAAGCGACTGATTATGGTAAATATCGGGCTTCCCCTCCCAGGCCTGCTGATTAAAACTCAGTCTTTCCTTTTATACTCTACAAGGATTACAGCAACTCATATGCGTTGCTGGAAGCAAAAACCTCTATAATCATTCATGGATTGTCCCAGAGGTGGACGGAGTTTCATCCGGGTCGTACAATGTCATCTATCCTGCACGCGGCGGATCTGGGAGGAGCGCGCGATGCCTATTTTCATGGATCGACACTTTCTTGAAGGAACGACAGCCGCCGACGTTGCCCGGGCGCATCGCATGGATCTAGACATCCAGGACAAGTACGGCGTCAAGTTCCTGACCTACTGGTTCGATCAGCGGCGTGGGACCGCCTTTTGCCTCGTGGATGCGCCGGACGCGGAAACCGCGCAATGTGTGCATCGCGAGGCCCACGGCTTTGTCGCCGGCGAGGTCGTCGAGGTCGCCTTGTCAGCCGTCGAGGCTTTTCTCGGCCGAATTCACGATCCTGAGCCGGCACCCGGTCAGTCGTCCAGCGACGTCGATCCCGGCCACAGGGCAATCCTCTTTACCGACATCGTCGGATCGACAGCGATGACATCGCGCCTCGGCGACCGGATTGCGACCGAAATGGTCAGAGCCCATGATTCCATCGTGCGCCGATGCCTCAGCCAGAATTCAGGCCGCGAGGTCAAGCATACCGGCGACGGCATCATGGCGGCCTTCGCCGCGACAACGGCAGCCGTCGAATGCGCCATGGCGATCCAACGGGAATTCGAGCGTTACAACGGCGGCAACACCGAGCCGATCCATATCCGCATCGGTCTGGACTGCGGCGAACCGGTCGAGGACAGCAACGACCTCTTCGGCTCGACCGTGCAACTTGCCGCGCGTCTCTGTGCGGCAGCCGGCAGCGACCAGATCCTCGTCTCGGAGAATATTTTTCGGGAATACGGCGCCGCCGATCTCTTCGCTGACGTAGCGCGCCGACGGTTCAAGGGATTTTCGAAGCCCATGCTGGTCTTCCGATGCGATTGGGCCAACGCCGGCCTTGGCTAAGATTTGTCGAGATCCGACACCCGAACAGGCATTTGCCTCTTGGCAGGCCTTGCCGCGATGCTTTGTGGCCAAGACATAGGCGATCATCAAAGCAAGGCGCGCAAAACTTGTGCTGCGGCTTTGCGACAACGATATGCGTGAAAACAAAGACCTGAAGGCGAGGAGCGAATCTGAAGGATTGCGACCGCGTCAGGCCAGCAGACATTGAGACTAGACGCGCCGCAGATGATGTGACGGCGCGTCCTCCCCTGCTTTCGGATGGTCTTGTAACAAGCCTGTGTCTTGCTAAGCATTGCCCATATGCTCGTTCATCAGCCGCTCAAATTTGGGGCCGCCTTCGACCTTCGCCAGCACGCCCGACATCTTCAGAAAACGCCGGAAATTCTCGCGTGCAGCGCTCAGCGGGAAACGCCCGTTGGCGGTATCTCTGCACGCCTTCAACAGCGTGTCATATGCCAAACCCCGTTTGTCCTCCGGCCACTCCTCCAGAACATCGAAGATTTCATCGAGGCACGTGACCTCATCAATGAAATGTTGGCGATGAAGCAGAATCGGATCAAACCGAGTTGACGACATAGTATCCTCCCATTTATATTACTTTTTTATGGCGTAATTCTACTGAAGAACCGCGATTTATTCAAGTCAAAATCAAATTCGCCTGACTATTAACGGTCATGCAACTACTTCCATAACGGCAGAATAGCCCGACCAGAGTAGACTGAAGCGAATTTGATCATCGGCTGAGGTTCGACACATCACGAATTGAGATTGGTTGATCAATCATACGAATGTTTCGGCTCAGCTCAGCGTGCAATTAGCGAGCCAGAAGTTTTCGCATAAGCTCGTGTTGACATGGTAGATTGCCACCATGACAACCTTGCGAGGAGACGTTCAGATGAACCGATTTTTGACATTGGTGGCCGGAGTGCTGATCGGTGTATCCGCGATCACGTCTTCCTGTACGTCGCCTGCAAGGCAGGATCACCAGGATTATCAATATCAGCGGAATACATCGGTAAACCCGGCATGCGCGGATGGGTTCAGACCCGGCAATGCTCGCTCGTGCAGCTATTGAAAGCTATGAAGCCGGAGATTGGTTTTGCTCCGGAGGCGGCACGCTACCCAATGCGACCGGTTGGGAGCTCCAAGCCCTGCCTCACCGTTATGTGATCGGGTCACAGTGGCCCGATCCTAAACAGGAGAACGGTTCCCCATGAACAATTTGATCTGGCTTGTCGGCGCTGTCGTAATCGTACGCGCGATTTTGAGTTTCTTCGGATTCCGCTAATTGCAGGTGTGCTGATGGAATGTGGCGACTGAACCGCGCCTTCTCTTCCCGGCGATCGGATGGACGATGAATTCCTCCGCGCCGATGATCGATAGGGAGTGGGAGCGCCTCGTCGATTACCTCTCGCAGATCTTCGCGATGTTCTTCTCGAGACTTCGGCGCAGCGCGTCGGAAATCTCGGTCTGCAGTCCTTTGACAACATCGCCGAAGCGACCGCCAGTCTGCAAGATCTCGATCGAACTCTCGGTGGTCTTGCATGTCGCAAGGTCGACCTGCAGATGGACTTCCGCGGTCGCCGAGAACCCGCCTTTGACGAGAGCTTCGTCCGATGTCTTGCAGGCCAACGTGCCTCGGGCACTGGCCTGCGCGGCGTCGCCATTCACCGATACCTGGAGGTTTTCGATCTTCACGGAATCGAGCTTGTCGACGCCGACCTGCACGGTAATCCCAAAACTCGAGACCTTCGCCTTGAGCGACCTGCAAGGTTGTGCGTCTGCGATGGCCCGTTCCAGCGCATTCGCTGCTTGCGCCTGTGAGACGGTGAGCGGTTGCAGGACAAGAGCGCCTACCGCAAGCAGGCCCAGCCAATTACGCATCTCTTTCTCCGTTCCGTATAGTCCGATCAGCAGTCCGCGGACGCCCCGCATCATAAGCGTGGAACAGGCTGTCAGCAAAGCAATGCCGGTCGCCGCGACACACCCGACACCCTTGGCAAATTGATCGACACAGCCAGCGCCACCCGCGACGAACCGCCATTTCGAAAATCCACAGAATGACGTGTAAGCAGCGCCAAAAGTAGATGATCACCCCCTCGGCCTTCCATTATAATTAGTCGTTTCGGCCTCCCAAGGCAGATCGCGAAGGAAAATCGATGGATCGCCTCGTTGGCGCAGATGAAGCGACGCAATCGAAGAAGCGGGCTGAGAAAGCGGATCGGCCGGAGGGCTTGGCGCGGGATGTTGCGGTCATCAAGATCGGCGACTGTCTGCTGGGTTACAAGGCCGTTCAGCGCCGCATGCGGGCCAGCCGCTGGAATCATTTCCGCGGCCGGATGCGCGAGATCGAAAAATTGATCAGGCATCGCCATGGAGATATCGTGCCAGAGGCCGATGACGCATTGATCTATGTCGAGGTGATCGCAAGCCTCGCCCTTGTCGAATTCAAGGAAGAATTCGTCGACGTGGTGCTCGGCTGGGCGGCGCGATGGCTGCCATGGGCTGGGAAAGCCGACATAGAGGAAGTCATCTACGAGCACGGACCAAGGTGCGCTTTTCCCCGTTGTCCGCCGACGCTCTCGGTCGCGCTCTGCACTTAAGCTACGCGGAACGGAACGCCCTCGATATCCGCACCATCGGTGCGTTCGATGTGCCGAAGCGGAAAAGAGCAAAACTTCAAAAGGAAAAGCGGCGGCAGCGGGACAGAGCGCGAAAAGAGGAGCAACGCCGTGCCGCCGGCGCGCTTTCCAGAGCCGATATCTCGCCAACTCTTTCAGCCAAGCGCGCCCCTGGGAGGCTTTCGGCATTAGCCGCCGGACGTGGGAACGCCGCGGCAAACCGATGCCGGATCCGGAGACGATATCGGACTGCGGTTCGATCTCGCTTGCCGCTTAGGTCGGAGCTTCTCGGCCTTTAGCCGGGTGGTCCGAACTAGCTATTCACAGCCTCTCGCAGGCCATCCTGCGTCCCGTTACCCACCCACGCCACATATCCATCGGGCCGGATCAACACTGCGGTGGGCGCGGAGACCACACCCAGCGCAGGCAGCTCCCATGCGCCGTCATATCCGGCATCGACCAGCGTGATGCGGCCGGACCACGGCGCGATGTCGAAGCTGTTGGGCGCGTCGAGGTTCAAGAACACGGGCCGCGCATCTTGGAGCAGCGTAAAGAGACGCACAGGACCATCAGGTGTGGTGAGGTCAAGGTCAGGCATGCGGCGGCCGAGCAGCGGATGCCCCTCGCCGAGGTCGTAATGGATACCAAGTCCGGACATTTCGGCCGCGATCCTTTTGCGCGGCTCCTCCATGCCAAGCAGCTCCGTTACGATGTCTCGCAAGGCTTCGGTGCGATCGTCGGTCCGCTGCAATGCGACCTGCGCCGTCGTTGAGCGCAACACGCGGGCCGCAACCGGATGCCGCTCGGCATGATAGGTATCGAGCAAGGCTTCAGGCGATGTGCCTTTTACCACCTGGGCCAATTTCCAACCGAGATTCACGGCATCCTGCACACCGGTATTGAGTCCCTGTCCGCCGACCGGAGAATGCACATGGGCGGCATCGCCGGCGAGGAGTATCCGGCCCTTGCGGTAGGCCGTTGCTTGCCTGGACATGTCGGTAAACCGGGAAATCCAGTTGACGCGATGGAGTCCGTAATCCGTTCCGAAGGCGGCGATGAGCGCTTCTTTGAGATCGCCGAGCGTCGGTTCGGTCGTCGCGCCAGCATTCTTCTCCGGCACCATCACGCCGATCGGACCTTCCTTGGCAAAGACGATCTTGCCGTTCTGGATTTCATACTCCTCCCTGCCGAAGGCATAGATGCCAAGGGCCGTGCGGTGGATGCCCAATGACGGCTCCTCTTCCATCTCCACCTCGGCGAGAATGCTGCCGGTCGTCGGATCCCATCCTTCAAACGCAATGCCGGCAGCCTTGCGAACCACACTGCGGCCGCCATCGCAGCCGACGAGATAGCGCGCCCTGAGCAACGCGCCATCGGAGAGTTCGATGGTGACGCCGGTGTCGTCCTGCGTGAAACCTGTTACCTCAAGGCTGCGATAGATCGGCACCGCCAGCTCGTCGACCCAGCCGGCCAGAATGCGCTCGATATGCTTCTGCCGCAGCGCCAGCCCGTAATTGTGCCGGGTCGGGAAATCGCTGATGTCCAGACGCGTGACCGCGAACCCCGTGACCTGGGCTACCTGCCCTTCCGCGAGGAACCGGTCGACGATGCCGCGCTGATCGAGAACTTCAAGCGTGCGTGCGCTCAGACCGCCGGCACGCGTACCGGCAAGCTCCTGGTTGGGTCGGCGCTCGACAATCGCGACATCGACGCCTGCCAAGGCCAGCTCGCCTGCCAGCATCAGGCCCGTCGGCCCTGCCCCCGCAACCACGACTGCATGTTCCCTCATCCGCAGACTCCCTGATTTCAATTGCTCCAACGCAATATCTCTGGGTTCCAGAGACCTGGCCCCACTGCTTTCTCCCCATCCAATGGTCCTGCGTAGATACCGATTTTCTCTGTCGCAGGTTGTTCTCCCTATAAATGTACCTCCGTACTAGTTGGAAGGACTTGCGACAGGTTTTCAGGCTTGCTCTCCAAAGCCCTATCCGCCGCCACTTGCGGGTCTCTTGCTGTGGAGCCCAAGCTTTTCAATACGACCTGACCGGGTGGGCGCCGGATGTGGCAGGCGCCGTCCGGGGTCGTTCCTCACGAAGGGATAATCAATTCCTTGGAAAGACGTATCTCACTGCGGAGCTGGAGCTTTTTGCGGAATCGTATCAGCCGCTGGTCGCTCAGACGGATCGGCGGGATGGCCATAGATTGTGTACACGGCGCCCGCTAGAACGCCCAAGACGAGAAGAGCGAGGACGTACAATATCATGCCGCTAATTGCCGTCTTCGGTGTGTCGTCCATCAAGATCTCCAGGATTACTCAGTGGTCAAATCCAATGCGAGCGCTCTTGGTTCCGACGTGGGGATTGTTCAAGGGAGCAGCCACTACGGAACGATCCGGTCCGGATCTGGTTTACCCCACATCCTGGTTGCTATGGAGGTCACCATGTGGGCAATCCTGACCGGAGCCGCTCTCATCATCGGCGGACTTCTCTTTCTCTTTACGTCGGCGCTTGGTCGAAGACCGAGCGATCCGCATCAAATGCCGCAAGGCGGCACTACGCTGGAACCACGGCACCAAGGCCTCAGGTTCCTCGGGATATCCCAAAACTGGCCGGCCCTGGCGGTTATCGCACTCGGTGCACTTCTATTGGCTTTTGGTGGATATTCGTGACATCCGACAGCAGTCGGCCGCCTTAACTCCTTCGACAGCAAAAACCCGGCCTTCACCGGGTTTTTGTTCAGGCACTACCAAGTCTGGCGACCGCTCCAGTCATCGATGTCGCGTTTAATGCGGTCCTTTTCGAGGCCATAACGCTCCTGGATCTTGCCTTCCAACTGGTCGCGCTTGCCGGCGATCTGGTCGAGATCATCGTCCGTGAGTTTGCCCCACTGCTCCTTGATCTTGCCCTTCGCCTGCTTCCAATTTCCTTCGATCCGATTCCAATCCATGGTCGATCTCTCCTGTTTGTTGATGAGAAGAAAACGGACCGCAGCGGAGTTTGGTTCCTATGTCGTAGCCGATTTCATCAAGCGTCGCGTCACATGCATGGACGCACGTAAACAACAGCCCAGGCCATGCGCGCAAACGCTCGCCAGCAGCCGATCGCCATAGGCTTCTTTCAGTGTTTGAGCAAATGGGCGCCTATGGTGCCGACCATAAGGCGGAGATCATCTTTTGATCGCACGCCATGTTCGAACATGGAGATCAACTCTTGAGCTGCTTTGATTGCACTTGGGCTATCCATGGGGCAGCAGCGTGCGGCGCACCATTCGTCATAGATGTCCTTGATCATTGCGAGGTCTTCTGGACCCAGTGCTGACTTAGAGCCGTGCATACCTTGAAACATCGCAATGCTCCCAGATGCTGACGTGACATGTAACCACAACGCACTGATTTTATGCCAACTTCCGGAGATTTCAATGTGCGGTATAGTACAGAGCGAAGCTCAATTCCTGCGGCAAAGATGCAAGGCACTGCCCACGTCAAATCAAACCCACACTCCCACCAAGAAACTCGGAAACAATTTTTGAAACGCTAATAGACGTTGAAAATATTTAGCTGGGACTGAAGCAAATACTTCTCTCCGTGTTATACTGTTCTAATCGGAGAGGGACAATGTCACTCAATATATTCGTTAACCTCTACAATTTAGGCGGCCTGGACGCACTTAACGTTTCTCTGCGGAGCCTGTCAGATGAAGAAAGGCTTGGAGCGTTACTATCGCTTGAGAAGATCGGGTACGAAGTGATCTGGAATGCGCGGAGAAAGCCGGCTTCCGCATATGTGTGGAGCGGCCCAAACGAACACTAGTTGTCAGATGGGAACAAAAACCTATCCGGAACATAGGGATGAGACCTCACGATCTTGTGTCTCCCTTCATGCGCTGAAAAAGGAGATGTTCATCCTCTATCGTTCCGAAGGAAGTGAGGGCGATCATGATCCGATCCCAGATAGCCGACGCACAAACCGTGTTGAGCGACGAAGAAGTTGCCCTCTGCCAGAGAATCTTTGACCACATCAGCTCGGTACGACAAATCACAACAGACACCGAGCGCGAAGATCTGGCCCGGCGGGTGATCCACTCGTACCAGCATGGCGTGAAGGACGAGGGCGCATTGCTGCGACTATTGATCTAAGAGCGCGGCAGCCGGGAAGACGCTTGCCAGATCCTGCGCGCACCCGGCCACGTCGTGTTGAAAAGCTTGTGCTCCACGCAAGAGGCGGCCCAGAAGCGTTCGCCATTGGCGATCTCTTCTTTGATCAGCGGCACAGCCGACCCTCCTTTCGAGATCTTTAAGCTTTACTAACGAGGAGTGCAGTGCCACCAGGCACATCGCCTGAGCGACGTATTCCCCCGTGCGATGCTGCGCATGCAGGTCGCCTTTGTTGGGCGCGCGAGCAACGACTTTCGTCATTCCCACCAAGTGCTTGCAGGATAAACGAGATCTGTTCACCAAGGCCCTCTTCAGCATTCCCGGCGTTTCGAACCCGCTCCTCGACGAGGACCGGGTGGTAAAAAGGCAAGAACGCATTCATCGCACTTCGGGCAGCTATGGCTGCATCGACGACACTAAAATTGCCGGCGTCTGCCCCTTCTTCGATAATATTTTCGATGATCGCCACAAGACGAGCGCTGTGGGCGCTAATAACTGGCCAGCTCTCCGCCGTTGCAGCGACGATCAAGTCATGGACCGGCTTCTCTTCAACGAAGTTCTTTCTTCTCTCCTCATGGAGCAGCTTGAAAAGACTTTCGAGCTTCTCGTGAGCCGGCGCCTCTTGCCGAGCCACTGCATCCGCCAACCGAGTAGCTTTCTCGATGAACCGACCGCAGATCGACTTGTTGATCGCTGCCCTCGACGGGAAGAACCGGTAGATGTTGGCACTGCTCATCCCGAGGCATGATGCGATATCTGCGACTGATGTCTTCTGGTAACCGATGCGGCGAAAATGCTCTTCCGCCACATCGAGGATACGCTCGCGCCACATTTCGACTTCAGTGCCCGAGCGGCCCTGTGGGATCACGATACGTGGCACGGACGCCCCTATTCTGCCGCCAGCGCTATCGGCCGCGCCTGATGTTCGACCGCTTCCTCTTTCTCAACTGCTTTGGATGGCTTTATCCGAAACCACACGGCGTAGAGGGCCGGAAGGAAGAGCAGGATCATCACGGTGCCTGCCGCCGTTCCGCCGATCAGGGTGTAGGCCATCGACCCCCAGAACACTGAGTGGGTCAGAGGTATGAATGCCAGGATCGCCGCGAGTGCAGTCAGGATAACAGGTCTTGTTCGCTGGACGGTCGCTTCGATCACCGCATGGTAGTCGTCGAGCCCTGCCGCCTGGTTCTCCTTGATCTGCTCTGTCAGGATAAGCGTGTTTCGCATCAGTATGCCGGCGAGCCCGATCAAGCCGAGGATGGCGTTGAAGCCGAAGGGTTGATTGAACAGCAGCAAGGTCGGAACCACACCGGCAAGACCAAGCGGTGCGGTCAGCATCACCATTGTCATTGTCGAGAGACTGCGAACCTGCAGGATGATGATGATCAACATGGCAGCAATCATCAGCGGGAAAACCTGCGCAAGCGCAACATTGGCTTTCAATGACTCCTCGATGTTGCCGCCCATTTCGATACGGTATCCAACGGGAAGCGATGCGATCAGCGGCTGGAGGGCCTTCATTACCTGTTGCGAAACCTCCGGTGGCTGCGTCGCCTCGTTGATATCGGACCTGATCGTGATGACCGGGGTCCGGTCACGACGCTTCAAGATCGGCTCTTCGAACCGGATCTCGGAATGCCCGATCTGATCGAGGGGAACCTGGCGGCCATCCCGGCTCATCAGCGAAAAGTCGGCAAGTCGTGACGGGTCGAGGCGGTTTTCGCCAGCACTTCGAGCAACGACAGGCACGTTGCGGATGTTGTCGCGCACCTGTGTGACAGGAATGCCGGTGAGCAGCATCTGCATCTGCTGGGCAGCCTCCGATGGAGAAAGACCAATCAGATTGAGCCTTTCCTGGTCGGGGACAAATCGCAGAACAGGTGTTCGGTTGCCCCAGTCACGGTTGGCTTGGCGGACATCGGGAACGGTCTTCATGATCGCCAGAGCCTGCTCGGAAATCTTATAGAGTTCATCCTGATCGGGACCCATGATCCGGAACTCGACCGGGAACGGCGTGTACGGACCAAACACGAGTTGGGTGACGCGCACAGAAGCTTCGGGAACAAGACCCTCGGAAATAGCGGCACGAAGGCGGTGCTTCAGCTCTTCGCGCGCATGGGCGTCGGGCGTGAGAACGACGACCTTGGCGAAGGCGGGATCCGGCAATTCCGGTGCCATAGCAAAGAAGAACCGGGGTGCGCCCTGCCCTACGTAACTTGTGACGATATTGGTCTCGGGCTGGGTCTGTAGCCAGTCTTCAACCTTCTTCACCGCGGATGTCGTCGCCTCGATGCTGGTGCCCTCGGGCATGCGCACTTCAACCAGCACCTCCGGGCGATCCGATGTCGGGAAGAATTGCTGTTTCACGCCGCCCATCCCAACAACCGAAACGGCCATGGTGATGCCTACCACGGCGCAGACCATGAACTTATGGCGGACAGCGAACTCGATGACGGAACGCAGACGACGGTAATTCGGCGTGTCATAGATGGCGTGATGACCGCCCTCGACCGGTTTGATGTTCGGCAGCATCTTGACGCCAAGGTAGGGCGTGAAGGTAACAGCCACGATCCAGGATACGATCAGGGCAAAACCGACGACCCAGAAGATGTTACCGGCATATTCGCCGGCCGTTGATTTTGCGAACCCCACGGGCATCAGCCCGATGATCGTCACCAGCGTGCCCGACAGCATTGGCGCCGCAGTATGGCTCCAGGCATAGGCGGCCGCCTTGATGCGGTCCATGCCCTCTTCCATCTTCACGACCATCACCTCAATGGCGATGATGGCATCGTCCACAAGAAGGCCCAGCGCAAGGATCAAAGCGCCGAGCGTGATGCGGTCGAAGAACCGCCCGGTTTCCAGCATGATGAGGAAGACCACGGCAAGTGTGAGCGGCACAGCAAGCGCGACGACAATGCCGACGCGCCAGCCGAGTGCGACTAGACTTACGAACAGCACGACGCCAAGCGCCATGGCGAACTTGAGCATGAACTCGCCGACGGCCTCATCGATATTGACAGCCTGATCGCTGACCTTGGTGAGCGTCATCCCCAGCGGCAGTGTCTCCGCGATCGCGGCGGATCGAGCCTCAAGCGCTTTTCCGAGATCAAGTCCGTTCCATCCCGCCTGCATTACGGCACCCAACATAATTGTTGGCTCGCCTTCATGGCGGATAATGTAGGTGGCAGGATCTTGATAACCGCGCCGTACATCCGCGATATCGGAGAGTTTCAAAGTCCGGCCAGCGGCCACGATCGGCGTGTCGGCAACGGCCTGCACACTGTTGTAAGCTCCGTCGAACCGGATGAAGACTTGTGGCCCCCTTGTGTCAATCGAGCCGGCGGGTGTGACCGTGTTCTGTCGCTGCAAAGCAGCAGCGATATCTTGCGCCGATATGCCGAGTGTCGCGAGCTTCGCGTAGGAGAACTCGACGAAAATCTGTTCGGGACGCTCCCCGACGATGTTGATTTTCTTGATGCCAGGAACATGCAGCAGGTCCTGCCGGATGACCTCTGCCTGCCGCACGAGATCGCGCATCGGCAGTCCCTTTGCCTTCAATGCATAGAGACCGAAGCTCACATCGGAGTATTCATCGTTGACAAATGGCCCCATGACGCCGGGAGGGAGATTGCGGGCTTCGTCACTAAGCTTCTTGCGCGCCTGATAGAATTCTTCTGCCACGGCACTTGCCGGGGTGTTATCCTTGAGGGTGACCGTCAGGAAGGCGTAGCCCGGTCGGGTTGTCGTCTCGACGCGGTCGTACCATGTGAGTTCCTGAATGCGCTTTTCAAGCGGCTCGGCGACAAGGTCCTGCATTTCACGGGCAGTGGCACCTGGCCAGACCGAAGTAACAGTTAGGGTCTTGATTGTGAAAGACGGATCTTCGGCGCGCCCCAGCTTGACGAAGGCGTAGGCGCCAGCGGCGGCCAGCAGCACAATAAAGAACAGGGTGATGGCACGTTCGCGAACGGCGATGGCTGACAGATTGAAGTTCATCACTTTTTCACCTCTTGCTGCGAGGCAATCCTGATGACCGCGCCGTCGGCGAGGAGATGCGCGCCCAGTGCTACAACCTGCTCTCCAGTTCCAATTCCCGTGACGAATGCCATCTCCTCGCCAATCTGCTGAACTTTGACCGGGGTGAACTTCACCGTTGATGTTGTGCCGTTGACGACCCACACTCCGGTGCGACTACCGTCATCCAGAATCGCGCCCACTGGTATAGCGACCTCCGACTGGCGGTCAGCATCGAGAATTCTAATCGTCACTGTCGAGCCAAGCGGGGCGGAAGCCGCATCGCCTTCGAGAACATAACGAGCCTCGTAGGTACGGGTTTGCGGATCGGCGGAATCCGAGATCTGCCGAAGTTTGGCCTTTCCGCTTAAACTTCCGCCTCCATAGACGCTGGTCTGCGCTTCGGAGCCAATCTTGGGCCGCAGAGTCTCCGGAAGCCAGACAACAGCCTCGCGCGGGCCCGCCTGCGCCAGTTGAACGACGGTCTGGCCCGCTGCCACGACTTGTCCCGGATCTCCAAGGGTCTGGGTTATGGTTCCATCAGCGTCGGCAACAAGAAGCGTGTATGCAGTCCCATTTTCGGCCACTTTGGCGTCGGCTTCTGCTGCAGCAAGCTGAGCAGAGGCTGTGTCGAGCGCTGCTTTTGCCTGTTCATAACGCTGCGGAGTAGCTGCCAAGCCATTCTTTACCAGCGCCGCATAGCGCTTTTCGTCTGCTTGCGCCTGAACCAAGACAGCGCGTGCTGCGGTAACGGTATTACGCTTTGCTGTCAGCGCGAGTTGGAGATCGGTCTCGTCAATGCGCATCAGCGCCTGGCCTTGCCTCACCTGCTGCCCCACGTCGACCATCCGCTCGACGATTTTGCCGGGAACACGAAAACCAAGGTTGCTCTGTACCCGGGAAGCGACAGTGCCTGTGAAAGAGCGCTCAGCCGCACCGGTGGTCGTTGCCTCCACCACTCTTACGAGCGGTGACGCTGTTCTTGGATCAGCGGCCACCGCTTCCTGCTTGGTGGGTTCAAAAACCACGAAAAAGGCCCCGGCTGCGCCGGCCGCTGCCACGAGGCCTACGAAAGTCAGGACAAGTTTGCGTTTCATTTTGAGTTTCTCTTCTTGACGGGCGATGTGGATGATTTAGATTGCGATCTAAATCTATTTTTGTTATAGATGTCAAACAAAATCTAATCGGAGGTCGATATGAGAGTGAGCCGGGCACAGGCTGAGGAGAACCGCGAAACGGTGATCAACGTCGCAAGCCGTCTGTTCCGAGAACATGGCTTCGATGGAATTGGGCTAAAGGATCTGATGAAAGGGGCCGGCCTGACCCAGGGCGGTTTCTACAAGCAGTTCGCGTCGAAGGACGACCTCGCCGCACTAGCATCGCGGCGTGCGATGGAAAGCGCCACACGGAGATGGTCTGCAGCGGCTGCAAACAGCTCCGATCCCCTTGAGGCAGTCATGGCGTTCTACCTTTCATCGGACCACAGAGGCGAAAAGTCAGACGGCTGCCCACTTGTGGCGCTGGGATCGGACGCGGCTCGCCAGAGCAAAGAGGTCAGGCGCCCATTTGAAGACGGGATCCGGGCTCACTTCGAGGTTCTGGATGAACTGATGGCCAGCGACACGAGCTCTAGTCCCAGCGGCAGGGCGATGGCCATACTGTCTCTCATGGTGGGCGCCGTTACGCTGTCGCGGATCATGGAAGACGAGGACCTTTCACGAGACATCCTTAACGCAGCGGCTGGCGAAGTCAGGCGCATTGCGCGCGGCGACGATGTCGCTGAAGGCTAAGCCGGGTTCAATGACCTGGCGCGGAAAAGTGCCGAAGTTTAGCTCCCGCCCTGGCAAGGTGAGTGTGTCCCAAGGCTCCTGCATAAGCCGTTTAGAGAACAGGCCCTTACCGCATCATCGGTCAAGAGGCTGACGGCATGCCTATTTTTGCAGTGAAGACAGGTGGAAGAAAGATGCGTCGTATCGTTGTCACAGGAATGGGAGCTGTCAGCCCACTTGGTGCGAATGTCGGGATATCATGGTCGCGCCTGCTTGCGGACCAAAGCGGTATCCGTCGACTGCCTGACGATATCGTCGGAGACCTCCCTTTTGCACGTAAGTCGCAGACAGCCAACCCGACTTTTACAAGACGCAGCTCACCACACAGAAAGAAGTGATTTCCATGAACAAGAACAATCTTGGCGTAGCCTTGGTGACTGGGGCATCCACCGGCATCGGGTATGCAACGGCCGCAGCCCTGCAGAACGCGGGCTTTCGCGTGTTCGGAACCAGCCGCCGCCTCGCACCCCAGAGGAGCGACGGTGTATCCATGCTGACAAGCGACGTGACCGACGACGCGTCGGTGGCGAAACTGGTTGACGACGTGCTAGCAGAGGCCGGCCGCATCGATCTTCTTGTCAACAATGCTGGCATGGGGCTGCTTGGTGGCGCGGAGGAGTCCTCAATGACCCAGGCTAAGTCGTTGTTCGACGTGAACGTCTTCGGCGTTTTCCGTGTGACCAACGCGGTGTTGCCGGTAATGCGACGCCAAGGGAAGGGCAGAATCGTGAATTTGAGCTCGGTACAGGGGTTCATCCCCGCTCCCTATTTCGCGCTCTACGCGTCGACCAAACATGCCATCGAGGGTTATTCCGAATCGCTCGATCATGAATTGCGCGCCTTCGGCATTCGCGTTTCGCTGGTGGAGCCAGCCTACACCCGGACGTCGTTCGAAGACAATCTCGCCAAGCCGGATCAGGTGCTCGATATATATGACTCTGCGCGCGCTGGCATGAATGTAGTCGTGCAGAAAGCAATGGAAATAGGCGACGCGCCCGACGTGGTGGCCAAGGCAATTATTGCCGCTGCGACTGATCCCGCTCCAAAGAGGCGTTATGCGGCCGGAAAAATGGCACGCCAGGTCAGTTTTCTGCGCCGCTTCGTCCCTGCATTCGCATTCGACAAGAGCCTCCGAAAACAACTCGGGCTGCCGGTCTGAAACCGACGACATCCTGTTCCGCTCGATGAGCAGCCGTCTGGGCGCATTTCAGGAGATGGTTAGCGAAAGAACATCTCATGACAATGGAAGCATCGACGCAGGAAACATGGCGCCATTTTGGCGCGAACGCTTGCCCCGGCGCCATCGGCGGGGCAAGGGCAAAGTCTGCCAGTGAACTTCTTCAAGTATCCGTCGCGCGGACGCCTTCTTAACAAACCTACGCCTGCCTCCCCGGATGCCCGCTGACAGTTGCAGTCTACGGGCGAGAACCATGTCCCGGTGACGGACGTTACCGGAGGCGCGATACGGCGCCGAGAAGTCCGGCGGGTGGCTGATCCAGCCGTGCCGCAGGGCGGTTTTCATGACCTGTCTGAGCGTCACAGTCTCATGGTGCAGGATGCTGCGCGTCGGCACTTTGCCGGTCACCGGGTGCGGCTGGAGCAGCATGACCCGGTATTCCTGAACCTCGCCGGCGGCCAGAGCGCTGAGGCCGATGGTGCTGCCGAGTAGGGCAGCAAATGGTTATCCAGCCGCGCCTAGTGGTCTTTCACGTAGCGCGGATTACATTCGCCATTGGTGAGCGCGCCAGTGCCGGTGGAAAACTTGGCTGGCGTAGGTCTGATTGTTTTCGTGAACATGCCAACCGATTCCACAAGCAGTCTCTTCCCCGTCATGTTTATCGCAGGCGCGGCGATGGCGGTCGCCAACATACCGTCGACAGCCCTCGCGTTCTCATACGTCGATGCATCAAGATTCGGATTGATTTCGTGCTTGGAGATCCTGGCCGCGCGACTTGGCGGGGCTTTCTATCTTTCTCAGTTCGACTGGGCATCGCCCGGCGTCGAAATCTTATGGTCAGGGATACCGCTGATGCTGTCGCTGGCTTTCATATCATACCGCAGCGTGAACTGAAGTAGGGCTGCCGCGATGCAGCTCACGCCGCCCGCCAGCAGCCATCATCCAGACGTCAGCTTTCACTGACGCCCGATGCAAAAGGCCCAAAACTATTCCGGTTTAGCGATGGCAAACATCGCGTTCCAGATGCTGGTCGCTTCGAATGTCCAGTTGAATTCGGGAATAAAGCGGCAATCTGGCGTGCTCATCACGGTTTCGACAAGCAAACGTGCGTCGTGCAGTTTCAAGTTGACATTATTGGCGCGCAAGACTGCCAGCACTGCCCCTGCGCGATCGCCATCCTGAATCGCCGACTGTACAACGCGGCGGTAGGTCCGATCCTTGAAGAATATTCGCTTGGCGGCGTCCTGCAATTGATCGTGCTCCGCACTCGTAACCTGTGAGCGTTGCAAACATTGCGAAATCGACGCGCGAACGTTGACAAGGGGTTCGCTGAGGGAATGAAGCCCATCTCGGCCGGCGAGTGTGATTGAGCGACATCCGCATCGTTTTCCAGGACGCCACTCGCAAAGCCCTCATAGATTTCTCCCAAGCCCACCATGCCGAACGCGGAACACTCGGCGGCCCTCAGCGCGCCCATGCTCGCGGCTCCGAAGATATGGACCCCCTTCGAAAGTCCGAACAGAATCTCCTTGTGCCAAATGGCGGGAACATACTCGTAAATGCCGTCAATGAGCCCGATAACGTTGGCGCCATCCTGAATGGCTCTCCAGAAATCACCCTGCCTTGCGGGGGGACGAAGCTCGTAGTCGGTGCTTGGCGGCAAGTTCGCACCGTGAAGTGTCGGTCCCGCGAAGATCACCTTCATCTTGATCTCAATATCCGTTTCAGGGCGCGAGGGCCAAACCGTCGTTTCCGCCTTCCATCCAGGTTTTCCAATTGGGGAACAAGCATCTTCACAACGCTAAAGTCTTCCTCACCTGCGTTCATGTCCACGGCGATCGCCGACGTGATCCCAACCGCCGTGAGTCGGCCGATAACGCCGCGCAGCATGTCATGGATCGTGCCGCCGGTCGTCGTGTCGAGGGCATGCGCGTCATGGGCCGGCTCGATGGAAAGCACCTCTCGCAGATGAGCGGGAAGCGGACGCGCAAAGGTTTCAGGATGGATGTCGTCTCTGGCACCGCTGATGAAGGTCAGCCTCGATTGCGCTGCCTCAGTGACAGCCCTGATCGCCGCGCGGCCGGGATTGAGATGCGCGCCCGCGCGATGCGTCACCTCAATATAGCGCAATTTCCCCCCCGGACGGCGCGTCGGGCGCAATGAAGGCTTCGAAACACGGCACACCGATATCGCTGGTCCGATTGAACATTTGAAGCCTGAAGCCTGCATCACGCACCCGTTGCCCAAGGCCGCTCAGAACCGGGTCACGAAAGGAATTGATGTCGATGCAGTTTGTGCTTTTCTCCGCAACGGAAGCGAACTGCCAGAGAACGTCGGCGTCACGTTCAATCCGTTCCAGCAATCCGTGAAAAGTTGCTTCAATGCGAATATTGCCTGACGCAAGGCCATCCGATGACTGCCAGAATCTGTTCGATTTTGTATCGTCGAGCAGGATTGCCTCATAAGGCACCCAAACATGTCGATCCGCAATGATATCATAGCCCTGAACCCAAGGGAGCATCTCCTCTGGATGCACGTCGCTTTGACCCGCCAATATCAGGCAATCCAGGGGCTCACCAAAGGAGCCCTCCGATTCCAGC
The DNA here is from genome assembly GCF_001652265.1 of Rhizobium leguminosarum. GTDB lineage: Bacteria > Pseudomonadota > Alphaproteobacteria > Rhizobiales > Rhizobiaceae > Rhizobium > Rhizobium leguminosarum_D. The sequence goes on from NZ_LWBS01000428.1 coordinate 132,134, forward strand.
TGCCGGCGGCTAGCCCGGCGGACATCGATCTGCGGATTTCCGCCGACCGCACGCTCCAGTGCTTCCATCGCCGCCGAGACCTTGGCATCGATATCCTCAATCCCGTTGCCCTGATTTATGACGATCGAACGGGAGTTGGGCGCAATGGCATTCCAGACCGGGATGCCGATCCTGTCGAGATCCGTCAGGCGAGCGAGCCGGGTGATGCCGTATTTTGAAAGCGAGGGCGTTATTCGTGCCAGGGTCTCATGCGGTGAGCAGCTGCGGTCGGAATAAGACGTCAACCGTGTAACAGAAGTCATACCGCCACCGAAACCGAATGCGGCGGAATCAGAGCGCATGCCATCCTGTTTGAAGGCTATGCAGAGCAGATTCCGCCGGAGATGTTACTTAGTTCACCTTGGTAGCAGGAACGTCAACCGCCGGAGTCCGGTAGACATGACCGGAGAAGGCGGCTTCCTTAGGCTCGAAGCCAACTGCGAGATCGACCGCCGGAGTTCTGTAGAGATGACCTGAAAAGGCTGCTTCCTTGGGTTCGAAGCCAACTGCGAGATCAACTGCCGGGGTCCTCCAGACATGACCAGAGAAAACCTCATCTTTAGTTTCGAAGTACTCCGCAAAATCGAGCGCTTCGTTGTCCGTGGGTGCCGGGCCGGTGGCTGACATGACATAGTCTTCACGTTTTCCGGCAATCGAGGTGACGGTGCCCGCGTCGAAGTCGACAAGCCAAAGGCCGTCTTCGCCCTTCACGCCTATAATCATCATCTTAGACATGGAATTCTCCTCTAAAGATAATTGGGATAGGTCGATTGCGAAATTCATTTCTGCTAGTTAGCCTAGAAAACATAGCATAACGTTTACCATGTACAAGCCTGTTGAATTTCTTAGCACAGTGGAACAAAGTGCCAGCGCAGGGATATGGTTTGCGAGTTCTGCTGGTGCAATACGCACACTGCACTTTCATGTAAACGCCGGGCCGCAGGGGTGACTTAAAGGGCAAAATGGCTTTTATTCTGAAGACCTTCGGTAGGTTGCAGCTCGTTGACGAGGACGCGAATGATGTCCCGTTTCCCGAGAAAGGCCTGCTGCTTCTCGCCTATTTGCTTACAACCGATCAGGGGTCGGCGGATCGAACAACATTGGTGAGCTTTCTGTGGGGCGACGCCGAAAGGGACGATACGCTTGCGACGTTGCGTAAGTTGATTTCGAGAATGAAGGCCCGTCAAATTGAACTCGGGATAAATATCCTTTCATCCCAGGGCAACGTGGTCACTCTCGAGCGGAAGTCTCTGTCTTCCGACATCCTGTTATCCGAGACGGGGGACGGGGTTGAACCGTTCTCCCGGCTTAAGCTTCTCGTGAAGCTCATGAACCAGCCTTTTTTGGAGTCGGTTCATAATCATAGCCGTCGGTTTCAACGGTGGCTTGCCGAGCGAGAAAATTGCCATATCGCACTTCTCGGAAATACCTTGAGAGCGGCGTCCCGATTGGTGCAATCGCCGAAGGAATCCGAACTCCTGAGGAAGGCTGCAGTTATCCTCTTTCGGACCGAGCCGAAGGATCCCGATACCCTGCAAATGCTCATCGAGATATTCCAGGCGGAAGACGAGGTTGCGTCGCTTCGGAGCCATTTTGAACAGCGGCGGAACGCGATTTTGCGAGGTATCGCAGCGCGCACCAGACCCGATGGTGACGCCATATCCCTCCGTCCGACATCAGCGCCATCACAGCCGAAACTCGCGGCCGCTCTTCCGCTTGAGCCCCAAGATAGCCGCATGGCAATTCCCCGCCTGGTGTTGCTTCCGCCCAAGAACCAATCCGTCCGACCCCAAGCGGGTTTTCTAGCCGCGTCTTTGGTCGAAGATATCACAATCGGATTTTGCGCCTTCAACAGCTTGGAGGTCATAGCCCCATATTCGGCGATTCAAATCGGCCACCACCTGGAGACGCAGAAGGCCTTCTTTGAAAGGCATCGCGTCAATTATATCCTCGATACGCGGATCAGCAATACGGGCGATGAAGTCACCCTGTTCGCCCAACTGATCTTTTTCGACCAAAATCAAATTGTTTGGGCGGAAAGGTTCAGCCTTGATCATATGGTTCTCGTCAAAGACCGGAGAACCGTCGCCCGACGGATCGCGCTGTCCGTGTCCAGTGAGATCGAGCGCCATGAGGCGTTGCGCGAAGACCTGAATCCGATCGCTTACCATCGATATCTTGTCGGCAGGCGGCACTTGACGCGGCTGACGCTTCCGAATCTGCGGCGTGCGCGCAAGGAAATGAAAGCCGCACTCAGCGTCAGCCCCGATTTCGCGCCGGCGCTGAGCTCGACGGCGCGGACCTACTCGAAGGAATGGTTGCTGACGGCCAGGGGTGATATCGAGCTTTTGCAAACGGCGGAGGCCTTGGCAAAGCAAGCCACCGAAACGCGTCCGGACTTCGCCGATGGGTATCGCGAGTTCGGGGTCGCCAAATTGTTGCAGGGGGCGTTTGACGAAAGCGCCGAGGCAATGGAAGTGGCGGAGAGCCTTGCTCCGCACTACGCCGACGTGATTGCCGACTACGCGGACACGTTGGTTCATTGTTCGCTCCCTGCGATGGCCCTGCGAAAGATCGAGCGGGCCATCGAGTTGAACCCGCTCGGTCCCGATACCTATTTCTGGACCGGTGCGGGAGCAAACTATGCCCTCGGCGAATTCGAAGCTTCGCTGGACTACATTGGGCAGATGGCCGATCCCCATTTGGCGGACAGGTTGTCGGCCGCAAACTGGGCCATGTTGGGCCGCCAGGACAAGGCGCGGACCTTCGTACGGAGGTTTCGCGAAGGAAACCCGGACTTCGATGTGGACAAGTGGTTGTCGGCAGTTCCAAGTAAAGAACAATGGCATAGAGATCTTTATCGTGAAGGCCTAAAGAAAGCTGGATTTTAAACATCAATCGTTGGAGGGAATAACATGGCTACAGTTGTTGTTATTAGTGTTGAAGGTCAGGACGGGCTCTGGATCGCTGATCTGGACAACGGCACCGTCGTGCCGCTCCCGGAGCCCAAATCGGGCGGCCTGAAAGTGGTGACCGATCTTCGCGCGACCGGAACAACCTTGACGAAGGGCGTGAATATCGCCGTGGTTGTTAAGTCTGCGGAGGCAGCACTTTCGGGCCATTATGATGGCTGAACGCCTATAGCTCAGGGGCATCGCACCGGACGGCGGCTGAGATTACGGTCGCCGTCCCCGTACCAAACGGACGCTGCACAGGCCGAGGTCACGGCATTCCTAGTGCCGATCAATCGCACCGGCCAAAATAGAATGGTATGTAGTTCGCTGCCTGCACTTGGCCGCCACATCATCCACGTTTACGCTATTGCAGCACACCGACTAGTTCGCCGCGGCAAGCCTTTTCGGCCGCCGCACGTTAATGGCCTTCGCGTCCAGCGTGTTCTTCAGATGTACGGCATAGTGCTTCTCAATCATTTCGACGCTGGTGCGGCAGTTCTTGGCGATCTGGTAGATATCGGCGCCTTCCAGTAGCCGCAGGCAGATGTAGGTGTGGCGGAGGCTATAGGCCGAGCGCCTGTTGCCCTCACGGTCGAATTTCAGCTCGCAGTCCGCCAGCACGCGGTTGAACTGCTTCTTGTGATCCTGTGGGAAAACCAGGTCGGTGGGCTTGGGAGTGTTTCGCTTCACCAACCGCTCGAAGGGATGCACTGCACCGGTGGTACTTTTGCAGTAGCCGACGCCACGCTTGCCACGCACCTCAATCAGCAAAATCCGTTCGCTGCCACCCGCATCCTCTTCAATGGTCACGTCCCGATATTCCAACCGGTTCGCCTCGTCGGGCCGCAGGCCGGTATTGGCCATGAACAGGACTTAGTCATGCAGCTGGGCAACGGGATGTTGGTAGCTTTGGCCAGTAGTCGATGTGACACGTTCGCGGGTATGGGTATAGAGCTGCTTGTACTCTTCGGGCGAGAGCCATGCCCGGTGGCTGATTTTTCCGGAGGCACGATAAGGCGCGGAAAAGTCCGGCGGGTGGCTGATCCAGCCGTGCCGCAGGGCGGTTTTCATGACCTGTCTGAGCGTCACAGTCTCATGGTGCAGGATGCTGCGTGTCGGCACCTTGCCGGTCACCGGGTGCGGCTGGAGCCGCATGACCCGGTATTCCTGAACCTCGCCGGCGGTCAGAGCGCTGAGGCCGATGGTGCCGAGTAGGGCAGCAAATGGTTATCCAGCCGCGCCTCGTGGTCTTTCACGTAGCGCGGATTACGTTCGCCATTGGTGAGCGCCACATATTCCCGAACGAACTGCTTGGCCGCGTCGGAAAAGGTTCTTTCCTGCTTCAGCTGGCCTACCCGGCTTTTGCCCGGGAACTTTGGGCGCGGCGGCAGACTCGAACCTTGTCACCAAATACCGTATGCGAGGTCATGCTACCCTCTCGGACTGTGCGAGACATGTGTGAGGGTATTATAGCCGGTGTTTGGGCCAATCGAAGGCATTAAGCCATTGAAATTATTGGTGAGAGCGTCGGGGTTCGAACCCGAGACCTACTGATTAAAAGTCAGTTGCTCTACCAGCTGAGCTACGCTCTCCCTCTCCGCGGGTGTGGCCACCCCGGCTGGAAGTGGGCGGAACATAGGCAGGCGACCCATGCCGGTCAACTGAAAATTTTGCCTTTTGCAAACGTTCGGCACATTTCTTGCGGGCGCCAAGACAAATGTCTTGCGTGCGCAAAAAGGTGATTGGCAATCCCTGGCCTGCAAAGCTAGGAACATCACGCAGATTGCAGCCGGAGAGAATGCGTGTCGATTGCCGATATTTCCCTGTGGAGCGCGTTGATAGCCGGGGCGCTTTCGTTTCTGTCGCCCTGCGTGCTTCCCCTCGTCCCGCCCTATCTCTGCTATATGGCCGGCATCTCAGTCGAGCAGTTCCGCGGCGGCGGTGCGGTTGCAGTCGCGCCCGGTGTCAGGCGCGGCGTCTTCTTCTCTGCCCTCTTCTTCACGCTGGGCTTTGCCACCGTCTTTGTGGCGCTCGGCGCCGGTGCTTCCAGCATCGGCATGGCGCTTCGCCAGCATCTCGACCTCCTGTCGAAGATCGGCGGGCTGATCATCATCGTCATGGGGCTGAATTTCCTCGGCCTCTTCCGAATCGGACTGCTGACCCGCGAGGCGCGCTTCCAGGATGGCGGCAAGCCCGGAACACTGACGGGCGCCTATGTCATGGGGCTTGCCTTCGCCTTCGGCTGGACGCCCTGCATCGGTCCCGTGCTCGGGGCCATCCTCGGCGTTGCCGCCTCGCGCGAGACGGTCGGCTCCGGTGCCGGGCTGCTTGCCATCTATTCGCTCGGCCTTGCCATCCCCTTCTGGATCGCCGCCGGCTTTTCCGGCGCCTTCATGCGGTTCCTGTCGCGCTTCCGCCGCCATCTCGGCACGGTGGAAAAGGTGATGGGTCTCTTCCTCGTGCTGACCGGCCTCGCCTTCCTGTTCGGATGGGTCAGCAATGTGGCAATCTGGTTCCAGCAGACCTTTCCGATCCTGATGCAGATCGGCTAGGTACCGCACCCAACTGCGGGGCGCGGATTTTCGAGGCGATGGCAGCGGCTCGCCGCATGCGCTGCATCGGATCGATTGCTCGATCGTCCGCGCTCAGTATCATGCCGCCGGCGGTAGAAAGGGGGCCTGGACCTATGCCGTGGTATGGCTTGCCCTCCCGCAGGAGTCACTAGAGGCTTTCGCTCAGGCAGTCATCGACACGCGGACGCATGGGCATAACCACCGGCATCGGTGGACGGCTTTTCCGAGGATCGTCATGACAATAGGTACGAACGAACTCACCTATCGGATATTTGGATAGTATCCATCAGAAAATGACGGGTAGTGGGACGCCTGTCATCGTGTGATGAAGCGGGAGGCGCTTTCTGCCAGATAAACACCTGTCCGCTCCATCGCGGCGCCAAGGCGAGTCATTCAGAAGCTGGAAGCGCCGAAACTCAGCGACCACCGCGGTTGGGTGGCAACAGTGCCTCGAAAGGATCCTTCGTTGGAAATCGGTATCGATAGTTTTGCGATGCTGCTGAACGACCCCGCTACGGGACGACTGCAGTCGGCCGTCGATCGCATGGAGAGCGTACTTGCAGAGGTCGAGCTGGCCGATCAAGTCGGCCTCGACGTCTTTGGCATGGGCGAACATCATCGAGAGAACGCGCTTGATTCAGCGCCAGCCGTGATCCTTGCGGCGGCTGCGGCGCGCACGAAGTCGATCAGGCTGACAAGCGCTGTCGCCGTCCTCAGCGCCGCTGACCCCGTGCGGCTCTTTCAGGAGTTCGCCACACTGGATCTGATATCGCGGGGACGAGCGGAAATCGTAGTCGGCCGCGGCTCGTCCGTTGAGGCCTATCCCCTGTTTGGATTCGACCTTCGGGATTACGATGCCCTCTTCGCGGAGAAGCTGGACCTGTTGCTGAAGATCAGGGAAAAGCCCAGTGTCGAGTGGCAGGGCCGCTTTCGAGCGCCCATCGGCGGCCAAGGTGTCTTCCCCCGTCCGCACCAGCCAACCTTGCCAATCTGGCTGGGTGTCGGCGGGACGCCCGAATCCTTCATCCGCGCCGGAACACTTGGCTTGCCTCTGATGGTCGCCATCATCGGCGGTAGTTTCGAGCGGTTTCTGCCGCTGGTCGAACTCTATCGACGTGCATGGCTCGCCGCGGGCCACCCAAGCGAGGAACAGAGGGTCGGCGTGCACGCTCTCGGCTTTGTCGGAGAGACTGACAAAGCAGCCAGGGAAGCTTTCTTTCCTGGCTGGTTCCAGATGTTCACGGACGCTGGACGGGAACGGGGCTGGCCACTGCCAACGCAGGCGCAATTCGACTTCATGTGCGGCCCGGACGGGGCGTTTCTGGTTGGCAGCCCGCAGACAGTTGCGGCAAAGATTAAGCATGTTAACAGGACATTGGGTGGAGTTTCTCGCCTCACCTTCCAGATGAGCACCGCCGCCCTGGAAACCGAAGCAATGCGCCGTTCGATCGAACTCCTTGGCACCGATGTCGCACCGATTATTCGCGGACGCCGTCTCGGCTAAAGCCATTGAGGGCGCCAACATTGATCGGCGCCGCTCCTCCCCAAAGATCAGACTCCGGTAATCGGCCAGCATCTTCGGATGCTCGACCAACCTGTGATGGTGAAGCTGTCCTCAGGACCAGGTTGCGCACCAACCACTGCGTGTGATGTGCTACACGTTGTTATACCAGGGTGCCGGGTCAGATCTTCTCTCGAGGCGGCCAGCGCCTCAGCGTGGACGTCCGGAATGCGTGCCTCCGGGCAGGAAGCTCGATCCCGAATAGATCGAGGATGCGGCGATCCGGCCAGCGGGTCATACGAACTCCAATCATTCGTGGTGCTGCTGGGGTGATACCTCCGGCCATTCCTCACGTCTATTGTACCTTGGTGTGTCCAAGGCGGCACCCGATCCGAAAGTATCGGAGACACCTTCGGACAATATCGTGGCACGGTTTTCGGCGCGATTGTCCCGGCAGAGCGGAGGACGACGCAAACCGTGTCCGCCTGCCTCCGGCACACAACCGGTCAGCGCATCGCGCCGCAATGCGAACGAAGGCTACCCCCGTCGCCTAAACGGAGGCAGGCATGAGCGTGCTCAAAACCGTGGTCATCACCGGGGATTCGCAGGGAATCGGAGCGGGACTGGTCTGGGACCATCAGTATCCGGCGGTCGCAAAGCGCCGAATCTGCATGGCTTGAAAAGTAATACTTTTGATGAGCGAAGGGTTGGCATGCCCGCCGTGGATGCCTATGTGAGTTCGACAGCCATACGCCGACGGTTACGCAAAGCCTCCATTCAGCACGGCGAGGGCGGCCATGGCTTCTCATTTTGAAAGGATCCACGATGACACTCTCCGGCGACCTGATTATCGGCGGCGCAAACGTGCGCGGCGCGGCCGCGGCATTCTCCGCAATCAATCCCGCCAACGGCAGCCCGATGGAACCGAGCTTCGCGGGCGCGACGAAGGAGCAGGTGGAAGAGGCCACGAGTTTGGCGTGGGACGCCTTCCCGGTCTACAAGGAGACGTCGCTCGATGATCGGGCTCGGTTCCTGGAAGCAATCGCCGAAGGCATCGTCGCACTCGGCGACGATCTCGTCCTGCGAGCGATTGACGAGACTGGCCTGCCACGCGGCCGCATCGAGGGAGAGCGCGCCAGGACCGTCGGACAGCTTCGCCTGTTCGCCAAGGAGGTTCGCGACGGCAGGCTTCAGGAACTTCGCTTCGATCCGGCTGATACGCAGCGCAAGCCAGTTGCAAAGCCGGACCTTCGGCTGCGAAACGTTGCTCTCGGCCCTGTCGTGGTGTTCGGGGCATCGAATTTTCCCCTCGCTTTCTCTGTCGCTGGCGGTGACACCGCCTCCGCCCTCGCCGCCGGCTGCCCGGTTGTCGTCAAGGCGCACTCCGCCCATCCCGGCACGTCCGAGCTGGTCGGCAGAGCCGTCGCGGACGCGGTCGCAGCATGCGGCCTTCCGCGGGGGACGTTTGGGCTTTTGTTCGACGCGGGATTCGAGGTCGGCCAGACCCTGGTCGCCGACCACCGCATACGCGCCGTCGGCTTCACGGGCTCGCGCCGCGGCGGCACCGCGCTGATGAAGATCGCGTCGGAGCGGAAGCAGCCGATACCTGTCTACGCCGAAATGAGCAGCATCAACCCTGTCATCCTCTATCCCAACGCACTTCGCAGCAGAGGAGCGGAGATCGGAAAATCGTTCGCATCCTCTCTGATCCTCGGCGCTGGTCAGTTCTGCACCAATCCTGGCCTGATCATCGCCGTCGAGGGTGCGGGCCTCGATGCCTTCATCGGGAGTGCCGCCGCAGCGCTTTCGGAATCGCAGGCTCAAACAATGCTGACTGCTGGCATCTGTGATGCATATCGCAATGGCGTCGCAAGGCTGTCGTCATCGTCTTCCGTCTCGCAAGTGGCCGTGGGGAAGGAGGGGACGCCCAATCAGGCCGCGGCGGCGCTCTTCGAGACGACCGCGGCTGCGTTCCTGGCAAACCCGGAACTTCAGGAAGAGGTTTTCGGCGCGTCGGGACTGATCGTCCGCTGCCGTGACGAAGGGGAGTTGCGAAGGGTCATCGGATCGCTGGAAGGTCAGTTGACCATCGCCCTGCACGTGGATGCCGGTGACATCGAGGCCGCCTCGCCGATGATCTCGCAGTTGGAGCTTCTGGCCGGCCGACTTCTCGTCAACGGCTTCGGAACGGGGGTCGAGGTATCCGCGGCGATGGTCCATGGCGGACCCTATCCAGCCACATCGGACGGACGATCGACCTCAGTCGGGACGTTGGCGATCTACCGCTTCCTGCGCCCGGTCTCCTATCAGGACTTTCCGATAGATCTGCTTCCCGAGCCGCTCAAACTATTCTAAGCGCGTCTAGCCTCGAGCAACAGACGTCGTGGAGGCGATCGACGCATCCACGACGCAGATCAGACTACCGCTGCTCTGGCGGCCATCATAGCCTTTTGCCCACCAGACCAGTTCATCAAGCGCAATCTTCGCCGACGGCAGAAGATTGGCTTGATGATGCGCCTTCCGGCGGAACCGTGGCAATGGCTGCCATACCAATCACAAGACCGGCGGCTATCACTCACGCCCGGTTTGGGGTAGCAGCTCCCTCGGGCGCGATGCCCGATTGGCCAAGTGAAACCGCGCAGGTCAAACGGGTCTAGCAGCACGATTCCGGCCCTCGACGCGCCCGGCCGTCATCAATGAATGTAACGCCGCGCAAAGCGCCGACGGCTGCCTTGGCGTGCCCGGACTCCGAAGGGCCTGCATTCCCGCCGGTTGCATGCCGAGCGATTGATCTGCTTGCCTTTCAAAAGAAAATGCCTAAGATATCTTCAGCTTTATAAGAAATATTCTCAGATTTTTTCTATTTATGAAAGCCTGACCATTGCGAGAACATCTCGATCAGACCGACCGGCGACTGGTTAAGCTGCTGTCGGAGGATGCACAGCTCGGCGTCAATCGCCTCGCCGAAAAGATGGCGATTTCTGTTCCGACAGTGCGTATGCGGTTGCGAAACCTCTTGGGCCGCAACCTGCTCAAGATCGTCGGATTGCTGAACCTGACCGAGCGTCCGGAATTGATCTCGGCCATCGTCGGCATCAATGCCCAGGGGCGCGGGCAGGCCCGGAAACTGGCGCAACGCATCTCCGAGCTGCCTTTCGTGAACTCCGCCTGCGTCGTCACCGGGCGCTTCGACATTATCGTCGACGTGACAGTGGCCGGCGATGTCGCCGATCTCTACCGCGTCACCAGCGAGTTGATCCCAGGCGCGGGCGAGCCGGGCGAAGTCGTGCGCAGCGAGACCTTCGTCGTCATGGCATCCTGCAACAAGTGGGTCAGCCTGCCGGAAGGTTGCTGGTCGGACGAGAATCCTCGAAAGGAAAGCGCGTGAAGATCGCGGTACTTGGCGGCCTCGGGTTGCAAGGGCGAGCCGCGATCACCGATCTCGTCGCCAGCGAAGGTGTCGAGCACGTGGTCTGTGTCGATACCGCGCCGGATGGCGCGGCCCTGCTTGCCGGATTGACAGACATTGGCCGCATCCGTTTCGTCGTGCCGGAAGGTCCGATCGGTCTAACGCTGGCGGATGTGATGAAGGACGCCGACGCGGTCATCGACCTCTTGCCGCAGCCGCTGATGCGCGAGGCGGTTCTTGCGGCGATCGCCACATGCACGCCGCTCGTCACCACCAATTACGGCAAGACCATCGCCGATCTCGATCCCGCGGCCACGACGGCGGGCGTTTCGATCATGACCGAATGCGGGCTCGACCCCGGCATCGATCTGGTGCTCTACGCGCGTGCCGCCAGGCAGTTCGACGCCATCACCTCCATCGAGTCCTATTGCGGCGGCATCCCTGAGCCGAAAGCGGCGACTGAACCGCTACGCTATAAGGTGAGCTGGAACTTCGACATGGTGTTGACGAGCCAGAATCGCGACAGCGTGCTGGTCGAAAATGGCGAACGGGTCGACGTGCCCGCGGCCCGGCAACACGACAACCGTTTCATCCATCAGATCGAGTTCGCGGGCCTCGGCAGGCTGGAGGCCTTTCCGAACGGCGATGCGCCGCACTATTCCGACATGCTCGGCCATGCCAAGGAGCTGCGGCGCGGTGGCCGCTATTCACTGCGTTGGCCAGGCTGGTCGGCGTTTTGGGCTCCGCTGAAGGAACTCGGCTTCCTCTCAGAAGACAAGGTGCCGGGCATTGGCGCCAGCCCACGCGAATTTCTCGGCCGGATGCTCGGTCCGAAATTACAGTATGGTGTCGATGAGAAGGATCTTTGCGTGATGCGCAATGTGTTTTCCGGCAGCGAAGGCGGCCGCCGCAAGACAGTGACATCGGACCTGATCATAGAGCGCGACCTGACTTCCGGGCTGTTCGGCATGAGCCGCGGCGTCGGCTATCCCGCCAGCATCGTGGCGCAGATGTTGGCCCGCGGCGAGATCGCCCAGCCTGGCCTGCTCAACCCGCTGATGCATGTGCCGGACGGTCGCTTCCTCGACGAGTTGGCCAGGCGCGGCATCCGGGTTTCCGAGACGGTCAGCTGGGATTGAGGAATTCGAACGCGGTCGCCGCCGGGAACGGCGCCGAGGTTCAAAAGGCACCCACGGGTGGGTAGGATAACGACAACCGGGAGGAATATGAAATGAACATTAACAAGGTTTTCGCCGCAGCGGTCGCGCTTGCCAGTATCACCGCCGCCGCCAATGCCGGAACGCTCGACGACATCGCCAAGCGCGGTGAACTGCGCGTCGCGGTGCAGACACAAGGCCCTCCCTTCTCGCTGGTCGACGCGGCCGGCGAACGGACCGGCAGCTCGGTCGAACTCGCTGAATTGATGGCCAAGGAAATGGGCGTGAAGATCACCTTCCTTGATTTCGACTGGGATGGCCTGATCCCGGCGCTGTTGTCCGGAAAGGCCGATCTCCTGGTCGCTGACATGACGCCGACGCTGGCACGGGGAATGAAGGTCGCCTTCACCAAGCCCTACATGTATACCGGCAGCACCGTCTTCACCAAGGCCGGCGGCAAGTTCAACACGACCGGAGACTGCAAGGCCAAGGGCACCAAGATCGCGGTACTGCTCGGTGCCACCGGCGAGAAGGAGGCCAAGGCCGCCTTTCCCGATGCCGAGATCAAGAGCTACAAGGGTGGCGGCCCGCTGCTGCTCGATGCCGTCAATAACGGCCAGGCCGATTGCGGCGTCAACGACGTCTCGGCGGTCAAGGGTCAGTCAACGGCTTACCCGGCCGGCAGCTTCACCATCATGCCCGACATGCTGTCGAAGGAGCCGTTGGCATTCGCCACGCGCTATGACGAACCGGACCTGTTGATCTGGATGAACCAGTTTCTCGACCAGGTCAGCCTGGACGGCCGTCTGCAGAAAAACCTCGATTATTGGGTCAACTCCGACGACTGGAAGAAGGATCACTAAGCCCGGCCCAGGGTTCAAGCATCCATCTGATCCGGCCGGTTTCGCGCGCGCTTCGGCGTCGCGAGACCGTCCGGGACATTTCGTCCTCCGCCGCCTGGGATAGGCCTTTCGCCATGCTCGAGAACTTCAGCTTCCGCGCCATCGTTGAATATCTGCCCTTGTTCGGGCAGGGTCTCTTCACGACGGTGTGGCTGTCGCTCCTCGCCTTCGCCGGTGCGCTCGCCGTTGGCATCGTGCTCGTCGCGGTGAACCTGCAGCCCGCCCGGCTGTTTCGCCTTCCGGCCAAGGCTTTCATCGACGCGGTGCGGGCCACGCCCTTGCTGGCGCAGCTCTATTTCCTCTATTTCGGTCTGCCTCGCCTCGGCTTCATCCTGCCGGAACTCGTTGTCGGCATTCTCGCCTTGTCGCTGAACAGCGGCGCCTATGTTGCCGAGATCATCCGGGCCGGCATCCTGTCGATCCACCGCGGCCAGGTGGAGGCAGGCATCGCTTCGGGCATGACCTTCATCCAACGCATGCGCTTCGTCATCCTGCCGCAAGCCTTCAAGGTGACGATTCCACCATTGCTCGGCCAAGCGATCGTGCTGGTCAAGGATTCGGCCTTGCTATCGTTGATATCGGTCGCCGAACTGACCCGTGCCGGGCAACTGCTCGCCTCCGACCGCTTCATGCCCGCCGAAGGGTTCATGACCATCGCGGCCTTCTACCTCCTGCTCTATTACGGTCTGAAGGGGCTGGCGGCTCTGTCCGCGTACTGGCTCGGATTGGCGCCGACAGGAGCGCGGACATGATCTGGCAGCAGTTGCAGAGCCTCGCCGGCAGCTATCCCCTCGCCTTGCGTGGCCTCGGCATGACCGTCGCGTTGTCGCTGATTAGCCTGGTGCTCGGTACGCTGATCGGCTTTTGCCTCGGCATCCTTCGGACCGGTGGAAGCCGGCTTTTAAGCGCAGCGATCGGCACCTGGGTCGACCTGATCCGCGGCACGCCGTTCCTGGTGCAGATCTTTCTGATATTCTTCATTCTGCCGGAATTCGGCATCGAGCTCGACGCCTTCAGTGCCGGCATCATCGCCCTGACGAACCTCGCGGCCTGTTTTATCTGCGAGATCGTCGCCGCCGGCATCCGCGCCGTTCCAACCGGCCAGATCGAGGCGGCTCTGGCGTCCGGGCTGTCACGGTGGCAGAGGATGCGCCAGGTCGTGCTGCCGCAGGCGATGCGGATTGTGCTGCCGCCACTTGTTGGCCAGTACGTGCTGCTGATCAAGGATTCCTCCGTCGTCTCGGCCATCGGGCTCACCGACCTTACGCGGGTCGGCTGGCTGGTGGTGCAGCGGGTGCCGAATGGCTTGCTGGTCTTCTTCCTGGTCGGCGTGGGTTATTTCATTGTCTGCTATCCGCTTATCATGCTGGCCCGCCGTCTGGAGCTTCGAATGGGCGCGGCCCATGGCGAGGTGCGATTGTGATGCCGCCGCAGAATCCGAAAGGTTGAACCAGCATGATCGAGTTTCGCGCTGTCAATAAATGGTTCGGCCCACTTCATGTGCTTAAGGATATCACGCTCGACGTCGCGCCGCGCGAGGTCGTCGTCGTCTGCGGTCCATCCGGCTCGGGCAAGAGCACCTTGATCCGTTGCGTGAACGGTTTGGAGACGATCCGTGACGGCGACTTGGTTGTCGACGGTCAGCGTCTCGGTGACCGCACCACCAACATGACACTATTGCGCGCGGAGATTGGCTTTGTCTTCCAGTCGTTCAATCTCTATCCGCACAAGACAGCGCTGGAGAACGTCACGCTGGCGCCGATGCACGTGCGCAAGATCCCGCGCGCCGAAGCCGAGAAGGCCGGCCGCGAGCTGCTGGCCAAGGTCGGCCTCGCGGACAAGGTCGATGCTTACCCCGCGCAGCTGTCCGGCGGCCAGCAGCAGCGTGTCGCCATCGCGCGCTGCCTCGGCATGCGCCCCAAGATCATGCTGTTCGACGAACCAACCTCGGCGCTCGATCCCGAGATGATATCGGAAGTGCTCGATGTCATGGTCGCCGTCGCGGAGGAAGGCATGACGATGATGGTGGTGACCCACGAAATGGGCTTCGCTCGCAAGGTCGCGCAACGCGTGGTGTTCATGGATGCCGGCGCCATAGTCGAGAGCGGCACGCCGGATGAATTCTTCGCCCACCCGAAGACCGACCGCAGCCGCGCCTTCCTCGGCAAGATCCTGCGCCACTAGCTATAGCTAGTTCCGCCCGTTGATCGGTTCCTTCCCCTACGCGAAAGGATTATCCGCATCGTGGGCTGTTGCGAGACCGGCCGCCAGTTCATACGTTCTGTCATCCAACCTCACAGGAGCAGAAGATGCAGATCGACCTCACAGGCAAGACCGCTCTGGTTACCGGATCCACTGAAGGCATTGGATACGCAATCGCCCGCCAGCTCGCGAGGGCGGGTGCGGACGTGGTGGTCAACGGCCGGTCCGAAGAAAAGACCGCGAAGGCCGCCGTCCGCCTGAAAGGCGAAGGCGCCAAGGGAAGCGTGACCGCGGCGGCAGCGGATCTCGCGACCGCTGGCGGATGTGACGCTCTTGTCGCCCAAGTTCCTCATGTGGACATCCTCATCAACAACGCGGGCATCTTTCAGCCGCTAGACTTCTTCGATGCGAACGACGAGGTATGGGACCGACACTGGCAGGTGAACGTCATGTCCGCCGTCAGGCTTTCGCGCGCATATCTTCCGGGCATGCAGAAGCTCGATTGGGGCCGCGTCATCTTCATCGCGTCTGAATCCGGCTTTAACATACCGGTCGAGATGATCCACTACGGTGTCAGCAAGACCGCAGACATCGCGGTTGCCCGCGGCCTTGCTAAGCGCATGGCTGGCACGGGCGTCACGGTGAACTCCGTCCTTCCCGGCCCCACGCTGTCCGAGGGCGTCGAGGCAATGCTCGCCGAGGAACGTGCGAAGACAGGGAAACCGATCGAGGAGGTGGCGGCGGATTTCGTCAAAAAGCACCGCGCCGGCTCGATCATCCAACGCGCTGCGAGCGTCGAGGAAATTGCCAATCTCGTGACCTATCTGGCCTCCCCTTTGGCATCCGCAACGACTGGAGCTTCGATGCGCGTGGACGGAGGCCTGATCGACACGCTCTGACTGACGCCACAGACCGGCCACTGCACCGTCTTCGTCGGAAGTTGTCTCCGCGATGCGCTGCGGTGGCGGGCTATTTGGCGGCCTTTCCAAAGCCCTCCAATTCTCACCCTTCGCAGACCAGTCGCTTATCGAAAAGGCGGTGTTCGAGGTAGCCTCGATCTTTCGCGCGCCCGCCATGGTCCGTTGGCCCGGCAAGATGCCGACTGGTTCCCCACATTCGTGGCCGCCGCCGACGATCCCAACATCATTGATGAGCTTAAAAGGGGAAAGATCTCCAATGCGTCGTCACCGAAACCACGGCACGCCAGGGAACCGCTGGCGACCGCCAAGGTTTAGCCTTGAGACCATAAGCGCAGCACTTGGGCGACGGCTCGATGGCCGTCGCGTCGGGGCAACCGATGACTACCTGGGGAATTCAGCATGAATATCGAGACGATAACTTTCGGGCCGAGCGGCTGGGTCCCGAACAACCCGCATCTTCCTGTATTGCTTTACAGAGGGCTGTTTGCCGACGGCGGACCGACCGATTTCGAACGTCGCTTCGCGGCAAACGGTTGGACAGGCATCTGGAGAAACGGTGTCTTCGATTATCAGCACTACCATTCCGGTGCCCATGAAGTGCTGGGAATTGCACTTGGTAGCGCCACGCTGCTGATTGGTGGTCCCGGGGGGCAAGCAATAGCGGTGGCGGCCGGAGACTGTCTGGTGCTTCCTGCCGGGACAGGGCATCAGAATCTCGGCTGCACGTCGAACTTCCAGGTCGTCGGCGCTTATCCTAAGGGACAGCATGCCGACATTCAGACTTCGGCTGCTTCAAGCGAAACGCTGACGAAAATCTCGTCAGTACCCCTACCCGACACCGATCCCGTTCAAGGACCATCGGGATTTCTCATCGAGAAATGGCGGTAGCAGGCTTGCCGCGTTCGTTGATCTGATCGACTCCGCCTCCATCAGCACGCCGCCGGCAGCACAAAGCGAGGCCCGCACCTATGCCCTGGTATGGCTTGCCCTGTCCCTCGGCCCCACCCGCCCTTATCCCTCGACCCAATCGATCGCAAACACGCCTCCCTGTAGCGTCGTCGATGCCGTGTTTAAGGCGGCGTGTCAGAAGGAGACGAACATGAACCTTGAGACAAATATGAGCCTGGAAAACACCGCACACCCCGGCAGACCTCGGCTCGACGAATTGGTTCCGTCGCGCTACGCGGTGCAGGTCGGCGAGATTGAGGTGCTGGTGGTCAGCGATGGAGTGCTACCGCTCCCAACCGCGATGCTGGGACACAACATCGATCCCGCCGTCCGAGCGGGCTGGCTGAAAGACATGTTCCTGCCAGCGGATGCTTTCGACTGGGCGCTGAACGTGGTCGTGGTGCGCAGCGGCGACCAGACCATACTCCTCGACGCCGGGCTAGGGATCGACCCGGACCTGCACCTGCCGCGGGCCGGGCAGCTGATCAAGCGTTTGGAAGCCGCCGGCATCGATCTTGCGTCGGTGACCGATGTGGTGCTGACCCACATGCACATGGACCACATTGGCGGGCTGCTCGTCGATGGGGTGAAGGACCAGTTGCGTCCGGACCTACGCATCCACGTGGCGGCGGCCGAGGTCAAGTTCTGGGAGGCGCCCGATTTTTCCCGTGTCTCCATGCCGCCGGGCTTCCCGGACGCGCTTCGGGCGACCGCCGAGCGGTTCGCCAAAGAGTATCGCAGCCATTTCAGGCTGTTCGACGACGAGTACGAGGTCGCGCCGGGCGTGGTCGTCCATCGCACCGGCGGCCACACCCCGGGGCACAGCGTGATCCGCGTGGCGTCCGGCGGCGACCGGCTGATGTTTGCCGGCGACGCCGTATTCGCGGTCGGCTTTGAGCACCCCGACTGGTTCAACGGCTTCGAGCACGACCCCGAGGAGGCGGCGCGCGTTCGGATCCGTCTTTTGCGGGAGCTGGCGGAGACCGGCGAGCAACTGGTGGCCACCCACCTGCCGTTCCCATCCGTCGGCCGGGTGGCGGTCGATGGCGACGCCTTTCGTTGGGTGGCGGCCTTCTGGGACTACTGATCGATTGTCGGGTTGGGATCTTAGAGCGTGTACTCATCGCGTGAATGAGTCCACGCTCTATCGATTTGTTTCTGCGCAATTCCGGACGCAAAACCGTTACACACTTTTGCTGGAATTGCTTAAGTCAGATCCTGACCCGCCGATCATCCCCGCATCCTGGAAGACCTCTTGGCCGATATCGTCAGTCTGCTATTGCCGTTCTTCGGCCTGATCCTCATCGGTTACATCGCCGCCAAGGCGACGAAGCAGCCTGCCGAAGCGCTCGGCTGGCTGAACACCTTCATCATCCATGCCGCCCTGCCCGCTTTGTTCTTCAAGCTCGTCTCGCGCACGCCGATCGAAGAGCTGACTCGGGTCGATTTCATTGTCACCGATATTGCGGCGACCTATGCAGTCTTCATCCTGCTTTTCGCCATCGGCCGCCTGCTGCGCGGCAATTCGCTTGCCGATTGCACCATCCAGTCCTTTGCCGGCGCCTACGGCAATATCGGCTATTTTGGACCGGGCCTGGCGTGCTTAGCGCTCGGCGAAGGTGCGGCGGTGCCGGTGGCGCTGATCATCTGCTTCGAAAACGCGCTGCATTTCGTCGTGGCGCCGGCACTGATGGCAGCGGCTGGCGACGACAAGCGTTCAGCCAGCCGGCTTATCGCCGACATCGTGCGGAAAGTCGGCCTGCATCCCTTCATCCTGTCGACGATGCTTGGCTTTGCCGTGGCTGCCTTGCATCTCGACCAGCCGCTGGCGTTTCAGCGCCTCGTCGACTATCTCGCCCAGGCGGCGGCTCCCTGTGCGCTGTTTGCCATGGGCGTGACGCTGGCGCTGCGGCCCCTGAAGCGGATCCCGGCAGAAATCTCCTATATCCTGCCGGCGAAACTGATCCTGCATCCGATCGCGGTTTTCCTTGCGCTGACGCCGGTTGGTGGTTTCGAGCCGATCTGGATCCAGGCGGCCGTGCTGCTCGCCTGCCTGCCGACGGCGACCAATGTCTTCGTCATCGGCCAGCAATATGGCGTCTGGCAGGAACGCGCCTCGGCGACGATCCTGATCACCACGGTGTTTTCGGTGGTGACTGTTTCGCTCTGGCTGATCGTAATCCGATCAGGCCTTCTTCCGCTTCAGCTTTTCCCGTAGCGCATCGGGAATATCGCGAAAGCCGCGGCCTGGCTCGATGCCCTCGCGCATGACGATATTGCGCAGCGGGGGTATGGCCGAGAGGATGTGCAGGCCGGCAGCGCGCAGCATCTGGAGGGGCAGAAAATCCGAGAGCAGCGAGCGGTTGAGAAGATCGACACTGGCCGTGCGCGTCATGATATCGGCGCGGCGCCTGCGGTCGAAGCTTTCGCCGGCATCGGCCGGCACCGGCAATTCCGCCCTGTCGCAGAGGATATCGGCAAGCGCCATAATATCGCGCAGGCTGAGGTTCAGCCCCTGCGCCCCGATCGGCGGGAAGACATGGGCGGCTTCGCCAATCAGCGCGATTCGTCCCTTGCCGAAACGATGCGCCATCATGCCGGAGAGCGGCCAGACCTGGACGCCCTCCTCGACGCTGACCTTGCCGAGCATGGACTGCATGCGCGCCTCGACAAGAGCGCCGAGCTCGGCAAGCGGCAATTCCATGCGGCTCGCCGCCTCAGCGGGATCCTGCACCCAGACGAGGCTGGAGCGGCTTCCCGGCAGCGGCACCTGGGTGAAGGGCCCATGTTTGGTGTGGAATTCGGTCGAGATATTCTGGTGCGGCAGCGAGTGGGCGAAATTCAACACCATGGCCGATTGCGGATAGGACCAGTTGCGCACGGCAATACCTGAGGTTTCGCGCAGCTTCGAGCCGCGGCCATCGGCGCCGACGGCAAAATCGGCCGACAGCGTCTCGCCGCCGGCAAGCGTGATCGAGACCACTTCGGCTGATATGTCGATCGATTCGGCCATACCGGTGAAGCGGGTGATATTGCCCTCGCCGGCGGCGGCCTCTTCGAGGATATCGATCAGCGCCCCGTTGGGGAAATTGTAGCCGAAGGCATCCAGGCCGACATCGGCCGCGCGGAAGGTGGTGGTCGGCGCGCGCAGCAGCCTGTCGGTGCCGTCGACGATGCGCATGCTGGTGAGAGGGGCGGCTGCGGGACGAAGCTTTTCCCAGAGCGCCAGGCGGTCGAGGAAGCGAATCGACTGATCCATCAGCGCCGTGGTGCGCCGGTCCTCCTTGGGAGCAACGGGGGCAACCAGCGCCACGCTGCGGCCGCCGCGCGCCAGCGCGATTGCGGCGACCATGCCGGCCAGACCGCCACCGATCACCGCCACTTCGAATGTCTTCATGCTATCGTTCCGCCATCTAAAGCGCGTCGCGATCTTTCGCTTCTCACGCTTTAGTTCTTTGTTTTTCCGCATGTCGTTATCGCAAAACCGCTGCACACTTTTGCGCGACATGCTCTGCAACGGCGGACCGGCCGCTTATGCGGCCGGCTTCGCCTGACGGCGCCAACTATAGCCCTTGCCGGCTTCGGCGTCACGCACCGCCGGCTGATAATGATGGGGAATGGCGGGAAGACGGTTTTCGGCCAGTCGCTTCAGCGCCGTGGCATTGCTGACCGAAAAGCTGTCGATGCCGACCCGCAGCATCAGCGGGATCTGATCGATCAGCACGTCGCCGACGGCGCGCAGCTCGTTGGTGTAGCCGAGGCGCTGGCGCAGCAGTGAGGCGTGGCTGAAGGCGCGGCCGTCGTTGAACGCGGGAAAAGCGACGGCGACGATTTCGAGGCGATAGAGATAGGGCTCCAGCCTGCGCACGTCGTCAGCCGGCTTGATCAGCACGCCGAGGCCGATATCGTTGCTTTCGTCGGCCTTGGCGATCAACTCGTCGAGGCCGAGCAGCGGCTTCTGCTCCTCGGTCGCCTTCACCTCGTCGGTTTCGATCACCCAGGGATCGTTTTCGACAAAACCGGTTTCTCTCCAGATCTTCGTCATCATCCCCTCCTTATGCCGCTTCGGCGGCCGAGCCGTAGAGCGCGGTCTTGAACGGCTGCGGTCCGACACGGCGATAGGCGGCGAGGAAGTTCTCGGAATGATCGAGGCGCAGGCCGAGATAGGTGTCGACGATCGTCTCGATCGCGTCCGTCACCCGGTCCGGCTCGAAGCCACGGCCGATGATTTCGCCGATCGAGGTATGTTCGTCACCGGAGCCGCCGAGCGTGATCTGATAGAGTTCGGCGCCCTTCTTCTCGACACCGAGCAGACCAATATGGCCGACATGGTGATGGCCGCAGGCATTGATGCAGCCGGAGATCTTGATCTTCAGCTCGCCGATCTCGGCCTGGCGTTCGGCATTGCCGAAGCGGCGGGAGATTTCCTGCGCCAGCGGGATGGAGCGCGCATTGGCGAGCGCGCAGTAGTCCAGCCCGGGACAGGCAATGATATCGGTGATCAGTCCGGCATTGGCTTCGGCGAGATTGATGGCGACGAGGCCGCGATAGACGACTTCGAGATCGGCAAGCGCCACATGCGGCAGGATCAGGTTCTGCTCATGGCTGACGCGGATCTCGTCGAAGGCATATTCCTCGGCGAGATCGGCGATCGCATCCATCTGCGCATCCGAGGCGTCGCCCGGAATGCCGCCGATCGGCTTCAGTGAAATCGTCACCATGCCGTAATCGGGGTTCTTGTGCGGCTGCACGTTCTGCTGGACCCAGCGGGAGAAACCGGAATCGGCCTTCTTCCAGCGGGCAAGGTTTTCCCAGCCTTCGGCGCGCTCGGGCAGCTCAGGCGGCGCGAAATAGGCAGAGATCGACAGGACGTCCTTTTCCGGCAGCTTGAGCTCGGTATCCTTCAGCGCGGCGAATTCGGCCTCCACCTGGCGCGTCAGCTCCTCGGTGCCGGTTTCGTGCACGAGGATCTTGATGCGGGCCTTGTACTTGTTGTCGCGGCGGCCGTGCAGATTGTACACGCGCACGATTGCCGTGGTGTAGGAGAGCAGGTCTTCCTCGGGCAGGAAGTCGCGGATCAGCTTGGCGATCATCGGCGTACGGCCCTGGCCGCCGCCGACATAGACGGCAAAGCCGATTTCGCCCTTGTCGTTCTTCTTCACGTGCAGGCCGATATCATGGACCTGGATTGCGGCGCGGTCGCGCTCTGCGCCGGTAACGGCGATCTTGAACTTGCGCGGCAGGAAGGAAAATTCCGGGTGGACCGACGACCACTGGCGCAGGATTTCGGCGTAAGGCCGCGGATCGGCGATCTCATCGGCGGCGGCACCGGCGAAGTGATCGGCGGTGACGTTTCTGATGCAGTTGCCTGAGGTCTGCAGCGCATGCATCTCGACGCTGGCAAGGTCGGCAAGCGCATCGGGAATGTCGGACAGCTTCGGCCAGTTGAACTGCAGGTTCTGGCGCGTGGTGAAGTGGCCATAGCCGCGGTCATAGGTGCGGGCGATATGGGCGAGCATGCGCAGCTGGCGCGCGCTCAGCGTGCCATAGGGAATGGCGATGCGCAGCATGTAGGCGTGGAGCTGCAGGTAGACGCCGTTCATCAGGCGCAGCGGCTTGAACGCGTCCTCGGCGAGCTCGCCGGAAAGGCGGCGCTGGACCTGATCGCGAAACTGCTCGACGCGCTCGGTAACAAAGGCATGGTCAAATTCGTCGTAACGGTACATCGTCTTCCTCAGACTGCAATGAATTCGGGATCGGCAGGAGCGTAGCCCGGGGCATATTCCATGGTCGGGCCTTGTGCGCGGATGCGCTCGCGAAGGCGAAGCGGCCAGAGAATGCCGTTGGTTTCCTGAACGTCGACGACGGCGACGTCAACGACCTCGTTGTCGGCATAGGATTTCTTGCCGATTGCCTCAAGCGCCGCAACGGCCTCGGCATGACGGGCAACGAGCGCCTCCTGCAGCGAGGTGGACCACTTCCCATTCGCATCCAGCCAGACGGCAATGCCGTCCGTCAGCCGGTTGGCGGTCAGAACCCTGTCACCCATATTCAGCTCCTTGCAAATTCCTCGAGCCGGGCGTTTGCGCGCACCAGTGGCTCGGACAGTTCGAAATTGGCGCCGGCGACCGCATCACCGATGATGACCATGACAGGCCCGGTCAATTCGTCGCGGTGCTGCAGATCGGGCAGATCGGCAAGCGTGCCATGCAGCAGGCGCCGCTCAGCGCGGCTGGCATTTTCGATGACGGCGACGGTGGTCTCAGACGGAATGCCCGCCTGCATCAGCCGCTCGGCGACGGAGGCGGCAACCGTGCGGCCCATATAGACGGCGATCGTCGCGCCGGAAACGGCAAGGCTTGCCCAATCGGGCAGCACGTCGCCTGTGAGATCATGGCCTGTCGTGAAGACCAGCGAGGAGGCGACGCCGCGCAGCGTCAGCGGCAGCTCAAAATCGGCAGCGGCGGCGAAAGCCGAGGTAATACCCGGCACAACCTCATAGGTGACGCCGGCAGCGCGCAGTGCCGCCATCTCTTCCCCTGCCCGGCCATAGACCAGGGGATCGCCGGATTTCAGGCGGACGACACGCTTGCCTTGGCGGCCGAGATCGACCAGCAGTTCGTTGATCTCTTCCTGAGACTTCGAGTGGCAGCCCTTGCGCTTGCCGACGGAAAGCCGCTCGGCATCACGGCGGCCCATATCGACGATCGCCTGCGGCACCAGCGCGTCATAGACGATGACATCGGCTTCCATCATCACGCGCTGGGCGCGCAGCGTCAGCAGATCCTCGGCGCCCGGACCGGCGCCGACAAGCCAGACGTGACCGGCAACCTTGTCCATCGCGTGCAGCAGCCGGTCGGCGGCATGGCGGGCCTGCGGCAGGTTGCCGTTGGCGACCGCATCGGCAACGGGGCCGGAGAAGAAACGACGCCAGAAGACCCGGCGGGAGACGCCTTTCGGAATCAGTTGTTCGACGGCCTTGCGGTAGCTCGTCGCCAGACCGGCAAGACGGCCGAGCGAGGGCGAAAGAAGCTGGTCGATCTGCGCGCGGATCATCTGCGCCAGAACCGGCCCTGCCCCTTCGGTGCCGATCGCAACGGCGACGGGGGCGCGGTTGACCAGCGCCGGCGTAAAGAAATCGCAGTAATCGGGCTGATCGACGGCATTGGCAGGAATTCTGGCCGCACGGGCGGCATCGACGATGCTGCGGTCATCAGCTTCATTGCCGGTGGCAGCGAAGACGAGCGCCGAACCCTCGACCTGTCCGGCTGCGAAGGCAGCGCGCACGGTCTCGATCCGGTTGGCGAACAGGAAGGCATGGTAATCGGCTTCCGGCTGGTCGGAATAGGCGACAATCCGCGCCTTTGTGTTCAGCAGCAGCCGCACCTTGGCGAAAGCTTCGTCGCCATTGCCGAAGACAGCCGTCTTCAGGCCTTCCACGCGAAAGAAGGCGGGAAATACCGAAAGCTGTTCAGTCTTGGGAGGCATCATCAATCCACTTCGAGGTTGCCGGAATATGCCCTTGATCGACAAGGGATTGAAGGAACAGAAATTCGAAAGCCCAAGCAAGCAGGTATTCTTTTGCTCGTGCCGTCGATGATTTGAGAAAAGTCACCCGTGCTGCCAAAAAGCCGCATATTCCCAGTCCGCTTGCTGCAATGCAGTATAAAGCCTGTGACAAAAGACGTCCACCGGCGCTTCACGCATTTCACTCGCGCCGCCAAGGCGATAGACTGAGGAAAACTGGAGGGCCCTCATGCCTGATAAGACCATTGCTTCCCGCCTGCTTTCGGTCATGGAAGACGATATCCTGCCGCTGACGGAGCGTGGCGTTTCGCTTGGCAACAAGGTGTTCGGTGCGGCGATTCTGCTAAAATCCGATCTTTCGCTTGTCGTCGCCGAGACCAATAACGAGCTAGAGAATCCGCTCTGGCACGGCGAGGTGCATACGCTGAAGCGCTTCTACGAGCTTGGCGACACGCCGTCGACCAGGGATCTGATCTTCCTTTCGACGCACGAACCCTGCACCATGTGCATGTCGGCGATCACCTGGGCCGGCTTCGACAATTTCTACTATTTTTTCAGCCATGAGGATTCCCGCGACGCCTTCGCCATTCCGCACGATTTGAAGATCCTGAAGGAAGTCTTCGGGCTTGAACCCGGCGGCTACCGCAGGCAAAACGCCTTCTGGAACAGCTTTGCTATCGCCGATCTGGTCGAGACCGAAGAGGTTCCGCTGAAAAACACGCTGAAGGCGCAGACCGACCGTATCAAGGCGCGCTACGACGCGCTATCGACCAGCTACCAATCGTCGAAGAGCGCCAACGACATTCCCCTGAATTGAGGGCCGCTGAACTGAGGCCATCGAACTGAAGCCCGCTGAACCGAGGCAACATGCAACCTTCCAAAGACATTTCGCGGCTGATCGACATCATGGCGGCGCTGCGTCATCCCGAAACCGGCTGCCCCTGGGACATCGTGCAGAGTTTCGAGACGATCAAGCCCTATACGATCGAGGAGGCCTATGAGGTTTCCGACGCGATCGAGCGCGGCGATATGGACGATCTCTGCGACGAGTTGGGCGACCTGTTGCTGCAGGTGGTCTTTCACGCGCGCATGGCCGAGGAGGCCGGCGAATTTTCCTTCGGCGACGTTGTCAACGCCATCACCGCCAAGATGATCCGCCGCCACCCGCACGTCTTTGCCCGCTCGGCGGCGGATACGCCGGACGCGGTGAAGAGACAATGGGACGAGATCAAGCAGGCGGAGAAACGCGAGCGCACCGAGCGGCGGTCACGGCGCGGCATCACCGAGGACTTCAAGAGCGGCTTTCTCGGCTCGGTGCAGCGCAGCTTCCCGGCTTTGACGGAAGCACTGAAGCTGCAGGAACGCGCCGCCAAGGTCGGCTTCGACTGGTCAGCGCCTGAGCCGATCCTCGACAAGATCGAGGAGGAGATCGGCGAATTGCGGGTAGCCCTTCGCGAAGGCGATCAGGCGAAGGTCAGCGACGAGCTCGGCGATTTGATCTTCGCGGTCGTCAATATCGGCCGACACGTGAAGGCCGATCCGGAGCAGGCGCTGCGCGGAACGAATACGAAATTCCGGCGTCGGTTCAGTCATATAGAACATGTTCTTGAAGCAGAAGGCGAGACGCTGGAACACGCGACGCTGGAGCGGATGGAGGAAATCTGGCAGGCGGCGAAGGCGATTGAAAGAGCTGTGACGTCGGGGGCTGAGTGAATTTTCCCTGAGCATTTCAAAGGGAACAGAGTTAGAGCGGGGGCTGGGCTTGCTCACCTTCTCCCCAGCGGGGAGAAGGTGGCCCGAAGGGTCGGATGAGGGGGCCACGCGGCACGCCCTTCATTGCTCTTCGCTTGCGCTCAGCGCATTCGCTCCTGTCGTCGCTCACCCCTCATCTGCCTGCCGGCATCTTCTCCCCGCTGGGGAGAAGGGGGATGTGGCAACGCGCTTGCTTCCTCTCAGCCCAGTCAAGCTATACGGTCTTCGATCGGCTGCCATTCCGCCGATTGAACTGAGTTTATGAAGGGAGGCGAAAGCACATACTCAAAGGCGCGATTACCGCTCCCAATCTTCCTTTGAAGACTTCTGTCCGTTGCCGATGCGGCGCTCGAGTTCGGTGGCTTCGGTTTCGGACAGGCGCAGATCGAGGGTGATCGTGCCGTCTTCATTATCCTCGCGGCTGTCGACGATCGCGTGGTCGTAAAGCCAGGGCAGCAGCGCCAGCTTGTCGACCGGAAGGCGGATCGTCGCCACGGTCATCACGCCGGACAGCCTGCGGCTGATCTCTTCCATCAGCGTGTCGACGCCCTCGCCGCTGACGGCCGAAACCGCCACCACGTTGCTGGCGCCGGCCGATTTCTGCACCATGGTGTCGTGCACCTCGGGTTCCAGCCGGTCGATCTTGTTCCAGACCTCGATCAGCCGCTTTTCGGCCTCAGCCTCGTCGATACCGAGATCGTTCAGGATGCGCATCACGTCTGAGCTCTGCGCCTGGTTGTCGGCATCGGACATGTCGCGGACATGCAGGATGAGATCGGCTTCCAGCACTTCTTCCAGCGTCGCCCGGAAGGCGGCGACCAGATGGGTCGGCAGGTCGGAGATGAAACCGACGGTGTCGGACAGGATGACGGTGCGGCCGTGCGGCAGCTTCATGCGCCGAAGCGTCGGGTCGAGGGTAGCAAAGAGCATGTCTTCGGCCAGTACGCCAGCGCCGGTGATGCGGTTGAACAGCGTCGACTTGCCGGCATTGGTGTAACCGACCAGCGCCACGATCGGGTGCGGCACCTTGCGGCGCTTGGCGCGGTGGAGCTGGCGAGTACGCACGACCTGCTCCAGCTCGCGTTCGAGCTTGATGATGCGATCCTGCAGCATCCGCCGGTCGGCTTCGATCTGGGTTTCGCCGGGGCCGCCCATGAAGCCGCCGCCGCCGCGCTGGCGTTCAAGGTGGGTCCAGCTTCGGACCAGCCGGCCCTTCTGATAATTCAAATGGGCGAGATCGACCTGCAGCGTGCCTTCCTTGGTGGAGGCGCGGCGGCCGAAGATTTCGAGGATGAGGCCCGTCCGGTCGATGACCTTGGCGTTCCATTCCTTTTCGAGATTGCGCTGCTGCACGGGCGTCAACGGATGATCGACGATGACGAGACCAGAATCGCGCTCGTCGAGCAGCGCCTTGATCTCCTCGATCTTGCCGGTGCCGAGCAGCGTGGCCGGTCTCGGATCGTTGACTGGGACGATCGAGCCGTTGACGACATCGAGATCGATCGCCTGGGCAAGACCAGTCGCCTCTTCGAGCCGGCTTTCCGGCGTGCGGGTCGAGGCAGATTCGCTCTGGCTGCCGCGACTGCGCGATTTCAGAACAGGCACGACGACAGTCGCGCGCATGTCGTCCCTGTGCTTGGCGGCCTCAGGGATGATCGAATCGTTCTTGGTATCGCGTGTCGAAATGACGGCTGATCCTGTTAGGACGCGGCTTCTTCGCTCTCGAACATCTGCATGGGCTGGCACGGCATGATCGTCGATATCGCATGCTTATACACGAGCTGCGAGTGGCCGTCACGGCGAAGAAGAACACAGAAATTGTCAAAAGACGTAACAACGCCCGTGAGTTTCACGCCGTTGATCAGAAAGATTGTCAGGGAAATCTTTTGCTTGCGAACAGTATTGAGAAATAAGTCCTGAAGATTCTGAGAACGTTCCGCCATCGCGCCGCTTCTTTCTTTATTGCCGACCTGATCTGGCCGGTAGAATATCAATCAACCTCACCATGCAAAGACCGGCGGCATCCTCGTTCCACCTGTCCAGCAAATCTTGGTATCAAATCGCAATCTTTTCCGCAACGTCGAAAAAGGTCTCGCGGACTTTCTGCGAAACGCTGCCCGGATGACCGTTGGCAATGGCCTGGCCATCGACGGAAACGACCGGAAAACAAATGCTTGTGGCAGCAGTGAGGAAGACCTCGCGGGCCGCGAGCATCTCCGAAACGGAGAAGTTCCGCTCGGCGATCGTCAACCCCAGCTTGGCACCGACATCCATCAGAGTGGTGCGGGTAATGCCGCGCAGAATGCCGTGTTCGGCCGGGCGCGTGACCAGCGTACCGTCCGGATCGACGATCCAGACATTGGTCGCCGCCCCTTCCTTCACCATGCCGTCTTCGTCGACATAGATCGCTTCCTGGGCGCCGGCCTCCTTGGCCTGCTGGCGGGCCATGGCATTCGGCAGAAGGCCGATGGACTTGATGTCGACGCGGTCCCAGCGGTTGTCGACAAGGGTAATCGCCTTGATGCCGTTGGCGTTCTTGGCGGCAATGATCCTGGCATCTGTGCTCTTGGCGGTGATGACAAGCGAGGGCGGCGTTCCCTCGGCCGGAAAGACGTGATCGCGGCGGGCGACGCCGCGCGTCACCTGCATGTAGAAAAGCCCGTTGCGGACATGGTTGCGGCGCAGCGTCTCGCGAATGACCTGCGTCAGCGCCGCCCGGCCCATCGGCCAGGCGATGCGCAACTCACCAAGCGAACGGTCGAGACGGTTCAGATGGCGTGTGAGGTCGACGATATAGCCGTGGCGCACCTCGCAGACCTCGTAGACGCCATCGGCAAATTGGTAGCCGCGATCCTCGATATGCACGCTGGCATCGGAATGCTTGACGTAACGGCCATTCACATAGGCAATTCTCGGCATGGGAAACCTGGTCTTCCGGAAAGCAATATGGGCGCGGCGCAGCGTCGGCCGCGCCGGAAACGATCAGACGCCGAGCGACTTCAGCTTGCGGTGCAGCGCCGAACGCTCCATGCCGACAAATTCCGCGGTGCGCGAGATATTGCCGCCGAAGCGGTTGATCTGGGCGACCAGATAATCCTTCTCGAACATCTCGCGGGCTTCGCGCAGCGGCAACGTCATGATGTGATAGTCGTTCTTGGCGGAAACCTTCGGCAGCATGTCGCCGAGATCGGTCGGCAGCATGTCGGCGGTGATTGGCGCATCCGGGCCGTCGGTGCGGGCAAGGATCATCAGCCGCTCGATGTTGTTGCGCAGCTGGCGGATGTTGCCGGGCCAATCATGCGCCTGCAGCACCGCCATGGCGTCGTCGCCGATGCGGCGTGGACGGATGCCGGCCTGCTCGGATATCTGACGCATCAGCTGGTCGACGAGGAAGGGAATGTCCTCGCGTCGCTCGGCAAGGGCCGGCACACGCACCGGAACGACGGCGAGGCGATGATAGAGATCCTCGCGGAACCAGCCCTCGGCGATGCGGCTCTCGAGGTTATAGGCGGTCGAAGAAATGATACGGACATCGACCTTGACGCGCTTGGAACCGCCGACGCGCTCGAACTGCTGATCGACCAGCACGCGCAGGATCTTGTTCTGCGTCTCGCGCGGCATTTCGCCGACTTCGTCGAGATAGAGGATGCCGCGATGGGCTTCCTCGAGCGCGCCGATCTTGCGTGCCTGGCCGGGCGTGCCCTCGGTGCCGAAGAGCGCCACCTCCATGCGGTCGGGCGTGATGTTGGCGGCGTTGATCGCAACGAAGGGGCCGTTGGCGCGGGCCGACTTCTTGTGGATCATCCGTGCCACCAATTCCTTGCCGGAGCCCGAGGCGCCGAGGATCATGATGCGGCTATTGGTCGGCGAAACCTTCTCGATCGTCTGGCGCAGCTGCGAAACGGCCACCGAGGTACCGATCAGCTCCAGCGCGTCACCGGTGCGGCGCTTCAGGTCGGAAACCTCGCGCTTCAGTTTGGAATTCTCCAGCGCCCGTTCGGCGATCAGGATCAGCCGGTCGGCCTTGAAGGGCTTTTCGATGAAATCGAAGGCGCCGCGCTTGATCGCCGAGACAGCGGTCTCAATGTTGCCATGGCCTGATATCATCACGACGGGCAGTTCCGGATGGCGGGTCTTGATCTCGTCGAGCAGCGACAGGCCATCGAGCTTGCTGCCCTGCATCCAGATATCGAGGAAGATCAACCGCGGCACCCGATCGGAAATCGCCGCCAGCGCGCTGTCGCTGTCATGGGCCGTGCGCGTCTCGTGTCCCTCGTCGGAGAGAATCCCGGAAACAATCTCGCGAATATCGTGTTCATCGTCGACGACGAGAATATCAGAGGCCATAAACGCTTTCCTTGTCATTGGCTGCGGGAGCAGCAGGCGTCGGATCCAGGCGTGGCAGATGCACGCGAATCATGGCCCCTCTTCCCCGGTCAAAATCTGCGGGCGCATCATGCAGCTCGAGCTGCCCGCCATGTTCCTCGATGATCTTCTTGACGATGGCGAGGCCGAGGCCGGTGCCCTTCTCGCGCATCGTCATATAGGGTTCCAGAATGCTGTGGCGGTTCTCCACCGGCAGGCCGCGGCCATTGTCGATCACGTCGACGGTGAAGCGGTCGCGACTGGTATCGAGACGCGCGCGAACGAGAACCTTGCGTTCATCCCGCTCGTCACTCGGGACGGCCTCGATCGATTCGACGGCATTCTTGATGAGATTTCCGAAGGCCTGGCCGAGCATGCGGCTATCGAACAGGCCCTCCAGCGGCTGGTCGCCGAAATCTTGCTCGAAGGTGACGTGATGGTTGCCCATCTCGCGCAGGAAGATCGCGTCGCGCAGAATATTGCGCAGGTCGCTCGGCTCCTTGGTCGGCTTCGGCATGCGGGCAAAGGCGGAGAATTCGTCGACCATGCGGCCGATATCGCCGACCTGGCGGATGATCGTATCCGTGCACTGGTCGAAGACGGCCCGGTCATCCGGGTCGATCTGCTTGCCGTAGCGGCGCTGGATGCGCTCGGCGGACAGCTGGATCGGCGTCAGCGGGTTCTTGATCTCATGAGCGATGCGCCTTGCCACGTCGCCCCAGGCGGTCGAGCGCTGAGCGATGACGAGATCGGTGATGTCGTCGAGCGTGATCACGTAGGATTCGCTCATGTCGCGCACCTCCTCGCGGGTCACCTGCACGCTCAGCGTCCTGACAGTGCCGCCGCGTACCAGCGCGATCTGCTTGCGGAAATCGCCGCGATGACGCACCGCAGCCTCGGTCAGCACGTGATCGACCTCAGGCGCGATATCGACCAACTGCTTTCCGAGCATCTCGTCTGCGGACAGCGACATCAGCGTCTCGGCCGAGCTATTGACGATGGCGATGCGGCGGTCCTGCTCGACGCCGATGACGGCGGCGGTGACACCCGACAGCACCGCCTCGATGAAGCGGCGGCGGTCGTCGACCTCGTCCTTGGCCTCGAGGATCTCGTCGCGCTGGGTGCGGATTTCCGAGATCATCTTGTTGAAGGTGCGCGACAGATTGGCGACGTCGCCGTCGACGGCATGCACCGGCACGACGATGTCCATATTGCCGGATGCGACGCTGTCGGCCGCGGTGATCAGCAGGCGGATCGGCCGGACGATGCGGTCGGCGACCGCGATTGCGGTCCAGATCGCCGCCAGCAGTACGATTAGCGCGAAGCCAATATAGAGCACGGCGAAGGCGACCTGCAGCGAGAAGCGATTGGCCTCCATCGAGCGGTATTCGGTGGCGTTCTCCTCCATCATGCGCATGGCGCCCATGACCTTGGGATCGACGGCGCGCACCGTGTAAAGGAAGGTGCCCTGGATGGCATCGAGCTTGATAATGGCGCCGACGAGGTTGGTGACGCCCGGCGGGATCAGCGTCGGCTGGCCGGCAGCCGCCTTTTCCAGCGCATCCTGCGGAATGGCCGGCAGCGGCTTTTCAGTGGCGATATCGGCCTGGACGATCACCGAGCCGTCGCGCTCGACGAGGAAGGCGCCGAGCAGGCCGCGGCCCCTCGCCTGGCGGGTCATCAGGTCGGCAAAGCCGGTTCTGTCGAGGCTGTAGAGCGCGCGGTTGCGCTCCAGGTCGTTGGCCATGGAGACCGTCTGCCCCTGCAAATAGCTGGCATTCTCCATCATGTAGGCCTGGCCGATATTGCGCGACGAGCTGACGATCGACTGGGTGCGCAAGGCAAACCAGCGGTCGAGACCGGCATTTAGCGTGATGCTGGCGAAGATGGCGACGAGGATCGCCGGCGTGATCGCGACGATCGAAAAGAGCACCACGATGCGGATATGCAGGCGGGCTGCCGCACGGCCGCGGGTACGGGCTTTCAGCAGCCTTGCCACTTCGCGGCCGATCAAGGCGAGCAGCGTCAGGACAAAGAAGGAATTGACGATCACCGAGGTGATGACGACATGCGACGTCGGGGCGATCGGCGTCAGGCCGAGCAGCACGAAAAGTGTCGCCGTGGCGCAGAGAAGCGCGCCGCCGGCGAGCACGAGGCCGGGCACGGCAAAAAGGGCGCGGCGATCGGTCACCGTCGTCACCGTCTCGCCCGCCGCCGCCGGCGATACCCCATCCTGCGTCATTCGGCCTCTCTTCAGACGGCACCTGCCGCCTCGCCATCCGATCGAAACCAAGGAAACGCCGGCTTAAAG
Source organism: Rhizobium leguminosarum (assembly GCF_001652265.1). GTDB lineage: Bacteria > Pseudomonadota > Alphaproteobacteria > Rhizobiales > Rhizobiaceae > Rhizobium > Rhizobium leguminosarum_D. Next base: position 164,694 of record NZ_LWBS01000428.1, read on the forward strand.
AAGCCAGCGTTGCAACGACTCGATCGGGAGCGAATGTCTAAACCCTTGCGTGACCTTTAAGCAACGCATTGTGGCGAAAATGCAACGCATCTCGTCACATTGTCAAGCCGCGCTGACCTCGTCCGCCGCGATGAGCGCGTTCAGTTCGAAGGCCCGGTTCGGCAAGCCCCCGATCCGTAACCTACGGGCGAAACCGCCGATAGGCAGGCACCAATGTCCGGGCGAAAGCCGCCCAGAAATACCGACAGCGTGAAAGGCGACATCCGTCCTGACGCGATATCATCTCCGAGACTTCCATTTCGCTCGATAGAACTCGGCAGGGTCGCGTATTTTACTGTAACCTACTTCAAGAACGCGGCTGTGAGGGATAGTTATCTTGATCGAAGATCGGGGACACGCACGGTTAGATGAACGGCGATAAGCTGCGAGGGTGACGAAAATGATGTCTGACCGGCGCGCGGTGGACGACGCGGGATTTCAGGGTCTGGTCTGGGTAGCCGGCCGCACCTTCACCATGGGATCGAACGAGCATTATGTGGAGGAGGCCCCCGCCCATCCGGTGACGGTCGACGGCTTCTGGATCGACGCCACCCCTGTCACCAACCGGCAGTTCGCCTCATTCGTCAACGCCACCGGACATGTGACCGTCGCCGAAAGGGCTCCCCGTGCCGAGGACTATCCTGGAGCGCTTCCCAAAATGCTGCGAGCCGGATCTCTGGTGTTCACCCCGCCGAAAGCCGTCGTCGGCCCCGACATTGCCCAGTGGTGGTCGTTCAAGTTCGGCGCAGACTGGCGACACCCTTACGGCGGTCGCACCGACATCCGCGGCAAGCTCGATCATCCGGTCGTTCATATCGCCTATAGAGACGCCAAGGCCTATGCGGCTTGGGCGGGAAAAGATCTGCCGACCGAGGCAGAGTGGGAGCTGGCTGCGCGCGGCGGCCTTGATGAAGCGGAATTTGCCTGGGGCGACGCGTTGAACCCCGAAGGAAAGCTCATGGCCAATACCTGGCAGGGTACCTTCCCTACGCTGAGCACAAAGCCAGCCGGTGCGGACAGAACGTCCCCCGTCGGATCCTTTCCATCAAACGGCTACGGCATCTACGACATGATCGGCAATGTCTGGGAATGGACCTCTGACTTCTGGTCGACACGCCATCCCGAGCCTGCCAGCCATTCATGCTGCATCCCCAGCAATCCCCGCGGAGGCGACGCCGACGCCAGCTACGATCCGCGGCTGCCTGACATTAGGATCCCGCGGCGCGTCCTCAAGGGCGGATCCCACCTTTGCGCGCCGAACTACTGCAGGCGCTATCGTCCCGCCGCCAGACATGCCGAGCCTGAGGACACGTCCACAAGTCATGTCGGCTTCAGATGTGTCAAGCGCGCGTGAGGCGGCGTCATGGCCACATGTCACGCGTCGGCGGAATGAGCCACCGATTGTGACAAGACCTTTCATGACGTGTCCTTCGTGGTCCGTAGGTTATCGACGTACTCCCGTCGATTGCGATTAGCGACGGCAGCGCGAAACTGGAGTTCATGCCTGTCGGACATGCTTTGAACGGCGAATTCCGATTTCGTTCCCGTTCCTTACTGTAAACTAGGTTGCTTCCACCCTATTCTGGATCATCATGCACCACTTATAATGCGACTTGCGGAGGCCGCCCGGAGGTAGGATGGATGGATTACGACACACGGTTCGCCAAGCGCATCTTTCCAGCCAACGCCAGAACCATCGATTCACTGGCCGCCCGTGACGATACCTTCCGCGAGTTCTGTGCCGACTTCTCCATTGCAGATGAACTGAGGAGAAAATGGGAAACATCCTCCGCCGCAGAGCGAAATGAGCGCCAAGCGGAATGCCTCGAACTCGTGGAGACGCTGCGCAACGAGATCGAAGCCGCTCTGGAAAGTGCCAGTGTGATCGTGATCAAGCTTCTCCCTCGCCGTTGAGGATCAGACTCCGGCGCCAAAGATATTCGCTCGAATAGAGGTTTGCGCGTATCATACGGCAATATCTGCCAATCCGGCGCAGCGGCAGCGGGACGATCACTCGTTCGGCCGTTGCCCGGGAAATCAGGTCCGCAACACGGTCTCCAATGTGACTGTCGGAGCGACCGCGGATCAACAGTGCATACTGTATGTTACTGGCGCGCTCGCGGTACTTGCCCTACCCTCCCCGAATAAAACGGTCCACATCAAGCGGGATCGATTGCCGGGGGAATCGAGATGAAAAGCAGCATCCTGACTTTGGCTGCCCTATTGGGCGGCACTGCGCTTACATTTTTCTCCATTGGCGGGACGAGTGCGTCAGCTCAAGTCATCAATGGAACACCCGGCACGCCGAGCGCGACGATCACAATCGACGGCCGACAGATCCCGCCACCGCCAGGGCAGTTTGGCGGCACGACAAATCTCGACGCGCTTCAGTCGACGCCATATTGGCAGCCGCAGGTTGTGCCGCCCAAGGGTGCGCCCAACGTCCTGCTGATCTTGACCGATGACGTCGGATTTGCGGCCCCGAGCACCTTCGGCGGCGTCATTCCGACGCCAACGCTCGACCGGATTGCCAACATAGGTCTGCGCTACACGAACTTCCATACGACATCGCTGTGTTCCCCCACACGCGCCGCTCTGATCACAGGCCGCAATCATCATTCAGTCGGCTTCGGCGTGATCAGCGAGGCGTCGACCGGTTATCCGGGCTACGACAGCGTCATTACCGCGGACAAGGATACGATCGGCACGATCCTCAAGGCGAATGGTTATGCAACATCGTGGTTCGGCAAGAATCACAACACGCCATCTTTCCAAACCAGTCAGGCGGGTCCCTTCGATCAATGGCCCATCGGAATGGGATTTGAATATTTCTATGGCTTTGTCAGCGGCGAGACCAACCAGTGGCAACCGGACCTCTACCGCAATACCACGCGTGTCTATCCCTATCTGAACAATCCCACCTACAACCTGACGACGGATATGGCGGACGACGCCATCAACTATCTCAACCAACTCAATCAGCTCGATCCCAAGAAGCCATTCTTCCTTTACTATGCACCGGGCGGGACTCATGCGCCTCATCACCCGACCCCCGATTGGATCAAAAAGATCAGCGACTTGCATCTGTTCGACAAGGGATGGAATGCGCTGCGCGACCAAATCTTCGCCAACCAGAAGAGGCTGGGTGTTATCCCTCAGGATGCGCAACTGACAGCCTGGCCGGATAAGCTCATCAAGCCGTGGGACGTCCTTTCGACTGATGAGAAGAAGCTCTTCATCCACCAGGCCGACGTCTACGGAGCCTACCTCGCCTATACCGACAATGAAATCGGCCGGGTCGTCAAAGCGGTCGAGGACATGGGCAAGCTCGATGACACGCTGATTATCTTTATCAGTGGTGACAATGGCGCGAGCGCGGAAGGCTCCCCGGCTGGAACGCCAAACGAGATGACTTTCTTCAACGGCATCGACGTGCCCGTCCAGGACCAGCTCAAATTCTACGACGCCTGGGGGTCGGCGTTGACCTATCCGCACTATTCGGTCGGCTGGGCTTGGGCTTTCGATACGCCCTTCAAGTGGACCAAGCAGGTCGCTTCCTATTTTGGGGGCATTCGCAACGGTATGGCCATTGCGTGGCCGGGCCACATCAAAGATCCGGGTGGGGTGCGCAACCAGTTCCACCATGTCATCGACATCGTCCCGACCATCTTGGAAGTGACGGGCATCCGTGCTCCTGATGCAGTCAATGGGATCACCCAGACGCCGATCGAAGGCGTGAGCCTGGCCTACACATTCGACAAGGCAAACGCCGATGCGCCATCGAAACATTCGACCCAATATTTCGAGATGTTCGGCAATCGCGCGATCTATCACGATGGGTGGATCGCCTCCACGTTGCCCTATCGGGAACCTTGGAACGGAACGGCTCCGATCCCGAAAGACATCGTCAACGGCGTGACCTGGGAGTTGTTCGACCTGTCCAAGGACTGGACGCAAAACAATGATCTGGCGGCCGCCAATCCCGGCAAGCTGAAGGAGTTGCAGGATTTGTTCTGGATCGAGGCCGCGAAGTACCAGGTTCTGCCGTTGGACGCCTCGGCCTTGACGCGCTTCATTCTCCCACGACCGAGCATCGTCGCCGGACGTAATGACTTCATCTACACGAAACCCATCGTCGGCGTGCCCCTTGGGACGGCACCGAGCGTCCTCAACAAGTCCTTCACGATCACGGCCGATATCGATGTGCCCGCGGGCGGCGGCAACGGCATGCTTGTGACTGCAGGCGGGCGCTTCGGGGGATGGGGCTTCTACCTGCTCAAAGGGAAGCCAATCTTTGTCTATGACCTATTGGACCTCGCCCGGCCAAGGGTGGAGGGCGCAGCGGCATTGACGCCTGGAAAGCACAATCTCGGCTTCTCCTTCAAGTCCGATGGGCCCGGCCTCGGCAAAGGTGGCAAGGGGACAATCACGATCGACGGCGCCGAGGCGGCAAGCGGGACCTTCCCAAACACCATTCCATTTGCTCTCGAAGCGAGTGAAACCTTTGATATCGGCTCCGACACGGGAACCGGTGTCGACGATAACGACTACCAGGCACCGTTCGCCTTCGACGGTAAGCTGAGCAGCTTGAAGATAGAACTTCAGCCGCAACCTTGATGCAAGAGGTTCTGCGCAGAGCGGCCCGTCGCCAAGGCGGCTCGTGCCGAAAGTGACGTTGACCTGGGCACGGGGATTCTGCGCCATGAACACAGCTCACCGACACACGCTTCTGACCCTGTTCGCAATCGCCGAAGGTGCGACGGGACTGGGGCTTGTCGTGGCGCCATCGATCCTCTTCGTTCTGCTGTTGGAGGCAAGGCCGGTCACTTCGGAGGCAGCACTGATCGCGCGGATCTGCGGTGCGGCGCTGCTCGCTCTTGCCGCAGCAAGCTGGGGTGGGCGTGACGCCGAAGACAGGCGAGGCACCCAGGGGCTCCTCGTCGGAGTGGCGCTCTACAATTTCCTGACCACGGCCGTTCTGACCTATTCCGCTCTCGTTCTGGAGATGATCGGCATCCTGTTGTGGCCCGCGATCTTCTATCACGCGGCGACTTCCCTGTGGTGCTTGCTCGCTATCTGGCGGGCGCGTTAGACCGAGTCGTCGCGGCTCCTTGGGTGGTCATTTACGGCTTTGGCCGCTTCGGGTCGCGGGCTGCTACGAGGCGGCGAAGACGCGATGTCCGCTTCCGCGTTCACGCGCCTGGAGTCCCCTTCCCTCGATCTGCGAAGTCGTCGAACAGGCTCGATGCAGTGCCTTTGATGAACGAGGATCGGTTTCTGCGGTAGGTTACAAAAGAGGCAACATCTCCTTCAATGGCGGGGTCCTCGGTGGCATCGATCAAGATGACAGCGCGACCTGGGTCGACGGTCTGGTGGGCGTCCGAGGCAATTACTTCTTCACGCCGGAGATCTATCTGACAGGATGGGGTCTCGTCGGCGCCGGCGGCGCGGATCTCGACTGGGATGTGGCGCTCGCGGTCGGCTACAAATTCACCGACACGATCTCGGCCGTTGCGGGATACCGCGCACTCGGCGTCGACTACGACAATGACGGCTTTGTCTTCGACGTCGTCCAGCAGGGTCCGATCCTCGGCGTCGTTATCCACTTCTGAGTACGACGTCTGGAACAGCAGACTGGGTTTGAACGATGACGTCGTCGATGAAGCCCACGACTTTTCGGCTCATGCAGCCCGCCGCGGCGCTAGTTCCGGCATCAGGCCGCATGTCGGCCCGATGCGAGCGCGAACACACTCAGGCGGTGCGGGAACTCCTGTAGACCGAGACGCCAAGTTCCCTGATCTTCTTGCGCAAGGTGTTACGGTTGAGACCGAGAAGATCGGCGGCCTTGATCTGGTTGCCGCGCGTTGCCGTCAGGGCGGCGAGGATCAGCGGATATTCCATTTCCGTCAGCACGCGGTCATAGAGGCCGGGCGGCGGCAGATTGTCCCCGAAACCTGCAAAGTAGCTGCGCATGTTCTCCTCGACGGCCTGGGCGATCGTCATCGAGCCGCTGCGGATCGGCCCCTTGTCGATCGGGCTGTCGGGCACGTCGGAACGAAGTTCCGCGTCGATGATCTCGCGGGTGATGACGTCCTGCGGATAGAGCGCCATCAGACGGCGGATGAGATTTTCCAGTTCTCGGACATTGCCCGGCCAGGCATAGGCCTTCATCAGTTCCAGCGCTTCCTGATCGAAGCGCTTGGAGCCGAGGCCTTCCTTTTCGGCCTGCTGGATGAAATGGCGCACCAGATCGGGAATGTCCTCAGCGCGGTCGCGCAGCGGCGGCAGGCGCAGCGGCACGACATTGAGGCGGTAATAGAGGTCCTCGCGGAAGAGGCCCTGGTTGATCGCCTGCTTCAGGTCCTTGTTGGTGGCGGCAACGATGCGCACGTCGGTGCGGATCGGCGTGCGGCCGCCGACGGTGGTGTATTCGCCCTGCTGCAGGACGCGTAAGAGCCGCGTCTGGGCGTCCATCGGCATGTCGCCGATCTCGTCGAGGAAGAGCGTGCCGCCTTCGGCCTGCTCGAAGCGGCCGGTCGAGCGGGTCTGCGCACCGGTAAAGGCGCCCTTCTCATGGCCGAAGAGTTCCGATTCGATCAGGTCGCGCGGTATTGCCGCCATGTTGATCGCAACGAACGGGCCGTTGCGGCGCTTGCCGTAGTCGTGCAGCGCGCGGGCGACGAGTTCCTTGCCGGTGCCGGATTCGCCGGTGATCATCAGCGTAAGGTCCGTCTGCATCAAGCGGGCGAGCACGCGGTAGATTTCCTGCATCGCCGCCGACCGGCCGACGAGCGGCATGCCGTCCTGCATGTCGTCTTCAAGCTTGGCGGGCTTGCGCTTCGGTTCCGCCAGCGCCCGGCCGATGATGCCGATCAGTTCGGTGAGGTCGAAGGGCTTTGGCAGATAGTCGTAGGCGCCCTTCTCCGAGGCCTTGATGGCGGTCATGAAGGTGTTCTGCGCGCTCATGACGAGGACGGGCAGGTCGGGACGCGCCTTCTTGATGCGCGGCAGCAGGTCGAAGGCGTTTTCGTCGGGCATCACCACATCGGTGACGACTAGATCGCCCTCGCCCGCGGAAATCCATCGCCAGAGGGTAGCGGCGTTGGAGGTGATGCGAACGTCATAGCCGGCGCGGCTCAAAGCCTGGTTGAGCACGGTCCGGATGGCCGCATCATCATCTGCAACGAGGATCGTGGCTGTCATCGAGAAGGTCCTGTCGAGCTTGCAATAGAAGCGTCTTCAAGCGAGGCGTCCTTGGACGCTGGCATGAGAACGCGGAATGTCGTGCGGTTGTTCTGGCTGTCGCATTCGATGATGCCGCCGTGATCGCCGATGATCTTGGCGACGAGGGCCAGGCCGAGGCCACTGCCGTTCGGCTTGGTGGTGATGAAGGGATCGAACAGATGCGGCACCAGATCGGCGGGAACGCCAGGACCGTTGTCGTGGACGCAGAATTCCAGCGGCAGCGAGATCTTCTCGCGCGTGCCGGCGACCGAAAGACGGATGCCCGGGCGATAGGCCGTCGTCAGCATGATCTCGCCGTCCGGCCGATCGCCGACCGCTTCGGCGGCGTTCTTCACCAAATTGAGGAAGACTTGGACGAGCTGGTCGCGATTGGCATAAACGGCCGGCAGCGACGGGTCGTAACTCTCGGTGACGCGGATGTTGCGGGCAAAACCTGCCTTGGCGACGGCCTTCACATGATCGAGTACGGAATGGATATTGACCGGCATGCGGTCGACAGGGCGTTCGTCGGAAAAGACTTCCATGCGGTCGACCAGCGAGACGATGCGATCGGTCTCGTCGCAGATCAGCCGGGTCAGCGCCCGATCGTCGTCTATCGCAGATTGCTCAAGCAGCTGGGCGGCGCCGCGTATGCCGGAGAGCGGGTTCTTGATCTCATGCGCCAGCATCGAGGCAAGGCCGGTCACCGAGCGGGCAGCGGCGCGATGCGTCAGCTGCCGGTCGATTTTGTCGGCCATCGAGCGTTCCTGAAAGACGATGACGACGGCGCCAGGCTCGCTAAGCACCGGGGCGACATAGAGATCGACAAGCTTGTCCTGTCCGAGGCGGGGTGAACTCAGGTCGACGCGATATTCGTTGACCGGCGCCTTGCGCTCGCGCACCTGGTCGATCAGGGCAAGCAGCGGGCTGCCGAAGGGAATGAAGGTCGAGATGCGGTAACGCGCCAGATGCGAGGCGCTGGCACCGAAGAAGGCCTCCGCCTCCCAATTGGCGAAAACGACGAAACCGGATTCGTCGACCATGATGACCGGGTTCTGGATGGCGTTCAGTACGGCCATGGCGACGGTCCCGCCGGCGTGATCGGACGGAGATATCATATCCTTCGTCATGCCGCCTCCCGGCTGTCGAAAACACCCGCCGCCAATGCATCGTAAAGGCGCGCGGCCACCTCGCGCGGATCGCGCGAGGTCATGATCGCAGCCTTTTCGCCGCCGGCGAGATCAGGAGAAAAACGCTGGAGATACCAGCCAAGGTGCTTGCGGGCATGGCGGATCGCCACCGCTTCGCCATAGAAATCCAGCATCATCCGATAGTGCTCGACGGCGATCTCGGCGATCTCCGGGGATTGCGGTGCGGGCGCACCTGATATGACGCCGGCATGCCACGGCCTGCCCTGGCAGCCCCTGCCGATCATCACGGCATCGGCGCCGGAGCGGCGCAATATTTCCTGTGCGTCGCCTGCAGTTTCGACATCGCCGTTGGCGACCAACGGAATGGCGACCGCTTCGCGGACGGCGCGGATCGCATCCCAATCGGCGCGGCCTTCATAGAATTGCATGCGGGTGCGCCCATGAATGGTCACAAGCTGGATGCCGGCCGCCTCGGCGCGGCGGGCGATATCAGGCGCGTTGATCGAATTCTCGTCCCAGCCGAGGCGCATCTTCAGCGTCACCGGAATGTCGACGGCTTTGACCGTCGCCTCGATGAGGCCGAGCGCGTGATCGGGATCGCGCATCAGCGCCGAGCCGGAATAACCGCCGATCACCTTCTTTGCCGGGCAGCCCATGTTGATGTCGATGATATCGGCACCATGATCGGCGGCGATCTTGGCCGCCTTCGCCATCCAGTGCGCCTCGCGCCCGGCAAGCTGCACCATATGCGGCCGGAAGCCCGCAGCGCTGAGCCGCGACCAGGATTCGGCCGTGTCGTTGACCAGTTCGCGGCTCGCCACCATTTCGGTAACGACGAGGCCGGCGCCGAAGCGCCACGCCAACTCGCGGAAGGGCATATCGGTGACGCCGGACATCGGCGCCAGCACAACGCGGTTCCGCACGGACACGGGTCCGATTCGGAAAGGCGCTGCGAGGTCCTTGGAAATCAAATGATTATCTTTCGGGCACACAATAGAACTGCATTATTTTTAGCCACTATTCCCTGACTTGCCAAGGGGGCTGGACTCGGAATTGATATTTTTCGGGCAGATGCTGGAAAAGGCCCAAGCAAGACGTTAGAGCACTCCGGTCAATTCCGCATATTTTAGGGGATTTATGCTGCAAATGCCTTCTAAGCAACCGATATCGGCTGGAATTGTCATCGTTGCCGCCGGCCGCGGCGAGCGCGCAGGATCCTCCAAGGAAGGCCCCAAGCAATATCGTATGATCGGCGGCAAACCGGTTATCGTGCATACGCTTGAAAACTTCATGACATGGGAAGCGGCAACTGAGATCGTCGTCGTCATTCATCCCGATGACGAGGCGCTGTTTGCAAGAGCCTTCCGCCACATCATCTCGGCGACGCCGATCGAAACGGTGCATGGGGGTGCGACCAGGCAGCAATCCGTGCTTGCCGGCCTCAGATACCTCAAGGACAAACAAATCAGCCATGTGCTGATCCATGACGCAGTGCGGCCGTTCTTCGACCATGTGCTTCTGGATCGCATCGCCGAGAGCCTTGGCGACGGCGCGCAGGCGGTCCTGCCGGCGATCCCGGTCACCGATACGCTGAAACGCGCCGACAATGCCGGCACCGTGCTGACGACGGTTTCCCGCGAGCATCTATACGCGGCGCAGACGCCGCAATCCTTCGCCTTCGAAACGATCCTCGAGGCGCATGAGAAGGCGGCGGCAAGCGGACGAAGCGATTTCACCGACGACGCCTCGATCGTCGAATGGCTGGGCATTCCGGTGACAATCGTCGAGGGCACGGCCAACAACGTCAAGCTGACGGTCAGGAACGATATTGCCATGGCCGACGACAAGCTCTCGACGTCGCTGCTTCCAGACGTGCGCACCGGCAACGGCTACGACGTGCACCAGCTCGTAGCCGGCGATGGCGTGACACTTTGCGGCGTGTTCATTCCGCATGACCAGAAGCTCAAAGGGCACTCGGATGCCGACGTCGCGCTGCATGCGCTGACAGACGCGCTGCTCGCCACCTGCGGAGCCGGCGATATCGGCGATCATTTCCCGCCATCCGACCCCCAATGGAAGGGAGCGGCCTCGCGGATTTTCATCGAGCACGCCGCCCGGATCGTGCGGGAGCACGGCGGCACGATCATGAATGCCGACGTCTCACTGATCGCCGAAGCGCCGAGGGTCGGCCCGCATCGCGACGCCATGCGGGCGAAACTGTCGGATTATCTCGGCATCGATATCGAGCGCTGCTCGGTCAAGGCGACGACCAATGAGACGATCGGTTTCGTCGGCCGGCGTGAAGGCATCGCGGCGATCGCGACTGCCACGGTCGTCTATCGCGGAAGGAAATGATGAGCCTTTTTCCTCAAGATATCATTTCGACGGCGGAGGCGATCATCCGTGACTTCACGGCTGCAGGCCTGATGATCTCGACCGCAGAATCCTGCACCGGCGGGCTGATCGCCGGAGCGCTGACGGAGATTTCGGGATCGTCCGCCGTCGTCGACCGCGGCTTCGTCACCTATACGAATAGCGCAAAGATCGAGATGCTCGGCGTGCAGGCGGAAACCCTGCTGCGTTTCGGGGCAGTCTCCGAGGAAACGGCGCGGCAGATGGCACATGGCGCCCTCTTCCGCTCACGCGCCGAGATCGCCGTCGCCGTCACCGGCATTGCCGGCCCCGGCGGCGGATCGGTGGAAAAGCCGGTCGGCCTCGTGCATCTCGCCGCCAAATCGCGATCCGGCGCGCTCATCCATCGGAAAATGCTCTATGGCGATATCGGCCGCAGCGAGGTTCGGCTAGCGACGATCAGGACGGCGCTGGAGATGGTGCACTCGCTTCTTGCTGCCTGACGCAGGTTCGCGCATCAAGCCGGCGTGTAGATCCTGTTTGCGCGCGTCTCGAAGGCTTCGGTGAACATGCGGAAGGCGCGGTCGAACATCGAGCCCATCAACGCGCCGAGAATACGGCTCTTGAACTCGTAGTCGATGAAGAAATCGACGGTGCAGCCGCTAGATGGCGTCTCGGCGAAATGCCAGCGATTGTCGAGATATTTGAACGGGCCATCGATATATTTGACCTCGATGATGTGCTCGGCCCGGTTCAGCAGCACCTGGGTCGTGAAGGTCTCGCGGATCGCCTTGTAGCCGACCGTCATGTCGGCGACGAGCAGGATCTTGCCGTCGCGCTCCTTGCGGCTCCTGATGGCGAGCGCTTCGCAGAGCGGCAGGAATTCCGGATAGCGCTCGACATCGGCGACGAGATCGAACATCTGCTCGGGCGTGTGCGGGACGGGACGGTGCGTTTCGAATTGCGGCATAGGCGGCACTTAAGCGGGCCGGCCGAGAAGATCAAGAAGCTCGCGCATCTGGCGGCGGGATTTTAGCTGAAGAACCGGCACGTCAGGGCCGTGCTCGGCGATGCCCGCGACATGATCCCGAAGTGCTGCTTCGATCAAGGGAGCCGCATCCCGCTCGAAATTCCAGATATAGGCAAGCGCCTCAAGCGATAGGCGTTCGGGACAGCCGACAGGCAGTTCGGGACGGTTGCGCCCGAAATAGCGCAACCCTCTCGATACTGCTCCATACAGGGATGCAGATCTGGGCAGCCGAAGCCAAATGACTGCCTCGGCACGCGGCAGGCGTAGATGGAAGGAACTGAGGCCGGTCCCATCCATGATCCACCGTTCTTCCGCCACCGCCTTGGCGATCCGGCGGTCGGTCTCGTCGCGCGGTCTCTTTCTCCAGCCTGGTTGCCAGTAGAAGTCGCGATCCATTGAGATGTAGTCAAGGTCGAGCGCTCGCGAAAGCCGCGTTGAGAGCGTGCTCTTGCCGCTGCCGGGGCAGCCGATCACCAGGATACGGTTGGCTTCGATCAGCGGCGATTTCGATCCGGAGGTGATCTTCATCGTCGGCTGCCCAGAGAAAAACCGCGGCGAAAATCGCCGCTGTTCAATCAAAAAGCAAGTGCCGGATGTTGTTCGGTGGCCATCAACGGCTTCTTTCCTGTGCCGCGCTCAGCCGGGCGAAGTCGAAGCCGGGACCGCTGCTTCTTGACAATGACTGGCAAACCCAATCCGTGCAGATTTCCCCGCGAAATTCAGACCCCAGCCTCGTCACGACGGCAATAGAAATAATACAAATATCCATAAAATTCTCCTTACATCCCGTCGGAACTCAATATTCCTGATAGATTACAGATATATATAATCTGACCTCGCCAAGAAGATCGCTTGTCTGATAGCACAACCTAACCTATACCTTGCCGACAATTTACGGGTGATGGTGCGAATGAGCTTTTTGACAGAACATTTTATCAGAAATGCACACGATATACTTTCAGTTGGCAGCATTCCGTTCGACTCGAAATTTCTACGAGCTGAGTTTTTGTCCGACCACCGATTGAAGAGCCGGCAATTCCTCTGCGATTTGCTCCCCAAGGGTGGTGTCGGCGCCGAGTTTGGCGTGTTCACCGGATTGTTCTCGACCATTCTGCTTGACCGGGCCAAACCGAAGTCCGCCTATTTTGTCGACCCTTGGTGGCTGATTTTCGGAAATCACTATCCAGACTGGGGCGTCTATACCGCCAATGGCCGGTTATCGACGAGCCGCGCCCACGATGTGGCCTCGCGACGTATCAAAAGGTCTGCGCAAGGCGCCAGCGTATCGGTCCATGTCGACTATTCGGTACCTTTCCTGGAGCAGCTTCCCGACGACCATCTCGACTGGGTCTATCTGGATTCTTCGCACTCCTATGATGGCACGGCCGAGGAGCTCAAAGTGCTGAAGCGTAAAGTCAAATCGGGCGGTATCATCGCTGGCGACGATTGGCACGACGCTCTCGATCATGCCCATAGCGGCGTCGCGGTCGCCGTTCGCGAAGCAGTCGGCGCCGGCGCGTTCGAGATGATCGGCAGCTATCCCGCGTTGCAATGGGCGATCCGCCGGCCCTGAACTGAATTACAGTTGCATTTTTGATTTGACGGGGACTTAGCGAAAGTCGAGCGCTCGTGAGAGCCACTGCCAGCGTGGTTTTGCCGTTGCCGGGACAGCCGATCACCAGACTGCGGTCGGATTCGACCAAGGCCCGTGAGACGTTCAGCGGCGCTTGAGACACACCTCCGCCCGGGAGATTGCCGACACCAGCCCCTCATCCGCCTGCCGGCACCTTCTCCCCGTAAACGGGGCGAAGGGACATGCCGCGCCCTCCCCATTCCCACCTCGCTCTCTGCCTCGTACCTGACATCTGCTGAGTGTGAACCAGCGGCAGATGCTGCGGCATAAGCCCGAGCGCGAGGAAAGAGAAGTTGGTCGGCATCGTCAGCAGCCTGGCCACGACGAAAATCGCCGCGGTTTCCTCGAAAAAGCAAGTGCCGGACCTTACTCGGCGGCGATCAACAGCTTCTTCTCGCGCGCCGCCCGCAGCCGGGCGAAGTCGTCGCCGGCATGGTGGGAGGAGCGGGTCAGGGGGCTGGAGGCGACCATCAGGAAGCCCTTGCTGTAGGCGACTGTCTCGTAGGACTTGAACTCGTCGGGGGTGACGAAGCTTTCGACCTTGTGGTGCTTGCGGGTCGGCTGCAGGTACTGGCCGATCGTCAGGAAGTCGACATCGGCTGTGCGTAGATCGTCCATCAGCTGGAGGACTTCGTTTCGCTCTTCGCCGAGACCAACCATGATGCCCGATTTGGTGAACATGGTGGGATCGAGTTCCTTCACTCGCTGTAGCAGGCGAACGGAATGGAAGTAACGGGCGCCAGGGCGAACCGTCAGATAGTTGCCGGGCACCGTTTCCATATTGTGGTTGAAGACGTCGGGCTTGGCGGCGACGACTCGTTCCAGCGCACCCGGCTTCTTCAGGAAATCGGGCGTCAGGATCTCGATCGTCGTCATCGGCGAGGCGGCACGGATTGCCCAGATCACCTTTTCAAAGTGTTCGGCGCCGCCGTCCTCCAGGTCGTCACGGTCGACCGAGGTGATGACGACGTGGCTGAGTCCCATCTCTTTGACCGCCTTGGCGACATTCTCGGGCTCGGCCATATCGAGCGCATTCGGCTTGCCGGTGGCGACGTTGCAGAAGGCACAAGCGCGGGTACAGATCTCGCCCATGATCATGAAGGTCGCGTGCTTCTTGTCCCAGCACTCGCCGATATTCGGGCAGCCGGCCTCTTCGCAGACGGTGACGAGCTTGTGCTCCTTCACGATCGCGCGCGTCTCGGCATAACCCTTGGAGGTCGGCGCCTTGACGCGAATCCAGTCCGGCTTGCGCATGACTTCCGTGTCCGGCCGATGCGCCTTCTCCGGATGCCGCACGCGCTTGGCGTCGGGATTGATCGTATCGAGGATGGTCACCATTGCAGTTTCAGCCTTCTACCGCCCCTATGCGGCAAATCATCTAAAGAGCATCGCGTCAAACCGGAGTCATGCGGCACTCTTTAAGTCTATGTTTTATGCACGTCGTTATCCCGGCGACATGCATTAGCGCCGCACCAGCCGCGCAAGGAATATCAACAAGCAGGCGCCGAGGAAACCCGTCACGAAATAGCCGAGCCGCCCGCCGACCACCTCGAGATGAAACTGCGCGAGGATGGCGCTTGCGACGACCGAGCCGACGATGCCAAGCACGATATTCAGGAAAATCCCGTATCGCGCTTCCATCAGCTTGCCGGCGAGCCAGCCCGCAAGCCCGCCAATGATGATTGCCGAAATCCAGCCGACGCTTTCCATGCCTTCGCCTACCCTCAACTTGGCCCTCAGTTGCGCCTCAAGCGACCGCTCTCGCGATCAGAACCACGATGATCGCGCCGACGGTGGCGTGAATGATCTGCACGACCAGCGCGTTTTCAATGCCCAGCGAAATGCCGAGCGCGCTGAACAGATAGCCGCCGACGAAGGCGCCGATGATGCCACTCAGCAGACATCTTATCAGCCCGCCGCCACCGACGACCAGGCTTGCGAGAAAGCCTGCAACCAGGCCGATCAGCAAAAATACCAGCAACGCCTGCGTCTCCATAGACATGATGATTTCCTTTCGTTTTTTCCATCCCTGCGGAGTGGCTTTCCACTCCGGACATAGAGGGCGGGATCGGAAATTATCAAGCGTTCAGGACGCGGCCGTAGGCATCGAGGACCGCTTCCTTCATCGTTTCGGAAACTGTGGGATGCGGGAAGATCGTGTGCATCAGCTCTTCCTCGGTCGTCTCGAGATTCATCGCGACGACGAAGCCCTGGATGAGCTCGGTGACTTCGGCGCCGACCATGTGGGCGCCAAGCAGCTCGCCGCTCTTCTTGTCGAAGATCACCTTCACCATGCCCTGGTCTTCGCCGAGCGCGATCGCCTTGCCGTTCGCTGCGAAGGAGAAGCGGCCGACGCGGATGTCGCGGCCCAGTTCCTTGGCTTTTGCTTCGGTGATACCGACGGAGGCGACCTGCGGATTGCAATAGGTGCAGCCCGGGACCTTGTCCTTGTCTGTAGGATGAACGTTCGGGAGGCCGGCGATCTTTTCGACGCAGACGACGCCCTCATGCTCTGCCTTGTGCGCCAGCATCGGCGGGCCGGCGACATCGCCGATCGCATAGATGCCGGCGACATTGGTCTTGCCGTAGCCATCGATGACGACGCAGCCGCGGTCTGTCTTGACGCCGAGCGCCTCGAGACCGAGGTTTTCGATATTGCCCTGAACGCCGACGGCCGAAATCAGCCGGTCGGCGGTGATCTGCTGCACCTTGCCATCGGCCGTCTCGACATGGGCGGTGACGCTGCCGGCGCCCTTCTCGACCTTGGTGACCTTGGCGCTGGTGAAGATCTTGAGGCCGCGCTTTTCAAGCTGCTTGCGGGCGATCGCAGTGATCTCGGCATCCTCGACCGGCATGATGGTCGGCATGACTTCGACGACTGTCACGTCGACGCCCATCGAGCGATAGAAGCTTGCGAATTCGATGCCGATCGCGCCCGAGCCCATGACGATCAGCGACTTCGGCAGAACATCCGGTTTCAGCGCCTCGAAATAGGTCCAGATCAGCTTGCCATCCGGCTCGATGCCGGGCAGAGCGCGCGGACGGGCGCCGGTGGCGATGATGATGTGCTTGGCGGTATAGGTGCCCTCGCCGCTCTTGACATTCTTCGGCACCGGATGCTGCGGCTCGACGACGGGCTTCGACGACTTGCCGACGACGACCTCGCCGGCCTTGGTGATCTTCGCTTCGCCCCAGATGATGTCGATCTTGTTCTTCTTCATCAGGAAGCCGACGCCGGCGTTCAGACGGGCGGAGACGGCGCGCGAGCGGCCGACGACGGCCTTGGCATCCGGCTTGACCGTGCCTTCTAGAACGAGGCCGTAATCCTTGAAGTGATTGGCGTGGTCGAGCACCTCGGCCGAGCGCAGCAGCGCCTTTGTCGGTATGCAGCCCCAGTTCAGGCAGATGCCGCCCATATGCTCGCGCTCGACGATCGCGGTCTTGAGGCCGAGCTGGCTGGCGCGGATGGCAGCGACATAGCCGCCGGGACCCGAGCCGATGATGATGACGTCGTAGGATTCAGCCATGTGTTTCCTGCCTTTGTTACGCTGCGCTGCGGGTCATGAGCACCCACGCATGTCTCTTGCTGTTTTCGAAGAACGGCACGGCATCGGCACGCGCAGCCTCCAGGAATCCGTTTCTTCCATAAAGCGACAAAGCCGCCTCGTTGTCGCTGGCGGTGATCAAGCTGACGGGCCGCCGATCGGCCCTTTCGATCTGATCGTCCAGCAGCCTCTGTCCGATGCCGATGCCGCGCAGGTGGCGATAGACGCCGAGACTGCCGATGAACCAGCTTCCGACCACCGTTTTCTGCAAGGTGAGCATCGGTGCGGTCGCCGGAATCGTCGCCTCGATATCGCCTATCCCCTCACCCAGCGCATGGCCGATCGCCACACCCGCAACCTCGCCATAAGCCTCGGCAATGACAGCATCCCGCCAGCTGCCGACCGCTTGGTCCTCGGTCATCTTCAGCCGGCCCCGCTCCAGCGGCGTGTCACTCACGCCGTTTTCCACATCGGCAAACCAGAGCCAGGAGGCAAAACCGTGCGATGCGATATCCGCCAGAATCGCCAGCTCCGAGGCATCCCGCCGTGAGGCCTGCCGGAGGGCGATGAAGGAGGTCATGCTCAGATCCCCAGCATCATCCGCACGATCGATTCCAGCCCGCGTCCAAGCGCACGCGTATTATCCGCATCGAGGTGAATGCCATCGATCGGTGTGGTCTTGGCGACGGAATTGCCGTCGAAGAAGCCACAACCGAGTTCGTCGGCAAGATCACGATAAAGCGTTGCAAGCTTTGCCGATTCCTCGATGCCGCCGGGAAACGATGCGGCGAAGGGCACGTTACCCGTCGCGCGGATCGCCGGCGGCGCCACGATCAGAATCTCCGGCCCATCGAATTCGAAGGGCCAGGCGTGATTGCGGATCAGCCGCACAAGCCGGCTGATGCCTTGGCATGCGGCAAAGGCCGAACCCGCCACAACCGGCTTCATGTCGTTGGTGCCGAGCAGAAGGACAACGAGGTCGAGCGGCGCATGCGACTGCAGGATCGTCGGCAGGATGCGCGCACCATTGCGATCGCAATCGGCCAGGTGGTCGTCGAAAGCTGTGGTGCGACCATTCAGGCCTTCGGCGATGACGCGCGCCTCACTGCCGAGCGCTGCCTGCAGCACGCTCGGCCAGCGATTCTTGTAATCATGACGGCCGATCGTCTCGGCGTCATAACCCCAGGTCAGCGAGTCGCCATAGCAAAGAACGGTCTTGGTCATTTCCGCCTCCGCGCCGCTATCAGACAAGCATGCCCATCGGGTTCTCGATGTAGCCCTTGAAGGCCTGGAGCAGCTCGGCGCCGAGCGCGCCGTCGACGCAGCGATGGTCGGTCGAGAGCGTGACTGACATCACGGTGGCGATCGCCATTTCGCCCTTCTTGACGACAACCCGCTGTTCGCCGGCACCGACCGCGAGGATCGTCGCATGCGGCGGGTTGACGACGGCTGCGAAGTTCTTCACGCCCATCATGCCCATGTTGGAAACCGAGCTGGTGCCGCCCTGATATTCTTCAGGCTTCAGCTTGCGGTCCTTGGCCCGCTTGCCGAGATCGCGCATCTCGTTGGAGATCGTCGACAGGGTCTTTTCCTCGGCCTTGCGGATGATCGGGGTGATCAGGCCGCCGGGGATCGAGACAGCAACGCCGACATCGGCGTGCTTGTGCTTGACCATGTTGCTGTCGGTCCAGGAGACATTGGCATCCGGAACGTCGCGCAACGCCAGCGCCATGGCCTTGATGACCATGTCGTTGACCGAGAGCTTGTAGGCCGGAGCGTTGTCCTTGCGCGGGGCCGCATCGTTCAGCTGGGCGCGCAGCGCCAGCAACGCATCGAGCTCGCAATCGACGCTGACGTAGAAATGCGGGATCGTCTGCTTGGATTCGACCAGGCGCCTGGCGATCGTCTTGCGCATGCCGTCATGCGGCACGAGCTCGTAGGAGCCAGGTTCGAAGAGCTTGAGCACGGCCTCTTCGGACGCGCCCTTCGGTGCAGCGGCGGCCGGAGCCGGCGCGGCAGCCTGCGGGGCGGCCGCGGATACAGGCGCAGCAGCAGCCTTGGCGCCACCACCGGCAACGGCGGCTTCGATGTCGCTCTTGACGACGCGGCCGTGCGGGCCGGTGCCCGCGACTGCCGAAAGGTCGATACCCGCTTCCTTGGCCAGCCTGCGGGCAAGCGGCGAAGATAAGGTGCGGCTGCCGTCAGATGAAACCGAGGCGGTTGCGGCGGCGGGTGCGGGTGCCGCAGCCGGAGTAGACTGGGCCGGAGCCGGCGCAGCCTCGGCCTTCGGCGCGGCTGCACCGTCAGCTTTCGGTGCCGGAGCGGCGGAACCCGCACTGCTTGCGGCAGCGGAGACATCCTCGCCATCGGCGGCGAGAACCGCGATCAGCGCATTGACCTTGACGCCTTCGGTGCCGGCGGCAACGACGAGCTTGGCGACCGTGCCTTCATCGACGGCTTCGACTTCCATCGTCGCCTTGTCGGTCTCGATCTCGGCGATCACATCGCCTGACTTGACCTTGTCGCCTTCCTTGACCAGCCATTTGGAAAGATTGCCTTCCTCCATGGTCGGAGAGAGGGCGGGCATCGTAATATTGATCGGCATCGAAACACCCTCCCCTTATTTGTAGCAAACAGCCTTCACCGCATCGACCACTTCGCCGACGTTCGGAAGGGCGAGCTTTTCGAGATTGGCGGCGTAAGGCATCGGAACGTCCTTGCCTGCGATCGTCAGGATCGGCGCATCGAGATAGTCGAAGGCCTGCTGCATGACGCGGGTGGCGATTTCGGTGCCGACGGAGGACTGCGGATAACCTTCCTCGACGGTGACGAGACGGCCGGTCTTCTTCACCGATTCGATCACTGTCGGCAGGTCCATCGGGCGGATGGTACGAAGGTCGATCAGCTCGACGTCGATGCCGATCTTCTCGAGTTCGGCGACAGCCTTGGTGGCATAGCTCATGCCGATGCCGAAGGAGACGACCGTGACGTCCTTGCCCGGACGATGGATGCGGGCCTTGCCGATCGGCAGCACGAAATTGTCGAGCTTCGGCACGTCGAAGTGCTGACCGTAGAGGATTTCGTTTTCGAGGAAGATGACCGGGTTCGGATCGCGGATCGCAGCCTTCAGCAGGCCCTTGGCGTCGGATGCCGTATAGGGCATGACGACCTTCAGGCCGGGAATGGCGCTATACCAGGCTGCATAATCCTGGCTGTGCTGGGCGCCGACGCGAGCCGCGGCACCATTCGGGCCGCGGAAGACGATCGGAGCGCCCATCTGGCCGCCGGACATATAAAGCGTCTTGGCGGCGGAGTTGATGATCTGGTCGATCGCCTGCATGGCGAAGTTGAAGGTCATGAATTCGACGATCGGCCGAAGGCCGGCCATGGCTGCACCGACGCCGACGCCGGCAAAGCCATGCTCGGTGATCGGCGTATCGACGACGCGGCGGGGGCCAAATTCCTGCAGCAGGCCTTGAGTGACCTTGTAGGCGCCCTGGTATTCGGCGACTTCCTCGCCCATGACGAAGACGTTTTCGTCGGCGCGCATTTCCTCGGCCATGGCGTCGCGAAGCGCTTCGCGCACGGTGGTCGACACCATTTCGGTGCCGGCCGGGATTTCAGGGTCATTCGGAACGACGGCCTTCGGTTCGGCCGGAAGGGGTGCTGCGGCGGAACCGGTGTTGGTCGGCTTCTCTTCCTGGGCAACTGCGGGCGCAGCAGCAGCGGCCGGCTTGGCGGCGGAAATGTCCGCGGCGGATTCGCCGTCCTGCAGCAGCACGGCGATTTTGGTGTTGACCTTGACGCCTTCGGTGCCGGCATCGACGAGCAGCTTGCCGATGATTCCTTCATCGACGGCTTCGACTTCCATCGTCGCCTTGTCGGTTTCGATTTCGGCAATCACGTCGCCGGAGGTGACTTTGTCACCTTCCTGCTTCAGCCATTTGGACAGTGTGCCTTCTTCCATCGTCGGAGAGAGGGCGGGCATGAGGATATCAATAGGCATGGGTTCCCTCCCCGATTAGAGCAGAATGTCGGTATAGAGCTCGGATGCATCCGGCTCCGGATCGGCCTGGGCGAAATCGGCACTGTCGGCGACGATGTCGCGGACATCCTTGTCGATCGCCTTCAGATCGTCTTCGGAAGCCCAGCCCTTTTCGACGAGGCGTGCCTTCACCTGTTCAATCGGGTCATGCTCGGAGCGCATCTTCTGCACTTCGTCCTTGGAGCGATATTTCGCCGGGTCGGACATGGAGTGACCGCGATAACGATAGGTCAGCATTTCGAGAATGATCGGACCCTTGCCGGAACGGCAATGTTCGAGCGCCTCGTCGGCCGCCGCCTTGACGGCACGGACGTCCATGCCGTCGACCTGAATGCCGGGGATGCCGAAGCCAGATCCGCGAAGCGAGTAATTCGACTGCGCGGTGGCGCGGGCGGTCGAGGTGCCCATGGCGTAACGGTTGTTCTCGACGATATAGACGATCGGCAGCTTCCAGAGAGCAGCCATGTTGAAGCTCTCGTAGACCTGGCCCTGGTTGGCAGCGCCGTCGCCGAAATAGGCGATGGAGACATTGTCGTTGCCGCGGTAGCGGTTTGCGAAGGCAAGACCCGTTCCGAGCGAGACCTGGGCGCCGACGATGCCGTGACCGCCGTAGAAATGCTTCTCTTTCGAGAACATGTGCATCGAGCCGCCCTTGCCGTGGGAATAGCCGCTGCGACGCCCGGTCAGTTCCGCCATGACGCCGCGCGCTTCCATGCCGGTTGCCAGCATGTGGCCGTGGTCGCGATAGGCGGTGATGACCTGGTCGCCTTCCTTCTGCGCCATCTGCATGCCGACGACGACAGCTTCCTGACCGATGTAGAGGTGACAAAAGCCGCCGATGAAGCCCATGCCGTAAAGCTGACCGGCCTTCTCCTCGAAGCGGCGGATCAGCAGCATCTCGCGATAGGCCTTCAGCTCTTCATTGCGATCGAAGTCGGCTACCGGGCCTCCATTCGATGCTTTGGCTGCCGGTTTTGCTGCAGTTTTGCGGCTGGAAACGGTCGCGGTCTTTCGCGGCGCCATTCAACCCTCCCTATGGGTTTGTCGTTTCTTCGTGGCGCGTACCATAGGGAAGAAATATGACCACAGCAATGCCATAATTGCATGGCTCGTATTCGGCGTTAAATTATTGGAAAAACTATGAAAATTCCAATTAACCTGTTTCCAGTTAATTGGAATAGTGGTTGAATATGACGATCTCGTCCGCGCGTGACATGTTGAGCTGATAACGCGCTTTTTCGTCCAGCATATCCTTGTCAAGCGAGCCGTCGCTCAGGAGCGCGACCTGATTTTCCAGATGTTCGCGCTTCGCCTTCAAGATCGCAAGCTCTTTGTCACGCGCGACACGCTGATGCTCGAACGTCTCCGTCGCGCGCAAGCCGTAATCGCCATGGATGCAATGATAACCGAAATAGGAGAGGAAGGCGACCGTCATGGCCGGAATGACGAAGCGACCGACCTTTCTCTTCTTATGATGCTTTGTCCACATACACGCATGCTCTTGAACGCATTACCAATTCGTTCAATCTAACGCGCAGAGATTAACCGTTCGTTGACTCTAAAAACCGCGCAATAAAAAACCCGCGCCAAAGAGGCGCGGGTCAAACCATTGGAAATCAGATCCGATCAGCCGCGAATGATCGAGCGGCCGGCATACTGGGCCTGCGGGCCGAGGCCTTCCTCGATGCGGATCAGCTGGTTGTACTTGGCAAGACGGTCGGAGCGCGACAGCGAGCCGGTCTTGATCTGACCGCAGTTGGTGGCGACCGCGAGATCGGCGATGGTCGAATCTTCGGTTTCGCCGGAGCGGTGCGACATGACGGCGGTATAGGCCGCCTTGTGCGCCGTGTTGACGGCATCGAGCGTCTCCGTCAGGGTGCCGATCTGGTTGACCTTGACGAGGATCGAGTTGGCGACGCCCATGCGGATGCCGTCGCGAAGACGGGCGGAGTTGGTGACGAAGAGATCGTCGCCGACGAGCTGGGTCTTTTTGCCAGCCAGGTCGGTCAGCGTCTTCCAGCCATCCCAATCGTCTTCGGCCATGCCGTCCTCGATCGAGATGATCGGATACTTGGCAGCGAGCTCGGCCAGATATTCGGCCATGGCCCCCGATTCCAGCGTGCGGCCTTCACCTTCGAGAACGTATTTGCCGTCCTTGAAGAATTCGGTCGAGGCGCAGTCGAGGCCGAGGCACATGTCGTCGCCCGGCTTGTAGCCGGCTTTCTCGATCGACTTCATGATGAAGTCGAGGGCTTCCGGCGCGCTCTTCAGACCCGGTGCGAAACCGCCTTCGTCGCCGACATTGGTGTTGTGGCCCTGGCTAGCAAGTTCCTTGCGCAGCGTATGGAAGACTTCCGAACCCATGCGCACGGCTTCGGCGATCGAATCGGCGCCGACCGGCAGGATCATGAACTCCTGGAAATCGATCGGATTGTCGGCATGGGCGCCGCCGTTGATGATGTTCATCATCGGCACCGGCAGCAGGCTGGCGGAAGCGCCACCGACATAACGGTAGAGCGGCAGGCCGGACGCCTGAGCGGCAGCCTTGGCGACGGCGAGCGACACGCCGAGGATGGCGTTGGCGCCGAGGCGCGACTTGTTCGGCGTGCCGTCCAGCTCGATCATGATGTTGTCGATCTGGATCTGGTTTTCGGCGTCAATGCCGCCGATCGCGTCGAAGATCTCGGTGTTGGCGGCTTCGACTGCCTTCTCGACCCCCTTGCCGAGGTAGCGCTTGCCGCCGTCGCGCAGCTCGACCGCCTCATGCGCGCCCGTCGAGGCACCCGAGGGAACGGCCGCGCGGCCCATGCTGCCATCTTCGAGATAGACATCGACTTCGACGGTGGGGTTGCCACGGCTATCGAGAATCTCGCGGGCGATGATATCGGTGATTGCAGTCATGGGTTCTTCCTGCTCGGTGGGTGATAAGTCGGTTCGAAACCTGTCTTAGTCGAAGGCGTGCAAATTACAATGCTGCAATTTCCAGCCTTCGGACCGTGTTCGGATCTCGCCTATAGCACGATTATGTCAGGCTGTTGAACGTCAAGCCTTGGCGACCGCATCGAAGGCAAGCAGCTTTTCAAGCAGCCGCGGCATATCCTTGAGATAGACCATGTTGGGGCCGTCGGAAGGTGCATTGTCGGGGTCCTGATGGGTTTCGACAAAGACGCCGGCAATACCGGCAGCCACTGCCGCGCGCGCCAGCGTTTCCACGAATTCCCGCTGACCGCCGGAGGATTCGCCCTGCCCGCCCGGCTGCGCCACGGAATGGGTCGCATCGAAGATAACGGGCGCGCCCATCGCCGCCATGATCGGCAGCGAACGCATGTCGGAAACCAGCATGTTATAACCGAAAGAGGCGCCGCGCTCGCACAGCAGCACATTCGGATTGCCGCTGGCATTGAGCTTCTTCAGGACGTTCTTCATATCCCAGGGAGCGAGGAACTGGCCCTTCTTGACATTGACGACGCGGCCGGTCTTGGCCGCGGCAATAAGAAGGTCGGTCTGGCGGCAAAGGAAGGCCGGGATCTGCAGGACGTCGACGATCTTTGCCACCTCCGCGCATTGCTCGGCGGTATGAACGTCGGTCAGGACGGGAAAACCGAATTCCTTCTTGAGGTCGGCAAAGACCTCCATGCCCTTTTCGATCCCGATACCGCGTTCGGCCGAGAGCGAGGTTCGGTTCGCCTTGTCGAAGGAACTCTTGTAAACGAGGCCGATGCCGAGCTTTCCGCAAAGCTCCTTCAGCGTGCCGGCAACCATGAAGGCGTGGTCGCGGCTCTCCATCTGGCAGGGACCGGCAATCAGCGACAGGCGGCCGGCATTGGAAAAGGTGACCTGGCCTTGGCCTTCGCCGACCCTGACTTCGGAATTCGTATCAGTGCTCATCGTGTTTCCTCGAAGGCGAAGAGCGTGCCCTGCCCGGGCGCGGGCTTCACCAGAATGCGATTGTTCTTGCGCGTGTATGTCACCCCGTTAGCAGCCAAATGCGCTTCTGTCACGGCAAGATCGGCAACAGCGAAGAGGATTGCCCGGCCGCGCAGGCCGCGATCTGCGGATGAGCCGGCGATGTCGAAATAGGCCTCCAGCCCTTCCGGCGTCATCAGGCTGATTTTCGCATTCGACGCCGCGATATTGACGCCGAAACCGGTTTTCTCGACTGCCGATTGCGCCGCGGCAAGGCTGACGAAGGCAGCGAATGCGGCCGGTTCCGGCGCGCAGAGCGCGATCTCGACTACGCCGGTCACGCCATTGGCATGCGTCTCCAGCGCGGCGCGGTCGGCCGGCAGCGGATTGATACGCTCGACGGTGAAGAGCAAGAGATCAGGCGCGCGCAGGTCGCCGGCAAAAGCCAGCTTGAAGCCGGCAATCGTCTCGGAGCCGTCCGGCATCGTCATCGGCCGGGTGAACTGTAGCATCTCCCCGGCGCTCGACCCGTTGCCGACGAAATCCTGATGATCGATGTCGGCATCCTTGCTGCCAAAGGCCACCGCCGAAAGCCCCTCCGCGCCGCAACGGAAGCGGAAGGCCCGGTTGCGAGCGGTGAAGACATTGCCTCGTCGCGCCGATGCCTCGCTCTCCTCGACGCTCGCGATCCCGAGCGGCTCCAGATAGGTCTTGTCGGCAAAGAAGACGCAGGCATTCTCCGTTCCGAAGGGATGGCGCGCATCGGCGGCAACGGTAAAGCCGAGCTTGCCGAGCCTCTCGCGCGCCAGATCGATATTGACGACGGGCAGCACGACATGATCCAGCGGGTGCGGTTTGGTGGAATGCTCGCTCATCATATCCCTCCTCAAAACGGCAAGAGATGTGCGACAGCGCCACCCTCAATGCAAGACATGTGTCCAATCCGGCGAATGAAAATAAGAATCTCGACGAGTTGGCGCCAAGTTTTACGGAAATTTAGCTACTTGCGGAACACATATGGAACATATAGTGTCTGTTCTGGATTTGTTTCAATCACGAGGTCACAACGTCGATGCTCACGCGCAAACAACAGGAGCTTCTCCTTTTCATTCATGAGCGCGTGAAGGAATCCGGCGTTCCGCCATCTTTCGACGAAATGAAGGATGCCCTGGACCTCGCCTCGAAGTCCGGGATTCATCGCTTGATTACGGCCCTCGAGGAACGGGGCTTCATTCGCCGCCTACCGAACCGGGCCCGCGCGCTCGAGGTCATAAAGCTTCCAGAGGCCTACAGCCCCAGCATCCAGCCGCGGCGCGGCTTTTCGCCGAGCGTCATCGAGGGCAGCCTCGGCAAGCCCCAGCCGGTCGCCGCCCCCGCTGCCGCAAAACCCGTCGCCGACAACGGCAACTCGGTCTCCGTGCCGGTCATGGGCCGCATCGCTGCCGGTGTTCCGATCTCGGCGATCCAGAACAACACCCACGACATCGTCGTTCCGGCCGACATGCTCGGCTCCGGTGAACATTATGCGCTGGAGGTGAAGGGCGATTCGATGATCGATGCCGGCATCTTCGACGGCGACACCGTGATCATCCGCAACGGTAGCACCGCAAGTCCTGGCGACATCGTCGTTGCTCTCGTCGACGACGAGGAAGCGACGCTCAAACGCTTCCGCCGCAAGGGCGCCTCGATTGCGCTCGAAGCCGCCAACCCGGCTTACGAGACCCGGATTTTCGGGCCGGACCGTGTCAAGGTTCAGGGCAAGCTCGTCGGTCTTATTCGCCGCTATCACTGACCTTGGCTAGACCGGGCTCGGTAAAACTATTGCTGCGCCAGTCATAGGCGCGATGGCGCATCCATGGCCGCGACAATGCATCGAATGCGGTTGCGACCTCCAGGCCGGCGTCCGTGAAACGCAACTCGACGGAACCGGTCCTGCGCAGCGTCTCACCGGTGAAGAGCGTCGCACCTGAGCGGCAGCTGTTGAAGCGCAGGCGGACCGACGTCACGATGATATCGGCCGCGTCGCATGCCGGGCCGAGATAGGCGGCATTGTCGATGACGGCCACGACATGGCCATTGCCAAGCCTTGATGTGCACCAGGCCTTTTTGACGCAGGAAAAGCGGTTTGCTTCACCGGCCGCTGCGGCTGCCCGCATCGCGGTCCTCGCTTCGGTCTGCTGATCGCGGGAAAGCCTGACGCGGCGGTCTTCTCCCTCCGGCGGGATAGCAGGACCATCCAGCATCTTCGGCGGATCATGCGTCGGCAGGACCAGCGCCCTCTGCCATTGGTCGAAGATGAAATCCGGCGGTCGTTCACGGTTGGACGCCATTGCTGCCGCCTGGACGACCGCGACGAGATTGCCATCCTCCGAAATCACCAGATCCGGCGGCCGGGGAACCGGTAGAAGCAACAGGATGAGCGTCGAGACTGCGATGATCGATGTGCCGACATGGCGCAGTCGCGTCCGGAGCAGCGTCAGCAGAAGAAAGCCTGCCACGGCGACGGCGAAATACCAGGCGGGCAAGCGGCCAACGTCGATATTGCCACCCCAGCCGGACACCGTCTTTGCGACCGCGATCACCAGATCGAGGCCGAATCCGACGACCTTCCAGGCCCAAACATCCAGACCGAAAGGCATGAGCAGCATCGCCAGCAGCCCGGCCGGCATGATGATGAAGGAGATGATCGGCATCGTCGCGAGGTTTGCCGGCAGGCCATAGGCGGTCAGGCGATGAAAATGCTCGATCGAAAACAGCGCGGTTGAAAAGCCGCCGATCAGCGACGTCAGGAAGACGCCGCCGAAGAAACCCGCAACCGTAACGATCGGCCTGATGATCGGCAGCTTGAGGAAGGCGTTTTCGCGAACGCGCCGGTCCTTCCACAGCTGATAGCCCGAGACCAGCGCCAATGTCGCGGCAAAGGACATCTGGAAGCTCGGACCCAAGACCTCGGACGGCGAAATGGCGATGATGACGAGCGCGGAGAGCGCGACATTGCGCAGGCTGATCGACGGCCGGTCGAAGAAGACGGCAATCAACATGATGGCCATCATGATGAAGGCGCGTTCGGCAGAGACCCCAAAGCCCGAGATCAGGAAATAGGCGGTCACGGCGATGAGCGCGCCGGCGGCGGCGATCTTCTTCGTCGGATAGGCCTCAGCGACGCCGGGAAAGAGGCTGAGCAGCATCCGGAAACCGACGAAGAAGATGCCGGCCGACAGCGCCATGTTGAGGCCGGAGATGGCGACGATATGAGCCAGGCCGGATTGGCGCAGCGCTTCCGTCGTCTCATTGGAGATGGCGCGCCGCTCGTCCGTCACGAGAGCAGCGGCGAAAGCGCCGGTGTCGCCGGGCAGGATCGACCTTATGCGGTCGCCAATGCCGCTGCGCAGCCGGTAGAGCCCTTCGAGCAGAGCTTCCCACGTCGATCTTGCCGCCTGCGGACCTGCCTGCAAGTCGACCTTCGACGGCGCGCCGTAGAAGAAGCCGTTGGCGCCGATGCCATCGAAATAGGCACCGAAGGAGAAGTCGTTGAGCTCAGGAAGTGCCGGGCCTGCCGGCGGCGTCAGCCGCGCCCTGCCGGTGATGATATCACCGATCTCGAAGGGCGCGTCTGCGCCGCGGGCGATCGCGGTTATGCGTTCGGGCGGCCGCTTCACCTCCGGCGCCTCCGTGCCGGTGACGGTAAGAATGTAGCGCCACCGGCCGCGACCGTCGCCTTCGCGCCGTTCCACACGGCCGGTCACCGTCGTTGTAACGGCGGAATCGAGGATCACGGTCGAAGCCCGCCAGCTCTCGAGCTGCGCCGAGGCCATGCCGCAGGCCACAAGTGCAAGCGCCAGCAGCGTTGCCCGCAATGCCGCCCGGCTGCGGCTGGCGATGAGAACGGCGACGGTCAGCAGCAACAGGCAGAGCAGCGATGCAACGAGCGGAAAGTCCCATGCGGCCAGAAACCAGAAGGCTGACCCGGCACCGAGGAAGACCGGCGAGACCAGCAGCAGACGGCCGTGGTCCGCCTCTTCGCCCAGCATGCGCATGCCGATACGCAGCGATTGCAAGGCTGCTGCCGGCAGCCGGTGCCGCAAGGGGCTCGTCGACTGCGTCCTTGCCGGCCGCGACACCACAACAGGCGGAGAAAAACCGGCGGAGTCGGCAAGGCCTTCGCCTGCTTCCGGCCGCAATTCGACTGTCGTCAACTCCTGCATGTGCTGCCCAAGCCCAGCTGCGAAGGCGGCCAGAATGCAACCTCCAATCAAATCCGGCAAGAATAATCGATTGAAATATGAGGGAAAATCGCGAGCGCCAAAAGACGAGTTGAATCATCGGCTTCCGATATGCATGCGGCTCATCGCTGCAGTGCCTAAAAGATGATACCGCAATGCACAAAATGCCGTCACGGTAACTTGGCATTAGCCTCGCGATCATATAGCTATCGATGAGGACGCTTAACCCCTATGGCGCTTTTATGGCGCCACCGCCATTTCGGAGGATCAGCATGACGGATCAAAGCGCTACAATAAAAATCGGTGACAAGTCTGTCGACCTTGCTGTCAAAAGCGGCACGATCGGCCCGAGCGTCATCGATATCGGTGCCCTCTACAAGAACACGGCTTCCTTCACCTACGATCCGGGTTTTACGTCGACTGCATCCTGCGAATCGAAGATCACCTACATCGACGGCGACGAAGGTGTCCTGTTGCATCGCGGCTATCCGATCGAGCAGCTCGCCGAGCATGGCGACTTCCTCGAGGTCTGCTACCTGCTGCTTTACGGCGAACTGCCGACCACCGTGCAGAAGAAGGATTTCGATTACCGCGTCACGCACCACACCATGGTGCACGAGCAGATGAGCCGCTTCTTCACCGGCTTCCGCCGCGATGCGCATCCGATGGCAGTCATGTGCGGCTGCGTCGGCGCGCTGTCGGCCTTCTATCACGACTCCACAGACATCACCGATCCGCACCAGCGCATGGTCGCCAGCCTGCGCATGATCGCCAAGATGCCGACACTTGCCGCCATGGCCTACAAATACCATATCGGCCAGCCCTTCGTTTATCCGAAGAACGACCTCGACTACGCCTCAAACTTCCTGCGCATGTGCTTTGCCGTGCCTTGCGAGGAATATGTGGTCAATCCGGTGCTTGCCCGCGCCATGGACCGCATCTTCATCCTGCATGCCGATCACGAGCAGAACGCTTCGACCTCGACCGTCCGTCTCGCCGGTTCGTCTGGCGCCAACCCGTTCGCCTGCATCGCCGCCGGCATCGCCTGCCTCTGGGGCCCCGCCCACGGCGGCGCCAACGAAGCAGCGCTCAACATGCTGCATGAGATCGGCACGGTCGACCACATTCCGGAATATATCGCCCGCGCCAAGGACAAGAACGATCCGTTCCGCCTGATGGGCTTCGGTCACCGCGTCTACAAGAACTACGATCCGCGCGCCAAGATCATGCAGAAGACGACGCATGAAGTGCTCGGCGAACTCGGCATCAAGGACGATCCGTTGCTCGAAGTGGCGATGGAGCTGGAGCGCATCGCGCTCACCGACGAATATTTCATCGAGAAGAAGCTCTATCCGAACATCGACTTCTATTCCGGAATCACGCTGAAGGCGCTGGGCTTCCCCACGACCATGTTCACCGTGCTCTTCGCGCTCGCCCGCACCGTTGGCTGGATTGCGCAGTGGAACGAGATGATCGAGGATCCGGAACAGCGCATCGGCCGTCCGCGCCAGCTCTATGTCGGCGAACCGAAGCGCGATTACATCCCGGTTTCGAAGCGCTGATCGCTTCAAAGGAACCCAAAAGAAAACCCGGTCAGAAACGACCGGGTTTTTTCTTTTTCAGCACATCGAGAAGGATCTCGGCGGCGTGCTCGCCGGGCGGCGTTTCGGTCTGCATGCGTTGCCAGACGAGATCGTAACCCTCGTTCATCGCCTTCAGTTCGAACGTGTCGGCCGACAGCCGCTCCATCCAGCGCGCCAGGCTGGCGCCGCGAACGATCTCGTTCAGATATTCCGGCACGACGGCATAATCGGCGATGATATTGGGCAATGCGCCCGTCCACACCTTGATGCGCGGGGCGAGCAGGCGGATGATCCAATCCGTCTTGTAGACGGACACCGTCGGCACGCCGGCAAGGGCGAGTTCGAGGATCACCGTGCCGGAGGCTGCCATCGCCGCATCCGCTTCGGCAAAGGCCTTCCATTTCTGCGCCGGCCCGACCGCCACCTCGGGCGGCGTGGCCCAGCCGGCAACCAGACCCTTCACCAGCGCTTCGTTGTGCGGCACGGTCGGCAGCAGGAATCGCATCGGGCCGTTGCGGGCGACGAGTTCCTTGGCGGCATCCTCGAAGAACGGCAGGAGTTTGGCGATTTCGGAGGATCTTGACCCCGGAAGCATCAGGATTGTCTTGCCCGCTTCCCCGACAGATGCGCTGCCGGCGCGCAGCCGCCGCGCTTCGAGCAGCGCCGGATCAGCGATCAGGCGATGGCCGACATAGGTGGTCTCAGGCCCGCCGAGCGCACGCATCGTCGCCGGCTCGAAGGGCAGGACGGCGAGCACATGATCGACATAGGGCAGCATGCGCGTCGCGCGATATTCCTTCCAGGCCCAGACGCTCGGACAGACATAATTGACGACAGGCAGATCAGGCAGTGCGGTACGGACACGCTTAGCGACTCGGTGGGTGAAATCCGGGCTGTCGATGATGAGCAGGATATCCGGCCTGGCGGCAATGATGGCCGCTGTCGTCTGGCGGATCAGGGTATAGAGCCTTGGCAGCCGGCTCAACACCTGGGTGATGCCCATGATCGACAGCTCGGAAAAATCGAACAGCGATTTCAAACCTTGGGCCTGAAGCCCCTCGCCGCCGACACCGACGAGTTCGATCGGTCCGGCATGGATCCGCTTCAGGGCCGCAACCAGATCGGCGCCGAGCAGGTCGCCCGACACCTCGCCTGCGATGACGGCGATCTTCAGCGGCGCCCCGGTCATTCGAGCCCCCATGCCGGCAGCTCGCGATCGATGCCGCAGACGAAAAGCCCGGCCTCATCGGCGGCCTTGAGGACGGCGGCGCGATCGAGCACCAGCGAACGGCCTGCCTCGATCGCAACGCCGGCAAGGCCCGCCTTCTTTGCATTCAGGACCGTGGAAACGCCGATCGCCGGCAGGTCTGCGCGAATATCCTGCTGAGGCTTGCAGAGCTTGACGAGCGCGCCGCGACGGCGTGGAGAGATGCGTCCGGCGGCTCTGAGACCGGCGACACGCTCGAGCATCTCGTCCGTGCCTTCCGGCCCCTCCAACGCGACGATGCGCCCGCCGATGGCGACGGCGCCCTGGCCGACATCCAGCCGGCCGAGCATTTCGGCGGCTTCCGCCGCGCGGCCGATATCGCGCCGATCTTCCTCGCCGGGGGCCGCAGCGCCCAGCGAGCCGACCGAGGCAAGAAGATCGGGAGCGATCTCATGGGCGCCGACGACGCGCCGGCCGTTTCCCTCGATCAGCCGGATCACCATCTGCAGAACCGTATCGTCGCCGCCTGACAACAGGGTGCGGATCGCCGCCGGCATCTTCATGAGAGTGCGCAGCGTCGGGCGCACCTCGCGCCATTCCGGGCGGCGGCGCACGCTGCCGGACATGACGACACGGCCGATGCCATAGCAGTTGAGCAACCCCTCAAGGGCTGCAAAATCGCCGATGGCGATGACGGCGTGGTCATAACCTTCCCAGCGCCGGTCGCTTTCATCCTTCAGCGCGACGATGACGGGATTTTCGCCCGCCGCGCGCGCGGCTTCGGCGACATAGGAGGGCAGAAGACCGCCGCCGGCGATGATCGCCAGCCGGCCCGCAGCTGTGTCGCCTGATAAAGCCACGGACTAACCCTTCTGCCCCCGGGTCGGCGAGGACAAGGCGCGGTCGCTGTCGGCGGCGATGAAGTCGAGGATGTGGACCACCGGCTCGCAATCGGCATATTCTTCGCGGATGGCGGCGGCGTTTTCACGGACGGAGCCCGTTCCTTCAAAGATCGACTTATAGGCGCGACGTACCCTGTGAATGACGGCGCGGTCGACGCCGGCGCGCGTCATGCCGACGACGTTGAGGCCGCTCAGCAGCCCGGGATTGCCGTTCAGCATGCCGTAGGGAATGACGTCGTAACTCACTGCCGAGAGCCCGCCGACGAAGGCTTGACGGCCGACGCGGGTGAACTGGTGAACGGCCGAACCGCCGCCCAGGATGACGCGATCCTCGATGACGACATGGCCGGCGAGCATGACGTTGTTCGACATGATCACATGATTGCCGACCCGGCAGTCGTGCGCGACATGCGAATTGGCAAGGAAGAGGTTATTGTCGCCGACGATTGTCTGGCCACCAAAATCGGCCGTGCCGGTATTCATCGTCACGCCTTCACGGATCGTGCAGTTGGCGCCCACCGTCAGCGTCGTCTCCTCGCCGCCATGATGCACGCTCTGCGGATCGCCGCCGACGACCGCCATCGGGAAGATGCGCGTGCCCTTGCCGATCACCGTGCGGCCGGTCACGACCGCATGCGACAAAAGCTCGACATTCGCATGCAGAATGACGTGCGAGCCGACATGGCAGAAGGGACCGATCTTGACGCCCTCACCGATGGTCGCGCCGTCTTCAACGACAGCCATCGGATGAATGCGGGCGCTTTCGGCGATAGTGCTCATGCCTGATCCTTACGAACGATCATCGCGCCGATATCGGCCTCGGCAACAAGCGCGCCGTCGACCTTGGCATCGCAATGGAATTTCCAGATATTGCCACGCTGCTTCTGCTTCCTGACATGGAATTCAACACGATCGCCGGGTACGACGGGCTTGCGGAAGCGCGCATTCTCGATGGTCATGAAATAGACGAGGTTGCCCGGCTGGCCATCCTTCTTGGCACAGATCGCACCCGCGGTCTGAGCCATGCCCTCGATCAAGAGAACGCCGGGCATGATCGGAGATTCCGGAAAATGGCCAGTGAAATGCGGTTCGTTCACTGTGACGTTCTTGATGCCGATCGCCGTGTTATCGCCGTCGATCTCGATGATCTTGTCGACCATGAGAAACGGGTAACGATGCGGCAGCAGCTTCATGATCTCGATGATGTCAGCCGAAGAAAGCGTTGTCGTGGCTTCCTCAGTCATTTTTCTCGCCTCCAGTTTTCTTTCCGCGCACCCTGGTCTTGGACATCAGTTGCGCGACATCTCTCAGATAGTCATTCAGCGGACGCGCAGGTGTACCACCATATTGTCCGCCGGCGGCAAGATCGGTCATGATACCGCTTTGGGCGGCGATCTGCACGCCGTCGCCGATCGTCACATGCCCCTTGATGCCGACCTGGCCGCCGATCTGCACGCCATTGCCGATCTTCGCGCTGCCGGCAATGCCGACCTGCGCGACGATGGCGCAATGACGGCCGATCTGAACGTTGTGGCCGATCTGTACCTGGTTGTCGATCTTGGTGCCTTCACCGATCACCGTATCGTCCATGGCGCCACGGTCGATCGTGGTGTTGGCGCCGATCTCGACATTGTCCTGGATGATCACCCGGCCGATCTGGACGATCTTGATCATGCCGCGCGGACCCGGCGCATAACCGAAACCATCCTGGCCGATGCGGGCGCCGTTGTGGATAATGACGCCGTTGCCGAGCAGAGCGCAGAGAATGCTCGCGCCGGCCGCAATCGAACAATCCCGGCCAATCTTGACATTCGGGCCGATGGTGCTGTGCGCGCCAATACGCGTCCCTTCGCCGATCTCGGCATGCGCACCGATGACGGCCATCGGCTCGACGATCACACCCTTTTCAAGCTTGGCGCTCGGATCGATCACCGCGCTTTGGGCGATCTCGCTTTCACCGGAAAAGGCGACCGGGCGCAGTGCCGCGGGATAGAACAGCCCGCCTGCCATCGCGAAGGCCGCATGCGGATTGGACGACAGCATGACCGGGAGATGTTGGGGGACGAGATCGGCGAGCGCCTTGTCGCAGATCACCGCCGAGGCTTCGCATGTCGCCAGCTCATCGCGGCTGCGGCGCGACAGGATATAACAGATATCGCCTGCCCGTGCCCGGCTGATGGGGGCTACGGACCTGACGATAACATCGGCATGGTCGGAATTGACAAGCTCCGCCCCAAGAAATTCTGCCAGCTCAGCGAGCCTCAGACCTTCATGGGGCAGAAAAAAAACGTTTTGCTCCACCGGCAATGCTCCAGAACGGAATTGAGTCTTACAGTTCCGGACTGCCGATATCAGAATTGGTTGTTGATGCCAAACTTGAAGTTCTGCGTCTTGTCGAAGTCTTCCTTGAGGACCGGGATCGCGTAATCCACACGCAATGCACCGAAGGGAGACTGCCAGACGACACCGACACCGACGGAAGCACGAAGCGAAGCGCTGGTGCCCTCGGCCTGGTCGGACCCGAGAAGCTCGACGTCATTGCCAAACAGCGTGCCGGCATCGGCAAAGACTGCGCCGCGCAGATTGAAGTCACGCGGGAAGCCCGGCATTGGGAAGGTCGCTTCCGCAGACGCCGAGAAATAGGTCGTGCCACCGAGCGGATCGTCGTGGTCCCCGGTGATGCGCGGGCCGATACCCTTGTTCTCGAAACCGCGAATATCGCCGTTGGTCAGCGTGAACTGGTCGAAGACGTTCAGATGGTCGCCGAAGGGGACGACATAACCAGCCGAACCCGAGACCGAGCCGATGATATCGGCATCGTCGGCAAGCAGATGGTAATAGCGGGCCTTGCCGTAGATCTTGTAGAACTGCGAGTCGCCGCCGAGGCCGGCAATTTCCTGCGTCGCCGTCGCATAGATGCCTTCACGCGGCTGGACGGTGTCGTCAAGCGTGTTGTAGGTCAGCGTCTGCGAGACGGAAGAGCGTGTCCACGGGCTCTCGTCGACCAGATTGGCGTATGTCGCCGACAGGTCGGAGGTATCGCCGTCGTAATTCATCTGCTTGTAGTTATAGCGGAAGGTCGTCGCCAGGTCTTCGGTAATCGGCGCAGTGACGCGCAGGACGACGCTGGTTTCCTCGTAATCGTAGTCCTGGTTGCTCGACGTTTCGCTGCGATTGACGTCGAAGCCTGCCGCCAGTCGGTAGCCGAGGAAATAGGGTTCGGTGAAGTTGACGCCGTAGGCGCGCGAGCCTTCCTGGCCGCCGCCGGCCGAGATGCGGATGTACTGGCCGCGGCCGAGGAAGTTCTTTTCCTCGATCGATGCTTCGAGCAGCAAGCCGTCGCCGCCGGCGGCATAACCCGCGCCGATACCGAACGAACCGGTCGACTGATCCTGCACGTCGACGACCACCACGACACGGTCCGGGGAACTGCCCGGCTGGGTGGAGATGTTGACCGAGGAGAAATAACCGAGCGCTTCGAGACGACGCTTGGCCCTGGTGATCATCTGCTGGTTGAAGGCGTCGCCTTCGCTCATGTCGAATTCGCGGCGGATGACGTAGTCGCGCGTGCGGCTGTTGCCACGGATCTCGATGCGCTCGACATAGGCGCGCTCGCCCTGGTCGACCAGATATTCAACACCGATCGTGTTGTTGTTGAGGTCGCGGTTGCCGCGCGGCGTGACGCGTGCAAAGGGATAGCCGGCAGACGCCACCTGATCGGAGATCGCCTCGATCGACTTCTGTACTTCCTTGGCGCTGTAGACCTGGCCTTCGCGGGTGCGCACGAGCGGCTGCAGCTGGTCGGAGCCGACGCCTTCGACAGTCGACTGAACGGTCACTGGTCCGAAATCGTAACGCTGCCCTTCCTCGATGTTGAAGGTGAGCGTGTATTTGTTGGTCGCATCGTCGAACGTGGCATCGGAAGAGACGATGCGCATGTCGGCGTAGCCGCGATTGTAATAGAACTGGCGCAGCGCTTCTTCGTCGGCGTGGAGCTTGTCTTCGTTGTAGACGTCCTTGCG
Organism: Rhizobium leguminosarum; assembly: GCF_001652265.1. Lineage (GTDB taxonomy): Bacteria > Pseudomonadota > Alphaproteobacteria > Rhizobiales > Rhizobiaceae > Rhizobium > Rhizobium leguminosarum_D. Next base: position 201,556 of record NZ_LWBS01000428.1, read on the forward strand.
GGTCAGGAACGACAGGAAGTTCGAACGCTTGGTGGCGATCACGGCAGCCAGGCGGCCGGCGCTATAGGCATTATTGCCGACGAAGTTGATCGAATCGATCTTGGTGCGGTCACCCTCGTTGATGACGAAGGCAAGGTTGACGCGGCCTTCGCCGAGCGGCACCACCTGCGTCGTGACTTCGACCTCGCTCCGGCCGGTGGCGGCGTAGGCGTCCTTGATCGACTGAATGTCAGCCTGAATCTGGGTGTCGCTATAAGGGCCGGCAGCATGGGTCTGGACGACAGTCGCGAGCTTGTCGTCCTTGATCTTGCGGTTGCCGTTGAAGACAACCTGATTGACGAGCTGGGCTTCCTGGACGTTGACGACGAGCGTGCTTCCGGAGACCGAGATCTTGACGTCGGAGAAGTAACCCGTCCCGTAGAGCTGCTTGACCGAGGCATCGATATCGCTGTTGGAAAAACTCTTGCCGGGAGCGATGGTAAGGTTCGACCGGACGGCTTCCGCGCCGACGCGGCTTGCGCCGCGCACATCGATGCGCTGGATAACCGCGGCCTCAGCGGCCGTAGCGGAAACGAACGTCAAAGCACCTGCGCCCGAAGCAACAACACTAGCAGACAGCGCAACCGCCGATACTGCGTTCAAAAACTTTGAACCAGCCTTCATTTCACCCATTACCTTTGTTTCCCTCGTCCCCGGCTCCGGGAGAACCCGATTCCGGTCACGTGTGTCGTTTTACCCGCTTTTGACATACAAGCAAGGCAGGTCGTTAATTTCTGTTTACTTCATTTGCAAGCGTGACCCATTCGCCACTACAGCCTTGAAACATCGTAAATAAATAGTAATTAGCCTCGGCTTGCGCGTTTACCCTCTCAACGAGCCAATGTCGTTCCAGGTCGTGAAAACCATCAATGTCAGGATCATCGCCAGGCCGATGCGAAATGCAATTTCCTGGGCCGAAGAGCCGAGCGGCTTTCCCCTCACCGCTTCCACCGCATAGAACATCAAGTGGCCGCCATCAAGTACCGGAACCGGCATCAGGTTAAGCAATCCTATCGAAACAGAAAGCACCGCCGCAAGCTGCAACACTGCGCCTATCCCAAGCGACGCCATCTGGCCCGAGGCTTGCGCGACGCGGATCGGCCCACCCAATTGGTCGGCGCGCATCGTTCCGCTGAAGATGTTACCGATATATTTGAAGGTGCCGGTGACGATATCCCGGGTCTGGAGCACAGACTCACGCAGCGCCTGGAGCGGCGTATAGGTCTGCAGGCGGAAATTGCCGGCCTGCTGGTTGGTGACGATGCCGATCTGGCCGACCTCAGCCTTGTTACCGAACTGGTCAGTCGTGTCGGTGCGTTGCGGCACCATCGGCACGTCGAGCTTCTGGCCGGCGCGCTCGATCGTCACGACGATCTGCTGGCTCGGCCGGATGCTGACATAGCGGCGCACATCGTCGAAGGTCTCGACCTTGCCGCCATCGATGGCGATCAATAGATCGCCTGGAAGGATGCCGGCGGCAGCAGCAGCGCCATCAGGCTTGACCTCGGCAACGACAGGATCGGCGATCATGCGGCCATAGACCGAGAAAAGAATGGTGAAGATGGCGATCGCCAGCAGAAAATTGGCAATCGGGCCAGCCGCGACGGTTGCAGCGCGTTTCCACAGCTTGGCGCCGGCAAAGGAGCGCGCCCTGTCCTCTTCGGACATGGCGGCGATCTTGTCGGTGTCGGGCTTGCTCGAAGCATCCTCGTCGCCGAAGAACCGGACGTAGCCGCCAAGCGGGATCACCGAGATCTTCCAGCGCGTTCCGTGGCGGTCGGTGAAGCCGAATATCTCCGGACCGAAACCGACGGAAAAGGCAAGGATGCGAATGCCGCTCCAACGCCCGACGAGGTAATGGCCCATCTCATGCACAAAGACGAGCAGTGACAGCACGAGGATGAAGGTAACGATATTCCCCATCAAAAATGCGTATATGCCGCTCAGCGTTTCCATGAGTGCCTTCCGTCAGACTGCCGCGTTGTCAGAGTCCGAACAATGCCGCGCCGAGCGACGTCATTCCGGTCCCCTTTATCAGGGAAAAAAGCCCTGCAAGCAAGAACGCCGAAAAACAGGCAAAAATCAGTCCGTCGACACGGTCCATGACGCCGCCATGGCCCGGAATGAGACGGCTGGAATCCTTGACGCCGAATTTCCGCTTGATGAACGATTCGAAAAGATCGCCGGACTGGCTGCAAATCGACAGAACAAGCGCCACGAAGGCGGCGATGATTTCAGCGCCCGGAAGGAGAAAATGGACGAGAACGACACCGGCTGCGACCGCCGAAACGGCGCCACCGATTGCGCCAGACCAGGTCTTTCCAGGCGAGATCGAAGGGGCAAGCTTCGGTCCGCCGAGCGCCCTGCCGACGAAATAGGCAAGGATATCGGTTGCCCAGACGACAGCAAAGACGAAGAGCATGGCGTAAAGGCCGGGCCGGTCATCGCTTCTGATCGCGGCAAGCGCCAGGCCGGTAGCGCCGGAATAAAACAGGCCAGCCGGAAACCAGCGGCTCGTGCCCTGCAAGATGATCAGGGCGATGCCGACGGCGGTGACGCCGGCCAGCATGCCGGCGGCGAATTCGAAATTGCCGACAAGCACGAGGAAGGCGATCGCCGCCTCGCCGATCCAGCCCACGGCATTGGCAACCCAATCGCGGGCGATACCGGTGATCTTCGACCATTCATAGTAGATCAGCAGGCCAATGGCGACCGCCAGGATTCGGAAGACTAGGCCGCCATACCAGGTGGCGGCAAGAACGATGGCCGCAAGAATCAGTCCTGAAACGATGCGGAGCTTCAATTCCCTCTGCATCAGGTGCCGACCGCGGCTGCCTGCGACGAGAGGCCGCCGAAGCGCCGGTCGCGAGAGGCGAATGTCTCGAGCGCAGAACGGAAGATCTCGGCGGTGAAATCCGGCCAGTATTCCGGAAGGAAGATGAATTCCGAATAGGCGGCCTGCCAGAGGAGGAAGTTGGAAAGCCGCTCCTCGCCGCTGGTACGGATGATGAGATCCGGATCGGGGATACCTGCTGTGTCAAGACGGGCGTTGATCAGCGCCGGGGTGATGTCCTGCGCCCTCAAGCGGCCAGCCTCGACATCCCTGGCAAGGCTCACCGCGGCGCGGGCGATCTCGTCGCGAGAGCCATAGTTGAAGGCGATGACCAGCGTCAGCGCCGTGTTGTCCTTGGTCGTTTCCTCTGCTTCGAGCAGCAGGCCGAGAATGTCGCTGCGCAGGCTGTGGCGGTCGCCGATCACCTTGATCCGCACATTCTGGCGATGGAGCTCGGCGAGGTCACGGCGGATGAAAGCCTTGAGCAGACCGAGCAGATCGGAGACCTCGGCTTCGGGCCGACGCCAGTTCTCCGAGGAGAAGGCAAAGAGGGTCAGATATTTTATGCCGACGGCGCCGGCGGCGCGTACTGTCTCGCGTACCGCCTCCACACCCTTGCGATGGCCCATCGTGCGCGGCAGACCACGCTGCTTGGCCCAACGGCCATTGCCGTCCATGATGATGGCAACATGCTCTGGCACAGTTACAAATACAGATTCCGACATTTCCCGTCCGGTCTTTCCAGGCAAAGGCACAGATCCACTAGACCTGCATGATTTCCTTTTCCTTCTCGCCAAGCAAGCGGTCGACTTCGGAAATCGTCTCATCCGTCATCTTCTGTACACGTTCCGACTGCGCCCGGCTCTCGTCCTGGCCGATGACGCCGTCCTTTTCGGCCTTCTTGAGGCCGTCCATGCCATCGCGGCGGACATGGCGAATCGCCACCTTGCTCTTTTCGGCATAGTCGTGCGCCACCTTGACGAGCGACTTGCGGCGCTCCTCGTTCAGTTCCGGCAGCGGAATGCGCAGGTTCTGGCCGTCGATGATCGGGTTGAGGCCGAGATTGGATTCGCGGATGCCGCGCTCGACGGCGCTGACCATCGACTTGTCCCAGACGGAAACTGACAGCATGCGCGGCTCAGGCACGGTGATGTTGGCGACCTGGTTCAGCGGCATGCGCGAACCATAGGCCTCGACCGTGACCGGGTCGAGGATGTTGGCCGAAGCACGGCCGGTGCGCAGCGATGCGATGTCGCCCTTGAATGCGGAAATCGCGCCATCCATGCGGCGCTTCAGTTCCTTGATATCGATACCTTCACTCATGTCGATGCTCCCGTCTGGCGAGGGCTGCGCCGAAACCGCGGCGCAGCTTATATCAGTTGTCGGAGACGATGGTCTTGAGACCACCGCCCGTCAAGATTTCAGCAAAACCGCCTTTTTCGTGGATCGAGAAGACGATGATTGGAATGGAATTTTCTCTGGCCAGCGCCACGGCGGCAACGTCCATCACCGCCAGCCCCCTGTCCAGCACTTCCTGGTGCGTCAGCCGGTCGAGGCGGGTCGCATCGGGATATTTTTTGGGGTCGGCGGTGTAGATGCCGTCGACCTGCGTGCCCTTGAAGATCGCTTCCGCACCCATTTCGGCGGCGCGGAGTGCTGCAGCGGAATCGGTGGTGAAGAAGGGATTGCCGGTGCCGCCGGCAAAGATCACCACGCGTCCCATCGACAGATGGTAGAGGGTCGCGCGCTGCGAGAAACTTTCACAAATCTCCGGCATGGAGATGGCCGAAAGCACCACCGTATCGATGTTCAGCTTGCGCAACGAGGTCGCCAGCGCCAGCGCGTTGATGATCGTGCCGAGCATGCCCATATGGTCGCCGGTGACCCGGTCGCCGCCCTTGGACGCTACCGCGACACCGCGGAAGATATTGCCGCCACCGACGACGACGCCGACTTCCACGCCCATATGCCTTGCCTCGGCGATGTCGGATGCAATGCGGTCCGCCACCGTCACATCGATCCCGAAACCCTGGCCACCCATGAGCGCTTCGCCGGAAGCCTTGAGTAGAACACGTTTATAGACAGGCTCTAAAGACATCTTGGCTCCTCGTAAATTGCCGTGAATGCCCGATACACGAAGGGCACCGCGTTGTCACGCGATGCCCTTCGTGTTTTCCCAATTATGGCTGGAAGATCAACCCTTGACGGCAGCAGCGACTTCGGCTGCGAAGTCGGTTTCTTCCTTCTCGACGCCTTCGCCGAGGAGCAGACGGGCCATGCCGGCAACCTCGATCGGCGCGCCGACGGCCTTTTCAGCTTCCTTGATGGCAGCGGCGACGGTCAGATCCGGATTGATGACGAAAGCCTGCGAGAGAAGGGCGACTTCCTCGAAGAACTTGCGCATGCGGCCTTCGACCATCTTTTCGATGATGTTGTCAGGCTTGCCGGAAGCGCGCGACTGCTCGATGAAGACGTTGCGCTCGCGCTCGGCGACGGCGGCATCGACTTCTTCCGGGCGGATCGCCAGCGGCGCGGTCGCGGCGATGTGCATGGCGACCTGACGGCCGATGGCGTTCAGGGCTTCCTTGTCGCCGGTCGACTTCAGCGCGACCAGAACGCCGAGCTTGCCGAGGCCGTCGGAAACAGCATTGTGGATATAGGTGGCGACGACGCCGTCCTCGACGGAGAGAGCGGTCGAACGACGCAGGTTCATGTTCTCGCCGATCGTTGCGATCGCATCCTTGATCGTGTCGGAAACCGACTTGCCGGATGCCGGGTATGTCGCAGCGGCAACGGCCTCGACCGTGCCGTCGGTCGAGACAGCGACCTTGGCGATGCCGCGGACGAGTTCCTGGAAGGCATCGTTACGGGCAACGAAGTCGGTTTCGGAATTGACTTCGACGACGACGGCCTTGGTGCCCTGGCTCGAAACGCCGATGAGGCCTTCGGCGGCGGTGCGGCCGGACTTCTTGTCGGCCTTGGCGATGCCCTTGGCGCGCAGCCAGTCGATCGCCGCTTCCATGTCGCCACCGGTTTCAGCAAGAGCCTTCTTGCAGTCCATCATGCCTGCGCCGGTCTTTTCGCGCAGTTCCTTCACCATTGCAGCCGTAATCTCGCTCATTAGATTCCTCTTGTCGGTTCATACGGTGGACCGCAAAGCGCGGCTCGGCACCGGATTGAGGCACGAAATGTACCTGTGTGTATGACAGCGTGATGAAGACGCGTCATAACGAAACTTATCGGGCGGAGAGCCTGACACCCTCCCCTTGAAACAGGCAAGGCCGCCGAACTTCGATGAGTCGCGAGCGGCCTTTCCCAGTCTCTGCAAGCATCGGCGGATCTTTTCGATCCGCCTGCTTTCATCAGCCTTCGGCTGCTTCCTCGAGAGCCGGCTCGACCGGAACTTCGAAGGATGCGCCGAGATCGCGGCCGGAAGAGCCCTGCTGACGCGCGATGCCGTCGATGGCGGCGCGGGAGATCAGCTCGCAGTAAAGGGCGATCGCGCGCGATGCATCGTCGTTACCCGGGATCGGATAGTCGATCAGGTCCGGATCGCAGTTCGAATCGATGATGGCGACAACCGGGATGCCGAGGCGCTTGGCTTCGTCGATCGCGATCTTTTCCTTGTTGGTGTCGATGATGAACATCAGGTCGGGCGTGCCGCCCATATCGCGGATACCGCCGAGAGCCTTGTCGAGCTTTTCACGCTCGCGCTCAAGGTTCAGGCGTTCCTTCTTGGTGAAGCCCTGGGCTTCGCCGTTCAGGATCTCGTCGAGCTTGCGCAGGCGCTGGATCGAGTTGGAGATCGTCTTCCAGTTCGTCATCATGCCGCCGAGCCAGCGCGAATTGACGTAGTACTGGGCCGAGCGCTTGGCGCTGTCGGCAATGATCTCAGACGCCTGGCGCTTGGTGCCGACGAAGAGAACACGGCCGCCGCGGGCAACGGTGTCGCTGACGACCTGAAGGGCGCGCGACAGCATCGGAACGGTCTGGGCGAGATCGATGATGTGGATGTTATTACGATCGCCGAAGATGTACGGTTTCATCTTCGGGTTCCAGCGATGCGTCTGGTGGCCGAAGTGGACGCCGGCCTCAAGCAGCTGGCGCATAGAAAAATCAGGCAATGCCATGCCTTGTTACTCCTTTTCCGGTTGAACCTCCGCAAGGCGAACAGCACCCTCTTCGAGAATGCCACCGGGCGGAACAGCCCGGATTTCTCCCGGACGATCCCATGCCTTACGTGTGGAATGCCGGTGCCCATACATTCGATTTGGCGCAAAAGCAAGGCTTATGCGGAAAAAAACCTGGCCGCTTAGCTTACCAGTGTCGGCAGCAGCGACAGCATAACGCCTGCATCCGGCATCGGCAGGATGGCATCGACCTCGGCCGGCAGCAGAGAGCCGATCGCGCTGTCGGCATTGCCGGTGGCAGTTCCCAGCGGGCCACGGAAGCCGTGTCCCGTCCAGGCAAGTTGCTGGAGCTTCGCGCTCACCAGCGCTTCGATCAGCCGGTTGGCGTTCTCGTCGACGACGATCAGCGGATGCGCTGAATAAACGGTCGGGCGCGGATAGAGCACCACGGGCTTTGCGCCGGCGCTTCGCCTTGATGCGCTCCCAGCGCGCGGGATCGGCCAGAATCCACTCGACCAGATGGTTCTCATAGCCGACGATCATCGGCTCGCCGCCGAGGCCGCCTGCCAGATACTGGTCGAAAAGTTTGCCTGACGACGGTGATTTGAAGCCCATATTGCGGAAGATCGCCTGCACCTTGCCGCCGGAGGTTGCGAGGTCGGCTGATGTCGCGACATTGCCGCCGAAAAGGCTGAGCACCAAGCCTGCGAACATGAAGCCGGAATTCGAGCGGTTCGGATCGGTCGAGACGATACGGGCGCGGCCGTAGAGCGAATTGACGCCGAGCTTCGACCAGTCGGATCCGGCAAGGATCGCATCAAGCAGCGCCTTGAGGTCGAGCTGATGATGACCTTCGTTCGTCACCGTCACCAATCCCGCTTTCATCAATCCATCGACAACGGGCTGCCAGGAATAGACGACGATCGGCGTGTTCTGCACGACGCGGTCGTTGCGGATAGAAATGCCATTCTGGCTGGCGATATCGACCATGATCGAGGAGGACGGCCAGAGGAATTGCGGACGCTGCGACAGCAGCGCCTGTTCGCGGACCATCTCAACGGAGCCGGCGACGCGGCTGTCCACCGTATGGCTTGGCCGCTGGGATCGCACCGACCCGAAAAGCAGGACGACAGACGGCGACTCAGTCATCGCTGATCGCCGAACCATAGTGAATTTTATGATACAGTTTTATGACAGGCGTGCTCTCGCCGCCTATTTGCAGACCTCGGCCTTGCGGTCGAGCAGCTCCAGCTTGGCGAGCTTGCCGGTCAGGACGAAATCGCCGTAATCCATCGTCAGGTCGCGGGTGATGCCGTTCTCATAAAGCTTGAACGACATGCGGTAGACCGGCAAAGCATCCGATTTCGCACTCTCGTTGAAATAGGCGATCGTTACCGGCCAGAAGGCCGTCTTGGAGAAAGCGCCGGCGTTACCGGCATCGGTTTCCTCGGCGATCGGGGTCTCCTGCTTGCCGACGATCGTCGTAGTCACCAGCGACTTGTCGCCGTCGTCCGAACCGTCGAAGACGCGCGCCTCGAAGAAGCGCTTGCCGTCCTTGGCGTGCTGGATCACGTCGAGCATATGTTCTGTGGGAAAACGGCTTTCTAAAAGCTGCAGCTCGCGGTTCGCCGGCTGCGTCAGATCGACCTTGACACCATCCGGCTGATCCTGAGCCGCACCGTTGACCTCCTTGTCGAGCTGGTCGTCAGTGAAGGACTTGGTGTCGAAGGTGAACTTGCCGTCCTTCAGGTTCTCGAAGGTCTTCGTCTGCTGATCGCTGACGCGTACGTTGTCGCCGGTGTCGATCTGCGTCACGAAGCGGAAATTGGTGGTGAAGCCCTGGCAATAGCTGCCATCGAACTCATAGACCATGCGACCATACATGGCGGCGATGCCAGAGCGGTCCGAGGCGTCCTTCAATTCCAGATCGTAGACCGCACGATGTGCGACGAGGCCGGTCGCGATCGCAGCGCTTACCGCGGGCGCAGCCGCCCATGCATTGGCGGAAACGCTGGCGAGAAGCAGAGCGACAAGACTCGATCGGAACATTCATTAACTCCTGTTGGACTCGGTCGCGATGTTATAAGAACGCTTTCGGCCAAATCGAGGCTCCAAACTGTCATATTAAAGATTCTAGTCTTGATGCATAATTTTTGAAGAATTGACAACAAAAGCGGAGACGAAAATGTCCGATGAAATAGCAGCGCGCCTGATTGAGATGGGGATAACCCTGCCCGAAGCCGCAGCACCTGCTGCAAATTACGTTCCTTATGTCATCAGCGGCAATCTCCTCTACATCTCCGGCCAGCTACCGCTCGAAGGCGGCAAGGTCGCCGTATCGGGCCATCTCGGCAAGACCGTCGACGTTGCAACGGGCCAGCGCGGCGCCGAACTCTGCGCCATCAACATCCTTGCCCAGGCGAAGGCGGCACTTGGCGGTGATCTCAGCCGCATCCGGCGCGTCGTCAAGCTGAACGGCTTCGTCGCCTCGGCGCCCGACTTCATTGAGCAGCATCTCGTCATCAACGGCGCTTCGAACCTGATTGCCGGCGTGCTCGGCGAAGCGGGCAAACATGCGCGTGCTGCTGTCGGCATGGCCGCCCTGCCGTTGAACGCCGCCGTCGAGATAGACGCTATCATGGAAATCGCCGAATGACCAATGCTGCCTGGATCAGGGACCTGCCGGTCGCCCATCGCGGCTATCACGATCTCAACACCCATATCTGGGAAAATACGCTTTCGGCATTCTCGCGCGCCGTCGAAGCGGGCTTTGCAATCGAATGCGACCTGCATTACGCCTCCGACGGCGTGCCGGTCATCTTTCACGACGAGGACCTGCAGCGCCTGTGCAATCTCAATGGCGACATCCGCGAGCGCACATCCCGGGAACTCGGACTGATCGCCGTCGGCGGCACCAGCGACAAGGTGCCGACGCTGCGCCAGCTCCTCGACCTCGTCAAGGGCAACGTGCCGCTGGTGCTGGAGCTCAAGGGCCGCGAGGCCGATGACGAAGGTTTCGCGGAATCCGTCCTCGAAGTGCTTCAGGGCTACGAGGGCAAGGTGGCGCTGATGAGCTTCGACCACTGGCTGCTGCGCGATCTGAAGGCGCTTGACTCACCCTACCCGCTCGGGCTGACCGCCAACGGCAACACGCCGGAGGCGTTCAACACGCATGCGAAGGCGATGGAGATCGGCCTCGATTTCATCTCCTATTATTATGACGACCTGCCGAATGACTTCATCACGGGCGAACGCAAAAAAGGCATTCCCGTCATCACCTGGACGGTGCGTGACGACGAGGCGCGCCGGCATACATTCGCCAATGCAGATCAGATGACCTTCGAAGGCTTCGACCCGCGTGTGGCGGTTTGACGCTCGCTTTTTGGCCAAGATCATGCGCAGACTGCTGCATAATTCCTTAAATCGGATCGATTTCAGGATAAAATTATGCAGCAACTCAAAGTGTTACAGCGTCCTTTGCGCGTCTGAAAGACGAGCGGCGCTGTAAGGCAGAGCCGAGACCATCCTCCCACAGGCTTCACATTTGCCCCATGACTGACGAACTATCCATTCGCGTAGAACGCTCCTTCACCGCGATTTCCCCGGAGAGCTGGTCCAGGCTATCCGGGGCATCGAAGCCCTGCAGTACGCTTGCCTACAACCCCTTCGTTTCGCACGCCTTTTTATCGTCGCTGGAGGAATCCGGTTCGGCCGACGCCGAGACCGGCTGGCTCGGCCACCACCTGCTGCTCGAAACCGATCGCGGCGAACTGGTCGGCGCCCTGCCCGGCTACCTCAAGAACCACAGCCAGGGCGAATATGTCTTCGACCATGGCTGGGCCGACGCCTTCGAGCGGGCCGGCGGGAGTTATTATCCCAAACTTCAGTGCTCGATCCCGTTCACCCCGGCGACAGGCCCGCGTCTCCTTGTCGCCGAGGGGCTGCAGCGGCTGCCGATCCAGAGCGCGATCGCCGAAAGCCTGAAGGAGGTCGTGCGCCGGCTTGGTATCTCCTCGGCCCATATCACCTTCGTGCCGGACGAAGAGATCGGCGTCTTCGAGATGGACGGCTATCTGCACCGCACCGACCAGCAGTTCCATTTCATCAATGACGGCTATGCCAATCATGAGGAATTTCTCGAAACGCTTGCCTCGCGCAAACGCAAGGCATTGCGCAAGGAGCGCCGCGCTGCGCTCGAAAACGGTATCAGCATCGACTGGCTGACCGGCCGCGACCTGACCGAACGCATCTGGGACCAGTTCTTCAAGTTTTACATGGATACTGGCGGGCGGAAGTGGGGCCGGCCCTACCTCACCCGCAAGTTCTACTCGTTGATCGGCGAGCGCATGGCCGACGACATCCTGCTCGTCATGGCCAAGCGCGACGGGCGCTATATCGCCGGCGCGATCAACTTCATCGGCGGCGATACGCTCTACGGCCGTCACTGGGGCTGCATCGAGGATCACCCCTTCCTGCATTTCGAAGTCTGCTATCACCAGGCGATCGACTTCGCCCTTTCGAAAGGGTTGAAACGGGTCGAGGCCGGCGCGCAGGGAGAACACAAGCTTGCCCGCGGGTACCTGCCGGTGACGACGCATTCCGCCCATTATGTCGCCCATGCCGGCCTTCGCCGGGCGATCGGCGACTATCTCGCGCGTGAGCGCGCTGACGTCGAACAGATGAGCGAGTTGCTGAGCGAGCATAGCCCGTTCCGCAAGGGCGAGCGTCAGCAGGAGGATTGACGTTGCCCTGCCGGCCGCGCTACCTCAACCATGAACTGAGGAGATTTCGCGATGACCAGCCCAGCCGACTATGACGATAACAACATCTTCGCCAAGATTCTGCGCAGCGAAATCCCCTCGCACCGAATCTACGAGGATGCGCATACGATCGCCTTCATGGATGTGATGCCGCAGGCACCGGGCCACGTGCTCGTCGTTCCCAAAGCGGCGTCGCGCAATATCTTCGATGCCGATCCCGCCACCCTCACCCATGCGATTACCGTCGTCCAGAAGGTCGCCAGGGCGGTCAAGGATGTTTTCGATGCTGACGGCGTTTTCATCGCCCAGTTCAACGAACCGGCCGCCGGGCAAACGGTGTTCCATCTGCATTTCCACGTCATCCCCCGCCATGAGGGTACCGCCCTCAAGCCGCATTCCGGCAAGATGGAGGACGGTGCCGTGCTGGCCGCCAATGCCGAAAAGATCAGGGCAGCGCTGGCGTAAGGTCGGTTCTGCTGACCTTGCCCCGTTGAAATAATCCATTTTGAAGTAAGCTCTGGCCCATTGAGAGGACCAGAGGATGAAGCGCAATCGTTTCACAGACGAACAGATCATCGGCATATTGAAGGAGCACGAGGCAGGTACGCCGGTCTCGGAGCTTTGCCGCAAGCATGGCGTCAGCGATGCCAGCATCTATAAATGGAAGGCCAAGTTCGGCGGCATGGAGGTGTCCGAGGCCAAGCGGCTGAAGACGCTTGAGGACGAGAACACGAAGCTGAAGCGGCTTCTGGCGATGCGATGCTCGACAATGCTGCCTTGAAAGACCTTTTGGGAAAGAAGTGGTGACGCCCGCGGCCAAGCGGAAAGCTGTCGCGCATCTGATGCGCCATCATGAGATGAGCGAACGGCGGGCGTGTAAAGCCATTGGTTTTTGCCGAATGACGGTCCGTTACGAGACCAGGCGCGACGATGATCATGAGCTTCGCGAGCGCATGAAGGCGTTGGCGCATGAACGCCGCCGCTTCGGATATCGACGCCTTCATGTGCTGCTCCGGCGGGAGGGTCACCTCGTAAACCACAAGCGGCTCTTCCGGCTCTATCGGGAGGAGAAACTGACGGTGCGCAAGCGCGGCGGTCGCAAGCGAGCGATAGGCACGCGAGCGCCGATGCTGGAGGCGATGGTGGCCAATGATCGTTGGTCGCTAGACTTCGTGTCGGATCAGTTCACCGATGGGCGCAGGTTGCGGATTCTGACCGTCGTCGATGATTGCACGAGGGAGTGCCTGGCGCTCGTCGCCGATACATCGCTTTCCGGTCTTCGCGTCGCACGGGAGCTTGACCGGATTATCGAGGAGCGCGGCAAGCCGAGGATGATCGTCAGCGACAACGGCAGCGAGTTCACCAGCAACGCGATCCTGCAATGGGCGGACCGGACCAAGGTTGACTGGCATTACATTGCGCCTGGCAAGCCTATCCAGAACGCTTTTATCGAAAGCTTCAACGGGCGGCTGCGAGACGAGTTCTTGAATGAAACTCTGTTCTCGTCGCTTGCTCACGCCCGGTCTGCGCTTTCAAACTGGCGTAGCGATTACAACGATCAACGCCCGCATTCAGGCCTTGGCTGGCTGACACCGGCCGAATTCGCTCAGACACTCAACCCGCGATGTGATGCGGTGCTGCGCAGCCGAAATGGCTCCGCACCGCAACCCGCCGCTACCGAACCAACAACAGCAACCAAAAACCGCTGGAGCGAACTCAAAACCGGATAAAACTTGGGGGCAAGGTCACTGCCAATATCAGCCAAAGCGATGGAACGAGCCGAAATCGGCATAGGGGGCGATCATGTTGATCGCACCCCTGCCACACCACCCGGCATGCGGGTCCGCACCGGGCGGTTCGAGAGATTGAGGTTAGACGAGTTTGGGCATTCCGAGCTGGTCTGCCCATTT
>NZ_LWBS01000429.1 GCF_001652265.1 Rhizobium leguminosarum
CTGATCACCATCGACAAGCAGCCGATCAGCCTGACGGCGGGCATACGATATTGGGCGGCGGCTCCAGACAATGGCCCGGAAGGACTGGGCTTCCGCGTCGCGGTCACGTTCCTCTTCCCGAAGTGAACGTCCATCATCGTAAAGGAACGTCGTGGTATTCGAGACGAACCGGCAATGCCTCTCCGGATTGGCTTGGGGCGCCCCTTTCTACGATCAGCAGATTCGCAAAAGTGCAGTTTCCAACCGAACAGAGCATACCAGAAGCTACGAGCCTCGCATGGCGTAAAGACGTAGACTCCGGGCCAATTCAACCGAGGAGGACATCATGAACCGCATAATTTTCGCTGCCGCCGCACTCGCAGTCTCCGCAGCCATCGCCTATGCACAAGACCCGATCGTCGGGAACTGGAAGACCGAGCTTGGCGATACCGCCGCGATCGCTCCCTGTGGCAGTGGCTACTGCATCACGTTGAAGTCCGGCAAGCATGCCGGCGAGCAGATTGGGAACTTCAATGGCAAGGACGGAAGCTACGAGGGCAAGATCACCGATCCAGATGCGAAAAAGACATACGACGGCTCCCTGACGGTCTCCGGCAACGCGCTGAAGATGAAGGGCTGCGTCCTTAAGGTCGTCTGTGAGTCGCAGACCTGGCCCCGTCTTTGACGACTGCACGACAGGATGGCATCGATGACGCTGTCGCAACTTCACGTTGATGAAGACATGGCTTAGCACGTGTTTCTCGCTGGGCCAGCAGAGCGAGATGCTCCGTCGTTTCGTCATCACTTACCTCAATGTCGGCCCGGTTCCGCCAACGGTTCCAGGAGGCCTCCTAACTCGATCACTACGAATACACCCACCCCCTTGGGCGCCTACCATGAGCGGGAGCGAGCTTCGCAAGATCGAGTCGTCGTTTAGCGATGGGGTGCGAACGCATGAACGGTACGGAAGGCGATCGATGCGGGGGGCGGATTCCGTGCCTTCAAACGTCAGACGAGTAGCGTCATAAGATCAAGACCCCTCCTCTCCTCCTTCATGATCGCTCCGATCATCCGGTCGCCCGCGAGCGCCTGCCATTCCGATGGCGCTTGAAGATTAAGGTCGACATCGCTATCCGGCCGCTCAAACCCACGAGCTGCAGGCGCCGGCGCACGGAGCCGAGGACCTATCCAACTTTCCGCCCGGCCGGCGCATTTGCCCGCAGAAGCGCCATCAGCATCGGGCCGATCGCAAATTCGCCCTTTTCGGTTCGCCGCGTCAGGCCACGAAGATAGCCACCGGCCGAATTAATGTGGCCGCCGCGCTCCAGGATGCATGCCATAACGGTCGCAGCGTTTTCCGGACCCATCACATTGGCGGCCTCTTCGTAGGCCGACGGACTGACGCCCAGCATCGATCGAACGATGACGGCTGCGGCCATCAGATCACGCCAGTTGCTGATTACGCCGTCCCGCCCATAGGTAAGGATTTCCGGGCAGGCTTGCAGAACCAGGCCGAGTGGGAAGGATTTCAGTCCGCCACCATCATTGCGGACGCCCGGCCGTCGACTTTGCTCTTCCTCCGTCTTCTGACCGTGCGGATGGGCTGTCTCACCCCTACCCTTCTCTGGCGTCACGGCCCCTCGGTCGTTGTCTTGCTCAGCTATCGCGCCCTGCTTCGGTTCGAAGCGTGGTTCAAGTTCAGAGATGGAGTCGGGATTTGAATTCTGTATGTGACGCTCGATATAATCGGCATTGCCGCGCTGTTTTGTTGATTTAACCCGAATTTCCAGCTGGTTAAGAATATCTGTGCGCAGGCCCGTCAATTCATCCAGCAACAGTTCAAGCTGCGCTGTTGTCGGTGATCGCGGCAGGCCTTCGATCAGGTCCCGGAATTCGCGGTATAGGCCTTGCCAATCCCCAGGGATGTCTTCTTCAACGGCCGCTTCGATCAGTTTTGCAATGTCACGGCGGCAGAGAGTGATGCGTTCACGCAGACGCTGGACATGTAGCCGCTCAGCCATCACCTCGGCCGCAAGCTGTTCGATCTCCTCGGCACGGGCAAGCAGCGGCGCCAGCGAGAAACCGAAAGCCTCGTCGACCTCCCCTGCCCTGTCTCTGCGGACATAACGCTTGCCATTCGGACTATCCTTGCGCAGCAGAAGGCCTGCCTCGACGAGTGCGGCGAGATGGCGCCGGACGGTCTGTTCGGCCATGCCATGCGTTCTGAGCGAAAGCTGGATATTCGACGGGAATACGATCAAGCCGTTTTCCTGGGCCAGCTCGTTCTTCGGATAAAAGCTCAAAAGCGCGTTGAGCACGGCAAGCGCTCGATCGCCGATGCCGAGCAGCGGCTTTGCCTCGCATAGCGCGCGAAACAATTTCCACTTATCGACCGACTGATCCGATTTGATCTCTCCGGCCATGACTTGATTTGCAAGCATGCCAAGCGTCATCGGCCGCCGCCCGAAGGGCGTCGTCACATTCCCGGTTTCCATATCTTCCACCTCAACGAGGCAAAAGAAATCCACTCACCAAAACGGCGCCAAAAACTCTTGACAGCGATTCTCGGAAGTGCGATTCTCGGAGGTGTTCAAGACTACGAGGAAAGCTTCCGTGACGGTGACGTTCGGGGGCTTTTTTCTTTTGCGCGTTATCTCCTATCCGGATTGTCAGCTGACAATCGGTCTAACTGCCTCATTTTCCCTCATTTTCCTCTTCGAACTCGGCGGCGAGGCCTATCAACCGCTGAGCCAGGAATTCCGAAAACGCCGCCGATTTGACGGTGATGCGAAAGGTTTTGCCGGAACGGGCCACCAAAGCAAGCGGCGCGCCGCCTTGAGTCCGGAGCGTCTGCTCGGCCTGCTGCGGTGCGCTCTTCTCCTCCAGTGCCTTCCAGATGACATCGAAGCGGCTGTTGGTGTCCAATGCGTCAAAACCGGCGGCACTGATTGCAGCCCGCGCCTTCTTCTGTCCGCCCGTCTCTCTGAATCTCTCGGCAAAAGTCAACCAGCGTGGACGACCGACCTTGGGGGCCGGCCCGATGGCGAGAATGATCTCGGGGTCGATCGTCTGCGCCACCTGCAGGAGCCTTGACGTTTCCGGCCTGTCTGTTGCCAGCGCCTTGGCAATCATGTCGCGGCTGAAGCCATGTTCATCCATGCGGCGTGCAAACAGTGCCCGTTCGATAAAACTCAAGTCGACACGGGGGCCATTTTCCTGACCCTGTGCAAGGATCAGCTCTTCATCCGTGAGCTTTCGCACGACGGCCTTAACAGGAACCCCGATCTCTGCGGCGGCCCGCAGGCGCCTGTGGCCATAGGCGGCCTGGTAGTGCCCGGCCCTTGCCGGGTCCGGCCGCACCAGGATCGGAACCTGCTGTCCGCTTTCCTGGATGGACTGCTTCAATCGCTCGAACTCGGCATCCTTGTCGACCGGGATACGGTCGCGGATGAAGGACATTTCGACGGCAGCCGGATCGATCTCCAGCACCTTGTCGCCGGAGGCCAGCGATTCGCGCAGCGCCTTGGCGGCGGCTGCTTCCTCTCCCAGCCGTCCAAGCGACAGGTTCATCGCCTTCACCGCTCCCGATGGCCGATGCGGCTGTTGGAAGCTCGGCACCTCCGGCCGTGTCGGCTCGACCGCACCGACCATGCTCTTCAGGATGTCGCGTCCTTTTGGGCTCATGTCCTGCTCCATGCGCTGCGAATAAGTTGCTCGACCTCGGCATTGACGCTGTCGACGGATTCCACCCCGCGGTCATAGGTCTGGCGATGCATCGTCTCGCGTCCCGCCTCGTAGATTGTCTGCTTGGACAGACCCGCGTCCGAGACCGCTGTCGACTTGACCATCATCGAGGTCAGCACGCGCTCGCCGAACAGACTGCGCAGGAAGGCGACGATTTGCGCCTGCGGTCCATCATTGGACTCATAGCGGGTGATCAGATAGCGCATCCAATCATAATCGAGATTGCCGCCTGCCTGCTTGACCACGGCCAGAAGGTCGGAGGTCATCGTCAGGAACTGGTTCATCGACGCGACGTCGAGCATCTGCGGATGGACGGTGATCAAGACGGAGGTGGCAGCGCAGAGAGCCGACAGCGTCAGGAAACCGAGGGTCGGCGGGCAATCGATGATGACGACGTCGTAGCTCTGCTCCAGCGAATGCAGCGCATTGCCGACCCGCATGAAGAACATGTCCTTGTCGTCGCGGTTGGTGTCGGCGAGCGCCTTTGGAGTATCGTGCTCGAACTCGTGCAGTTCGAGATTGCCGGGGATGAGATCGAGCCCCGGAAAATAGGTCTGGCGGACGATGTCGGCTACGTCGCGTCGCGTTTCGTCATATTTGATGGCACCGTAAAGCGTCTCATTTTCGCCGACGTCGAATTCGGGCTGATACCCGAGCATCGCCGACATCGACGCCTGCGGATCGAGGTCGACGGCGAGCACGCGGTAGCCGCGCAGGGCCAGGAACTGCGCGAGGTGAATTGATGTCGTCGTCTTGCCGGAACCGCCCTTGAAATTGGTGACTGCGATCACCTGGAGATGGTCACCCGGCCGGCGCATCGGCAGATAGGAGGGTTTGGTGCGCCCGAGATGGTGGCGCATTGCATGGATTTCCTCAAGCGAGAACACCCGTCGACCGGCCGCCGTCTTTTCCGGATTGATGCTTTCCACCTGGGCGGCGAGGTGGCGAACGTAGCTGTCGGTGACGCCGAGCAGCTTGGCAGTCTCGGTGCTGCTGAACCGCCGTAGCGATTTGCGGGCATCGGGCGAAAACAACCGCTCGAACAGCACCTGCAATTGACTGCTGAGCATCGTCGAGTCCTGCGCGATCGTCTCGTCGATCGAGACTCGACTCGCTCTCTTGGCTTTCTCAACAATCGCGGCCTTGGTCGGCATTCACGCAAATCCTGATAAATCGGGTCATTTTGCGCAAATGATCGTGAGTCTCCCGATTCCGTCAAGCGATTTCTTGGTTAGCCAATGGATAACAAACCGGATTCGCCCAAAAAATCATGTGGGATTCCGGAATCTTAGCGCGATTGTCAGCTGACAATGGCGGCCGTGCCCATATCCGTCGACGCCGGCCTTCAACGCCGTTACCGACTCACTGGAGAAAACATCCACCGCTTGGGCGCGTCGGATCAGGCAATCCGTTTCTCATTTATAGGCAGATGAACGGCACAGGCTTTCGGCTTCCAACCCGCGGGCAGGTTCACTGCCGGAGGACCTGTCATTTGCGTCCTGGGTTTCGGCATCGCGCCGTGGCTGAGCAAGGCCGAGCATTTGTTCGAGACGGCCGGCATTGAGCGGAGCGCTTATTCCCTTGAAGTTCATGATCCATCCTTCGTCTGCGCATCGATTGCGTGAAGCCGCAGAGATAAGCGCAATTTGAACCTGCCGAGAACTGTCCGCCAGCGTTATCACCATCTTTTCCGATGCGACGCGGGAAAGGGGAGGGGAGACCTCCATCTTTCAAGCGCCGCCCTGAAATGCCGCTTTCGGCGGCGACGCTCGCCGTCTCGGATCGCTTCTGCGCGCAGAGATCGAGGAGTGCCGCGCAGATGCGGCCTGCCATGCGAAAGGCCGCATCTTTGCCGGCACCGGCGAACCGGCACTGTCTCCGATCATGTGGCATGCCGGTATTCCGAGATGCCGGTGCAGGCCTTACTCCAGGAGAGCGCTGTTGCTGCGCGATCGGGGGAGGGGCGTGCAGCCTGAATGTTCTTGCCGATCTAAGTCGGCGGAATGCTGAGGGGCAGGTGGCGTCAAAGAGGTTGGGGCTCGTTTCCGGAGATCCGATCAATCGCCAGGCCAAGTCGCTGACACCAGTCCAATCACATGAACAGAATTGACGACATCCCGATGCGTCATCAACCGCAAAGATCACAACAGCGCATGCTAGGCGAATCAGGTCTCGGCAGGTATGATCGGCGGGTGCTGGTTGGTGTCGCAGACGTTTTGCCGCTAGCCGGATCGATCAGATCTCACTCCATGTCCCGCAAAGCGGCAATCTTTCCTAACGGAACTTATTGGCGAGTTCGCTTCCGGCTAGGGAATTCCTTCTTGTTTACCTGCTATTTACCATAATCCTCCACGGCGCCGGCCGAGCCCGCATCGCGGTCGATCGTGCGTTCCTTGCCAGCAGGGTTGCGCGGGGCAGGGATTCCACTAACGCGCCTTCGTTCCCTCGCGATTGGTAAAATGCGCGTTGCCCAATCCCGTGCCGATGGTCAGCACCGCCCACCTCGACACGTCCTTCATAAAAGGGATCTGCGACAATCCCTGCACGACGGCGTCGTTGTGCATCATCACGAATGTGCTGTCGTCGCCGATCTCAGGAATAGCCTTCATCAGTGCGGCGGGAAGGTTGAAGCTGTCGCTCTCCCAGTTTCCGCCCGGCAGGTTCTGTCCACCGCGTTCGATGGAGCCATCGGCTTTGATGATGCCGGGACATGCGATCCCGATGATCGGCGCCGGCTTGAGATTGGCTTTCTCGGCCTTGCCGATCAGATCCTCTAACATCGCGGCCAGCTTCTCGATGGTCGCGGTGCGGCTCGGCTCGTCGTCGGCATGACGCCAGATCGCTGATTCCCAGACACTTGCATCCGCAAAATTCGGCACGTCGTCCTTTCCGAATTTAACGACGCCGGCGCGAACATTCGTGCCGCCGATATCGACGGCAAGGATCGCCTCATGGCCTTTGAACATCCAGCGCGGCATCAGGTGGACCGCGCCGATCAGTCCGGCCTCATCGGGGTGGTGAACGATCGGCACGACCTCGACGTCGACGCCGGCCACTTTGAGCATAACCATGGTTCTGGCGATCGCCAGCTCGCCAAAGCGGCTCTGCCGGAAACCGCCGCCGACGACGATGCGCTCCGTCTTGGCCCAGCGCTTGTCCTTCAGGAACTTTCCGATCACGTCGGCAAAGTCCTGGGCGAAGTCCTCCACCGCCCCCATGACCAATGCCGCCGCCTCCATATCGTCGCCCTTCAGAAAGGCATCGATCTTCTTCTTGGAAAGCTTCGCCGTGGCGGCCTTGCCGAGCGGGTCGTCGCCGACCTTGCGGATGCGTTTTCTCCAATCGTCGAGCTTCTGTTGGAAAGTCTTTTTGTTTGCGTTGTCGCCAACGAAACCATCCTTGTCACGTAGTTCGTTGTTGTAATCGTCGATCCTCACCAATGGCAGGTTTAAAGCGCCATGTGCCAGCGGGGCATTGACCTCATCACGATCGGAACTGCTTTTGGCCATCAATGTACCTTCTACGGCGCGAGTGCTCGAACGGGCGGCGAGATACAACGCGGACGCGTCTCTGGATGTTCCGGAGTCTGAAAGATCACCTTGTCCTCGTCGTCCGGCGACCTAGCTTCAATGATTGCAGAGTTTGGAGAATGCCGTGCAGGACGACACCGCTACTCAGGAAATGCTTTCAATGGTCTTGGAGGAGCCGGACCACTGGGCGATGTTTCTCGATATCGACGGGACGCTGCTCAATCTTGCGCCCACACCGGATGCGATCGAGGTCCCGCAGGAGCTTCCTGGACAACTTCATCGTCTGTCGAACAAGCTCGACGGTGCCTTGGCACTGGTCACCGGACGATCGCTTGCCTATGCAGACGCGCTGTTCAAACCCTTTGCATTTCCGACAGCAGGCCTGCACGGCGCGGAAATCAGGAACGCCGCGGGCATGCAGACGATCGAGGCTACAGCTGAATTTCAGGCCCTGAAGCGTGTGCTGACCGCAGAAGCCGAGCACTACCCTGGCGTCTTGATCGAGGACAAGGGCGCGGCTGTTGCCGCCCATTACCGGCTCGCGCCCGAATATGAAAAGGTGCTCGAAGACCGCATGCATCACTATGCGGAGCTCGCCGGGCCGAACTGGGCATTGCAGCTCGGTAAGATGGTATTCGAGCTGCGTCCGGCACGATCAAGCAAGGGCGATGCGCTGGAGCGGTTTCTTCAGTCCGACCCGTTCAAGAACCGCTCTCCGATTACCATCGGCGATGATCTGACCGACGAGTCGATGTTTGCGATCGCTAATGCGCGTGGCGGCGTTTCCGTGCGTGTCGGCGCGATCGGTGCCCCGAGCTGCGCCACGAGCCGGCTGTCCTCTTCTGCGCTGGTCAGAAACGTCATTGCAGCCTTGGCCGCTTGAGGCCAAGTTTTATCTCATTCCGCATGGAGCAGCCGCCATCAATCGATGACGGCCGCTCGTTTCAGCTTCTCAAGCGGCCGCCCGTTCACCCTCCTTGGCTTCTTCGACCGGCTGTTCACCACGTCCGAGAAAGACCAGTACGACCACTGCCGTGATCACCGTGATCGCCGCCAGCAGCCAGAGCAGCATGCCGAAGGCCTCGCCATAAGCCTCGACCAGCGCCGGGCGAGCAAGGTCCGGAAGGGTCGCAGCCGCTCCGGCGAGATCACCGGTGGCAAGCTGCTGAGCCGCCGCCGTCGCGTCGCTCTTGGCGCCGAGATGGGATTGCGTCAGTGCCGAAAGCACGGCGCTGACAATCGCCAGCGCGACGCCTTCGCCGGCAACGCGAGTCGTGCTGAAAATGCCGGTTGCCATGCCTGCGCGTTCCTTGGGCACGACACTGACGGCAAGGCCGTCCATCAGGCCCCAGGGCAGGCTGATGCCGACGCCGATTGTCAACAGCGGGGCAATCAGCGCGGTATGGTCGGCGCCAACGGGAATTTGCGCCAGCCAGCAGAGCCCTGAGGCCGATATGGCAAGCCCTGCGCCGCAGATGATCGCCGGAGCAAACCATCGCGTCAGCAGACCGGCGGCAATCGGCAGGATCAGAAGCGGCGCCGATAGCGCGATCATCATGCGCCCTGCGCCGATCTCGCTCATGCCTTCGATGCCGACGAAGCGTACGGGCAGCAGGATCAAGAGTACGACGAAGGCATAGGCGGGTGCAGCGGCCAGCAACTGCACTCCGACAAACCGCGGATAGCGGAACAGCGAGAGATCGAGCATCGGTCGCCTGACTTTGCGCTCCACCAGGCAGAAGCCGGCGATGAAGCCAACCGAACCGACAAATAAGCCGACCGTCGTAAGGTCGCCCCAGCCGGTGGCCGGCACACGGAGCACGCCATAGGTGAAGAGCGTCAACGCCAATGTGAATGTGGCGGCACCCGGCCAATCGAGACCATTGGCCGCCGGATCGCGCGATTCCTTCAGAAAGATGGCACCGAGCGTGAAGCTGAGTGCGCCGAGGACGAGCACCAGCAGGAAGATCGACGGCCAGCCGAAGCTTTCGATCATCAGGCCCGAGGCGATCGGCCCGAACGCGAGCCCGATGCCGAAACTTGCCCCGACGATGCTGAAGGCCCGCATGCGGGCAGACCCATCGAACTCCTGCGCAAGCGAGGCCATGCCGCCCGAAAAGGCAGCGGCCGCACCTGCGCCCTGCAGCGCCCGCAGGATATCGAAAGA
Source organism: Rhizobium leguminosarum (assembly GCF_001652265.1). GTDB lineage: Bacteria > Pseudomonadota > Alphaproteobacteria > Rhizobiales > Rhizobiaceae > Rhizobium > Rhizobium leguminosarum_D. Next base: position 9,421 of record NZ_LWBS01000429.1, read on the forward strand.
CAACAGGTCGGGCGAGAAGGCGAGTGCTGCCGAAAACAGCACGAAGGCAGCCAGGCCGCCGAGAAAGACACGCTTGCGGCCGTAATTGTCGGCCAGGGCTCCGGCAGCCATGAGGCTGCTGCCAAAGGTCAGCATGAAGGCGTTGGTAACCCAGTTGAGGCCGATCGGGCTTCCGCCGAGATCGCGGCTGATCGCCGGCAGGGCAACGGCCGGGCCGGTAAAGGTCAGCGGCATGGCGGCAGCGGCAGCGCAGACGGCCGCCAGCACGAACAATCTCCGGATTGCTCCTGAAGGGACGGTCCGTTCCGCCCTGGTCTTGGATGATTGGATCATGAATTTTCCACTCGGTTCGAGGAAACAGCCATGGCAGGGGAGGAGAGCCGTGCTCGGAAGCCGCGACGTACCAAGGCATCGATTGCCAAGACAGCATAAAATCGCTTTAATGGCCGGATAAGACGGTATCTGTTCCGCTGATTACGGAATAAAATGCTCGAATGTAGGAAGTATGGATCAGTTCGGCGGGCTCACCGCTTTTGTCAAAACGGCCGATCTCGGCAGCTTCGCGGCCGCTGGTCGTGTCCTCGGCCTTTCCGCTTCTGCCGTCGGCAAGGCGGTGACGAACCTCGAACAGCAGCTCGGCGCGCGTCTCTTTCAACGCTCCACGAGAAGCATCCGGCTGACCGAGGAAGGAAAGCTTTTCCACGAACGCTGCCGCCGCGTGCTCGATGATCTCGAGGATGCACAAGCCTCGCTCGCAGAGGCGGTGGCCGCGCCGCGCGGAAGGCTGCGCGTCAGCGTGCCGCTCGTCAGCTATCACCTGCTCCTGCCGGTTCTTCCGGATTTCGTGCGCCTCTATCCGGAAGTGGAACTCGATCTTGATTTCAACGACCGCATCGTCGATCTGATCGAGGAAGGCGTCGATGTGGCGATCCGCAGCGGCAATCTGCCGGATTCACGATTGATGGTCCGGGCGCTGCGGCCTTTTCAGCTTCTGCTCTGCGCTGCCCCTTCCTACCTTGAGGAACATGGCTTTCCCGAATGCCCGCGTGATCTCGACGGGCATCTCGGGCTGCGCTTCCGCTTTCCAAATAGCGGCAAGATCCAACCCTGGCCGCTCAGCATGTCGGCCGGCCAGCCGGCATGGCGGGTGAAGACGGTTTTGACCTGTAACAATATGGAGGCGCTCCGCGGCGCGACGATCAGCGGACTTGGCATCGGCTGCATGCCGGATTTCCTCGCCCGTGGCCCGCTCGCCGAAGGCCGCCTGCGCACTGTGCTCGACGAGCATATCGATGGACCGGCGCAATTCCATCTGCTCTGGCCATCGAACCGTCATCTCTCCCCGAAAGTCCGCGTGCTCGTCGATTTCCTCAGCGCCCGCCTCTTTGCCGAACGCTGCGAGAGCCTGCCGAGCACGGAAGTCGCCCGCGTTTTTCCTTGAGCGGCAGAAATTCGAGCGCCCGCGCAGCGTCAATCGTCAAAAAAGTATCGGTTTTAACCGGGAATCGTGGTGGCGGGCCTGGAACTAGCCCATTACACTCCCCTTAAATAAGAAGCCGGAAAAGGGAATTTCGGCGGGCGGGCTTTGGCCCATCCTCGGAGGAGGAAACGATGGAACCTGACTTGGAAGTCATTCAGATCAGGCCGGGCGAATCTTTCGCAACGAAGGCGCATGGCTATCCCTATCATACGGTTCGTTGGCATTTTCACCCGGAATACGAACTGCATCTCGTCGTGGCGACAACGGGACGCTATTTCGTCGGCGACTTCATCGGCGAGTTCGAGCCGGGCAACCTTGTGCTTGCGGGGCCTAATCTTCCCCATAACTGGATCAGCGATGTCCCGACGGGATCGAGCATCCCGCTTCGATGCCAGCTCATCCAGTTCAGCGAGAATTTCATCATCGACACGATGAAGGTGCTGGCCGAACTCGGCCCCTTCGAACCTGTTCTCGAAGCCTCCCGCCGCGGCGTGCTTTTCGGCGCCGAGACCAGCCGGCAGGTCGCATCATTGATGAACGAGGTGCAGCAGGCGCAGGGTGTGCGCCGTATCGAGCTTTTCATGATGATCGTCGGCCTGCTCAGCCGCGCACAGGATGCGCAGCTTCTCGCCAGCCCGAGCTATCTGCCCGATCCCTCCGGTTACATGTCGGCCGGCATCAACAAAGCGCTCGCCTATATCAGAGAGAACCTGACGAAATCCTTCGACGAAGCCGATCTCGCGGCGATTGCTGGACAATCGACAGGCGCCTTTTCGCGTGGCTTCCGCCGCCATACCGGCATGTCGCTGGTGCAATATGTCAAACGCCTGCGCATCAACCTGGCCTGCCAGATACTGATGAGCGATGACCACGCATCGATCACCGATATCTGCTTCGAGGTCGGCTTCAACAATCTGTCTAACTTCAACCGGCAGTTTCTCGCGGAAAAAGGCATGACGCCTTCCCGTTTCCGACGGTTGTTGGGTGACAATATCAACGTGGCAAAGGCGGCCTAGAGGAGCCGAACGAGCACGTCCAAGGGACGAGGGAGGACAAGGAGGAGGAACGAAACCGACACTGACTTGAACGCGGGCGCGCGATGAGCGGCTCGCGACTGGAGATGGTTGTCCTCGAAAACGTCAAACCGCCGGGACAAGCGCGACCGTTCATCCAGCCGAACGACGACAGCGAAAACAGTGCGATCACTACACAATTTTTTTCAATGGGAGGAGATGGAAATGATGAAATTCTCAACACAGGCGGCAGGCGCCGCGGTATTTGTCCTGTCCTTGCTGGGCGGTACTTCCGCCTTTGCGCAAACGGCCGTTTCGGATGCGACAGTGGCATTCCTCATGCCCGACCAGGGCTCGACCCGCTACGAGGAGCACGACCACCCGGGCTTCGTCGCGGAAATGAAGAAGCTTTGCGCCTCGTGCAAGGTTCTCTATCAGAACGCCGATGCCGATATCGCAAAACAGCAGCAACAGTTCAATTCGGCGATCACGCAAGGCGCCAAGGTCATCGTGCTGGACCCAGTGGATTCGGCAGCCGCCGCGTCGCTCGTCCAGCTCGCACAGAGCCAGGGTGTCAAGGTCATTGCCTATGACCGTCCGATACCAAAAGGCAAGGCCGATTTCTATGTCTCCTTCGACAACAAGGCGATCGGCAAGGCGATCGCGGAATCGCTCGTCCAGCATCTGAAGGCGCAGAACGTGCCGACCGATGGCGGCGGCATCCTGCAGATCAACGGTTCGCCGACCGATGCGGCTGCCGGGCTGATCAAGGACGGCATTCATGAGGGCCTGGCGAGCGGCGGATACAAGACGCTTGCCGAATTCGACACACCGAACTGGCAGCCCGCGAACGCCCAGCAATGGGCGGGCGGCCAGATCACCCGCTTCGGCAAGCAGATCGTCGGGGTGGTCGCCGCCAATGACGGCACTGGCGGCGGCGCCATCGCAGCCTTCAAGGCGGCGGGTGTCGATCCGGTGCCGCCGGTAACCGGCAATGATGCGACGATCGCCGCGCTGCAGCTCATCATATCAGGGGATCAGTACAATACGATTTCCAAGCCGAGCGAAATCGTCGCCGCCGCCGCTGCCGACGTCGCCGTGAAGCTCCTCGCCGGAGAAACGATCAAGGCCGAGATGACGCTCTACGACACGCCCGCACAGCTCTTCGTACCGGCTGTCGTTACCGCCGAAAACCTCAAGGCGGAGATCATCGACAAGAAGATCAACACTGCCGAGGAGCTGTGCACCGGCCGCTATGCCGACGGTTGCAAGAAGCTCGGCATCACCAAGTAGTCGAGCCAAGGGAAAGCGCGGCTGGGCCGCCGGTCGCGCTTCCGATTTTCGCTTTTTCGAAAGGCCAGGCAATGTCTGAAACCTCTCATACTCCTGACCCTTCCCGTCGGCCTGTCCTCAGTCTGCGTGGAATATCGAAGAACTTCGGGGCAGTGTCGGCGCTCACCGATATCGAACTCGACGTGTATGCCGGCGAGGTCGTGGCGCTGGTGGGTGACAACGGCGCCGGCAAATCGACGCTGGTCAAGATCCTGGCCGGCGTGCACCAGCCAAGCTCGGGAACGATCTTCTTCGAAGACAAACCGGTCAACCTGTCGAGCCCGAGCGCGGCTCTCGACCTCGGCATCGCAACCGTCTTCCAGGATTTGGCGCTTTGCGAAAATCTTGACGTCGTCGCCAATATCTTTCTCGGCAAGGAGCTCAGTCCGTTTCAGCTCGATGAGGTCGCGATGGAGATTGCCGCCTGGAAGCTCTTGAACGAGCTTTCGGCCCGCATTCCGAGCGTGCGCGAACCCGTCGCCTCACTCTCCGGCGGACAGCGCCAGACGGTAGCAATCGCCCGATCGCTACTGCTCGAGCCGAAACTGATCATGCTCGATGAACCCACAGCTGCACTTGGCGTTGCCCAGACCGCCGAGGTGCTTGACCTCATCGAGCGCGTTCGGGAGCGCGGCCTCGCCGTCATCATGATCAGCCACAATATGGAGGACGTTCGTGCCGTCGCGGACCGTATTGTCGTCCTTCGGCTCGGCCGCAACAACGGCACCATGCTGCCCGACGCATCCAACGAACAACTCGTCAGCGCCATCACCGGCGCATCCAACAATTCCGTCTCCCGCCGCGCGATGCGCCGCAATGCGCAAAGCCAACAGAACGAGGAGAGCAGGCCATGATGAAGACCATCCACAATGAACCGGCAGCACCGGCACTCCTCGACCGGCGTGACGAACGAGTGCACTATGACGATAGTCTTGCCGGCTCGATCCGCGCCTTTGGGGATCGCATCCGCTCCGGCGATCTCGGTTCACTGCCGGTCATTGTCGGCCTGGCGATCATCTGGACGGTGTTCCAGGCGCTCAATCCAGTATTTCTCTCCAGCAGCAACCTCGTCAACATGCTGTTCGACTGCTCGACGGTCGGCGTCATCTCGCTTGGTATCGTCTGCATCCTGATGGTGGGTGAGATCGATCTGTCCGTCGGCTCCGTCAGCGGCTTCGCCTCGGCACTGGTCGGCGTCTTCTGGGTCAACCAGGGCTGGCCGGTGGTTCTCGCGATCCTCGCCGCGATGATCGTCGGCGCCTTGATCGGCTCACTCTACGCGTTTCTCTTCAACCGCTTCGGCATGCCGAGCTTCGTGTCGACGCTATCGGGGCTGCTCGCTGTTCTCGGCCTCCAGCTTTATATCCTCGGAGCGACCGGTTCGATCAATCTTCCCTATGGTTCCTGGCTGGTGAGTTTCGGCCAGATCATGGTCATGCCGGACCCGGTCGCCTATCTGCTGGTGGCGCTAGCCGGCATTGCCTTCTTCTTCGCCAGCTACCGCACGTCGGCGCGCCGGCGGGCGGCCGGCCTGTCGGCGAAATCGGCCCGCGGGCTGCTTCTGCGCGCCGTCATCATCACACTCGCCCTTGAAGCTGTCGCTTTCTATCTCAACCAGTCACGCGGCATTCCGTGGATGTTCGGCCTTTTCGTCGGGCTCACCGCCGCCATGAATTATGCGCTGACGCGCACGAAATGGGGACGCTCCATGCATGCCGTCGGCGGCAACAGGGAGGCAGCGCGCCGCTCCGGCATCAACGTCTCGCGGATCTACGCAAGCGCCTTCGTCATGTGCGCTCTGCTTGCGGCAACCGGCGGCGTGCTCTCCGCAGCGCGGCTGGCGACGGCAAGTCAGCAGGCCGGCACGGGCGACGTCAATCTCAACGCCATCGCCGCGGCGGTCATCGGCGGCACGAGCCTGTTCGGCGGGCGAGGCAGTGCCTATTCAGCCCTTCTCGGCATCATCGTCATTCAGTCCATTGCCAGTGGGTTGACGCTTCTCGATCTGTCATCGTCGCTTCGATACATGATCACCGGCGCCGTCCTTGCCGTCGCCGTCATCGTCGACTCACTGGCACGCCGATCGCGGATCTCCCACGGCCGAGCCTAAACCAACCAGGAAAACAGAGGAAGAAAATGGGACAGGATCTGTCTGGAAAAGTCGCGGCCGTCACCGGAGCGGCGTCGGGTATCGGCCTTGAATGCGCCAAGACAATGCTAGCCGCGGGCGCCCGCGTCGTGCTGGTCGACCGAAATGAAGACGCCTTGAAGGAAATCTGCTCGAAACTCGACGCCAACGCCATTCCCTTGGTCATTGATCTCACCGATCCGAAAAGCGTCGCACGCATGATGCCTGAGATACTGGAGAAAGCCGGCCAGCTGGACATCTTCCACGCCAATGCCGGCTCCTATATTGGCGGCGAGGTGCTGGACGGCGACCCGGATGCCTGGGACCGGATGCTCAACCTGAACATCAACGCCGCCTTCCGTTCGGTGCATGCCGTTCTGCCGCATATGGTCGAGCGCAAGACCGGCGATATCATCCTGACGAGTTCCGTTGCCGGCATGATCCCGGTCGTCTGGGAGCCGATCTACACCGCCTCGAAACATGCGGTCCAGGCATTCGTCCATACGCTGAGGCGGCAGGTGGCCAAGCATGGATTGCGCGTCGGCGCCGTCGCTCCTGGCCCCGTGGTAACCGCCCTTCTCAGCGACTGGCCGCAGGAGAAGCTGGATGAGGCGCTCGCCGCGGGCGGCCTGATGGAGGCGAACGAAGTGGCCGAAGCGGTGCTCTTCATGCTGACGCGCCCACGCAACATCACGATCCGCGATCTTGTCATTCTGCCGCAAAGCGCCGACATCTGACGAAAGTGCGATCGCCTTCAACAATCGCGGAACGCCTACTCAAGAGGAAACGGCCATGATCTTCGACAGATTTCGCCTGAACGGACAGGTGGCGTTGGTGACCGGCGGCACGCGCGGCATCGGGCTTGCCATCGCCGAGGCGCTCGGCGAGGCGGGCGCCAAAGTGATCATCACGGGCCGAACCCGCAATGCAGCGGCGGAAGACCGGCTCTCCAAGGCCGGCGTCGATTGCGATTTCGTTGCCGCCGACCTGATGAAGGAAAGTGCTGCCGACGAACTCGTCACTGAGACCCTCTCACGGGCGGGGCGGCTCGACATCCTCGTCAACAATGCCGGTATCGCCATTCATGGCGACAGCGGCGAGTTCTCCGATGCCATCTGGCGCGAGATCATGACCGTCAATGTCGACGCCGTCTTCCGCGCCTGCCGCGCCGCACTGGCACCCATGCGGCGCCAGGGCGGCGGCGTCATTCTCAATATCGGCTCGATGTCGGGCATCGTGTCCAACATTCCGCAGAACCAGGTCGCCTATAACACTTCCAAGGCGGCGGTCCACATGATGACGAAGAGCCTCGCCAGCGAGGTTGCCGCTGAAAACATCCGCGTCAACGCCATCGCCCCGGGCTATATCGAGACCGATTTGTCGCGCGGCGGTATCGACAATCCCGACTGGTTCCCGACCTGGCGCAGCATGACCCCGATGGGACGCGTCGGGCAGCCGGAGGAGGTGGCGGGTGCCGCATTGTTCCTCTGTTCGGCAGCGGCAAGTTATGTCACCGGCGAAGTGCTGGTTATCGACGGCGGTTATACGACGCGCTGAAACGCGAAGACGGGATTGGGGGGAGGGTGGCTCGCAGCCGCTTAGTTGGGGGCGAGTTTCCCCTCTGCCATCCTGCCGATTGTCCTCTGCTCGCGATGTTCTGAATGATTGCGACCAGGCGCCGACTTTCGCATGTATCGGTGCGATTATCGTCTCGCACTTGTGTGTAGACAGCACATGGTTACGGTAGAACAGGATGATTTTAGGCCGGGTCGGCCTAAAATCTGAATCCTGTTCTAAATTAAAGAGTTAGAGCATGATGCCGTCCGAAAACCGCTCACACTTTTCGGCATCGTGCACTAGGCAATCGAGCATCCACTGGACGCCAAAACGATCGGTGAGCTTGCCGTAGTAGCTCCCCCATGGCTGGACGGCGAGTGGTGTCGTGATTTTGCCGCCTTCGACTAGCCGAGCGAAGAGCCTGTCGGTACTGTCGCGGTCGTCCGTGATCAGCATGTGGGCGGAGCCTCGCATCGGCTCAGCATCGTGATTGTCCGAGGCGAAGAACAGAATACCAGGTCCTTCGAAACGAGCGTGCATCACCTTGCCCCGCATGACTTCGCTGGCAACGGGCATCCCGTCTGCGCCGTGGCGCTTCAATTGCGTGATCCGGCCAAGCCCGCATTCGGCATAGAAGGCGAGCGCCTCTTCGCAACCGGTGGAAAAGAACAGATAGTTGGCAAGCTGCATGGCTGGGTCCGTCAAGGCGCCGGACCGCGACGCCTTGGTGTCGCCGGCCCGGCATTGCATCAAGTCTGAGATTTCCGAGCGTACGCCGCGATCGTTACGAGGCGGCAACAGCATCCTGGATGGCGCCGACGAGATCGGCATTGTTATAGCTGCGGCCAGCGATACCCCAGGCCCCTTCAGGCGCGTAGACAATGTTCGACCATATATGTTCGCGCTTGAGCCGGCCTTCGGCGGCCCGTTCGATGACATCGGCCGCCTTTTCGAAGAAGGACTGTTTTGCTTCAGCGCTCACCAGCGCAATCTCGGGCAGCTTGAGCTCGACGAAGGCTGCAGCGATTGGCTCTCCCGCCGCAAGCACATGTTCCCGCGGCAGCACGTTGATCGTACCGATAATATTGGCTGTCATGAAGTCATTGCCGGTCAAGCCGGCGGCATCGAGCACTGCGTCCGTCAATCCGGCAAAGGCTTGGGCCTGAGCCTGCTGCGAAAGCAGGCCTTCAGGCAGGGTGAGTGTGATAGGCATCGTATATCTCCCTGTTTGAACCGTGACCGCTTCTGATATATACCGATCACTCTTTATACGTACACATCGATCACTCGCTTAGCAAGACATAAAGAGCGATCGCTCTTAAAAGGGACATACATGCGATACAGTGCCGAACATAAGCAGGAGACCCGAACGCGCGTCATTGCCGCGGCTGGACGGGTTTTCAGACGGGAAGGCTATGGCGGCGCAGGCATCGATGCATTGACCAAGGCGGCAGGCGTGACCAACGGTGCCTTCTACGGACATTTCAAATCCAAGGGCGAAGCCTTTCGCACCGCCGTGCTGACGGGCCTCGAAGAGCTGCGGCAAGGAATTGCGGCGCTAAAGGCCAGTGAACCGAAAGACTGGCTGACGACATTCGTCGGCTACTATCTCGGCTATAAAAGAACTTGCGATCTGGGCGAGAGCTGCGCTCTGCCGAGCCTGTCCCCCGACGTCATGCGCGCAGACGACGAAACACGAAGCGCCTATACGACAGAACTCAAACGTCTCATCGAGGAAGTTGCTGTCGGCTTGCCGGAGGGTGAGATACCGGGTCAATCCAAAAGGCGCCGGCAAGATCAGGCGATCTTGCTGCTCGCCATGCTCAGTGGCGGTGTGACCCTCGCCCGCGCGGCTTCCGACCCGGCGCTGTCCAAACGCATTGCAGATGTCATTGCGCAGGCTGCATTGACGGCGATAGAGCCTGGAAACTGATCCAATCGCTTGAAGATATTGCCTTGCTCAGGGGATCACCTATCGGCGCAGAGCTCCGATCAGTCTCTGGAACGTCGGCTCGGTCCCGGGATGGTGATTTCGAACTCGGCACCGGCGCCGGTCGTCTCGAGCAGGCGGATCGTACCGCCATGGGAGCTCAGCATGGCGCGGACGATACCGAGGCCCATGCCGGTACCGCCCTGCTCGCGGCGGGTGGAGAAGAACGGCTGAAAGATGCGTTGGCGATTTGCCTCGGAAATACCGCTGCCGTCGTCACGGACAAGAATGACGGCTGTTCGGGCGTCGGCCGATACTCTGAATTCCAACAGCGCGGCGCCATGCTGAAGAGCGTTTTCGGCAAGATTGGCAAAGACGATGCTGGCGGCTTCCTGGGGAAGAGCAACCGATATTTCCTTATCGCCTGCGCCGGAAATATTGAGAGCGGGAAATCGCCCGCGCAGCGAGGATAAGATGTCCGTGACGCTGCTTTTGCCCTCGGCCACGGGCGTTTCCGCCTGCGCCAGTTCCCTCAACCGCTGCAACAATGCGTCGAGCCGGACTGCATCGGCGACGATGTTGTCGAGAAAGTGCAACCGCTGCGCCATTGTCATCGGCCTCTCGACGTCATCGTCGCGCAACAGTTCTGCGGCGCCTCGGATGGCCGTCAGCGGCGATTTCAACTCGTGGGAGACATGGGTGGCAAAGGAGCTGATGTATTCGGTGCGATCGACCAGTTTTCCGGCAAGATCGAGAAAGCTTTGCGACAGCACGGCGATCTCGCGCGTTCCATAGCTTTCGAGCGGCCGGATCGCTCCCTTGCCGCCGCGGGCGATCTCTTCCGTCCGGGCGATCAAAGCGTCGATAGGCCCGGTGATGGTGCGCGTGAGCACATAGGCAACGCCGAGCGTCAGCATGAAGGCGACGACGAGGGCGCCAATCTCCGCCGGTGCCATCCGGTTCGAACTCGCCTCCACGGCGCGAAACCAGATGACGATCAGGATCGGCAGCGCCATGACCGCGAGAAGCACGGCATAGACGATCAGCGCCAGCGCCGGCCGCCATTTCGTCCTGACCTTCGGTGACGGCATCAGGTCGTCCTCCCGATTTCACCGCCGAGTTTGAAGCCGATGCCGTGAACGGTTGTGATAATCCCCTGACCGCCGGCAGCCAGGAACTTGGCCCGGATGTTGCGGACATGGCTGTCGATCGTCCGGTCAGCGACATAGGTACCGGCGCCATAGGAGGCCGCCATCAGCTGTTCGCGGCTGAAGACCAAATTGGGGCGTGATAACAACGTGTCCAGGATTGCGAATTCGAGCGCTGTCATTGCAATGGTGTTCTCGCCAAACATGACCGTCCTGCCACGCCGATCCAGGCTGAGTTCACCGGCGACAAGGGTGGCGTGGCGTCTCTCAGGCTCTGCCCCATTGCTGCTGCGCTTCAAAATTGCCTTGACCCGCGCCACGAGTTCGCGCGGGCTGAAAGGTTTGGTAACATAATCGTCTCCGCCAATTTCGAGGCCCAGTACCCTGTCGATCTCCTCGTCACGCGCCGAAAGAAACAGGATCGGCAATCCCGACGTCTTGCGGATCTGGCGGCAGACTTCCAGGCCGTCCATATCGGGCATGCCGACATCGAGGATGATGAGATCGATGTTGCCACGGCGGAAGGCCGTCATCGCCTCGGTGCCGTTGCGGGCGGCCATCGATGCCAGGCTGGCGCGCTCAAGGGCGAAGCAAATCACGTCGCGGATATGAGGTTCGTCATCGACGACGAGAATGCGGGGCGCCATCACCGGTCCTGCGTTGGTTTGTCGTGCCTGTTGTTATCGTTCTCGTTCTATCTTGCAATGGCGGCCGGAGACAGAAGATAGGCCTCCAGTCGCGCAGAACGAAAACTCCAGCTCCGCCAGTCGCGCGGGCGATGCTCGAATTTCCAGACGAGCGAACCGCGGATGAGCTGTGCTTCGCTGATCTTGTCGGTTCTGTATTCCGGTAGCGCACGGATATGGAGATCAAGGGCCGGAATGGCGGAAGGGCCGAGCGTGGAGAGATAATAGATATCGAGCGGCAGACCTTCGTGGCTGATCTCCTGACTGTGGGCGACGTTGAAACGGGCGATGACATCAGGAAAATCGACGAAGGCGCTGACGTAGAGCACCGCAATCAGGGAGACGAGATTCGTAGCGATCAGCCACTCGTTGGAGCGATTGAGCAGAATGCGCAGGAGGATCAAGGCAAGGCCGATGGCGACGATGCCCATCCACAGACCCGCGGCGACACGCAGTTCCGTCAGCGAATAGGCCTCGACGTAAAGCCCGAGCCGCAGCATCGACGACAGGCAGAGAAGGATGTTCTGGCCGATCCAGGCGTGAACGAGGCCGCGGATAAGCGCACTGTGATCACCAGGCCCTCCACGTCGCATGGCGAGGAGAACGAAACCGGCGGCCAGAAGCGCTGTCGCAATGAGCGGATAGGCCCCACGATGAGCATATTCAGCATGGCTCATGTGATCGGGCAGATCTGCGCCGCCCCAGAGATAGACGAGATCGAGAAGCGTCTGCACGGCAAACAGCGCGTTGAAGAGGAGCAGCGACCGCAGAAGCGAAGCCTGGCCGAACGGTGCATTTCTGGTCGGCACGATGACGAACGCCCTGCCGGCTTGTGACCTCGCAGTACGTCGCTTCAGGCGCGGTCGCAACATTGCCCAGACCACAACGGCGATCATCATCCAGAAGCCGATCCGCCAAAGATCGAGAAACCGCAGCAGAACCTCAAAACGAATACTGCGCAGCGCGATCTCGATCAGCGGATTTGCGGCTGCGAAGAGAAGCACGAAGACCGATGCGAGAATGAGCGGCATGATCCAGAGACCGATGCTGCGCCGGACCTCGACGAAGGAGGAGCGTTTGGCCGGCGTCGCACAATATTTCCTGATATCCTCGGCAAGACGCAGGGGAATGACGAGGGCGAAACGGAAAAATACCAGGGGCAGGCCAGGCAGGCGACGGGGCATAAACCTTGCACTGACGAGAGCAACCGACATCAGGGCGCCGAGGCAAAGGATTAAGCCGATCAGTGATGGCGCTTCCAGCAGGGGTGCCGAAGCCAGAACCGAAAATCCGAGCAGCAGAGCCGCCGTCAAGGGCGATGGCTTCTTTGCGGCCGAGAGCAGAATGCCGGCGCAGACGGCGAGCGCAAAATGGAAAAGGTTTATCCCGGGCATCTCATCAAAGATCAGAAAATCTGCCAGCGCCACGAGGCCAAGCAGCACGGCTATTCGGCCGGGATAGCGCCTGATGGGCATCGGTGCTGTCAGAATGTTGGTAGTGTCCATTGCTGGTCCTCTCGTAAATACCGCCCTTCGGTCACGATGAGCATGCTTTCGGAGATCTCCTCGAAAGGAGTCCCTCGAGGTCGGCACGTCTCTGTCAGCCACCATCCGTCATTGCGGAGGCGGTCCGGCACGGCGGACGGTGTGATGCGGGGCGGGATGTCGTTCTTGCTCATGGCATAGAGATGCCCGACCGGATTGCAGATTTTGTGCAAAGAGTGAGGAGCAATTCAGGAAAATTGCCTTGACCTGCGAGGTCATTGAGGGACTCGACACGATCAGGTCCCGGAAATCGGTCTTTCCTGGCGCGGATGGTATCCACAACTGGAAACTCCGCACTAGGTTCAACTGGACCCATCAAATTCGCCGTGGCGAGCTCTCAGCACCACGGTGAACGAGATAGCGAGGCAGACGGTCTCTGCCTTCACAATCCACGTATCCCGAGGAGTTTCTCCCAATGCCGGACACCTCACAAGCTCCGAAGACATTCCCAGTTCCCAAGGATCAGCACCTCCGGGATCTCGCCGACTGCATTCGTTTCCTCTCCATGGACGCGGTTCAACAGGCAAAGAGCGGTCATCCCGGCATGCCGATGGGCATGGCCGATATCGCTGCGGTGCTTTTCTCCGAGTTTCTGAAGTTCGATGCGGCCGATCCCTATTGGTTCGATCGCGACCGCTTCGTCATTTCCAACGGTCACGGCTCGATGCTGCTCTACAGCCTGCTTTACCTGACGGGCTACAAGGACATGACCATCGAAGAGATCAAACGCTTCCGGCAGATCGACAGCCGCACGGCGGGTCATCCCGAATATCGTCACGCCACCGGCATCGAAACGACGACCGGCCCGCTGGGGCAGGGGATCGCAAACTCCGTTGGCTTTGCGCTCGGCGAGCGGATCATGAACGCCTCGTTCGGCGACAATCTGGTCAATCACCACACCTATGTCTTCCTGGGTGACGGCTGCCTGATGGAAGGCATCAGCCACGAGGCGATATCGCTTGCCGGACATCTGAAGCTCGGCAAGCTCATCGCCTTCTGGGACGACAACTCGATCTCGATCGACGGTGCGACCAGCCTTGCTGAATCCGATGACCATCCGGCGCGTTTCCGCGCGGCGAACTGGCATGTCCAGCAAATCGACGGTCACGATACCGATGCGATCCGCGCCGCAATCATCGAAGCGCAGAAGGTGACGGATCGGCCGTCGATGATTGCCTGCAAAACCATCATCGGCTTCGGTTTCCCGACCAGGGCGGGAACGCAGAAGGCCCATAGCGACGCGCCTGGTGAAGACGAGATCGCCGGCGCCCGCAAGATCCTCGGTTGGACATCGCCTCCCTTCGAAATACCGGAAGCGCTTCTCAATGACTGGCGAAAGATTGGCGCGAAAGGCGGGCCGGCGCGGATGGCCTGGGCGGTCCGTGTCCAGACCGCTTCGCCGGACAAGCGAGACGATTTCGAGCGGCGCATGAACGGAGAACTGCCGTCCGGTTGGCGCGCTGCCATTGCTGCAGCAAAGCAGGAACTTTCAGGTTCCGAAAAGGATCTCGCCACCCGTCAGGCGAGCGGCATCGTGCTCAACCATCTCTTCGATGCGATCCCCGAGCTTCTTGGCGGCTCGGCGGATCTGACGCCTTCGAACAACACCAAGGCCAAGAACCAGGTCGAGATCAAGCCCGGGGAATATGGCGGATCCTATCTCCACTATGGTGTCCGCGAGCACGGCATGGCGGCCACAATGAACGGTTTGGCGCTGCATGGAGGGCTTATTCCCTATGGCGGCACGTTCCTGACATTTTCCGACTATTGCCGCCCGGCGATCCGGCTCGCGGCGATAATGGAGGTGCGTTCGATCTTCGTGATGACACATGACTCGATCGGATTGGGCGAGGACGGGCCGACACATCAGCCGATCGAACATCTAAGCGCATTGCGCGCCATTCCCCGGCTCGCCGTCTATCGCCCGGGCGATCCGATCGAAACGGCCGAGTGCTGGGAGGCGATCATGGATGCGCCGCGGCAGGCAGCACTGATTGCGCTGTCCCGCCAGCCAATGCCGCTTTTACGCCGCGACCCGTCCGACGAGAACCGCTCGGCAAGGGGAGCCTACGTTCTCCAGGAAGCTGAAGGCGGCGAGCGGCAACTGACGATCCTTGCCTCCGGCTCGGAACTGCATCTGGCGGTCGAAGCCCGCTCGGTGCTGCAGGGCGAGGGTATTCGCACGGCCGTGGTTTCGATGCCGTGCAGGCTGCTGTTCGAGAAGCAGGATGCCGCCTACAAGAAATCGGTGCTGGGCGACAGCCGAGCCAGGGTCGCCGTCGAAGCAGCCGTGCAAGATTCCTGGGACCGCTATCTCGGCTTGGACGGCCTATTCGTCGGCATGCATGAATTCGGAGCATCCGGCAAAATCGATGACGTTTACAAGAAGTTCGATATCACCACAGACGCAGTGATACGTGCCGGACGTGAGGTGGCCGGAAAGCAGGCCTAGCGTCGCGAGTCGGAGCCCACAGGCGGTCCCAAGCAGGCGACCAGGTCGAGCGCCCCTTATCTAAATCTTGGCGCGCGCTTGGCATTGTGGATCAGCTCGGAGGCAGTCGCGAACGGCCCGAAAAGTTTGAGCAGCAGCGCTTGTTCCTCGGCATTTATTCGGTGACGTGCGCAAAACTCAGTCACGGACCAGACTTTCGTCAGATCATCTGTTTCGATCTGCCTGGGTTCGATGTGTTCGGTCAACGGCGTGTCCTCCGAACATCGAGACTACGCCACGCCGGCATTTATAAGAACTAGCTAAAAAGTATTATGCCGCTTTGCAGACCGGCTGATGTGATAAGCGGATATACGAAGACGCCCGCCGATTGCGCGGCGGGCGGTGTGTCTCACTGATTTATCGCAACTGATCAAACAAGATGAGCGTCGGTGCCCGTGATGTTGAGCGTCAGAACGCCAACATCCGTGTGGCCTTCGCCATCGGAGATCTTGTAGTACTGGACGGTTTCCGTGACGTTCTGGCCGGCAGCCAGGTCTTCCGTCAGCTCATAGGTGAATTCGCCATTCGGCTTGACGTGGAAAATGCCATGGTCGCCGACGATGTCGGTAACAGCGTCGAGGCCGCTCTTGGCGCTGACGTTCGTGCCGTCGAACTGACGGAGGAAGAGCTTGCCATTGTCGCCGGCGATGTCGTTGTCCAGAACGTTGCCGCCGATGGCGCTACCTTCGTTGAAGCTGTAGTGGTCGTCGACAGCAATCGGCTTTACCTGGGTTACGCCCTGGATGTTCAGGGTGAACAGGCCGACATCGGTATGACCGCTGCCGTCGGAAATCTTGTAGGAAACCTTCTCCTGGTACGATTCGCCGTTGGCGAAGCCGATCTTGGCCGCGTCGCTCAGGACATAGGTGTAGCTGCCATCGGGCTTGACGAAGAAGGTGCCGTAGTCGCCCTGGATCTCGGTGACCTGGCTGTTGCCGGCCTTGGCGCCAACGCTTGCGCCATCAAAGGCGCGCAGGAACAGGTGGCCGTTGTCAGATGAATCGTTGGAAAGCAGATTTCCGGAAATAACGTCGGTTTCTTTAAATGTTGCACTATCATCAGTTGCATGAATTGGCGAAGCCATTGCACTCTCCTCAAATTGTTTATTAGCGGGTCAATTTCGACCTCAGCGAGCGGCTCCTTTAACAACCTATTAATACTACAAGTCAATGGCCTATTTAACAGAAGGTTAATTTCAATGCCGGCCTCCCCGTTGCTTCCATTCCGGCGGAATAATGTGACTTTCAAGCCAAATTGAAGAAAATTTGGCAAAAACTATACCCGGTTAACTTGAATAAAATGGCGCTGAGTATATCTGAAGGCGATTAGCGATGCCCGCGCCATGCCATCCGGGCTATCGTTGCAATTGTGCCCACCGATACCTATGTTGCGGGAATACCCGATCAAGCGGAAATCTGAGCCGTTGCTGGCTCATGATTGAAGCGCTTGTGCATCCGTGCGCGCCGTTACGGCTGCGTGTTGGCAAATCCCACAAACAATCGATGACGTCGGCCACGGCCGGCAAAGGATTTCTTTTTGAACCACATAAATACAGCCACCGCCGTTGCAGCGGTAAAACCGCGTGAGGATGACGCGGCTGTCGCCCGCGCTGTTACCAGCTGGAAGCCGTTTCCCTGCCTTCTTACCCGCCGCGAATTGCGGGATTTGATCGCCAAGCAACTCGGCTGAGCGGCGATCGTCGCACCGCCCAAACAAGGAGAACTTGAAATGCAGGTACTCGTCAGAGACAATAATGTCGATCAAGCGCTCAGGGTCTTGAAAAAGAAAATGCAGCGCGAAGGACTGTTCCGTGAAATGAAGGAGCGGCGCGCCTATGAGAAGCCGTCCGAACGGCGCGTCAGGGAAAAGGCGCAGACAATCAGTCGGCACCGCAAGGCCGCACGCAAGAAGATGCAGCGTGAAGGGCTGCTTGCCGGGCCAAAAAGAGTTGCCACCACCCGTTAGCGGCCATTCCCAACCCGCTCCGAGCTTTGGCTGCTACATTCCGTGAAAGGACAGACAATGGACGAACTCAATAGCCTTACCGTTTCCGAAGAACGCCTCGAGGATTGCCGCGATGTCGTAGACCCGGATCTTCAGGATCTGATCCAAAGCGCGCTGACATCGGGCTTTTCTCGGGAGGAAATCCTCATTGCCGTCAGCGAACTGGTCGCCGAAGACTTCGCGATGATCATGAAAACCCCAAGCGTCCATTGATCGACTGCGTGGTTTGGTCGCCTTCAGTGAACGGCTGAATAGGCGTCACTGGGAACATCGGCCTCGGCAGATGGTTACTTCGTCTCTTGCACAGATGGAGATAACGATGGCGGAGCATGATGATGCGACACGGGTGTGGGAATTGATCGACAAGATCGGGTTTTGCATGCTGACGACCCGCAGCGGCGACGATCTTAAAGCCCGCCCGATGTCCGCCTATACCGCGCAGATCGAGAATGCGATCTATTTTCTGACGGATGTCAGCAGTCACAAGGACGATGAGATCGCCCGCTGGCCAAATGTGTGCCTGGCCTTTGCCGACACCAAGGGACAGAAATATGTTTCCGTATCGGGGACGGCCGAGGTGCAGAACGACCGGGAGAGAATCAGGGAGTTATGGGCCACGCCGGCAAAGGCGTGGTGGGACAGTCCCGACGATCCTTCCATCCGCATCCTCAAGATGACCCCGTCTTCGGCCGAATATTGGGACAGCCCGGGCACGATCATCAGCTATATCAAGATGGCCGCCGCCGCGGTCTCGAACAGCAAACCTGATATGGGCGACAATGCCGAAGTCAAGCTTTGACGCATGGAAGCGCTCAACGACGTTCCTTCTGGCCGCAAAACATCAAGCCTGATTGGCTGATGCCTTGACGAAATCGATGAATGCCCTCAGCGGCGCCGGCACCAGTCGGCGTCCAGGATAATAGAGAAACGGTCCAGAGAAGCGCTGCCACCACGGTTCGAGGATGGGCTCGAGCGCGCCGCTGTCGATATGCGGGCGCAACCAGTCCTCGAAGAGGCAGACGATCCCTGTTCCCGATATCGCTGCATCGACGGCCAAGTCGGTCGCTCCGCCGACCCGCACGATCAGCGGCCCCGTCGGATCGACCCGCACGATCTCGCCATCGCGCTCGAATTCCCACGGCGCCGTCATCGCACCGCTCGAAAAGCGACCCAACAGACAGGCATGGCCGAGCAGCTCGCTCGGATGTTGCGGCCGGCCACGGCGATCCAGGTAGTCGGGGGAGGCGGCGATGGCAAAGCGCTGGACGCGTGGCCCGATCGGTATCGCGATCATGTCCTGCTCCAGCCGCTCGTCATAGCGTATTCCGGCGTCGCAGCCGGCCGCGATCACGTCGACAAAGCTCTCGTCGGTGACCACCTCCAGCCGAATATCGGGATAGGCGGCGAGGAACGCTGGAACGATGGCGGGCAGCACCAGCCGCGCCGCGCTGACCGGCACATTGAGGCGCAACGCACCGGCCGGCCTGTCGCGAAAACCGTTGACGACGTCGAGGGCAGACTCCACCTCGCTCAACGCGGGGCCGAGCCGCTCCAGCAAGCCCTTGCCCGCTTCGGTTGGCACGACACTGCGTGTTGTCCGGTTGAGCAGCCTGACGCCGAGTTGGGCCTCCAGGCGACGCACCGCTTCGCTGAGGAAAGAGGCGCTGCTGCCGCTGACGCGTGCCCCTTCACGAAACCCCCCGGCGCGCGCCACGGCAACAAAGGCATTAAGGTCACCCAGATCCGCTTTCACTGTTCGCCACTCCGCACAGACCGTGCGGATTATTGCCAATTTTCACACGCGCCGACAACGTCTATCTTGGTGTCATCTCTTGAAAGGAATTAGGTCATGTCCACCATCGATCAGTCCGGTACGTTCAACCTCGGCGGCCGCAGCGTGAAGCGGCTCGGCTATGGCGCCATGCAGCTCGCTGGGCCCGGCGTGTTTGGCCCGCCCAAAGATCATGGCGCGGCCTTGGCCGTGCTGCGAGAGGCGGTCGCAAGCGGCGTAGACCACATCGACACCAGCGACTTCTATGGCCCGCATGTCACCAACCAGATCATCCGCGAGGCGCTGCATCCCTATCGCGACGATCTCATCATCGTCACCAAGATCGGCGCCCGGCGCGGCGCGGACGGATCGTGGATTCCGGCCTTCTCGCGCGAAGAGCTGACGGAGGCAGTACACGACAACCTCCGCAATCTCGGCCTCGATGTGCTTGATATCGTTAATCTCAGGATCATGTTCGACGTGCAAGGCCCGGCCGAAGGGTCGATCGAAGCGCCGCTGACGGTGCTGGCCGATCTTCAGCGGCAAGGCCTGGTGCGTCACGTCGGGCTGAGCAACGTCACATCCAAGCAGATCACCGAAGGGCGTGGGATCACCGAGATCGTCTGCGTGCAGAACCAGTACAATCTGGCGCATCGGGCCGACGATGCCCTGATCGACGATCTCGCGCGCGACGGCATTGCCTATGTACCATTCTTTCCGCTCGGCGGGTTCAGCCCGCTGCAGTCTTCCACTCTGTCCGATGTCGCCGCACGCCTCAATGCCACGCCTATGCAGGTGGCGCTCGCCTGGCTGCTGCGTCGCGCGGAAAACATCCTGCTGATCCCCGGCACTTCGTCCGTCGGCCATCTCAGAGAAAACCTCGCGGCCGCCGGGCTCGTGCTGCCGGATGAGGCTCTCTCGGAATTGAACCGCATGGCTGATGTCGCCGCCTGAAGGTCGCCGACGATCCAACGCTACGCCACGCTCTTCCGTGGCGTAGCGTAGCAACCTATATCGACTCCGATTTAGGCCGCCGTTGCGGCTATGCTGTCAATAGCGCTCCGGCACGAGCATTTCAGATGGAACCGGCGCCCTGTTGTAATCGGCATGACGGATGCGGTCCGGCAACTGGATCTCCGGTTTCGGAACGTCCTCGTAAGGGATCTGCTCGAGAAGATGGGCAATGCAGTTCAAACGCGCGCGTTTCTTGTCCACGGCCTGTACCACCCACCAGGGTGCGTCCTCCGTGTGCGTCCGCGCCAGCATTTCTTCCTTGGCTTTGGTGTATTCCTCCCAATGGACACGGCTTTCCATATCCATCGGTGAGAGCTTCCATTGCTTCAGCGGATCGTGGATGCGCATCTTGAAGCGGAATTCCTGCTCCTCGTCAGTGATCGAAAACCAGTACTTGATCAGCACGATTCCGGAACGGACCAGCATCCGTTCGAATTCAGGCACCGAGCGGAAGAACTCCTCGAGTTCTTCCTCGGTGCAGAACCCCATGACGCGCTCGACACCGGCGCGATTGTACCAGCTTCGGTCAAAGAGCACCATTTCGCCGGCGGTCGGAAGATGCGGGACATAACGCTGGAAATACCATTGATGACGTTCCCGCTCGGTGGGCGCGGGCAGCGCGACCGTCCGGCAAACGCGCGGATTGAGCCGCTGGGTCACGCGTTTGATCGCGCCACCCTTGCCGGCTGAATCCCGGCCTTCGAACAGCACCACCACCTTCAGCTTCTTATGCTGAACCCAATCCTGCAACCGCACCAGTTCATGCTGCAGCCGGAACAGCTCCCGAAAGTAGATTTTTCGCTCGATCGTCTGCTCCGCCGGTTCCGACATTCCTTCGGCGACCAGATCGTCCAGCCGGTCTTCCTCCATCTGCATTTCCAGCTCTTCATCGAAGCTGTCGGCGATTTCGGCCTTAATACGGCTGAGCTGGTCCTGAGGTGTTTGAGTCATGGCCTTTTCCTTCCTGCTTATTTCGACAGGAGCATGTCACTGCGAAGTTTGTGTGACGGTTCGGCCAAGCGAGAGCTGGAACAGCTACGTCCCGATCTGCCGCCAGCGCATCGGCCCGAAAATCGGGATCGATTTTCGGAAAGCACGATGCGAGGACTGAAGGGTTAGAGCGTCCTGTGTGCATCCGAAAAGGACGCACGGCGCTCTAATGCGCCGACCTGCTTCATCAGCTTGGCGTATTCCACCTCGGTGACATCATCCAACGGGAACATGCACTCGATTCTCAGTTCCTGGGTCGTTATCGTCTGTGCGGTCCCAACCGTGGTCACCAGCGAGAAGAAACTCAGAACCTGCCCGTCCTTGATGAACGACAATGGAATGACCGGTGTGCTGTCGGCTGTCGTCGAGACCTTCCAGGCACTGTCCACATCCGGATAGGCGAGGAGCGCGTCGATCAGCGCCTTGGTGCGCTTATCGATGACGCGGCCCACGGACTCCCTGAACACCCGCGCCATTAGGCTTTTTGCCGTTTCCTCCCAATTCGCAATGAAGGGCCGCAAACCGGCCGGATCGAATATCAGGTGCAGCAGATTGCGCGGTTTTTCTCGTGCCGCCATATCGATGAAGCTATTGAAGAAGCGCTGCGTCGCCTCGTTCGTCATGATGACGTTCCAATACCGGTCCATCACCACTGCCGGAAACGGTTCATGCTGAACAAGCATACGCTTCAGCGCATCCGTGACACTTTTCATTTCAAGGTCGTCCATGCCGCCTTCGGCGTAAATCGGAGCATAGCCGGCGGCGAGCAGCAGCGTATTGCGCTCCCGGAACGGTACATCAAGGGCATCGGCCAGATGCAGCAGATTGTGGCGGCCGGGCGTGCTTCGGCCACTCTCGATGAAGCTGATCTGACGCTGCGATATGCCGCTGTCGAGTGAGAGATCCAGCTGGCTCTTGCCCCGCGTGTCGCGCCAGGCGCGCAACTGGATGCCAAGCTCGTTCGGTATTGCGCTTGAATGACCGTGCGTCGCGCTCATCTTTTAGCGATCTCCATGTGTGCGGCTGATGGCCGGCGGGGGCGATAACGCTCCCGCCAGCGACGATGTCGGTCAGAAGGCAACCGGGCCGACCGATCCGTACCAGCGACCAACCTTGGCCGGCTCTCGTTCATCCATATAGAAGAAGTGCGTCATCACCGGTTTGACAACCGGTTGAGCCTCGTCGTCTGGCGTCATGGTGACAGTCCCGCGGAAGATCTTGAGCGAGCCACCGTCCCAATATTCCGTTACGTCGTGAAGCGCTGAGAAACCCGTGTCGATGAAGGCGCGCAGGTTCGTGCGAATGGTCTCTCGCCCCTTCCAGTCGGCGACGCCCAGATTGCAGGTAGCATCCTGCGCCAAGCAGTCGAAGCCTTCGCCGAAGGTCTTGTCATCGATCTCCTTCCAGAATGCCAACAGCCATTCAGGGGTTTCCCGTTTCGTAAAATTCATGGTCGTCATCGTCGTTCTCCTCGGCCGCCTCGCACGGTCGACGGCAGCTTAGCCGTCGAAATCGCGTTGGTCGGCCGCTTCTGTTGAAGGGAATGTTCCTCCTGCAGGAAGGCCGTTCATTGATATCGCGGACAGGGAATGCCCTCAATTACATCCGGTGTAATCAGCGGGGTGAGAACGGTCCTTTAAATCTTCGGCAAAGAAGGCGCATCCGCTCATCTCCCAGCCAATCAAACGCGGGGAGAGTGACATTCCAACTTTGCAGAAACAGGACACTTCGACTTTGCGGCTACAGCCGTCCCGTCCGGTACTGGTCGACAAGATTCCGGCAGGCGCGGATCGTCAGGGCCATGACGGTGAGCGTCGTGCCGGCGATGCCGCTGCCGGGGAAGGCGCTGGCGTCGGTGACGATGAGGTTCGGGGCATCCCAGACCTGGTTGTAGGGATTGAGCACAGAAGCTTGCCGGTTTTCGCCCATGCGCGCGCCGCCCGTCTCATGGATTGCGGCGCCCATGCACATGGTCTTGCGGAACCATTTGCGGAACATGAAGCGGCTGAAGGCATCGGCTTCGGGAAAGGCGCCCTTGCCCATTTCCTTGAGGCCGGTGGGCGAGCCGATGAATTCGAGGTCGCCGCCGACCTCCTTGATCATGGCGATCAGCGTCTCCTCCTGCCTTTTGAGCAGTGCCTGCTCCTCCTCTTGCATGACGCAGCGGATATGCGGCACGGGAATGTTCCAGGCATCCCTACGCCTGACATCGAGCGTGATGCGGTTGTCGGCATAGGGCAGCATGCGGCCGAAACCGAAGAAGGCGAGTCGCGCATCTCCGTCCCCCGAGATCGGCGCGCGGCCGACGCTTCCCTGGTAGTCGAAATCACCGCGGGCGGCGTCGCCCTCGCCGAAGCGGGGAATGAAGACCCCGCCCGACGGATTGTAGAAGGGGTCGGTCGGCGCGGACTCGTCGACCGCCCAGCCCTTCGCCTTCGAAAAGGACCCGAAGGCGAGGCACGGCAGCTGGTCCATGAAATAGCGACCGAGAGCGCCCGAGCTGTTGCCGAGCCCATCTGGATGTTTCGCCGAAGCCGAATTCAACAGCAGCCGCACGCTCTCTATCGGCGAGGCCGAAAGCACCACCGTCGCGGCGCGAACCGTCGATACCGCGCCCGTGTTGCGATCGATGTATTCGGCGCCGGTGGCGCGGCCGGTCTTCTCATCCGTGGTGATGCGGCGAACGACGGCGTCGTAGCGGATGGTCAGCTCACTGGTCGCCTTTGCTTCTCGCAGCGGTCGCGGCATCCGGTCAGCGTCAGGCGCGATGTAGCGCCAGGAAACGACATGCCTTTCCGGCCAGCGGCTTTCGACCGCCTGCTTGAAGATCTGTTCGGCCGGCGTCAGGCTTGCCGGCTTCGCATAGATGCCGTCCGGCAACGTGGCCACGTTGTCCTTGTTGCCGTAGAGCCCGAGATAGGCCTCGACCTCGTCGTAGAAAGGAACCAGCTCGTCATAGGAGACCGGCCAGTCCACGCCCTTTCCGGCGCGTGAGCGGATCTTGAAATCGTCGTCGGTCCAGCGCAGCAGCACCCGGCCGAAACTGTGGAGGCGCCCACCGCCCTGGCGGCCGCGGATCCAGAGGAAGGGTTCGCCCTTCGGCGTCGTATAGGGGTTCTTGCGGTCGTTGACGAAGAAATGGCTGAAGCGCTCGGTGAAAAAGGCTGCGCGCGCCTGGATCGGCTGGCCCCTGAGGGTGGCCCGCGCGCGCTCCCAGATATTGATGCTGCTTGCCGGCGCCTTCTTGCGCGCGGGATCGAAATCCTTCGGTCCGACGGCGGGGCCGGCCTCGAGCAGCAGCACCGACAGCCCCTGTGCCGTCAGTTCCTTTACCGCAAAGGAACCCGCCGCGCCGGAGCCGATCACCAGCGCATCATAGACGATCTCAGACATGTCTTTTCAAATCCTGTCCTGGAGCAATTCCTCAAAACGGCGCGAAACGCGTCCGGAATTGCGGGAAAACAAAGGGATGGGGCGTCACAGCCGCGATCCGTCAGCGCCGAAGAGGGATGCCTTGGCGATATCGAGACCGGGAGTCACGGCATCGCCGGGCTGCAGGGTGACATCGCCCATCAGCCGGAGCGAGAGGCTCTGGTCCGCCCAGTCGAACCAGACGACGGCGTCCGAACCCATCGGCTCGACGACGGAAACGCGACCGGGAATGGTGGGCAGGCCGCTCGTGGCGCCATCGAGCACGAGGTGTTCCGGGCGAAAGCCGAGTGTAGCAGGTCCTTCCGCTGCGTCCGCTCGAAAGGAATAACCGGAGAGATCGACGGTGAGTTCCTTGCTCTGGAAGTCCAGCGCGCCGTTGCCGCGCTCGATCCGGCCCTCGGCGAAATTCATCGCCGGAGCGCCGATGAAGCCGGCGACGAAGAGATTGGCCGGACGGCGGTAGATCTCGGCCGGGGAGGCGAGTTGCTGGATCACGCCGTCGCGCATGATGGCGATGCGGTCGGCAAGCGTCAGGGCCTCGACCTGATCGTGGGTGACATAGATCATGGTATTGCCGAGGCGCTGGTGCAGCTTCTTGATCTCGACGCGCAATTCGTTGCGCAGCTTGGCATCGAGGTTCGACAGTGGTTCGTCGAACAGGAAGACATCGACTTCACGCACCAGCGCCCGGCCGATGGCGACGCGCTGGCGCTGGCCGCCGGACAGCTCGGCAGGCCGCCGATCGAGCAGCTTGTCGAGCTGGAGAAGGGCGGCGGTGCGGGCGACACGGGCCTCGATCTCGGCCTTCGGCAGACCGGCGACACGAAGTCCGAAGGAGAGGTTCTTGCGGACCGACATGCGGGGATAGAGCGCGTAGGACTGGAAGACCATGCCGATGCCGCGGTCCTTCGGCTCCTCCCAGCTGACGTTCTTGCCTGAGATCCAGACCTCGCCTGATGTGATATCCTGGAGACCGGCAATGGCATTCAGAAGCGTGGACTTGCCGCAGCCGGAAGGGCCGAGCAGCACCAGGAACTCTCGCGGCGCGATATCGATCGACATCTTCTCGATCACCGTATGGTCGCCATAGGCGATCTTCAGGTCCTTGACGGAGACGGCAGATTGCATGGAAGCGTTACCCCTTGACTGCGCCGGCCGCGATGCCGCGCACGAACCAGCGGCCGGACAGGAAATAGATGGCGAGCGGTACGATGGCGGTGAGAATCGTCGCCGCCATGTTCACGTTGTAGGTCCGCTCGCCCATCGTGGTGTTGACGATGTTGTTGAGCTGCACGGTCATTGGCAGGTTGTCGCGGCCGGCAAAGACGAGACCGAGCAGGAAGTCGTTCCAGATGCCGGTGAATTGCAGCATGGAGACCACCACGACCATCGGCACGGCAATCGGCAGCATGATCTCGAAAAAGATGCGCCAGAAGCCCGCGCCGTCGACCCGCGCCGCCTTGCAGAGCTCCTCCGGCACGCTGACGAAATAGTTGCGGAAGAGCAGCGTCACCAGCGGCAGGCCGAAGATGACATGCACGAGAATGATACCGGCGAGCGAATTATAGAGATCGATATTCGCCATCGCCCGGACCATCGGATAGAGGAAAATCTGGTAGGGGATCAGGCCGCCGGCCATCAGCAGACCAAAAAGCAGATTTGCCCCGCGCGGCCGCCAGAGCGACAGCGCATAGCCGTTGACGGCGCCGATGAAGACCGACAGCGCCACCGAGGGCAGGGTGATCGCCACCGAATTCCAGAAGCCGCTGCGAATGCCGACGCAGACGGTTCCCATGCAGGCGCCCGACCAGGCGGTGGCCCAGGCAGAGAAATCGAGCGTGGCCGGCAGGGCAAAGATCTGCCCGAGTCGGATTTCGTCCATGGACTTCAGCGAGGTGACGACCATGGTGTAGAGCGGCAGAAGGAAGAAAAGCGCGGCGACGACAAGGAAGGCAAAGAGGCCGATGCGCCCGGCCGTGATCTGTGCCGGCTTCGGGCCGTTCGGATGAGAACGGGCCATCACGCAGCCCCCGTTGCTTTGTCACGCATGTGCATCGCGTAGCGGAACGGGGCGACTGCAATGATCACGCCGAGGACAAGCACTGTCGCGCCAGCTGTGGCGAGGCCGAGGTTCTGGCGCCCGAACAGATTGTCCATGATGAATTTCGCCGGCACCTCCGTCGCATTGCCGGGGCCGCCATTGGTCATGGCGACGACGATGTCGTAGGTCTTGATCACGCCCATGGCGAGCAGCATGCCGGCCGCGGCCAGCGCCGGCCCTAGCTGGGGCAGGATGATCGAGACATAGATCCGCCAGACGGGAATGCCGTCAATCCGCGCTGCCTTCCATTGCTCGGCCTCGATGCCACGCATGCCGGCAAGCGCAATGACCATGACGAGCCCCGCGCCCTGCCATACGCCGGCAAGCACCAGCGCATAGATCGCCATGTCGCGATTGACCACCCAGTCGAGGACGAAGCTTTCCCAACCGAGCGAACGCACGCTTGCCTGGATGCCGAGCGTCGGATTGAGCATCCATTGCCAGATCAGCCCGGTCACCACGAAGGACATGGCGTAGGGATAGAGGAATATGGTCCTGAAGGCGCTTTCGAAGCGGATCTTGCGGTCCAGCGCCGCGGCCAGCAGGAAGCCGAGCAGCAAACAGCCTGCGACGTAAAGGACGCCGAAGATCAACACGTTTTGCAGCGATGCCAGCCACTTGGCGGAAGAGAAGAGCTTCGAATACTGCGCCAAGCCGACATAGGTCGAGGACGGAAAAAGCGTGGAATTGGTGAAGGACAGGCGGATCGACCAGGCCATCGTGCCGATGAAGACCACGACCGCAACAAACCATGTCGGCAAAAGGGCGATGGTGGCGGAAAGATTGGGCTTGCGTTTGATGGACATCGGCCAGCTCGTTGACGGGTGGAAAGCAGGGCTCGCGCCGCCACGCGAGGCGGCGGCCAGCAGCTGTGGCGTCGAGGCCGACGCCACAGGCGCTATCCTACTCGAAGATGGCGAAGAAATTCTCCGCCGCGGGGGCCGCATCATTCGAGCCGCCGCTCCAGTACTCGTCGACGAAGTCGTCGAGTGCACCGACCTGCTGGGGCGTCAGCACGATCGCCTGATCCGGCACGATCGCACCGGCGGCCATCAGCTCGACACCCTTCTGGGCGCAGACGTCCAGTTTCGACTTGTCGACGTCGGAGCGCATCGGAACCGAACCCTTCTTGAGCGCGAATTCGACCTGGATAGCCGGGTCCATGACGACTTCGGCGAGAAGTTTCTGCGCCTTGTCGGTCTCGGCATTGCCGGTCTTCGGGAACCAGAGGGAGTCGGCGATATAAACCATGCCCTTCGACTCTGGCACGATCATGCAGCCATAATCCTTGCCCGGCTCCTTGCCGGCAACGGTGAATTCCCCCTTAGCCCAGTCGCCCATGAACTGCACGCCGGCTTTGGCGGTGATCAGCATGGCGGTC
Organism: Rhizobium leguminosarum; assembly: GCF_001652265.1. GTDB lineage: Bacteria > Pseudomonadota > Alphaproteobacteria > Rhizobiales > Rhizobiaceae > Rhizobium > Rhizobium leguminosarum_D. The sequence goes on from NZ_LWBS01000429.1 coordinate 37,423, forward strand.
GCGTCGTTCCAGTTGCGGCCGGCTGCACCCGCATCGACATAACCACGCAGCTTGCCGAGGATCTCAAGGGTCTTCTTCACCCCTTCGACGGATGCCGGGCTCTTGTCCTTATCGACATAAATCTTCAGGAAGCCGTCGATGCCCACCTGCGAGAGTAGGATCATGTTGAAGACCTTGGTTTGCTGCCAGGGCTGGCCACCCCAAGCGACCGGAACCATGCCGGCAGCCTTCATCTTGTCGAGATCGGCAAAGAGCTCGTCCCAAGTCTTGGGCTCTTGCGAAATGCCAGCCTTCTCGAAGGCTTCCTTCGAATAGAAGATCCAGCTTTCACCATGGGCCCCGGTCGGCGCAAGGTAGACCTTGCCGTCATAGGTGATGAGATCATGGATCGATTTCGGCAGAGCGTCGGCCCATTTGCCGGCGGCCGCCACGTCGTCGATCGGATTGAACAGGCCCTGGTTGATGAAATCGGCGGCGGCCAGACCGATGACGCCCTGCTTGGCGCCGGGGGCGTCACCGGCGACGATACGGTTCTGGAAGGCGGCATCGGCCGCGCCGAAGCCGGCGATCGAGGAATCCTTCCAGACGCCGCCGCGCTTTTCGAACTCGGTCTTGATGACGTTGAGGGCTGCCGCTTCGCCGCCCGACGTCCAGGACGACATGATCTCGATCGTCGGCTTGTCCCCGGCATGGGCCGAGGCGAAGAGACCGGCGAAAGCAACGCCGGCAAGAAAAAGCTTCATCATATTCTTCATTGTTCCACCTCTTGAAAATGCCCTCTTTGCGGGGCGTTTGTTGTCTTAGGGATGACTGTCAGCGATAGATCGGCAGGAGCGCCTGCCGGACGAGCGTGAGCCCGTTGGCGATGTCGCGGACGGGATCGGGCGCGGCATCGAGTTCGAGGATCGCCCAGCCTTCATAGGCCCGGTCGCGCAGCAGCCGGATCCAGGCCGGCCAGTCGACCCGTCCGAGGCCGAAGCTGCAGAAATAGGGCTGGTGGCGTTCATGGATGTGCTTGTCGATCGGCGTGTCTGAGGGCATCGGGCCGATCGCATCCTTCCAGTGGGCGATGATCATGCGCTCGTGATGGCGATCGACGAGCTGGACGGGATCGGAGCCGGCAACGATGATATGGGCCGTGTCCGGGCACATGTGCACATAGGCCGGGTCGGTCAAAAGCATCATCAGATCGACGTCGCGCGCGGCGGCAAAGATCGAGTGCGCCTCGGTGTGCAGCGCCAGCCGCACGCCCCTGACATGGAGGGTCGCGCCGAGCCGGTTCAGGAAATCGGCGATCACCTTGGCGCGGTCGAAATCGTAGAATTGCACTGGCTGGGCGCCGAGCGTCTGGCGCAAGGGGGCGCCGATCACCATGATGTCGCTGCCGCAGGCTTTCAGGAAATCGGCATATCGTTCCGCCTTGTCGATCAGCGCGCGCTGGACCTCGGGCTCAGCGAAGTCACCGGCCGCCTCCAGTTCCGCGAAGAAGCCGCTGCACAGCGTCAGGCCCCGTCTTGCCAGCTCGGCTGCGAAGGCGTCGACGGAACCGTAGGTCTTGATCGCGTCCTGCCAGTTGAAGGGAGAGAAGGTCAGCTCGACGCCGGTGACGCCGGAGGCCTGGACGCTGTCGAGTATCTTGTCCCAGAAGGCACGCGGTTCGGCACGGGCATAGCCGACGATCGCATCATGGCTGTCGACGCCCCAGAAGCCGGGATGGAAGAATGTCACGAGATCGACGCCGAAGCGCAGCCTGTCAGTAGCCATAACCTATCCATTTATCGAGGCATGACCTACCCGCGTGCGGAACAGCCGTTCCGCATCCAATAAGCCATGGATTTTCAACGCATTAAGAAATGGCAATCGTTTGCCATGACCAGATAATAGCCAAGCCGGTTTTTTAAGCAAGCGGTTTTTGGCAAACGTTTGCTATGAATCGCCGCCTGCCTTAGAGTTGCAAATCGAAGCATCCGGGAGACCGAAATAAACATGAACAAAAACAAGGATGTGGTGGGAGAGGAGTCATCGGGTGCATTGATGGCCGATGTCGCGCGGCTCGCCGGCGTTGCGATATCGACAGTCAGCCGAGCGCTCGCCAATCCCGGACGGGTCAACGAGAAGACGCGCGCCAAGATCAATGCTGCAGCCAGGCAACTGGGCTACACGCCGAACGCCATGGCGCGCGGCCTCAGGGTCGGCAAGTCCAACATCATTATGATCATCCTGCCGGGATCGCTCTACTACGGCGCTTCCCAGATCATTCCGCAGGTGCTGCAGAGCATCAACAAATCGCTGATCCAGGGCGGCTACAACCTGATGATCGCCAACCTCGATCGCGACGAGATTTCCGAACGGCATATTCTCGACCTCGCCTTTGGCGGCAGCGTGCGCGGGGCAATCATCCTGTCGTCGAAGCTTCCGGAGGTCGACGGGCGCTCGCTGGCAAATTCCGGCCTGCCGATCGTGTCGATGCTGCTCGACATGAGCGACGCCGGCCTGCAGAGCGTCATTACAAACGACCGCGAGGCCGTACGCGACGTCACGGCCGAACTGATCCGATTGGGTCATCGACGGTTCTTCTATCTTGCAGGGCCTGAAGGCAATTATCACGATGTCGAGCGTTATGGCGGCGTGCTCGAGGCGCTCGAGGCGGCAGGATTGTCGGAGGGCTCGGTTCGTCGCTCGGGCGGTCATCTCGATTATCAGCACGGCTTCGACATCGGCGTCCAGGCAGCGGACGATTTCGCCATGCTGACCGAAAAGCCGACGGCAGTCATCGCAACCAGCGACGACATGGCCATTTCATTTGTCAGCCGTGTCCAGCGGAGAGGCGTGAGAATTCCCGGTGATCTGTCCGTCGTCTCCTTCGACGGCTCCCCGGTCTGCGAATTCTGCTCTCCGCCGCTCTCGACGATCAAGCAGCCGGTGGAAGAGATGGGGCGCGCAGCGGTGGATCTCCTGCTCGACGCCATTGGCCAGACGCAGACTACGGCGGCGGTACGCACCGTCATCCGCAGCAGCCTTATCCCGGGGGAGAGTATCGCCGCTCCGAAGAGCTGACGGAGCCGGCTTCGGCGAATGCCGGGGGTGCCGGTAGTCGAAGGCGCCGATGCCAGATGGCCAAATCTGGAAGATATAACTGTCGCTTCGGCGTACTCGGAGGTATTGAGCCTGCTCTTGCGCGACCGACGTGGTGAAGTTGGTGGATTGATCCGGTGTCGAACAGCCGCAAGCACCGTCATTGTCGCGGCGACGAACCGAGCCCCTATTGCGATAAGCCCAGCTTGGAAAAGCCGAACCATTGGAGATTGCCATCACGAAGCCCATAGTCACATGTTCGAGCAGCGCGAGCAAACCTTTGAGGATGTCTGTCGGTGATGGCGGGCAGCCTGGAAGATGGAGATCTACCGGTATGACTGCCGAAACCCCGCCTACAACGGCGTAGCTATCCGCAAAGCAGCCACCGTCGCGCGCGCAGCTACCCAAAGCGACAACCCATTTTGGATCAGGCGTGGCGTTGGCGATGTCACGTTGTTTCACCAACGCCCGGGCAAGGCTTTTGTCTGACCTCAGACTGTTGCGCCGGCCACGGCATTCCACTGCGCCATCGCGCGGATCCGATGAATGTGGGTAGCGAGGGCTGAGC
>NZ_LWBS01000430.1 GCF_001652265.1 Rhizobium leguminosarum
GTGGGGGTCGGGGGAAAAAACAAAAAGTGTTTAGTGTATGGGCGCTCAGTTTTAAGAATATCCAGAGCGGGTAACGGAGTCATGCAGTGGATAAATAAAACAAAAGACTACATACCTGGGAAGGAGTTTGTAATGCGTAGTTTCGTTCCCAACGAAGGCTATTCTAAAGTGTCAGGCATACCGGTGCTCCAAGGGCGGCGCACCGTTCTTGTGAATGGCGGGGGCGGCTTCCTCGGTTCACATCTCTGCGAAAGGCTCCTGCAGCGCGGCCACAGCGTCACATGCCTCGATAATTTTTCGACCGGCCGCCGTGCGAATGTCGCTCATCTTGCAGCGAACACCCGCTTCCGCATCGTCGAGCACGATGTTAGGCAGCCCTTCGATATCGACGCGTCGCTCATCTTCAATTTCGCCTCCCCCGCCTCTCCGCCCGATTATCAGCGGGATCCTGTGGGAACGCTGCTCACCAACGTGCTTGGCGCCGTCAATACCCTTGATTGCGCGCGAAAGACCGGTGCGATCGTCGTCCAGTCGTCGACGTCGGAGGTCTATGGCGACCCGACCCAGAGCCCGCAGCACGAATCCTATTGCGGCAATGTCAACCCGATCGGACCGCGCGGCTGTTACGACGAAGGCAAGCGCAGCGCCGAAACGCTGTTCTTCGATTACCACAGGACTTACGGTGTCGACATCAAGGTCGGCCGCATCTTCAATACCTACGGACCGCGCATGCGCCTGGACGACGGCCGGGTGGTTTCCAATTTTATCGTTCAGGCCCTGCGCAATGCCGACCTGACGATCTATGGCGACGGTCAGCAGACCCGTTCCTTCTGCTACGTCGACGACCTCATTGAGGGTTTCCTACGTTTTTCGGCTGCCGGCAGCGCCTGCAACGGTCCGATCAACCTCGGCAACCCAGCCGAAATGACCGTTCGGCGCCTGGCGGAAATCATTCGAAACTTGACGAACTCGCGGTCCCGGATCGTCCACCTGCCTGCGGTCACCGACGACCCTCGTCAGCGGCGGCCGGATATTTCCCGGGCCATGGCCGATCTTGGCTGGAAGCCCCGCATCGGGCTCGAAGCCGGCCTGGCTCGCACCGTCGAATATTTCGACGGACTGCTAGCCGGCACAGAGAAGGCGGAGGTCGTATGAGATGCCCCGCTACATTCTCGTTACCGGCGGCGCCGGTTTCATAGGCAGTCATATCTGCAAATCGTTGTCGCGTGCCGGCATGATCCCCGTCACCTACGACAATCTCTCGACGGGACATGCCGACAGCGTCCGCTGGGGCCCGCTCATCCGGGCAGAGCTTGCCGACGCCGCCACGCTGCGCCGGACCCTTGCAGAGTTTTCACCCGATTGCGTCATCCATTGTGGTGCCAATGCCTATGTCGGCGAATCCGTCGACATGCCCAGGAAATACTACCGGAACAATGTCGTCGGCAGCCTGACGCTGCTCGAGGCCTGCCTCGATCAGGATATCGAGCGGATCGTTTTTTCGAGCAGCTGCGCCACCTATGGCGTTCCCGCCTCGCTGCCGATTCGGGAGGAAAGCCCGCAGCATCCGGTCAATCCCTATGGGCGCACCAAGCTGATCTTCGAGATGGCGCTTGAGGATTTTGCCGCTGCCTATGGTATCCGCTTTGCCGCGCTGCGTTATTTCAATGCGGCCGGCGCCGATCCAGATGGTGAGCTTGCCGAGCGTCATCACCCCGAGACCCATCTCATCCCTCGCGCCCTTCTTGCCGCTGCCGGCGGGCTGGAGCGGCTCGATATCTTCGGCACCGATTATGCGACCGAGGATGGAACCTGTGTTCGCGATTATGTTCATGTTAGCGATCTCGCCCAGGCGCATCTCGCCGCCGTCAATCATCTGATGGCGGGCGGCGGCTCGCTCAGCGTCAATCTCGGCTCCGGCCGGGGCACTTCGGTACGCGAGATTCTCGAGGCGATCCGTCGCGCGAGCGGCCGCGAAGTCCCCGTGAATTATCGCGCTCGCCGCGCCGGCGATCCGCCGATCCTCTTTGCCAATACCGCAAGGGCGAAGGCGGAACTCGGCTTCGCGCCGGTCTTCTCGGATATCGATACGATCATCCGCACCGCCGGCCCCACCTTCGGACTGGAGATGAGGGCATGACCGACGCACTGCAAGTCGGTCACAGCGCCAGGACGGCGAAGGCCGCTGCGGCGGATGCATTCGATCCTGTTTTCACCGGCTGGAACCGCGTCGCCTATGGCTTCGGCATCCTCTGCTGGCTGGCAGCACTCGGCTATTTCTGGATCTGGTGGTGCCAGTCCGCCCATATTATTTCCTGGGCGGCCTTCGTGCTCATTACCCTCGTGCTTGCCTGGATCACGCTGGTACCGGCCTATTTTATCCTGATCTTCCTCGACGCGAGATCGGTCAGCGCTCGGGCAGGACTGCCGGAAGGGCGGGTGGCAATGGTCGTCACCAAAGCGCCGTCCGAGCCCTTTGCCATCGTCCGCGCCACGCTGCAGGCGATGCTCGACCAGATCGGCGTCGATTTCGATGTCTGGCTGGCCGACGAGGACCCCTCGGAGGAAACCAGGCGCTGGTGTGCGGCGCACGGCGTGCTGATCTCCACCCGAAAGGGCGTGACGGAGTATCATCGCACCACCTGGCCGCGCCGGACGCGTTGCAAGGAAGGCAACCTCGCCTATTTCTACGATCATTTCGGCTATGCGCGTTACGATTTCGTCGCCCAGTTCGATGCCGACCATGTGCCGACGCCAACCTATCTCCGTGAAGTCCTGCGCCCCTTCGCCGATCCTGAGATCGGCTACGTCTCCGCTCCCAGCATCTGCGATGCCAATGCCGGCGCAAGCTGGGCGGCGCGCGGCAGGCTCTATGCCGAGGCAAGCCTGCACGGTTCGTTGCAGACCGGTTACAACAATGGCTGGGCGCCCCTATGTATCGGTTCCCATTATGCGGTTCGCACATCAGCCCTTCGCCAGATCGGCGGCCTCGGCCCCGAACTTGCCGAAGACCATTCGACGACGCTGATGATGAATGCCGGCGGCTGGCGCGGCGTGCACGCCGTCGATGCGATCGCTCATGGCGACGGACCAGCGAACTTCACTGATCTCGTCGTCCAGGAATTCCAGTGGTCGCGCAGCCTGGTGACGATCCTGCTGCAACATTCCCGCCGTTACATCATGCACCTGCCCTGGCGACTGAGATTTCAGTTCGTGTTCTCGCAGCTGTGGTATCCGCTCTTCTCCGCCTTCATGGCCGTGATGTTCCTGCTCCCGGTTGCCGCCTTGCTGACGGGCAATGTCTTCGTCAACGTGACCTATCCGAATTTCCTGCTGCATTTCGCACCGATATCGATCGTACTGACGCTGTTTGCCTTCTGCTGGCGGGCCACGGCAACCTTCAGGCCGCACGACGCGAAACTGTTCGGCTGGGAGGGGCTTGCCTTCATCTTCCTGCGCTGGCCATGGTCGCTTGCAGGCAGCCTTGCAGCGCTTCGCGACTATATCTGTGGCTCTTTTGTCGATTTCCGCATCACGCCGAAGGGAAGGCAGCAGCAGCGGTCTTTGCCGTTGCGCGTCATCGCGCCCTATATGGGGCTCGCCGGACTGTGCGCAGCCGCCGTGGCACTGGCCAGTGAGGCCGCGGCCGCTCAGGGCTTTTATGTTTTCGCTGCGATAAATCTTTCGATCTATCTGTCGCTGACAGTGCTGATCGTCATTCGCCATGCAATCGAGAACGATCTGCCGCTAATGCCGCAATCACGCGGGCTGTGGCTGGCGACAACCATGGGGCTTGCGATTTGCATCACCGGCGGCATGCAGGCGGGCAGCCATGGTCTGCGCAGCCTCGAGGCCCTTTCCCACGGCCAGACGTTCATCAGTTTCAGCCAATCACAGTTTGCCGTGGCCGGTGCCGGTGTCGGCGGCGGCAAGACCAGGATCGTGAAGTTCCGCCTCAGATGGAATGGGTTCGGAAGCACGGGACGGGACGAACAAGGTGTCTGAGCCGGCGGAACCGGCAAGTGTCGAGCAGGAGGATGTAATGAGTATCGGATCGAGACTGTACGGAGTGGCGCTCGCTCTCAGCCTGTGCCTGCCAATGGCTGCACACGGCGCAGAGGTTGCCAAAACAAAAACGCCAACGCCGGTCAGCGCCTATGAGCTCTATCTTATCTACGGCGACAAGACCTGGACCTGGAACACCGGAGGTGGCCGTTTCTTAGATGATGGCCGGCGGTTCGTCGCCTGGACCAACGATAAGGGCAGGGAGTCCTTCGCCGAAGGCAGATGGGTGGTCGACGATCTCGGCCAGCTCTGCATGCGCGCCACCTGGACGAATGCCGAGGGTGCGGCCCGCGCCAGCACCTGTTTCGGTCACCGCAAGATCGGCAACACGATCTATCAGCGGCGCCAGCCGGACGGCAAGTGGTATGTCTTTCGCCATGCATCGGTGCTCCCGGATGACGAGTTCCGCAAGCTCGTTCCCATGGATACGGTGAGCGCGAAGGCGCGTGAACTGAAGCAGGTCCTGCTGAGCCAGGAAATAGCCCGAAAAGGAGGGTGAAGCCATGAAGAAGCTAATGAAAAACAACCTCTCGACCACCGCGATCGCGCTGCTGCTGTTGTGTGTCGCGGATCTGCCGGGCCGGAGCGAAGTGCAATATGCGGGTATTGCCCCAAACCCGGCGGCGGCCGTGCAGACGATCATCGACAAGCGCCCCGTCGTTCATGCCGGCGGCATCAAGTTCGGGGCCTACGATCCGCACGGCGATTTCGGCGCGCAGGCGAATGTCGCGACCGAAGCCCTGTTCCTGCCGTGGGAGGACGTCGACCTGGAAACCTTACGGGTCGCCGATGCCTATGCGCTGGCGAGAGGCCGCAACCTGCTGATCACTGTAGAGCCGTGGTCCTGGGACGTCGACTGGCGGCTAACCTCCGCTCAACTTCGCGCCAAGGTCCTGCGCGGTGACTACGATGTCAACATGCGTTCGATCGCGCATATGATATCCGAGCTGAAAAGCCCGGTGATTGTCCGCTGGGGACAGGAGATGGAGGACAAGTCAGGGCGGTTTTCCTGGTCTGGCTGGAGCCCGCAGGACTATATCACGGCCTACAAGCGGATGATGGACATCGTCCGCAAGGAGGCGCCCGGCACACAGCTCATGTGGTCGCCGAAGGGAGAGCCTGGCCTTCAGGCCTACTATCCCGGCGACGATTATGTCGATCTCGTCGGGCTCTCGGTCTTCGGACTGCAGCGCTACGACGAGCTTGCCTACAAGGAGCACCGGACGTTCTCGGAAGCGCTGAAGCAGGGCTATGATCTCGTCGCCGGCTACGGAAAGCCGATCTGGGTGGCGGAGCTCGGCTATGAAGGCGGCGACGCCTATATCAGGCCGTGGATCGAAACTGCCACATTGAAGCAGAGCGCCTTCCCGAATCTGCAGGAGGTCGTCTATTTCAACGACCGGGATGTGCAAGCATGGCCGTTCGATCTTGGCCGGCCGGACTGGCGCGTGGTCGAAAACCTGGGCAACTGATAGTCCGGAAAACAGCGGCCTGAAAAACGGAGAGGCCCGCCGGGGTGTTGCGGGCCTCTCCCCATGTCGGGCGACCGATCATCCCTTGATCGTTGCCTTACCCTCTTCGATAAGCCGGGTCGCCGCATCGGCGGGCGAAATCCGTTCGAAGGCGAGTTCGTCACAAATCGGGCGCAGCACGCGCTGATCGAATTGGGTTGCTCCCATCGGCACCGGCGGCGGATATTCACCGACCTGGTCCTTGAGCAGGTTCACGTATTTGACCGTTTCCTGCTCCGTCGGGTTGAGCTGCGGTAGGATGGCTTCGCGCACGGCGGGCGACATTGGCACACCGCGTTCGACACCCAGAATCTTGCCGGCTTCGGGATCGTTGACAAAGAAGCTGATGAACTTCGCGGCAGCTTCGCCCTGCTTGGTCGTGGCGCCCACACTCCAAATCAGTGCCGGACGGTAATAGTGGCCGGATGGACCGCCCTTCTTTTCACGCGGCAGCATGGTGATGCCGAGCTTGTTCTTGATGATCAGCTGATAGCCGATCATCTGGTTGGAATAGGCCATGCCGATCACCGATTTGCCAAGACCAAGGCAATTGGTGTCGATCGTGTTCTGATCGAGCGTCTGCACGTCGGCAGCGACGGTGCCGCCCGCCTTGCGCAGTTTCTCCCAGTAGTCGAACCATTCCCTGGCATCGTCGGCCGTGAAGCCCAGCCCAACGCTCTCCTTCGCAAAGAGGCTTTTGCCGCGCTGGCGCAGCCAGGCATCGAACACATAGGCGTAGCGCGCCGCATAGGGGCCGCCGCCCTTGCCGGAAGACTTGGCGAGTTCGACGGCGAGCTTGGCGTACTCATCCCAGGTGAGATCGGGCTTCGGCAACGGGATGCCTGCCTTTTCGAATTCGACGGTGTCGAAGAACATCGAGAAGGAGTTGAGGCCGAGGCCAACACCATAGAGCTTGCCGTCGATGGTGGTCAGTTTCAGCATGTCGGCGCCGAAGGACTGAACGTCCAGCGTGGAGGGGACGAATTCATCGAGCGGCAGGCAGGCACCGCGCTTCGAATAGTCTGAGATCGTTCCCGGCTCGAGTTGGAAGATGTCGGCGATCGAGCGGCCAGCCATCTGCGTTGCGAGCTTCGTCCAGTAGCCGTCGCCCGAAAGCGATTCACCGACGATAGTGACGCCAGGCGTTTTCGACTGATAGAGCTTGGCAACCTCGAGCGTGCGCTTGGCGCGGTCGTTGGATCCCCACCACATGGCGCGCAATTGTGCGCCTTCGGCAAAGGCCGGAATGGCGCTTCCGGCGCCGAGAGCGAGGCCGGCGGCCGCACCGGCTGAACCCATCAGAAATGAACGGCGATTGACCTGCATGCTAATCCTCCTTGTCGCAATTACCCGCTGCCATCCTCCAATGGCGTTATCGGGCACTTCGGCAAACAGATTACGCAAAAAAAATTTTATTGCAAGAACCAACCATTTTCTTGCAAATTTGCATTACTTGCATAATGTTTGCCTATGAACGATCAAAAGATCAGACGGCCGCGTCAGGCCGATATAGCGACGTTGGCCGGGGTCTCCGTTTCCACGGTGTCGCGCGTGCTCGCCAACGAACCTGGTATCAGCGAAACCGTCCGCCGCCAGATATTGAAGGTGGCAGCCGAGCACGGCTATCCCGTCAAGCCTGCTTCCGAAGCCGTTGCCGGCGGGCTGGCGTTGATTGCCAGTGACGGCGTCACCGGCACTCTCAGCGTCTTCTATGAAGCCATCGTCGACGGCCTGCGCGCCGGCGCTGCCGAAGCAGGCATGCCCTTCGACGTCCGGCTGGTCCGCGAGGATCGAACCACCCCGGATGCCGTGCGCGACTATATGCAGACGGCTGAGGCTGAAGGTCTCTTTCTCGTCGGTATCGATCCGAACGAGATGTTGCGCGGCTGGCTTCAAGCCAGCATGACACCGACCGTTCTTGTCAACGGCACTGATCCAAGGATGCAGTTTGACGGTGTTTCGCCGGCTAATTTCTTTGGTGCCTACGAGGCGACCCGTCGGCTGACCGAAGCCGGCCATCGACGCATCCTGCATCTGAGCGGCTCCCACCGCCATACGATCCGGGAGCGTGTGCGCGGTTTCGAGGCGGCGATCGCTGCCGTCCCCGGCGCCGAGGGCCGTCTCGTGTCCTTGACACTTCAAGGCAGCGCCATCCGCGAGGCGCATGAACGCACGGCAGAAGCACTTGCCGAGAATGCCGGTTTTACCGCCGCCTTCTGCATGAATGATTTCATCGCCGTCGGCGTGCTCGATGCTGTCACCGAGGCAGGCCTGCGCGTGTCGGACGATTTCGCGATCGTCGGTTTCGACGATCTGCCCTGCGCGCTGATGACCAATCCGCGGCTATCCACCATGCGCGTCGATCGCTCCGCCCTCGGGCGCGAGGCCGTGTCGCTGATGCTCGCCCGTTTCCGCAACAGGACGGCACCGGCGCGCCACATCTGCCAGGCGGTCGTTCCCGTTCCGGGCGGAACTGTTCCGAATCCGAATGCCGAAAACCCGTGAGTGACACCGATGCCCCATGATCCCGCCAGCGCCAACCCGCTCGCCGGCAATCCGCTGGAAACCCGCTCCGATATGAGCCGCGCCCTGCTTGCGCTCTTCGATCCGCTGCTTGCCTGTTTCTCGAAGGGCAATGCCCGCGTCACCCTCAATGGCGGCGGCGCCCATTTCGACCGGGCAGCGGCCGATCTCGAAGGGTTCGCCCGCCCGCTCTGGGGATTGGCGCCGTTTGGCGCCGGCGGTGGAGACTTTCTCCATTGGCATCGTTTTGCCGAGGGTCTCGCAAACGGCACCGATCCCGCCCATCCCGAATATTGGGGAACGGTCAATGGCCGCGATCAGCGGATGGTCGAGCTTGCCGCTCTCGGTTTTGCCCTGGCGCTGGTGCCGGAAAAGATCTGGGAGCCGCTCGATGCGCAGGCCCGCGGAAATGTCGTCGCCTATCTCAAGCATGTCAGGCAGTTCGACTATGCTGACAACAATTGGAAATTCTTCCGGATCTTCGTTGATATCGCGCTCGATCGTCTCGGCGCCGATTTCGACCGCAGCCTGACGCGGCAATATCTGCACGAGCTCGAAGGCTTCTATATCGGTGACGGCTGGTATCGCGACGGAAACGTGCGCCGTATCGACCACTACATTCCCTTCGCCATGCATTTCTATGGCCTGATCTATTCGAAGCTCGTCGACGACGATTATGCAAAGCGCTACCGCGAGCGGGCGGTCCTCTTCGCCCGGGATTTTCGGCATTGGTTTGCCGCTGACGGGGCGACGATCCCCTTCGGCCGCAGCCTAACCTATCGTTTTGCCTGCGCCGGCTTCTGGTCGGCGCTCGCCTTCGCCGATGTCGAGGCTCTGCCTTGGGGGGAGATCAAGCATCTCTGCCTGCAACATCTGCGCTGGTGGAAGGACAAGCCGATTGCCGATCGAGACGGCGTGCTGTCGATCGGCTTCGGCTATCCGAACCTCCTGATGTCGGAGAGCTACAATTCCGCCGGCTCGCCCTACTGGGCCTTCAAGGCCTTCCTGCCGCTGGCGATCGCTGAGGATCACCCGTTCTGGACGGCGAAGGAAAAGGTGCCGGAACGGGCGCCTGACATCATCCCCCAGCGTCATCCGGGCATGGTGATTATGCGGGCGGGCGGCGATGTCGTGGCGCTGTCTTCCGGCCAGGAAAACCTGCAGATGCGATGTGGCACGGAAAAATACGCGAAGTTTGCTTATTCCGCCCGCTATGGCTTCAGCGTCGAGGCCGATGAGCGTGCCTTTGCGCTTGCCGCCTTCGATTCGGCGCTTGCCTTCAGCGATGACGGGCTGCACTACCGCGTGCGCGAAACGAACGAGGAAGCCAAGCTCGCAGGCGACGTGCTGTATGCGAAATGGTCGCCTTTTACCGATGTCGACGTCGAAACCTGGCTCGTGCCCGCCGCACCCTGGCATATCCGTCTCCACCGGATCAGGACAAGCCGGCCGCTGCGGATTGCCGAAGGCGGCTTTGCCATCGGCCGCCGGGATTTCGAGCTGGATACCCTGTCCGCCTCGGGTGGGGTTGCCTATGCGATCGGCGAAGCCGATTTCACCGGCATTCTCGATCTCGGCTCTTCGGTCAAACGTTCGGGTCTCGTCCAGAAGGCAATGCCCAACACCAATGTGATCGTCGCGAAAACCCTCGTGCCGCAGCTGCGCGGGCAGATTCCGGCCGGTGAAACAATCCTGGCGACGGCGGTGCTCGCACTTGACGATCCCGCCGCTGTCTCGTCTGTCTGGACGAGACCGCCGAAAGCGCCTGACATTGCAGCGCTGGAGGCCCTGGTGAGGGAAAAGGGCGTGACAGTCAGCGCCATTGAGGCGCCGGGACAGATGCCATGAGCCAGCCGGCCATTGTCCTTGCCATGCAACCGTCGCGCACCGAGCATGTCCTGCCGGATGAGGTCTTGCGCCGGCTGGGCGGTATCGGTCGCCTGCTGGATACCAAGCCGCTGCAGCGTTTCGACGACGAGCATGCGGGACGTCTGCTGGCCCAAGCCGAAATCCTGATCACCGGCTGGGGCGGGCCTTATGTCGGGCCTGAAATCCCCGCCGCAGCGCCGCATCTGAAGCTCATCGTCCATGCGGCGGGCACGGTCAAGGGCGTCATCGACGACGCCATCTTCGAAGCGGGTATCCCGGTCAGCCATTCGGCCGAGGCCAACGCCGTGCCGGTTGCCGAATTCACGCTGGCGGCGATCATCTTCGCCGGCAAGCGCGTTTTCCGTTTCCGCGATCTCTACGTTGCCGACCGAAACCGCAACCGCACCCATCCGATGCAGCGCGAAGCGATGGGAAATTACCGCCGTACCGTCGGCATCGTCGGCGCTTCGCGCATCGGCCGGCGCGTGATCGAGCTCTTGAAACCTTTTGACTATAGACTGCTGCTCTCCGATCCGACGCTGAATGCCGCCGAGGCTGCCGGTCTCGGAACGGAAAAGGTCGATCTCGACGAATTGATGCGGCAAGCGGACATCGTTTCCCTGCATGCGCCGTCGCTGCCGTCGACGCAGCATATGATCGATGCGCGAAGGCTGTCGTTGATGAAGGACGGCGCGACGCTCATCAACACGGCGCGCGGCATTCTCATCGATGAGGCCGCCTTGCTTTCTGCGCTCAAGACCGGCCGTATCGACGCGGTCCTCGATGTCACCGATCCGGAGATCCCGGAGGCGGGCTCTGCTTTCTACGATCTGCCGAACGTCTTTCTGACACCACATATCGCCGGCGCCGTCGGGCTGGAACGGGCGCGCCTCGGCGAGATGGCGGTGGATGAGATAGAGCGCTTCGTGACCGGCCAGCCGCTGCTCTACCAGATCCACCGAGTAAATCTCGAAAACATCGCCTGAGGTGCGTCGAGCGGCTTAGAGCAATTCCAGCAAAAGTGCGCAGCGGTTTTGCGTCCGGGATTGCGCAAAACAAAGCGATGATATCAGCGAGACGCTCTAAGCGAATTCGGCGAACCGTCATCGGCAAGTTCGGGCATGAGATCGGCAATATTGACCACCTTGCCGGTGCGCGAACTGGTCAGTGCGGCAATGCCGCAAAGCACGGACATGGCGCCCGCCCGTGTGCCGGCGCGCTGGGCGAGCCCGTCTTCCATATCGGGCTTGAAGATCATGTTGCGCATCCGGTCGTCGCCGCCGTAATGGCCGCCGGTGAAATGCGGAACGACGATGCGCTCCACAGCCTCCTTGCCGTTCGGGAAATTGCGGATGAGGAGGATCGTATCCTCCTTCGGCTCTTCCCAGGGCTGGGCCTCGTATTGGCGAAGCTCGATGCGCCCTTTGGTGCCGTTGAAGGCAAGGTGATGGCCTTCGATCGGTTGGAAGGTGTTCAGCGAATAGGAGACATGGACATTGTTGCGGTAACGGAGCGACACCACCATCGTGTCGGGAATGTCGATGTCCTCGCGGAAGACGCAGCCGTCTCGGAAGTAGCCGTCGATCTTCGAGGGATCCTCGTAGAGTGAATCGAGGAAGGGATCGGCCTCGAGATCGAGGTAGTAGTCGCATTCATGCGCGTGCGGACAGAGCTTGCAGCGCGGGCCGCGGAACGGGCCCTTGCGGCCGTAATTCTGCAGGTCGGCGAGGGAGGTGACGGCATCGGGATCGCTGTCGAGGTACCAGTTCAGCAGATCGAAATGATGCGTTGCCTTGTGAACGAACAGACTGCCGGAATTCTCCGTATAGGCATGCCAGCGGCGGAAATAATCCGCGCCGTGCTTGGTGTTCAGATACCAATGAAAATCGACTGACGTGACCCGGCCGATCTCGCCGGCATTCAGCAATTCCTTGATCTTCGCAGCCGTCGGCGCATAGCGATAGTTGAAGGACACGTCGACCCGGCGACCAGTGCGCTTTTCGGCATCCAGAATCCGGCGAATCTTTTCGACCGAGGTCGTCATTGGCTTTTCGGTAATGACGTCGATACCGGACTCCAGCGCTCGAACGACGATATCGTCATGCGTATGATCGGGCGTACAGACGATGACCAGATCCGGCTTCTGCTCATTGAGCATCGAATCGATGTTTTCGTAGAGCGGCGCATTGCTGCCGATCATGTTGCGGGCGCGTTCGCCGCGCAGCGAATTCTTCTCGACGATCGCGGTCAGATCGACATGCTCGCGCCAGCCGGCAAGCAGATCCTTGCCCCACATGGTGGTGCCGCGGTTTCCCGTACCAATCAGGGCAAAACGGCGTTTCTCCATCGAATGATCCTCCTGCATGCGTGATGAAACAAATACTGAAAATCAGGCCTAAAGCGCTTCGCGATCTTTCAGATTCGCTTGGCCAGCGCTTTAGGTTTTTGGTTTCGCATGTCATGGTCGCAAAACCGCTGCACACTTTTGCGCGGCATGCTTTAACAGCAGCTCCTGAAGCGCTCGACGCAGGTGGCGATCACTTCCTCGGCCGGGCGTTTCCACCAGTTTTCGGCCGAAAAGATCTCCACCTCCTGCGCGCCGAAGAACCCGGCGGCCTCCACCATCCCTCTTATGCCTTTGAGGTCGATCACACCATCGCCCATCATGCCGCGGTCGAGCAGCATGTCCTTTGTCGGCACCAGCCAGTCGCAGATGTGATGGGCAAAGATGCGTTTCATGCGCCCGGCGCGGGCAATCTGGTTGGCAAGATCGGGGTCCCACCAGACATGGTAGACATCGACCGCAACGCCGACATCTTCACCGAGCTGCTCGCACATGTCGAGCGCCTGACTGAGCGTGTTCACGCAGGCACGGTCGGCGGCATACATTGGATGCAGCGGCTCGATGGCGAGCTTTACACCCGAGGCCTGCGCATGCGGCAAAACGGCGGCGATGCCGTCGAACACCATCTGGCGGGCTGCAACGATGTCCTTCGAGCTGCCCGGCAGGCCGCCGACGACGAGCACGAGGCAATCGGCTGAAAATGCCGCCGCCTCGTCGATGGCACGCCTGTTGTCGTCGAGATTTTTCTGCCAGTCGGCGTCGTTTGCCGCCGGGAAGAAGCCGCCGCGGCAAAGACCGGTCAGTTTGATACCGTTCGATTTGACGATACGCACCGCCTCGTCGAGACCGGCCTTGGCGACCTGATCGCGCCACGGCGCGATCGCGGTGATGCCGTGTTTCAGGCAGATGTCCACGGCTTCTGCAAAGCCGCATTGTTCGCGGATCGTCGCCAGATTGATCGAAAGTCCTTCGACCTGCATGTCATTCTCCTCCAATCACTACAGCGCCGCGCGCCTTTTCAGGCGCGCTAAGGACGCTGTAGCACTTTGAATTGCTGCATAATTTTGTCCTTAAATCGGTTCCGACTTAAGGACAAAATTATGCAGCCGCCCTGCTTCAGTTGACGCCGTGGACGGCGAGCACTTGGCGCATGCGGCTTGCGGCAAGCTCGGGATCGGCCAGAACCCGTGCCTTGTCGGCCAGGCGGAAGAGTTCGGCCAGATGCGTCAGCGATCGCGTGCTCTGCTGGCCGCCGACCATGACGAAATGGTCCTGCAGGCCGTTGAGATAGGCGAGGAAGACGACGCCGGTCTTGTAGAAGCGGGTCGGCGCCTTGAAGATGTGGCGCGACAGCGGCACGGTCGGCTCCAGCAGGTCGAAGAATTCATGGTTGCTCTTGCGGCCGAGCGCCTCGAGCGCTGCCGAGGCTGCCGGCGCGATGGCGTCGAAAATGCCGAGCAGCGCGTCGGAATGGCCCTCTTCGTCGCCGGCGATCAGTTCGGCATAGTTGAAATCGTCGCCGGTATACATGCGCACGCCTTTCGGCAGCCGGCGGCGCATCGCCACTTCCTTCTCCTTGGAGAGCAGCGAGATCTTGATGCCGTCGATCTTGTCGGCATGGGCCTCGATCACCTCGAGGCAGGTGGACATGGCCTCGATGTGATCACCGTTGCCCCAATATCCCTCAAGCGCCGGGTCGAACATTTCGCCCAGCCAGTGGATGATGACGGGTTCCTTGACCTGGCGAAGGATGCGGTCATAGACGCGGATATAGTCGTCCGGGCCTTTTGCTGCGGCGGCAAGCGCCCGGCTCGCCATCAGGATGATACGGCCACCGGCCGCCTCCACGGTTTCGATCTGCTCCTCATAGGCCCGGAGGATCGTGTCGATAGTGACGTCAGGTCCCGGCGTCAGATGATCGGTGCCGGCGCCGCAGGCGATCAGCGCATCCTTGCGGCCGGCCGCCTCGCTGAGCGCCCGGCGGATCAGGTCGCGCGCTTCCGGCCAGCCGAGGCCCATGCCGCGCTGCGCCGTATCCATCGCTTCGGCAACGCCGAGGCCGAGGTCCCAGAGCCGGTGGCGGAAGGCGAGCGTGCGCTCCCAGTCGATCGCCGGCGTCAGCCACGGATCATTGTCGGCGAGCGGATCGGCGACCACATGGGCGGCGGCAAAGGCGATGCGCGGAAAGGTCTTGGCGTCGCGCTTGGCGAGCGCGATCGGCGTGCCGGTCAGCGTGTAGGGAGCGATCTTGCCGTCGAGAGGGAGATTGATCGTCGTCACGGCTCAGAACTCCAGTGCGGGAACATCGAGCCAGCGGCGCTCGGCCCAGGATTTCAGGCCGAGTTCGGCAAGCTGTACGCCCTTGGCGCCAGCTTCCAGCCCATAGGGCCACGGCGCATCTTCGACGACGTGGCGGATGAACATTTCCCACTGCGCCTTGAAGCCGTTGTCGAAGGCCTGCGTGTCCGGAACCTCGTCCCAGGTCTTGTAGAAGTCGATCGTCTGCGGCTGGTCCGGGTTCCACACCGGCTTCGGCGTGTTGACGCGGTGCTGGCTCCAGCATTTCGTCAGGCCGGCAACGGCCGAACCATGCGTGCCGTCGACCTGGAATGTGACGAGGTCGTCGCGGCGGACGCGAACCGCCCAGGAGGAATTGATCTGCGCGATCGCGCCGCCTTCGAGCTCGAAGGTCGCATAGGCCGCATCGTCCGTGTCGCAATCATAAGGCTTGCCCTGCTCGTCGATGCGGCGCGGAATGTGCGTCGCGCCGAGACAGGAGACGGCCTTGACCTCGCCGAACAGATTGTCGAGCACGTAGCGCCAGTGGCAGAGCATATCGAGGATGATGCCGCCGCCGTCGCCCTTGCGGTAGTTCCAGGACGGGCGCTGGGCGGGCACGCCCCAATCGCCTTCGAAAACCCAGTAGCCGAATTCGCCGCGCACCGAGAGGATCTTGCCGAAGAAGCCGGAATCCCTGAGCAGCGCCAGCTTGCGCAGACCGGGCAGGAAGAGCTTGTCCTGTACCACGCCGTGTTTGAGGCCGGAGCCGCGCGCCTTGCGGGCAAGGTCGAGTGCCACCTGCAGATCGTCGGAAATCGGCTTCTCGCAATAGACATGCTTGCCGGCATCGAGCGCCTTGGACAGCAGCTCGGCCCGCATCAGCGTCGTGCCGGCGTCGAAGAAGATCGTGTCGTCGGGATTGGCGAGAGCGGCATCGAGATCGGCCGACCAGCGGTTGATGCCGTGCTTCTTCGCCAGCTCTTCCATCTTGGCGCCGTTGCGGCCGACGATGATCGGATCGATCTCGAGTTTCTCACCCGATTTCAGCGTGATGCCGCCCTGATCGCGGAAGGCGAGGATAGAACGCACCAGGTGCTGATTGTAACCCATGCGGCCGGTGACGCCGTGCAAGATGATCCCCAAGCGTGCCATTTTTTCCTCCCAGCAAGTTTTTGCGGCGGGAGCGGGCATCCTTGCCCGGCCCTCCCAAGCCGGTAACTAAACAGTTACTTGATGGCAGAAGAGCGGCGCAGCTGTCAATAGTCAAATCCGATTTTCGAAATTCAGCGCTTGATCGAGGCGAGCGTGACGTGGACGATATGCCTTTCCCAAGCTTTGAGATGGGTCGGCTCGATCAGGTCGCGGCCGAAGATCGTCGACAGTGTATACTGGTTGGAGAGGTAGAAATAACCGAGCGAGGCGATCGTCAGGTAGACATGTAGGGGATCGGCGCTCTCGATGAAGACGCCCTGCTTCTTTCCTTGCTCGAGCACGTCCGAAAGCTCGCCGATCAGATGCGAATGCAATTCCTTGAGCCGGACGGACTGCCGCAGCCAGCGGGCCCGATGCAGATTTTCCGTGCCGAGCAGGCTGAGGAATTCCGGATGCTGGAGAAAATAACGCCAGGTGAAGAGTGCCAATTCGCCGATGCCTTCCTCCGGGCTGCGGTCGCCGATATGCAGCGCGCGTTCGGCGGTGCGGATGCCGACATAGGCTTCCTCGAGCACTCTGAGGTAGAGCTGCTCCTTGTCGCCGAAATAATGATAGAGCATGCGCTTATTGGTGCCGGCGCGCTCGGCGATCGCATCGACGCGAGCCCCACCCATGCCGTTTTCGGCAAATTCCCGGGTTGCGGCATCAAGGATAGCAGCGCGTGTCCGCTCCGGATCGCGTTGGGTCGTCCGTTCTGCCGATGGGCGTCGAGACCTTTTCTTTCCCCCATTCTCCCCGCTGTCGTTCATCTCTCCACCTCCGTCTTCACTTGTTGCGCTCATAAGCCTTCGGTGCGAAATTGTAAAAACCGAATTTGAAGGGCCTGCGAGCGACACCGCTTGACACGCTCGCCGCTTTGCCCGTAGCTTGTAACCAATTAGTTATTTATGCAAGGGTAACTAGGTTCGGAAGCGTGTGGAGGCGCTTCCCTTTTGGAGGAGGAAAAAATGAGCCTACGTGTAAGCAGACGTAATTTCGTTGCGGGAGGAGCGACGCTTCTTTCGCTCTCGGCGCTGGGAACCAGCGCTTTGGCACAGGAAACGCGCCTGCGTCTCCTGTGGTGGGGTTCGCAGCCGCGCGCCGACCGCACCAACAAGGTATCGCAGCTCTATCAGACGAAGAAGCCGGGCACGTCGATCACCGGCGAATTCCTCGGCTGGGGCGACTACTGGCCGCGCCTTGCGACCCAGGTCGCCGGCCGCAACGCGCCCGATGTCATCCAGATGGACTATCGCTATATTGTCCAGTATGCGCGGCGCGGCGCGCTCGCCCCGCTCGAATCCTATATGCCGGTCAAGCTGAACCTCGACGATTTCGACAAGGCGCAGATCGAAGGCGGCAGCGTCGACGGCCATCTCTACGGCGTCAGCCTTGGGGCGAATTCGGCCGCCACGGTCCTGAACACCACCGCCTTCAAGGAAGCCGGCGTCGATCTGCCGACCCAGGCGACCACCTGGGAAGAATTCGCCCGCATGGGGGCTGAGATCACCAAGGCAGGCAAACGCAAGGGCATGTTCGGCATGGCCGACGGCAGCGGCGGTGAACCGCTGTTTGAAAATTGGCTGCGCCAGCGCGGCAAGGCGCTTTATACCGCCGACGGTAAGATCGCCTTCGACGTGGACGATGCCTCCGAATGGTACGACATGTGGGCCAAGTTCCGTGCGGCCGGCGCCTGCGTTCCTGCCGATGTCCAGGCCCTCGACAAGAACGATATCGACACCAACACGGTTTCGCTCGGCAAGTCGGCCGCCGGCTTTGCCCATTCCAACCAGTTCGTCGCCTATCAGGCAATGAACAAGGACAAGCTGGCGCTGACCAACTACATGCGCGTCAAGGCGGATTCGAAGGGCGGCCATTATCGCAAGCCTTCGATGTTCTTCTCGGTCTCCGCCCAGTCGAAGGCCGTGGACCTGGCCGTGGACTACGTCAATTTCTTCGTCAAGAACCCCGAGGCAGCGCTGCTTCTGGATGTCGAACGCGGAATTCCGGAATCGCGCGCCATGCGCGAGGTCGTGGCGGCGAAGCTTGATGAGAACGGCAAGATTGCGCTGGCCTATGTCAGTGGCCTTGGCGATCTCGCCGGCAAATTGCCGCCGCCGCCGCCGGCCGGCGCCGGTGAAGGTGAGCTGATGTTACGCAACATCGCCGAACAAGTCGGCTTCGGACAGCTGTCTCCCTCAGACGGCGGCAAACAGCTTGTCGCTGAAATCACGCAGATTCTCGCACGAGGCTGATCCCGTATGAGCAATGCGATGCGCACGCCCGCAGGGGCCATAAATGTGGAAAGATATCAGGGGGCCGTGGCCGAAGGACGCTTCAGGCGTCTCTGGAATGCCAATGCTCCCGGCTATCTCTTCCTTCTTCCATGGCTCATCGGCTTTTTCGGGCTGACGCTCGGGCCGGCCCTGATTTCGCTCTACCTCTCCTTCACCGACTTCGACATGCTTCAGTCGCCGCGGTGGGTGGGAATGGCGAATTACGTGCGCATCGCCACGGCGGATCCGAAATTCTCGGCTGCCATGCATGTCACCCTGACCTATGTCGTCTTCTCGGTGCCGTTCAAGCTGACCTTCGCCTTGCTGGTCGCCATGGCCCTGAACCGCGGTCTGCGCGGGCTGTCGATCTATCGTGCCATCTTCTATCTGCCGTCACTGCTGGGTGGTAGCGTGGCGATCGCCGTCCTCTGGCGTCAGCTTTTCGCCAGCGATGGCCTCGTCAATGCCGCGCTGTCGCATTTCGGCATCGAAGGTCCGAGCTGGATCTCGCATCCGAGCTATTCGATCTACACGCTGGTGGCGCTGTCCGTCTGGCAGTTCGGCTCGCCGATGATTATTTTCCTGGCCGGCCTGCGCCAGATCCCGCAGGATATGTATGAGGCCGCGAGCCTCGACGGCGCCTCCAAGTTCCGGCAATTCTACAAGATCACGCTGCCACTTCTGACCCCGGTGATCTTTTTCAATGCCGTCGTCCAGACGATTGATGCTTTCAAGGCCTTCACGCCGGCCTTCATCATATCCGGCGGCACCGGCGGTCCGATCAACTCGACGCTGTTCTACACGCTCTACCTCTATCAGGAAGCCTTCGGCAATTTCCGAATGGGCTATGCCTCGGCGCTCGCCTGGATCCTGGTGTTGATCATCGCGATCTTCACCGCCTTCTCCTTCCTGACCTCGCGTTATTGGGTGCATTACGATGACTGAGATGACCGCTTCCGTCACTGCGGCCAGGCCGCCATCCGACATCACCAAACGCAGCCTGCCGGCGTCGCTCATCATCCACGCCCTGCTGATCGCCGCTTCACTTTTGATGCTCTATCCGCTGTTGTGGATGGTTTCGGCGTCGGTCAGGCCGGAAAACGAGATCTTCTCGTCGACCTCGCTCATCCCGTCGTCGATCGATTTCTCCTCCTATGCGCGCGGTTGGGTCGGCCTTGATGTCAGCTTCGGCCGGTTTTTCTGGAATTCGCTGGTCATCTCGCTGCTGGTGGTGACGGGCAATGTCATCGCCTGTTCGCTGACGGCCTTTGCTTTTGCGCGGCTGCGTTTTGCCGGCCGGAACTTCTGGTTCGCGATCATGCTCGGCACGCTGATGATCCCCTACCATGTGACGCTGATCCCGCAATATGTACTTTTCCTCAACCTCGGCTGGGTGAACACCATCCTGCCGCTGGTTGTGCCGAAGTTCCTGGCTAGCGATGCCTTCTTCATCTTCCTCATGGTGCAGTTCTTCCGCGGTATACCGCGCGAACTTGATGAGGCGGCGATGATGGATGGCTGCAGCGCCTGGCGCATCTACTGGAAGATCATGCTGCCGCTGTCGCTGCCGGTGCTGGCAACGGCCGCCATCTTCTCCTTTATCTGGACCTGGGACGATTTCTTCGGTCCGCTGATCTACCTGAACGACATGAACACCTATACGATCCAGCTCGGCCTGCGCACTTTCGTGGATTCTACCAGTGCATCGGATTGGGGCGGTTTGTTCGCCATGTCGACCCTGACGCTCGTGCCGGTGTTCTTCTTCTTCCTGTTCTTCCAGCGCCTGCTGATTGAGGGCATTGCCACGACGGGCATGAAGCGTTGATGGCGATAACGGGAAAGAGCGACATGAGCATCAGGACGGTTGCGATCGTCGGCTGCGGTATCGGCCGCTCCCACATCGTCGAAGGCTACCTGCCGCATTCCGACAAGTTCAAGGTGGTGGCGATCTGCGACCTGAACGAGCAGCGCATGGCGGCGGTCGGCGACGAGTTCGGCATCGAACGGCGTACCACTTCCTTTGCGGAGCTGCTGGCCGACGATACGATCGACATCATCGATATCTGCACCCCTCCCGGCATCCATCTGGAACAGGTGGTCGCAGCACTTGCCGCCGGTAAACATGTCGTTTGCGAAAAGCCGCTGACGGGCTCGCTTGCCGCCGTCGACACGATCATGACAGCGGAAAAGACCGCCAAAGGCGTGCTGATGCCGATCTTCCAATATCGTTACGGCGACGGCATCCAGAAGGCGAAGCGGATCATCGACGCTGGTATTGCCGGCAAGCCCTATACCGCTTCGGTCGAAACCTTCTGGCTGCGCAAGCCGGAATATTACGCCGTGCCTTGGCGGGGCAAATGGGCGACGGAACTTGGCGGTGTGCTCGTCACCCATGCGCTGCATCTGCACGACATGCTGATGCATCTGATGGGTCCGGCGGCCAGGGTCTTCGGCCGCGTCGCCACCCGCGTCAACGATATCGAGGTCGAGGATTGTGCCTCCGCCAGCCTGCTGATGGAAAACGGCGCCTTTGTCTCGCTTTCCTGCACGCTTGGTTCGCAGGAACAGATTAGCCGGCTCAGGCTGCACTTCGAGAATGTCACTTTCGAAAGCAGCCACGAGCCCTATACCCCCGGCAAGGACCCCTGGAAGATCATCGCTGCGAATGACGACGTGCAGGAGCAGATCGACCGGGTGGTTGGCGACTGGCAGCCGGTCGCGCCGCGTTTCACCACGCAGATGGGCCAGTTCCATGCCTTTCTGAGCGGCCATGCGCCGCTGCCGGTAACGAGTCGGGACGCCCGCCGCGCGCTGGAACTCGTCACCGCCATCTACCAGTCTTCCGACAGCGGCGCCGACGTGCCGCTGCCGGTCGGTCCCGACAGTCCGAAATACGCCGATTGGCGCGCAAGAACGAAGTAACCGACAAAATAAAAAGAGAGGGTTTTGAGAAGATGGCAACCAGTGTCGTTCTTCAGAAGGTCGAGAAGCGCTACGGCTCGCTGGATGTGATCCATGGCATCGACCTGACGATCGATCCCGGCGAATTCGTCGTTTTTGTCGGCCCCTCGGGCTGCGGAAAATCGACCCTTCTGCGGATGATCGCCGGTCTCGAGGAGATCACCGGCGGCGGGCTGCTGCTCGACAACGAACGCATGAACGAGGTGGCGCCCGCCAAGCGCGGCATCGCCATGGTCTTCCAGTCCTACGCGCTCTATCCCCATATGTCGGTCTACAAGAACCTCGCCTTCGGCCTGGAGACGGCGGGTTACAAGAAGGCCGATATCCAGCCGAAAGTGAAGCGCGCCGCCGAGATCCTGCAGATCGAGAAGCTGCTGGAGCGCAAGCCGAAGGCGCTCTCCGGCGGCCAGCGCCAGCGTGTCGCGATCGGCCGCGCCATCGTGCGCGAGCCGCGGATCTTCCTGTTCGACGAGCCGCTGTCGAACCTCGATGCCGAACTGCGCGTGCAGATGCGCGTCGAGATCTCCCGCCTGCACCGCAGCCTCGGCAATACGATGATCTATGTCACCCATGACCAGGTCGAAGCCATGACGATGGCGGACAAGATCGTGGTGTTGAATTCCGGCCGTATCGAACAGGTCGGCGCCCCGCTCGATCTCTACAACAACCCGGCCAACCGCTTCGTCGCCGGCTTCATCGGCAGCCCGAAGATGAATTTTCTGAAGGCCCGTATCGAGCAGGTCGGCGAGACCGAAACCAGCATCCATGTCTGCGGCAATTCGGTCCGCCTGCCGCGCAGGCTGAAAGGCGAGGCGGGGGAGGAGGTCACTTTCGGCATCCGTCCCGAGCATCTTTCGCTGGCCGAAGGCGCCATCACGCTCTCGACCGTCAACGTCGATCTCGTCGAAAATCTCGGCGGCGCCACCATGCTCTACACCACGACGCCGGATAACCAGCTTCTGACCGTTGCGCTCGACGGCCAGCAGAAGGTGGAGCGCGGCGCCAATGTGAAGACCTTCTTCGATCCGGCCCGCTGCCACGTGTTCGATGCCGCCGGCAAGACGATCTAAGCGCGCCGCTGCTTGACGCCGATCCTCCCCTGCCCCATCATTTCGACAGGGGTCGAACAGGATGATTTTAGGCCGGGTCGGCCTAAAATCTGAATCCTGTTCTACATTATATAGTTAGAGCATAATGTCGTCCGAAAACCGCTCACACTTTTCGGCATCATGCTCTGGGGGAATAAGCATGACGCCTGAAGATAGGATTCATGCGCTTGGCATCTGGCAAGGCCCGATCGAAATCTCGCCGATAGCAGGCGGCATCACCAACAGAAACTATCTGGTCAGCGATGCCATCGCGCGCTGCGTGGTGAGGCTCGGCACCGATATTCCGATCCATCACATCAACAGGCAGAACGAGCTTGCCGCAAGCCGTGCCGCCCATGCCGCCGGCATTTCGCCTGCCGTCATCCACCATTCGCCGGGCGTCCTGGTGCTCGAATATATCGAGGCGAGAGCGCTTTCGCCGGAGGATATCAGGACGCCGCAAATGCTGGCCCAGGTAGTGCCCTTGGTCCGCGCCTGCCACCGCGATATTGCCCGGCATTTCCGCGGCCAGGCGATGATCTTCTGGGTCTTCCACGTCATCCGAGATTACGCCGCCAATCTGAAGGCGTCGGAGAGCGCCTATCTTCCTATGCTGCCGGGGCTCGTCGGCAGGGCTGAGACGCTGGAAGAAGCGGCAGGGCCTTTCGAGATCGCCTTCGGCCACAACGACCTGCTGGCCGCCAACTTTCTCGATGACGGCAAGCGCCTCTGGCTGATCGACTGGGACTATGCCGGTTTCAACACGCCGCTTTTCGATCTTGGCGGATTGGCCTCCAACAACGAGCTCCCGGAAGCGGCCGAGCGCACGATGCTGGAGACCTATTTCGACCGGCCGCTGACCGATGATCTCAGCCGGCGCTATGCCGCAATGAAATGCGCCTCGCTGCTGCGCGAGACGCTCTGGAGCATGATTTCGGAAATTCATTCCAGCATCGATTTCGATTACGCCGGCTACACGGCCGAAAATCTCGCGCGCTTCGAGCGCGCCTATCAAGCCTTTGAACAGGACCAATAAATGACGAAGGAATTACCGAAAACGGCGAAAGCCGTGGTCATCGGCGGCGGCATCATCGGCTGCTCGGCAGCCTATCATCTCGGCAAACTTGGCTGGACCGATACCGTCCTGCTGGAGCGCAAGAAGCTTACCTCGGGCACCACCTTCCATGCCGCCGGTCTCGTCGGCCAGTTGCGCACCAGCGCCAATATCACCCAGCTCCTCGGCTATTCCGTCGATCTCTACAAGCGGCTGGAGGCGGAAACGGGTCTCGGCACCGGCTGGAAGATGAATGGCGGCCTGCGCCTTGCCTGCAACGAGGAACGCTGGACCGAGGTCAGGCGTCAGGCGACCACCGCCCAGTCCTTCGGCCTCGAAATGCAGTTGCTGACCCCGCAGGAAGCCTTCGATCTCTGGCCGCTGATGACAACAGACGATCTCGTCGGCGCCGCCTTCCTCCCGACCGACGGCCAGGCCAATCCCTCCGACATCACCCAGGCGCTGGCAAAGGGCGCCCGCATGTCGGGCGTTTCGATCTTCGAGGATACCGAAGTCCTCGACCTCGAAATCGACAAGGGGAGGATTCGTGCCGTCGTCACGGCGCAAGGGCGCATCGAATGCGAGCGCGTCGTCGTCTGCGCCGGCCAGTGGACGCGCGCTTTCGCCGCCCGATTCGGCGTCAACGTGCCGCTGGTTTCCGTCGAGCATCAATACGTCATCACCGAATCCTTCGGCGTGCCATCCAACTTGCCGACCCTGCGCGATCCCGATCGCCTGACCTACTACAAGGAGGAGGTCGGCGGCATCGTCATGGGCGGCTACGAGCCGAACCCCATTCCCTGGGCGGCAAACGGCATCCCCGAAGCTTTCCATTACACGCTGCTGGACAGCAATTTCGACCATTTCGAGCAGATCATGGAACAGGCGCTCGGCCGCGTTCCTGCGCTGGAGAATGTCGGCGTCAAGCAGCTGCTGAACGGCCCGGAAAGCTTCACGCCGGATGGCAACTTCATTCTCGGCGAAGCGCCGGAGCTGAAGAATTTCTTCGTCGGCGCCGGTTTCAACGCCTTCGGCATCGCCTCGGCCGGTGGCGCCGGCATGGCGCTTGCCGAATGGGTGACGAAGGGCGAACCGCCCTATGATCTCTGGCCAGTCGATATCCGCCGTTTCGGACGTCCGCATTTCGATACCGACTGGGTGCGGACACGCACGCTCGAAGCCTACGGCAAACATTACACCATGGCCTGGCCGTTCGAGGAACATTCGAGCGGCCGCCCCTGCCGCAAATCGCCGCTCTATGACAGGCTGAAGGCGCAGGGCGCCTGTTTTGGCGAAAAGCTCGGCTGGGAGCGGCCGAACTGGTTTGCCGATCTCTTCGCCAACGAGGAGCCGAAGGATATCTACAGCTACACCAGGCAGAACTGGTTCGATGCCGTCGGCCGCGAGCACAAGGCGGTGCGCGAAGCGGCCGTCATCTTCGACCAGACGTCCTTTGCCAAATTCGTGCTGAAGGGCAGGGATGCCGAGGCAGCGCTCTCCTGGATCGCTTCCAACGATGTCGCAAGGCCGGTGGGATCGCTCATCTACACGCAGATGCTGAACGACAAGGGCGGCATCGAATGCGACGTGACGGTCGCCCGCATCGCCGAGAATGAATATTACATCGTCACCGGTACCGGTTTCGCTACCCATGACTTCAATTGGATCGCACGCAATATCCCGGCGGAGATGCATGCCGAGCTGGTCGATGTCACATCCGCCTATTCCGTGCTGTCGCTGATGGGACCGAATTCCCGCGCCGTGCTGGAAAAGGTGACGGGCAGCGACGTCTCGAATGCGGCCTTCCCCTTCGGCAAGGTTAGGACCATCGGCATTGCAGGCTGCCCGGTGCGGGCGCTGCGCATCACCTATGTCGGCGAGCTTGGTTACGAACTCCATATTCCCATTGAATATGCGACCACGGTCTATGACGTGCTGATGGCATCAGGCGGCGAGCTCGGCCTCGTCAATGCCGGCTACCGCGCGATTGAGAGCTGCCGCCTGGAAAAGGGCTATCGTGCCTGGGGGTCGGATATCGGTCCCGACCATACGCCTATTGAAGCCGGTCTCGGCTGGGCGGTGAAGATGCGGAGGAATATCCCGTTCCGCGGCCGTGAGGCGATCGAACGGCAGCTTGCGGGCGGCGTCAAGAAGCGCCTCGCCTGCTTCATTCCGGAGGATGCCGATGCCGTGCTGCTCGGCCGTGAAACGATCTATCGCGACGGCAAGCGCCTCGGCTGGCTGTCGAGCGGCGGCTTCGGTTACACGCTGGGCAAACCGATCGGCTACGGCTACGTCCGCAATCCCGACGGCGTGACCGAGGATTTCGTCCTCTCCGGCGCCTATGAGCTTGACGTCGCGCGGGAACGCATCCCCTGCAAGGTATCGCTGTCGCCCCTCTACGATCCGGATATGGCGCGGGTGAAGGCCTGACGACTCAAATTACCTCATTCTTTGCCTTCGAGCGAAGCTTTAAGGACAGACATGACGAGGAGAGGGCAGGCCGTATGAGCCCCCCTCTGCCCTGCCGGGCATCTCCCCCACAGGTGGGGAGATCACAAGTGGCTTAAACTTCCTACTCATCTACCGTTTCGTCGGGCTGGACGCTGATTGTTTGGGGAAGCCAGCGAGCCCAGCCAATCTCCCCACCTGTGGGGGAGATGCCCGGCAGGGCAGAGGGGGGCGGCCACAGCACGCCCTCTCATTGCAAGAACCCAGCCACCCCGCGTTGGCGTGACCTAAAACGACTCTCCTGGGCTGAAGCAGAGCCTGCGCCAGAGGCTCCAAGTCTCAAAACAGCGGCAGCCGGTCATCCTGGATCAAGATCTCCAGCTTGTCAGCCACATCCTGCGTCCACGCCCGATTTCCTGTCAAAGCTGCCGGGAAGAGTCCCGGAAGGGTGAAAAGAGCCGCCGAGATCGCAAGGCCGGTGCGCGGGACATCGGCGATGAGAGCGGCGATTTCGCCAGCACGGGGATCGCGCAGTTCATAGCGCTCGCCATTGCCGTGCTCGCCGATCGCATAGCGCATCCATGCCGCTACGGCGATCGCATAGGTCTCCGCCTTGTCGCCATGCGCCAGTGCCTCGGTTGCCGGTTCCAGCAGCCGCTGCGGCAGTTTCTGCGTGCCGTCCATGGCGATCTGATAGGTGCGATGCGCGATCGCCTTGTTTGCAAAGCGCGCTATCAATTCGCTGGCATAGTCATCGAGGTCGATGCCGGGAACCGCATCGAGCGTACGCGCGGCCGCATGCATGTGGCGGTAGGCAAGTGCTGCCAGGGCTGCATCGTCCATCACGTCGCGGATGAATTCATAGCCGCCGATATAACCAAGGTAGGCGAGCAGCGAATGGGCGCCGTTCAGCATCCGCAGCTTCATTTTTTCGTAGGCCGAAACTTCCTCGACCATCAGCGCGCCGCGGACCTTTTCCCAGGCCGGCCGCCCATTGGCGAAATGATCTTCGATGACCCACTGCGTAAAAGGCTCTGTCTCGACCGCCGCCATGTCGGTGCGGCCCGTTAGCCGCTCGGCATCGGCATAGGTCGCTTCGGTGCTTGCCGGCGTGATGCGGTCGACCATCGTCGAAGGGAAGGGCACATTCGCTTCGATCCAGCGATGCAGGTCGGGGTCGATGCGGGAGGTGAATTCGAGCACGAGGCGTTTTAGAACCGCGCCGTTGCTCGGCAGGTTGTCGCAGCTGAGCGGCGTAAAGGGCGCGATCCCCTTCTGCCGGCGGCGCGCAAGGCCTTCGACGAGGTAGCCGATGACGCCGCGCGGCGTATGCCGGCTGGCGAGATCGGCGACGATATCCGGGTGCTTCAGGTCGAGGCCGCCAGTTGCCGGATCGAAACCATAGGCTTTTTCCGTCACCGTCATGCTGACGATGCGGATAGCGGGATCTTCGAGCCGCGCCAGCAGGCCAGCCGGATCGCGCGGCGCCACATGCGCCTTCAGGATCGAACCGATCACCTCGGCCGTCGTGCCCGAGCTGTCGCGGATCAACGTCGTATAAAGCCCGTTCTGAGCGCTCAGATTGTCAGCGACATCGGCGGTGCGCAGGCTCGCCACCTCGATGCCCCAGTCTCCGCCGCTCATCGCAATTGCTGCATCGGTAAACGGCGCGAAATGCGCGCGGAAAAAGGCGCCCGGTCCAAGATGCAGGATGCCGCTTTTCAGCTGGTCGCGGTCATAGGCGGGAAGCTTCGCCGTCGGGGCGAGGCCAGAAAGGGTCTTTAGTCGTTCGGTCACAGCTTATAGGCCTTCTTCGCATTGCCATAGGAGAGTTCGCCCGCGACGATCTCGGCTTCCCGCTTGGAAATCCGGTATTCGGCGGCAAGCTGGGCGAGGAAGCGGCAGACTTCACGCCGCCAGACGTCATGCCGGGCCGGGATCGAAAGCAGCGCGCGCGTATCGTCGTTGAAACCCGCCATATTGGCAAAACCTGCCGTTTCTGCAACCTGGTCGAGATAGCGCCGGATGCCGTTCGGGCTGTCGTAGAACCACCAGGGCGGGCCGATCATCAGGCAGGGCCAGTGGCCAGCCATCGGCGCCAGCTCGCGTGCATAGGTCGTCTCGTCGAGCGTGAACAGCAGCACGCGCAAACCCGGTGCGTGGCCGTATTTGGAAAGCAGCGCATTCAGGCCGCCGACCCAGTCCGTGCGTGTCGGGATATCGGCGCCCATATTGGGGCCTCGGGTCGAGAAAAGGCCGCGGTCGGTATTGCGTCTGGAGCCGGCATGGATCTGCATCACCATGCCGTCCTCGGCCGAAAGCCCGGCCATCTCGGTCATCATCTGGCCACGGAAGAGCTCGGCCTCCTCGGCCGAAAGTGGCCCCTTCAACGCCTTGTCGAGCAGCGCTTGTTTTTCGGCAAGCGGCAGATCTGATGTAAAGGCTGTCGGCACGCCGTGATCGGTGGCGGTGGCGCCGAACTGGCGGAAATAGGCGCGTCGGCGCCGATGCGCCTCGATCAGGCCGTCCCAGCGTGTCACCTCAGTGCCGGTGATCTCTCCGAACTTGATGAGATTGTCGCGGAAGCCGACGGCGTCGGGATCGGTGACACTGTCCGGCCTGTAGGTGGTGCGCACTTTGCCGATCCAGCCGTCCGCCGCCAACTTCTGGTGATGCGCCAGCGGGTCGAGCGCTCCATCGGTGGTCGCGATCGTTTCGATGCCGAATCGCTGATGCAGCGCCCGCGGGCGGAATTCGGGAAGCGCAAGCTGGGCATTGATATGGTCGTAGAGCGCATCGGCATTATCAGCCGTCAGCGGCTCGGTGCAGCCGAGCACGGCCGACATGGCGTGGTCGACCCAAAGGCTCGAAGGCGTTCCGCGGAAAAGATGATAATGTGCGGCAAAGGTCCGCCAGATCGCCCGTCCCTCAGCCGCCGGTTTGCCGTCGAGCCGCGGCACGCCGAGCTCGTCCAAGGTGACGCCGACGCTGTGCAGCATCCGGAAGAGATAGTGATCGGGAATGACCAGCAGCGAGGCCGCGTCTTCGAAGGGCTTGTCGTCGGCAAACCAGGAGGGTTCGGTATGCCCGTGCGGGCTGACGATCGGAAGATTGCGCACCGTCTCGTAGAGGTCTCGCGCGATGGTCCGTGTTGCCGGATCAGCCGGAAAAAGCCGGTCCGGATGAAGAAAGCCGTTTCCCGCATCCATAAGTATTCCTCCCAGATGCATAACGGCCTACCCCACAACATCAGGCGCGGCAAGGACTTTTAGTAACCAAACGGTACAGTTTTGCGCGTGGCCGCGCCGGGCATGGAAAGCATTGACGAGGCGGCCTATTTCCGCTTTGGGAGAACCATCTGTGCCGGTTTCGGCAAAGGAGCATCGATGTCCGACGAGACGAACCACATCACCCGGCTGGAAGAAATGTTGGCCCACCAGGCAAAGACGATCGAAGAGCTTTCCGATCAGCTCGCCGAGCAATGGAAGACGGTCGAGCAGATGCGCACCAAGCTCGACCGGCTGACCGAACGCTTCCTGTCGCTGGAGGAGCAGTCGCTGGAGGCACCTGGCATCACCCGCCCGCCGCACTATTGACGACACGCGGCGCAACGCCGCGTGTCGTTGGGGTGTCTTGCGCCTTGAGACGGCGGATCAGACGCCGCCGATGCAGAGATATTTCATTTCCAGATAGTCGTCGGCGCCGTGGCGCGAGCCTTCGCGGCCGAGGCCGGATTGCTTGATGCCGCCGAAAGGCGCGGTCTCGGATGACATGATGCCGGTATTGATGCCGATCATCCCGTATTCCAGCGCTTCAGCCACCCGCCAGACCTTCTTCAGGTCGCCGGCGTAGAAATAGGCGGCGAGGCCGAATTCCGTATCATTGGCTTGGGCGATGACATCCTCGACGGTCTCGAAGCGAAAGAGCGGCGCCACCGGCCCGAAGGTCTCCTCGCGCGCCACCTTCATGCCGCACGCAACGCCGGTCAGGACCGTCGGCGTGAAGA
Source organism: Rhizobium leguminosarum (assembly GCF_001652265.1). Classification (GTDB taxonomy): domain Bacteria; phylum Pseudomonadota; class Alphaproteobacteria; order Rhizobiales; family Rhizobiaceae; genus Rhizobium; species Rhizobium leguminosarum_D. The sequence continues at coordinate 29,620 of NZ_LWBS01000430.1, forward strand.
AGGTGCCGGCGCCGTCGATGCGCTTGCCGCCAGTCAGTACCTTGGCGCCCTTGGCAAGCGCGTCGCTGACATGGTCCTCCACCTTGGCAAGGCCTTGCTCATCGATCAGCGGCCCGATCACGACACCCGGCTTGAAGCCGTCGCCGACCGACATCTCGGCGACCTTGGCGGCAAGCTTGGCGGCGAAGGCGTCATAGACGTTCGACTGAACGTAGAGGCGGTTGGCGCAGACGCAAGTCTGGCCGGCATTGCGGTATTTGGAGGCGATCGCGCCTTCGACGGCAGCGTCCAGGTCGGCATCGTCGAAGACGATGAAGGGCGCGTTGCCGCCGAGCTCCAGGCTCACCTTCTTGATCTGGTCGGCGCACTGCCGCATCAGGATGCGGCCGACCTCGGTCGAGCCGGTGAAGCTGATCTTGCGCACCTTTTCGTTGCCGCAGAGCTCGCGGCCGATCGCCGGACCATCGATGCCGACGATGACGTTGAAGACGCCGGCCGGAATGCCGGCCTGCTCGGCGAGCACCGCAAGCGCGATCGCCGTCAGCGGCGTCTGTTCGGCCGGCTTCGACACCACGGTGCAGCCGACGGCAAGCGCCGGGGCGATCTTGCGGGTGATCATCGCCGCCGGGAAATTCCACGGCGTGATCGTGCCGACGACGCCGACCGGCTGCCGGATGACGATCATCCGTTTATCGTCGGAAGGCGCGGGGATCGTCTCGCCATAGATGCGTTTGGCCTCTTCCGCATACCATTCGATATAGGCCGCGGCATAAAGGATCTCGCCGCGCGCTTCCGGGAACGGCTTGCCCATCTCGGCGGTCAGGATCGCCGCGAGTTCGTCGGCATTGGCGACCATCAGGTCGAACCATTTGCGCAGGATCGCGCTGCGCTCCTTGGCTGGACGGGCCGCCCAGGCCGGCTGGGCGGCATGGGCCGCATCGATTGCGGTCCGCGTCTCGGCCGCACCCATATCGGGCAGTGAGGCGAGCAGTTCGCCGGTTGCCGGGTTCAGCACGTCGAAAGTCTGAGTGGCATCGCCTGACGTCCAGACGCCGTCGATATAGCCGGCATCGCGCAGGAAGGGCGAGGAGAAGGGAACGTGCTTGGTCAGTGCGGTGGTGAAAGCCATGTCATATCCTCCTTGGGAGTGCGGCTGCCTGTTGCCGACAGCCATTAAAATCCGGTTCCGGTGCGCTTAACTGCCCGCGCTCGCTTCCAGCATCGAGGCTTCGAGAATATCGAGCGCCTCGCCGAGGACCTCGTCTTGGATGGTGATCGGCGCGAGGAAGCGGATAACGTTTCCGTGGACGCCGCAGGTGAGCAGGATCAGGCCCTTGTCGAGCGCGATCAGACGCACCCGGTTGGCGAATTCCGCGCCCGGCAGTCCCGTCGTCCGGTCGTTGAATTCGACGGCATTCATGAAACCCGGCCCGCGGATATCGACGATCTCCGGCACCGTCTCGCGCAACGATTCCAGCCGCTGCTTCAGCCGTCCGCCAAGCTGGTTGGCGCGGTTGCAGAGATCTTCGTCGACAATGACGTCGAGCACGGCATGGGCAGCGGCGATCCCGAGCGGATTGCCGCCATAGGTGCCGCCGAGCCCGCCCGGTCCCGGCGCATCCATGACCGCGGCGCGGCCGGTGACGGCGGCGAGCGGAAAACCGCCGGCCAGGCTCTTTGCCATCGTTGTCAGGTCGGGCGCCACTTCGTGATGGTCCATCGCGAACATCCTGCCGGTGCGGGCAAAACCGGTTTGCACCTCGTCGGCGATCAGCAGGATGCCGTGCTGATCGCAGAGTTCGCGCAGCGCCTTCATGAAGGCGGCAGGTGCGGAGTAGAAGCCACCTTCGCCCTGCACCGGCTCGATGATGATGGCTGCGACGCGCTGCGGATCGACATCGGCGGCGAAGAGCTTCTTCAGTGCCGCCAGCGACTGATCGGCGGTGACGCCGTGCAGTTCGACCGGGAAAGGAATATGGAACACGTCACCGGGCATAGCGCCGAAGCCGACCTTGTAGGGCACGACCTTGCCGGTCAGCGCCATGCCCATGAAGGTACGGCCATGGAAGCCGCCGCCAAAGGCGATGACGGCCGAGCGGCCGGTTGCTGCACGCGCGATCTTGACGGCGTTTTCGACCGCTTCGGCACCTGTCGTGACGAAGATCGTCTTCTTCTCGAAATCACCAGGCAGCAGCGCGTTCAGTCGTTCGGCGAGATGCACGTAGCTTTCGTAGGGCACCACCTGATGGCAGGTATGGGTGAATCGGTCGAGCTGATCCTTGACCGCCGCGATGACCCGGGGATGACGGTGGCCGGTATTGAGAACGGCGATGCCGGCGGCGAAATCGATGTAACGGCGGCCCTCCTTGTCCCAGATCTCGGCATTCTCTGCATGATCCGCATAGATCTGGGTCGTCATGCCGACGCCGCGTGAAATAGCGGCGTTCTTCCGGTCCGTCAGGCTTGTCGTGTTCATCGATGGCTCCTCCGCTAAAAAGGTTTAAAACTATCTTGCATATCTTCTGCAAGACGCATACAAAACTCCTACATTTTTCCTGCAAGAAAACAAGCGGCATTTTTTGCTTCAAACATCACGTTTTTTGATGAAAGCTCTGGGGCGATTGGAATCAGGGATATTGGCGGATGAACGATAACGGGCCTGTGCGCTACAAGGTGGCGGAAGCCGCGCGGCTGGCGGGCGTTTCGGCCTCGACGCTGCGCCTCTGGGAAAGCCAGGGTCTGGTGGTTCCCGGCCGCTCGCAAACCGGGCATCGGCAATACAGCGCCGACGACGTGGCGCGGTTGAAGCGCATCTCCTGGTATCGTGTCGAGCGGGGCCTTAATCCCGCGGCAATCCGCGAGGCGCTGGAGAGCGAGGAGCCTTCCGCCGATGGTGCCGAGGCAAGCCAGGATGGCGGCCTCGGCCGCAAGCTGCGCAGCCTGCGCCATGCGAGCGGCAAGACGCTCGATCAGGTGGCCGGCGACATCGGCGTCAGCTCTTCGACGCTCTCGACGCTGGAGCGCACCTCGCAGGGCGTCAGTTTCAAGACGCTGCACGATCTCGCCGAATATTACGGCACCACCGTCTCCCGCCTCTCCGGTGAAGAAAGCGGGGACGTGCCGGCGCTGGTGCGCGCCGGCGAATGGCGCAAGTGGCCGGAAACAACGCCGGGTGTCGCGGTGCAGCTCCTTGCCGAAGGCCGCAGGATGATGGACTGCCACCGTTTCGTGCTGGCGCCGGGGGCTGCCAGCGAAGGCGCCTACCGCCACGAGGGCGAGGAATTCATGCATGTTCTGTCCGGCCGGCTCGAACTGGTGCTCGACAGCGATCAGTTCTTCGACCTCGGTCCCGGCGATTCACTTTATTTCGAAAGCCGCCGCGACCATTCCTGGCGCAACCGCCACGATGGCGAAACCGTGCTTCTCTGGATCAACACCCCGCCGACATTCTGAACGGCTAACACGATGCGGAGACTAAATGAGGTAGAGCGTCCATTGTGCGTCCAAGAGGACGCACGGCGCTCCACCGGCTGGAAAGCGGTTTCGCACTCTGCGCCTTTGCGCTATAGCGCTGCTGCATAAATCCTTAAATCGGAATCGATTTAAGGATAAAATTATGCAGCCATTCAAAGTGCCACAGCGTCCTTTGCGCGTCTAAAAAGACGCCGGGCGCTGTAGGGGATGCATTCGAACGAAAGATTGTCTCATGGCAGCCACCATACGTTATCACGAAGGCGATATTTCCGCGGCCGATGCCGCCCGCTACACCGGCGCGATTGCAATCGACACCGAAACGCTCGGCCTTGTGCCGCGCCGCGATCGGCTCTGCGTCGTCCAGCTTTCGCCGGGTGACGGCACCGCCGATATCATCCGCATCGCCGCCGGTCAGAAAGAGGCGCCCAATCTCGTCGCCCTGCTCGAAGACCCCACCCATCAGAAGATCTTTCATTACGGCCGCTTCGATATTGCCGTACTCTTCCATACCTTCGGTGTCACGACGACCCGGGTTTTCTGCACCAAGATCGCCTCGCGTCTGATCCGGACCTATACGGATCGCCACGGCCTCAAGGATAATCTCAAGGAGATGCTCGACGTCGATGTCTCCAAGGCGCAGCAATCTTCCGATTGGGCGGCCGAGACGCTGTCCCCGGCCCAGCTCGAATATGCCGCCTCCGACGTGCTTTATCTGCATGCATTGCGCGACAAGCTGACGGAACGCCTGATCCGCGATGGCCGCTACGATCATGCGACGGCCTGCTTCGAATTCCTGCCGACCCGCGCCAAGCTCGACCTGCTCGGCTGGGAAGATGCCGATATCTTCGCCCATAGCTGAGCGAATTGCCTTCATTCTGCGTTTGCTAATAGCCGTACGGCAGGCCTGCCGGCGGCCGTTAGCGATTCGTTAACGCCTGTTCATTAATATTCCTGTTAATTTTTATGCATTTCGATGACGCCGGAGCTGCGTCATGCGGACAGGAGGATCTGCTGGGATGCAAGGGGACCGGATGAGCGCGGTCCTTTTCTAGAGCCTGCTTTCATCGTCACTTACGAAAGGAGCATGCCATGTTGACTCCCATTCGTGCAGCGTCCAATGCAAGCTTTTCGTCCCAGGGTCAGACAGCGGCGATCGTCGCCAGTGGTCTCGGCCAATCGGTGATTGCCCCCGCGCCTGTCAACGCCGTAGAAGCCGCAGACCTCAATTCCGCCATTGCCGGCAAGCTCAATATTCTGCTCCTTGCGGCGCGCGAGCGCATGGTCGAAGCCCTTTTCGATGTCATCGACGCGGCAGGCCGCTCGATCTCGCTGGATCGCGGCGAGGACGAGAGCAATCTTGCCTTCGCCTCTCGGCTCGCCGATGCCATCCGGCGACTGCCAACCGCCAGGATCGACGAGGTCGAGCGCCAGCTCACCGAGAATGGGCATAGCGTGCCGCTCCGGACGATCGCCGAGGCCCTGAAGAACCCGACAGGCCCGGAAGCCGCCCGCGTCGTCGCCTATCTGGAGATCGTCCGCTATAAGGATCGCAATCTCGCCGCCCGCGCCGTCGTCCGCTCCTATGGCCAGAACGATGCATCGCCGATGCGCGCCGAAGCGCGCCCCGAGATCCGGCTGCATGAAGACAGGCTGCCTGCCGCCATGCGTCAGCCGGCAGACACGGCGCCTGCGTCAGCCGATTCGCTGATCGAGGCCGCAGCTTTGGTGACCGTCGAAGAAGCGGTCGTCGCCGAAGCCGTGGAAGCTGCCGATCCGGAAACACCGCAGGCTGAAAACCGGGCTCAGTCTGCCCCGGCGACGGCAAGGGAGATCGCCCCGGAAGAATCTGCGCCGCAGGAGATCGAAGCCGGGCAACCGTTGCCGACGGAAGCCGCAGCGGCCGACGATACGCAGGCAACGCCGGAGCCGCCTGCCATCCAAACCGGTGCGATGTCGGATAAGGTCGATCCTGTCATTCCCAGGAACTGGGCAGGAATTGTCGCCTCCATGACCGAAGAAGTCTCCGAGATGATCGCCACCATCATCCGCGAGCAGGATATCGAAACCGCGCTGGAAGATGTTCCCGTCGAGGCGGCCGTGGAGATCGATACGATCCTCGATGACGCCGTCATCAGCGATGCGACCGAAACCTTGACCAGGCAGCCGGCCGAATTCACAGCACCCGATCCTCGCCAGTCCGCCGCGCTCCGCCCACCGCAGATGGATATTGAGGCCGCGGCTGCGGCCGCCCGTCAGCCGAAAGAAATCTCCGCGCAACCGCAGCCGATGCCGCTTCCCGAGACGGCCGAGGCTTCCTATGTGCCGTTGGCGGCAAGGATGCCGGAGGGATTTGCCTATACGCAGCTACCTTACCAGTTCGCCAAGGATACGCCGCCGAACGAGAAGGCAGGCGAAACGCATCACGAGCATCAGCATCAGCGCGACGACGCGTCCGAGGATCAGCAGCAGGCGCAGTCCGGCGGCGAGGATGCCGAGCCCGACGCTGAAGAAACCGCCGCCGCACCCGAGCGAAGGGCGCCGAGGATGATCGATGCCGAACCGTCGGCCTATCAGCCAGGCGTGGCCACCGATCCGGTCTATGCGCTCTATCAGCGCATGGTCGGCTGGGAATAACACTTTTCATCGCCTGAAAATGAAGAACCCGCCGGATCGCTCCGGCGGGTTCTTCAATTCAAAGGCGGATGCGAGGCTTATTCGCCGCCGCGGTTCTTCAGGGCTGCGCCCAGGATGTCGCCGAGCGAAGCGCCGCTGTCGGACGAACCGAACTGGGCAACGGCTTCCTTCTCTTCCGCAATCTCCAGAGCCTTGATGGACAGCATGATCTTGCGGTCCTTCTTGGAGAAGTTGGTGACGCGGGCGTCGAACACCTGGCCGACCGAGAAACGCTCGGGGCGCTGCTCGTCGCGGTCGCGGGCGAGGTCGGCGCGACGGATGAAGGAAGTGATGTCCTCGTGGTTGACGAGCTTCACTTCGACGCCACCGTCGTTGACCGCGATCACTTCGCAGGAAACGACTGCATTCTTGCGCAGGTCGCCAGAAGCAGCGGCGTCGCCGACTGCATCCTTGCCGAGCTGCTTGATGCCGAGCGAGATGCGTTCCTTCTCGACATCGACGTCGAGAACGACGGCCTTGACGACGTCACCCTTGTTGAACTCCTCGATGACCTGTTCGCCTGGACGGTTCCAGTCGAGGTCGGAGAGGTGCACCATGCCGTCGACATCGCCGTCGAGGCCGATGAACAGGCCGAATTCGGTCTTGTTCTTGACTTCGCCTTCGACTTCAGTGCCGGCCGGATGGCTGCGGGCGAATGCTGCCCACGGATTTTCCAGCGTCTGCTTGAGGCCGAGCGAAATACGGCGCTTGGACGGATCGACTTCGAGAACGACGACTTCGACTTCCTGGCTCGTGGACAGGATCTTGCCGGGGTGAACGTTCTTCTTCGTCCAGGACATTTCCGAGATGTGGATCAGGCCTTCGATGCCCGGCTCCAGCTCGACGAATGCACCATAGTCGGTGATATTCGTGACGGTACCGGAAATCTTCTTGCCTTCCGGATACTTGGCCTGGATGCCATCCCACGGATCGCTCTCGAGCTGCTTCATGCCGAGCGAGATGCGGTGGGTTTCCTGGTTGATGCGGATGATCTGAACCTTGACCTGCTGGCCGATGTTCAGGATTTCCGACGGATGGTTCACACGGCGCCATGCCATGTCGGTGACGTGCAGCAGGCCGTCGATGCCGCCGAGGTCAACGAACGCACCGTAATCGGTGATGTTCTTGACGACGCCGTCAACAACCTGGCCTTCTTCGAGGTTCTGAACGATTTCAGAACGCTGTTCGGCACGGGATTCTTCCAGAACCGTACGGCGCGAAACCACTATGTTGCCGCGGCGCTTGTCCATCTTGAGGATTTCGAAGGGCTGCGGATTGTGCATCAGCGGGGTCACGTCGCGGATCGGGCGAATATCGACCTGAGAACGCGGCAGGAAGGCGATCGCACCGTCGAGGTCGACCGTAAAGCCGCCCTTGACCTGGTTGAAGATCACGCCTTCGACGCGCTCACCAGCTTCGAACTTGGCTTCGAGCTTGACCCAGCTTTCTTCGCGGCGAGCCTTCTCGCGCGACAGAACGGCTTCGCCAAGCGCGTTTTCGATGCGCTCGACATAAACTTCGACTTCGTCGCCGACCTTCAACAGGCCGTCCTTGGCGCGCGCGCCGAATTCCTTGAGCGCGATGCGGCCTTCAACCTTCAGGCCGACGTCGACAACGGCGACGTCCTTCTCGATGCCCGTGACGATGCCCTTGGTGACATAGCCTTCGGCCAGGTCGTTCTTGGCAAAGGACTCTTCGAGAAGAGCCGCGAAATCCTCGCGGGAGGGGGTAGCTACTGACATAAAATCTCCTGCGTGTCCTGAAACGGAAGCGGACACGTATGCGCCGGTTGGTTTGCGTTGAACGGGCCTGAACCCAGTCCGCCCTCTCTGACGAAGGCAATCCGGCGCTTGGACGGAATTTCAGGCTTGCTGTATGAGAAGCGATCCATGCTTAGAGCACGCAAAATCGCTTGAATTTAGGCATTTCGGCTCAAGACCGCATCGATGATCGATTGAGCAGCTTGAAACGCGGCCTCTATACTCATTTCCGACGTATCAAGCAAGTGCGCATCATCAGCTGGTTTCAAAGGGCTGTCGGCCCGTCCCATGTCGCGTTCGTCGCGCCGCTTGACGTCCTCGAAAATCGCATCGAAATCCGCCGTCAGGCCTTTGCCGAGGATCTCGTCATAACGGCGTCTTGCGCGGACTTCCGGCGACGCCGTTACATAGAATTTCACCGCCGCATTCGGGCAGACGACCGTGCCGATATCGCGCCCATCGAGCACCGTTCCCGGCGCCTTCGTCGAAAACCGTCGCTGCGCCTCGACCAGCGCCCGGCGCACCGCCGGCATCACGGCAATCTTCGATGCGGCTTCGCCGATCTCATGTTTGGAAAGTATATCGCGATCCAATCCAGCGAGTTCAACCTCTCTTGCGATCTTTTCCGCCACTGCCTCGTCGTCGAGCGGCAGGCCGGCATCGAGCAGCGCCTTGGCCGTGGCGCGATAGGTCAGGCCGGTATCCAGATGATGGAAGCCGTATTGGTCGGCGATGCGGCGTGAAAGCGTGCCCTTGCCGGCCGCCGCCGGGCCATCGATGGCGATGGTGAAGGTCTCGTTTGTCATACGATCAATCCTGCGGCAGCACGCCGAAACGGCGAATGAGTTCGTCTTTGCGGACATGCGGCAGCTGGCACATCATTCCGCCACCAGCTCGATCTTCGCTCCAAGGCCGGTCATCAGCTGCATGAATTCCGGAAAGCTGGTCGCGATCATTGCCGCGTCGTCGATCGTCACAGCATGCTCCGAGGCAAGCCCCAGCACAAGGAAACTCATGGCGATGCGATGGTCGAGATGCGTCCGGACTTGGCCGCCGGCAGCGTTGCCGAGGCCCTTGCCGTCTGGCCGGCCGCGCACGATGAGAAAATCCTCGCCCTCGTCGCAGTCGGCGCCATTCAGCTTCAGCCCGTCGGCGACGGCGGAAAGACGGTCGGACTCCTTGACCCGCAGTTCCTCCAGCCCCTTCATGACCGTCGTGCCGTCGGCGAAACAGGCAGCGATGGCGAGGATAGGATATTCGTCGATCATCGATGGCGCCCGTTCTTCGGGAACGGTGACGCCCTTGAGCTCGGAATGGCGCACGCGCAGATCCGCCACGTCCTCGCCGCCGGCAAGGCGTGCATTCAGCACCTCGATATTAGCGCCCATCTCCTGCAGCGTCAGGATCAGCCCCGTGCGGGTCGGGTTCATCAGCACGTTGACGATGGTGATGTCGGAGCCGGGGACAAGCAACGCCGCAACCAGCGGGAAGGCGGTGGAGGAGGGATCGCCCGGAATGTCGATCACCTGGCCCTTAAGCTTGCCGCGGCCTTCGAGCCGGATCGTGCGGACGCCATCTCCGTCCGTCTCGACGGAAAGGGCGGCGCCAAAACCCTGCAGCATCTTTTCGGTATGGTCGCGCGTCATCACCGGCTCGATGACCGTGGTGACACCCGGCGTATTGAGACCGGCAAGCAGCACGGCCGATTTCACCTGGGCGGATGCCATCGGCACCCGATAGCGGATCGGGCTCGGCGTTCCCGGGCCTCTGAGCGTCACCGGCAGCCTGTCGCCTTCGGATGCGCTGACCTGCACGCCCATTTCGCGCAGCGGAGCGAGCACACGGCCCATCGGCCGTTTCGAAAGCGAGGCGTCGCCTGTGAATGTGGAGTGAAAGTCGTATGTGCCGACGAGACCCATGGTCAGCCGCACGCCGGTGCCGGCATTGCCAAAATCGAGCGGCGCGTCAGGCGCAAGCAGCGCACCGTTGCCGGTGCCCTCGATCACCCATTGCGCACCCTCCTTGCGGATCCTGGCGCCCATCGCCTGCATTGCCCGGCCGGTATTGATCACGTCCTCACCCTCGAGCAGGCCGGTGATCCGCGTTTCGCCGGAAGCAAGCCCGCCGAACATGAAGGAACGATGCGAGATCGACTTGTCGCCCGGAATACGGACGCTGCCCTTGAGACTGGCGGATTTGCGGGCGGTGGCGGGCCTGGGCGCAGAGCCGTGCAGCATGGCGTAATCCTTTGCAAACGCAGTCTATTTTTGCCGCAAGGCAGGCTTGGCCGGTCACAATTCCTGTCTGCTTCTGCAGCTGTTGCGGCTCGTTAACATAAACGCGCCGGGCGGTCATCCGTCGGCTTGCCAAAAACCCGGCGCTCCGATCGCAAAGTTTGGCTTTGACATGGGAAGCCACAGCGATTAAGGGGACCGGCTTATAAATTCCGATGGAACGCCGGCTTGAACGGCATCTGCCGAATCTCATATTCGGCTATTCACACGAGGCTTATAGTGGCGAAAGCGGAACTTGGAACCAAGCGTACCGATCCGGAAACCGGCAAGAAGTTTTATGATCTGAACCGGGATCCGATCGTCTCTCCTTATACCGGCAAGTCCTACCCTTTGTCCTTCTTCGAAGAAACCTCGGCGATCGCCGAGGTTGCCGAGGAAGACGAGGTCGCGGAAGTCGATACTGAAAACACCGAAGTCGAACTGGTTTCGCTGGAAGATGCCGATGACGCCGCCGGCGGCGACGACATTCCGGATATTGGCGACGACGATGTCGAAATCGAAGGCGATGACGACGACGATACCTTCCTCACACCCGACGAAGATGACGATGATGACGACATGAGCGATATCATCGGCGTCACCGGCGACGAAGACGAAGTCTGAGACTGCATTTCGGCCCGGCGAGGAAAAAATTCTCCGGGCCGCATTTTTTTAGGCTTGCTATCTCCGGAAACCGGAAGTAATAAGCCGCCACTCCGCAGGGCACGCGCCTTGAGGAGCATCCCAGGACCGGCCTTGAGCCGGACCACCTTGATGGGGCTATAGCTCAGCTGGGAGAGCGCTTGCATGGCATGCAAGAGGTCAGCGGTTCGATCCCGCTTAGCTCCACCAAATTTCCTTTTATCCGTTTTTTTATTTAAAATCAATGCCTTGTCGCGGCTAGCCCGAATCTCTCAAAGTAAGGGGTGCATCGGGGCTGCGAATCTGAGAAACTGCTTTTGCTACAAAGGCTTACCAGATTCGCTAAGGAGGCCCCGATGCAAACAGACTGTATCTCCGCGC